>JAZRYH010000022.1:0-50746 GCA_045600685.1 Alloprevotella sp. | reverse complement strand
ACGTCATGCTCGGCTATTACAAGAATCCTGAAGCCACTGCCGCTGTTCTTGACGCTCAGGGCTGGTATCACACCGGCGACCTCGGGCTTATGGATCTTGAGGGCAACCTCTACATCAAGGGACGTTCCAAGAATATGCTTCTCACCCCGAATGGCCAAAATGTATTCCCTGAAGAGGTGGAGAGCAAGATGAATACGCTTCCGCTGGTCAGCGAGTGTATCATGATACAAAAGAATGATAAGTTCTACATGCTCATCCATCCCGATATGGACGAGGCCGAGCGTCTTGGCATGAACCATGCTGCTATAGAGGCTCTCATGGAGCAGAACATCAAGGACCTTAATCTTGCCATCAATAAGTATGAGCAAATTTCAGGCTTCCGTATTTATGAAGAGGAGTTCCAGAAAACGCCGAAGCGCTCCATTAAACGCTATCTGTATGCTGATGCAGACATCTAAGATTCGCTTCTAAATAGAGCATTGCGATTCTTATTCAAAATAAAATGAGCCGCCAGAGAAATTTCCCTGGCGGCTCATTTTATATTGGAAGCCTCCTTATCCTCCAACGATGAGGTAGATGATGGGAATAGGAATCGTGCAGTCAAATGTGAGGATTTTCGTGTTGTACTTTGAGCCGCCCTGATAGAGATAGGTGCCGTCCCATGTATAGAGCTTGGTGTTATACACCGAGCCGCCCTGATAGATATACGTGCCGTCCCATGTGGCCAGCTTTGTGTTGTATTTTGAGCCGCCTTGATAAATGTAGCGACCATCCCAAGTGAGGAGTTTCTTATTATACTTTGATCCGCCTTCATAGACGTAGGTACCGTCCCATGTGGCCAACTTCGTGTTGTACTTCGACCCGCCTTGATAAAGATAGGTGCCGTCCCAAGTGTAAAGTTTCGTGTTGTACTTTGAACCGCCCTGATAGACATGCTGGGCAGAGAGGCTTAATGCGCATAGAAAGAAGAATGTCGCACTAAGAAAGCATAATGATAACTTTTTAACATTCATAACGAAGAAACTATTTTACTGTAGAAATACTTTTACGGAGTTTCTCGCGGAATTTGTCAATACTCTCTTGCTCTGTGAAGGCCCACGTGTCGGCGATTCTTTCGATCTTTGCCAGAGAAATGCGCTGCTCTGGCAACAAGTTGTCTTCGTCGTATGTGAGGCGCAGATTGGAAGGGATGAAATAGTAAACGCACACGGAATCTACCGGCTGCCGGCGGTCGGAAGCGAACATTCCTATGCCACTTTCTTCATCAATGACGAGCAGGTAGTCATTGGCGCTGGAATTAAAAGGCATACCGATGTTCTCAGGTCGAAAGTATCCGTCGCGCTCACTGTTCTGACGTGTCATGTAGAGGTCAAGACCGCCCAGCCCGTCGTCCGACTGCTGTGCAAAGTAAATAGTCTGCCCGTCAGCCATGATGTAAGGAAAATTCTGGAGCGTAGTATCCGAATTGTCTTTGGAAAAGAGCGGCTCCAGTGCCGTCCACTCGTTGCTGATGAGCATACTGCTACCGATGAAAGCTCTTGCGCTGTCCACGGGGCAGGCTTCTATGCGCTTGTCGCCGTATGCTATGGTATGGCGTGCAGGGCGCAGCGTCAGCAAACTGTCGGGCAGAGCGTTGTCTGTGTCTGTCCATGCCAAAGTGCCGGCACTCGTGGAGAGCGGGTAGGCCTTGAAGAGGTCTCTCTTGTTGACCACGAGCGAGTCGAAGATAATGACTTTCTCCAAGCCGCTGAGCATGCGCTCCTCCATCGGCGTCAGGGCCGGTTTGGGCTGCACGACGGGTTTTGTTACGGATTTCTTAGCCGTCGTCGTGGTCTTCTTTACTGATGTGTTGCTCTTTTTCTGCGCCATTGTGCCACAGGGGAGCATAATGGCGAGGAGAAATATGAGGATTCTGTTCACTGTATATAATTGACGGTTTGAAGGTGTGTGCTCATGCCGGCTTCTTGCCGTGCAGGGTGGATAGTAGTTAAATAAAGTCTCGCGTCGCGTTATTCAAAGAGGTGCTTCGAGAGTTGCTGCAGGGCCCATTGCTTCTGTTCCATGCTGACCAGCACGCTCACGTTGTGGTCCGAGCCGCCGTAGCATATCATGCGTATGGGTTTTTCCTTCAGTGCGTTGAGCACTTGGGCGCAGTAACCGTGCTGTTCGGCCGTCATGTCGCCCACCACGCATATTATGCATTGGTTGCTGTCCACCTGCACGATGCCGAGTTTGCGCAGGTCGTCCAGGATGGCTTCCAGGTGAGTGGTGTCGTCAATGGTTAGCGACACGCCCACTTCTGAAGTCGTCACCATGTCGATACAAGTGTCGTGTTCGTCAAATACTTGGAAGATGCGGGCGAGGAAGCCGCTGGCCAGCAGCATTCGGCTGCTTATTACCTTAATCGCGGTGATGTTATCCTTGGCAGCGATGGCTTTCACGCCGATTTCCTCCGTGGCGTTGTTGATGAGTGTACCGGGGGCCTGAGGGTCAAGGGTGTTGAGCAGTCGCACGGGGACGTTGGCATAGCGTGCGGGCTGAATACAGGTGGGGTGGAGAATCTTAGCTCCGAAGTAGGCCAGTTCTGCGGCCTCTTCAAAACTGATATGGCGCACGGGCTTCGTGCCTTCCACGAAGCGCGGGTCATTGTTGTGCATGCCGTCTATGTCAGTCCATATCTGGATTTCTTCGGCCCTTAGTGCCGCACCGATGAGACAGGCTGTGTAGTCGGAACCGCCACGTTGCAGGTTGTCGATTTCCCCGTGTTCATTGATACAGATGAAGCCTTGCGTGAGATACACCTGATGCCGTCCCTCCTTTTCGAGTATGGCGGAGAGCGCGGCGCGTATGTGTTTCAGGTCTGGTTCAGCGTGCTGACCGGTGCGCATAAAGTCAAAGGCCGGAATGAGAATGGTGTCGAAGCCCTGCTCTTCCATATAGCCGATGACCATGTGTGTGCTCATCAGTTCGCCTTGTGCCACGATTTCGCGTTCCAGGGCCGGTGTCATCTGCTGTATGCAGCAGCTGCGAAGCCAGTCAAAGCGCTCTGTCAGGTAGTCGGCAACGTGCTGGCGCACTTTCTCTGAGGTGTATAGCTCCTTCAGGTGCTTGTCATACTTGTGGCGAAGGTGCGTGAGCACGTTCAGTGCGCTCTCTGTGTTATGTTTGCCAATGTAGTCGGCTATTTCCACCAGCGCATTGGTGGTGCCGCTCATAGCGCTGAGCACTACGAAGCGTTGCTCGCCGCTCTCGGTGGCGAGGCGCACTACTTCCTTTATTCTTTCGGGCGACCCTACAGAGGTGCCGCCAAACTTCATGATTTTCATTTCTTTTTCTTTCAGTTTTTAGGACTATTGCTCCTTGAGGGTGCCGTCTTCGCAAATAAAAGTTCTCTCTGGGTGAGCCTCTATGAGGTGCCTGTTGTGGGTCACCATCACGATGGCAGTGCCGTCCTCCTTAATGGTATTGAGGATCTGCATGATCTTTTCTGCGTTTGTGGCGTCAAGGTTTCCTGTAGGTTCATCGGCGAGGATGAGTTTCGGATGGTTGAGGATGGCGCGGGCAATGGCTACGCGCTGCTGCTCGCCGCCGGAGAGCTCATGGGGGAATTTTGCAAGTTTGTCTGTCAGTCCCACCTGCTCCATGACTTCATCTATGCGCTCGCGTCGCTCATTTTTGTTTTTCCATTCTGTGGCGCGCAAGGCAAACTGAAGGTTGTCTTCTATTGTGCGGTCAGCCAGAAGTTTGAAGTCCTGAAACACGATGCCCAGTTCTCTCCTGAGGGCGGGCACGAGTCGGCGTTTCAGACTGAGCAGGTCGCGGCCCAGCACTTCGGCGGTTTCACCCTTCGGGCGCAGTTCGCCGTCGATGGTGCGCAGGAGTGAGGTCTTGCCGGTGCCCACTTGTCCGATTATATAGACGAATTCTCCTTCTTCTACCTTCATACACACGTCCTTAAGCAGTTCCGTGCCGTTGTGCAGGCAGATGTTTACGTTTTGAAAGTCGATGACCATAATCTTTAGGTATATATTTCGCGTGCAAAGTTAGTAAATTCGTGCAATGTGGCCAAGTTTCTTTGCCGAAAAGTGAGTTTCAGGGAATGAAAAGCCCCGGCAACCGGTGGGTTGTCGGGGCGTGTTGCTCTTTAGAGGTAGCTTAGGCTTCAGCCTGAGGGATGACGCTGACCACGCTGCGGTTGCGATTGCCGCGCTTGAAGGTCACGATGCCATCGGCCACGGCATAGAGAGTGTCGTCCTTACCAATTTTTACGTTGGTGCCGGGATAGTGAACAGTACCGCGCTGACGCACGATGATGTTGCCGGCTACGCACTTCTGGCCGCCCCAGATCTTAACACCAAGTCGCTGAGCTGCTGACTCACGACCGTTCTTAGAACTACCTACACCTTTCTTGTGTGCCATAATCTTAGAATTTTTCTTGTGTTAAGTGGTGAAACATTAAGCGATAACCTGCTTTACGGTTACCTCAGTGAACTGATGGCGATAGCCGTTGAGCTTGCGATAGCCCTTGCGACGCTTCTTGTGGAAGACGAGGACTTTCTCACCCTTTACAAGGGGACTTACAACTTCGACTACTACCTTGGCGCCTTCCACGGTGGGGGTGCCTACGCTGACGGTGCCGTCAGCATCGACAAGGAGGACCTTGTCATACTCAACAGTCTGTCCAGCTTCTGCTTCCTGGATATGGTTTACGAAGAGCTTCTTGCCTTCTTCCACCTTGAACTGCTGACCGTTAATCTCAACGATTGCGTACATTTTTTAATATGTATTTTAAACGGGTTTTTCCGGGAGGCGGCATCGAGGGCGCAGGCTTCGTCAGCTGACTGACGGGGTGCTCTGCTCGCTGTCTCTAGCGCTTTTCGGCCCCTTCGGACTCAAATCGGATGCAAAATTACAATAATTTTCTGAAACAGACGAAGTTTTTCCTACTTTTTTTCTTCTATTTCCACCTTCACGGGCATATTTTGCAATCTCAGGGCGTCGGTATGGTGATTGCCGATGCGCACTACGCCCTTGGGCAGGCCTTCTGCCTCGGTGTTCTGCACGGCTTTTCCGGCCACGGAGCCTTGGCCGTCCTTGATGTCCTTGCCGGGAGCATAGTAGGGGTAGTAGCTCCAATTAGGACGTTCATACCACCAGTATTCGCGGCCATAGCCGTAGTAGTTCCAGTCGTAGTTGCTAAGGTTCTTCAGGCTGAAGGGCTGCGTGGCGTTGCTGAAGTAGCCACGGAAGTAGTTGTAGGAAAGGGAATAGTCGTAGATTTCCGTGTCGTAGTCGGAATAGCGCGGGGGGTAGGTGAGGTAGAGAACACCGTTGCGCACCTCCCAACGGAAGCGGTAGGAAAGGAATTCATACGGGCCTTCGCGGTAGTGATCCACCTGAAAACCTTCACCGTGGTCGGAGAAGCCTGACTGCACGAACCTTATGTCGGTCTCATAGCTGTCGAAGGATTTTCTCACATACCGACCGTAGGGGTCATATCCCTCATAATCGTAGTACATGCCGAAGTTGCCGTACCATTCGCCGTTTATTTTCCACGAGATGCGCTGGTCTTCGTCGCACGAGGTAAGTGTGGTGAGGCACATGAGGCCGGCGAAGAGAAGGAAGAATGTCTTTTTCATAAATGAAAAGGGGATGATTGCTGTTAATTTCGCAGTAGTGTGCACTACTTGTGCATATTTCGTGCAAAATTACGCATTTATTTTTATTTTCCGTGTATATTTATAAATAAATGTGTGTTTTTATGATTTTTTTGTGAAAATAAGTGCAGCGAGAGGCTGATATATACATTTCTTAAGGGCTCGCGCCTGTTGCTTGCGCTCTTTGGCAGATGATTTTCCGCGTTTGTTTCATTTTATTGTTGTCCGATAAAAAAGGAAGTAATCTTTCGTAGCCCTTGTAAATGCTATAGGTTCGGAGGTTTTCTATGCAAGGGAGCTTACTTTAGCCCCGCTGCGACGAAGTAAGCAGCGGACTCTGCCCCTAATAGGGGGAAGATGGCGGCAGCCAGAAGGGGGCCAGGCATAACAACTCAGCCAGGGGCAACGCCCCTGGTATATTGCCACCGTACTTTGCCCGCCCCAACGGGGCATAACGTCCATTGGCTCTTGTTGTTGTGCCCCGCTGGGGCGGCCGTAAGTACGGCAACCATGTACCAGGGGCGTTGCCCCTGGCTGGGCTGTTTAACCCCTTCGGGGTATGGTCTAAACATTTTACCAGACAGCGTTTGTTTGATTTCTGAAATAAATTAAGGCTTGGCGTTTTCTGCACGTTTGGAAATTGTAAAATAATGTGACAATGCGATAATCGGGAAAACGACGTTCTATGCACGATTTTGCAAATCGCAGACGGCATTTTTCGAAGTTTTTTCGCGTTCCCGTTTTTTTGCATCGGCTTGTAATCGTCCCGAGCCCCCCATTTATTTTTTCCGAGCTCCCATTTAACTTTCCCGATGTCCCATTTACGCGCGACTAAAAGGGACATCGGACAAATTAAAAGGGCTATCTGATGAATTAAAAGGGACATCGGATGAATTAAAAGGGCTATTGGATGAATTAAAAGGGACATCGGATGAATTAAAAGGGACATAGTTTGCGCCAGAAGCGGCTGTGACGTGGTAAAAGGGGACTAAATGAGGGTGTGGTGGCAAGTGTGGCGCATCAACGCTTCCAAAACGCAAAAAAAAGGAAATTTTCTCGCCTCGTGATGGACAAAAATGCAGTCTGAAAGCGGGTTTGCGCGCGCCAGAACGCTTCAAAAAAGCGCCGCGTTGCGCCAATGTGCTGGAAATCAAGCAACAAGAAAATGAGCTAAAATCGTGCGAAGTATGCCGCGCACGGAAAAAAACGAAAAAACGGCCATTTTTCTACGCCGAAGGTGTAAAAAATTTTGACAAGGCGCGGCAGCGCTTCGAAACAGCCTTTAGCGCGACACCCTAATGCGCGATATCAAGATAAATGAGGGCTTGCGACGCTGCCGTCAGGGCGTGCGGGGGCGCAAAAGTCATAATGTGGGGAAAAAACTTGGTGGAATGGCAGGATTTGTGTAACTTTGCAGCGATATAGCCCGATTTCGCAACATTACCAACGCTTAACACATAATATTATGGCAAACAGATTTATCCTTAACGAAGTGAGTTATTTCGGCGCCGGAGCCCGCAAGGAGCTTCCCGAAGTGTTGAACCGCATGGGCCTGCACAAAGCCCTCGTATGTTCCGACAAAGGCCTGATAAAAGTGGGCACCACGAAGATGGTGACCGACGTGCTCGACGCTGTGGCTTTTCCCTACGAAATCTACAGTGAGATAAAGCCCAATCCTACGGTGACGAACGTGAAGCAAGGCGTTGAAGCCTTCCGCCAGAGCGGTGCCGACTGCATCCTGGCCATCGGCGGCGGCAGCAGTATGGACACGGCGAAGGGTATAGGCATCGTGGCCAACAATCCTGAGTTTGCCGACGTGGTAAGCCTTGAGGGTTGTGCCCCCACAAAGCACAAGAGCGTGCCCATCATCGCCCTGCCCACCACGGCCGGCACGGGTGCCGAGGTGACCATCAACTATGTCATTATCGACGAGGAACGTCAGGCCAAGATGGTGTGCGTTGACCCCAACGATATCCCCGCCGTGGCCATCGTTGACCCCGAACTGATGTACTCCCTGCCGAAGGGTCTTACGGCCGCCACGGGTATGGACGCTCTGACCCACGCCATCGAAGGCTATATCACGAAGGGCGCATGGATTATGAGCGATATGTACGAACTGCAGGCCATCCGCATGATAGCCGAGCATCTCCCCACCGCCGTAGAGGAACCCACCAACGCAGCAGCCCGCGAGGGTATGGCCCTGGCGCAGTATATCGCCGCACAGGCCTTCTCAAACGTGGGCCTCGGCCTTGTTCACGGCATGGCACACCCCATGGGCTCGCTCCACGATATACCCCACGGCGTGGCCAACGCCCTGTTGCTGCCCACCATTATGGAGTATAATATGCCCGAACGCATTGAGAAATACGGCGTGATAGCCCGCGAGATGGGCGTTGACACTACCGGCATGACGCCTGAAGAGGCCGCCCAGGCTGCCGTTGAGGCCGTGCGCGCCCTGGCCGTGCGCGTGGGTATCCCTCAGCATCTCAGCGAACTCGGCATACACGAAGAGCATATTCCGGCTCTGGCGCATCAGGCCATTGCCGACGTGTGCACGCCGGGCAACCCGCGCGAAGTGACCGAGGAGCAGATTGTGGAACTCTATCGTGCCGTACTGTAAATTTCTTTGCACGCGCGTATATATAAATAATGAGTCGCATACTCTCCATTGATTACGGCAAACGCCGCACCGGACTTGCCGTCACCGACCCCCTGCAAATCATTGCCGGGGGCCTGTGCACGGTGGACACACCACAACTCATGGCCTACCTCACGCAGTATATGCAGCGCGAGGAGGTGGAGCGCATCGTCATAGGCCTGCCCACGCAGCCCAACGGTCAGCCCTCCGAAAATCAGGCCCGGGTGAGAGAGTTTACGGGGCGGCTGAAGAAGGCGTTCCCCGGGCTTGACGTTGTCTTTTGGGACGAGCGCTTTACCAGCGTTCTGGCCCACCAGACGATGCTGGAGAGCGGAATATCCCGCAAGCGCCGTCAGGACAAAGCCCTCGTTGATGAAATCTCAGCAACAATCATCTTGCAGAGCTATATGGAGAGCCTGAAAAAATAAGCAGTCAACTAAAAACTATAAACTGCCAACTAATAAATGATTCTTCCCATCTACACCCTCGGCCAGCCCGTTCTGCGCAAAGTGGCCGAGGACATCCCTACTGATTATCCCGGCCTGAAAGAACTCATCGCCGACATGTTTGAAACGATGTATAAGAGCGAAGGCGTGGGCCTCGCTGCTCCGCAGATCGGCAAGGCCATCCGCGTGGTGGTCATCACGCTCGATTGCCTCTCGGAGGACTTCCCCGAATACAAAGACTTCAATGCGGCTTACATCAACCCGCACATCGTAGAAGTGGACGAGAGCGCAACGGAAGTAATGGAGGAAGGGTGTCTCTCTTTGCCCGGAATCCACGAGCCCGTGCGGCGTCCGAAACGCATACGTGTGCAATGGCTCGACGAAGAGCTGCAGCCGCATGACGAATGGGTGGAAGGCTATCTCGCGCGTGTCATGCAGCACGAGTTCGACCACCTGGAGGGCAAAGTCTTCACCGACCGCATCTCCCCGCTGCGCCGCCAACTCATCAAGCGTAAGCTTCAAAGCCTGCTGCACGGCCAGTTCTCGTGTAATTATAAGGTGAAGGCTCCTAAGGCATAGGGCAAGGGACGAATAATCTATGTTGCAGTCGAAAGCCGAACTCCGCCGCCAGTTGAAGAGCCTGCCGCGCACAGCCACAGTTCTCACCGACGTGCTGCCAGAGGCGGGCGCGACCATCATGCTCTTCTGGCCGCTGCCCGATGAGGTGGACACACGCCCCTTCATCCGGCGCTGCCATGCGGCAGGAGCGCGTGTAGTGCTGCCGGTAGTGGCAGGGGACGACATCGTGCTGCGGCTCTATGAAGGCGATGAGAGCCTGAGTGCAGGAGCTTTTGGCATACTTGAGCCACAAGGACCGGAATTTTCGGACTTGGCGGCTATTGATAAGATTTATGTGCCGGGAATGGCCTTTACGCCCGACGGCCGGAGAATGGGACGCGGACGCGGTTATTATGACCGCTTCCTCGCTCGCATGGCAGCAGAAGGTCTGGCACCTGAACTCGTGGGCGTTTGTCCGCATGGCCATTTGTTGCCTGACATCCCCACGGAGGCGCACGACTGGAACGTGAAGCGCGTGCTGCACTTCTGCTTATTGCCGGCGGCGTGCCTGTTGCTGTGTGCGGCAAGCATGGTGTCATGCAAAAAAACGCCGCCCCCCGATAATCCGGCCTTTGTCCAGAAAATGGACACCACGGGAGCCGACGACCCCTACGCCGTTGACACGCTTCTCAGTGAGGAGGAAGTCATACATAAGGTGCAGGAGGATTGGCGCCTAAGGCAGGAGGTGCACCGCTCGGTGCGCGCCCCTTATATCAATGCCGAGAAAGGCATTATTTCTACCTATGACCATTTGTTTAAGGAGGCAGCCGCCGCCACAGGGTGGGATTGGCGCCTCATTGCAGCCGTTTGCTATCAGGAAAGTGGCTTTGACCCCAACGCCAGGTCGGGGGCAGGAGCCTGCGGACTGATGCAACTCATGCCTTCAACGGCTGCGCATTATGGCGTCAGCGGGGAGGAGATATTCCAGCCGGAACAAAACGTGAGGGCGGCTGCCAAGTGCATACGCGTTCTACAGAGTGCGTTTAAGGATATACGCTCAACGGAGGAACGCATCCACTTTGTCCTGGCCTCTTATAACGGAGGACAAGGCCATGTGCGCGATGCCATGGCGCTCTGTAAGAAGTATGGCGGAAATCCTCAGCGATGGCAAGACGTAAGCCGTTATATCTATGGCCTTCAACAGCCCAACTATTATCGCGACCCCGTGGTGAAGTACGGCTATATGATAGGAAGCGAGACGGCAAACTATGTCGTGAAGGTCGTTACTCGTGCAAGGGAATATGGAGCCAACTTATCCGTCGTCAGTCTGCCGCCAGGATGGAAGGCGTTCTCATTAGACGGCACTCCGTCGGCATCAACTGCGGGAAAATCCACTGCAGAACGCCGGCCCCCCAATAATCGTTTTACGCGCAACAACTCTGGTGTGCTTCGTCCCGAGGAATTGGAAAAACAGGAACAATCTTCCAGTGAATAGCACGGCGGCAACGGTCAAGCGACAGGCACAAACGAAACAAGAAACCGACCGTGGCAGTGCATAACAGCAGACGCGAAAGCAAAGGAATAGCAACTGCACCCTAAAACATTTGCTTTCGCGTCGCTTTTTTTGCAAAAATAGTGGGGAAAAGTTTGGCTGTTTCGCCAGAAAGTAGTACTTTTGCATCCGCAAACCGCAAAAACAGCTTGCGACGCTGATACTTTTCAACCTTAGAAAAGCAAAATCTACAAGGAGAGGTGCTCGAGTGGTTGAAGAGGCACGCCTGGAAAGCGTGTAAACCCCTAAAGGGTTTCGTAGGTTCGAATCCTATCCTCTCCGCAGAATGAAAAACTGACCCGTCATGTGTATGGCGGGTCATGTTTATATGGATAGATATAAATAAATGAGTTGAATGCTCAGCAAAACACGGGAACGAACAAAATGAAAGAGCCGTGGCGTAGATTTATTGCAATAATGCTGTTCCTGCTTCCGCCTTGTTATATGGCTTATGCAGCGCCAGAGGCGACGAAAGACGATGTGACAACGTTTATGGGCATCCCCGTGGATGGTAAGACAGGGGACGTAATGAAGCAATTAGGGGAAAAGGGCTTCACGGTCGCCAAAGAGTATGGGGCAAACTTCCTTTCTGGAGAATATGAGGGGGAACGTGTGATACTTTGCGTGGCAAGCAATAAGGGAAGGGTGGCGCGTATCGGGGTGACGGACGCTATGACGCGGGGAAACGACGATATCCGGACACGTTTCAACAAACTTGTGAAACGATACGCGGAAGATAAGAATTACGTGTCGTTTGAGGGCGACAATGAACTGATTGACGAAACGGAAGACGTGGATTATGAACTACGCACTAACGATAAGGTGTACGAAGCAGACTTCTATCAACGCCCGAAGGATGAGAACGCCAGCCGCGAGGTGATAGAGAAAAAGTTCGTGTGGTTCAAAATCTGTGAGAACGAGGGTTATTTCTATATTGTCACGTTTTTCGACAACGGATATAACCTTGAATAGAGAGGGCTTCTGCTGCTACGGTTTTTGCATAAGTGCTTGTCGGTTTTTGCATAAGTGCTTGTCGGTTGGGCATAAGCTTGTGAGATTAGCACTTATGTTTGCGATGGCAGCATTTCTGCTTGTGATGAAGTCCTGCGGGATAAAAGACGAACGGTTAGTTGTCTTCTCCTTTCAGAACGGGAAGATGGAGTTTGAACATCACGGCCAATAGGCGTATGATGATAACAATTGCACCGCAAGTGAGGCCGCAGACGATGTTGTTGTAGTCCAGAGCATGCAGCACCCAGTATGCCGTTCCGCCAGCGATGCAGGCCAGTGCATAAATCTCCCCACGGAAGATGAGAGGCACCTGATTCATCAGCACGTCGCGGAATACGCCGCCAGCAGCGCCGGTAAGGGTGCCCATAATGATGGCAGCCCACATGGGGTAGGGGGTATCAACGTACGAAGCGTTGAGAGTCTTTTCAATACCTGTGACGGTGAACATGGCCAAGCCGATGGTGTCGAATATAAACCATGTAGAATTTTGGTGGATGAGGTGCTTGCCGAATATCATTACCCAAATTAGCGCGATGCCGGTAAGGATGAGATAAATGGGGTCGTGCATCCAGAAGATGTCATTGGAGAGCATTATGTCGCGGGCCGTGCCGCCGCCGATGGCTGTGACGAGGCCCACGATGTAGGCCCCGAAAAGGTCAAAATGCTTGGCGGATGAGAGCCGGATACCCGAGATGGCGAAAGCTAAAGTGCCGATGATGTCGAGTATCTGGGTGAAGGAAAAACTGCTTAGCATGCTATGATAGGACGTTCTGCTTGGATAGCGATGAAAGTGTCTTAATAAGAGCTATGCACGAGTGGGGTGCTCGTGCATAGCTCTCGTTTTATTGAAGAGATTAGGACTTCTTGTTAATATAATTGTGCATGGAGGCTGCAGCCTTCCTGCCATCTCCCATTGCGAGGATGACAGTGGCACCGCCGCGCACTATGTCGCCGCCGGCGAAGATGGTGGGGATGCTGCTCTGCATGTCTTCATTCACGGCGATGGTGTTCTTGCGGCCGAGTTCCAAGCCTTTGACGCTGGTGGGCACAATAGGATTGGGGCTTACCCCTACGGCTACGATAGCCTGGTCGATATCTATTGTCTCCGTAGCGCCGGGTATGGGCTCGGGACTGCGACGCCCGCTGGCGTCGGGCTCGCCGAGTTGCATTTTCTGGAGCACTACGCCGCAGAGGTTGCCCTTCTCGTCGGCCAGGTACTCAAGAGGATTGCAGAGTGTCTTGAACTCTATGCCTTCCTCCTTGGCATGGTGCACCTCTTCCAAGCGGGCGGGCATCTCGGCCTCCGAGCGGCGGTAAACAATCATGACATGCTCTGCTCCCAGTCGCTTCGCCGTGCGGCAGGAGTCCATGGCCGTGTTGCCACCGCCTACCACCATCACGCGGCGTGCCTTCTTAATGGGAGTGGCACTGTCTGCTGCTGAGGCGTCCATGAGGTTGATGCGCGTGAGGTACTCGTTTGACGACATCACGCCGTTAGCATTTTCGCCGGGGATACCCATAAAGTTAGGCAGGCCGGCGCCTGAGCCTACGAAGATGCCTTCAAAGCCTTGCTGCTTCAGGTCTTCCACGCTCAGAGTCTTGCCTATTACGCAGTCCTTCACAAATTTTACGCCTATCTTCTCAAGATTTTGTATTTCCACGTCCACAATGCGGTTGGGCAGGCGGAATTCGGGAATGCCATACTTGAGTACGCCGCCTATTTCGTGAAGAGCCTCAAAGACTGTGACGTCGTAGCCTAATTTAGCCATATCGCCGGCGAAGGAAAGCCCGGAGGGGCCACTGCCGATGACGGCTACCTTGTGGCCGTTGGCGGGTGCGCAGTCGGGCAGGGCCATCTGGCCGCTTTCACGCTCGTAGTCGGCGGCGAAACGCTCCAGATAGCCTATGGCTACGGGGGCTTTCTTCATTTTGTTGTAGATACACTGGCTCTCGCATTGCTTTTCTTGCGGACAAACGCGGCCACACACGGCGGGCAGGGCAGAAGTCTGCTTCAGCACCTTGGCTGCGCCGAGGAAGTCGCCTTCTTCAATCTTGCCGATGAAGGTGGGAATCTGAATTCCGACGGGACAGCCTGTCATACATCCGGGATTCTTGCAATGGAGGCAGCGCTGAGCCTCACGTTGAGCCATGGCGGCGGTGAGGCCTTTGTTTACTTCTTCCGTGCGAGTCGTGGCACGATAGACGGGGTCGAGCTCAGGCATTTTCACACGCTCGATTTGTGCGCGCTCTTTCGGGGTGATTACCCCCTTCGCCCTTTCGGGCACCTCCCTCTTTATGGGGAGGCCCTCCGGATGGGAGCTTTCCTGACCCGCACTCAGCCCGCAGGCCTCCGCAGGGGTGGAGGGGGTAATTTTCTCTTCCTCCTTGAAAGCGCCCATGCGCTTCAGCATTTCGTCGAAGTCCACTTCGTGGCCGTCGAACTCGGGACCGTCAACGCAGACGAAGCGAGTCTTTCCGCCTACAGTTATACGGCAGGCGCCGCACATGCCGGTGCCGTCCACCATAATCGTATTGAGGGAAACGTCGGTGGGGATTTCATATTTCTTTGTCAGCAGGCAGCAGAATTTCATCATAATGGCGGGACCGATGGCAAAGCATTTGTTCACCTTCTCGCGCTGTATGACCTGTTCCATGCCCACGGTGACGACGCCTTGCTGGCCGTAGCTGCCGTCATCGGTCATGATGATAACCTCATCGGCGCTCTCGCGCATCTCCTTTTCCAGAATGATGAGTTCTTTCGTGCGTCCGGCGAGCACGACCACCACCTTGTTGCCGGCCTCCTTCAAGGCGCGGACGATAGGCAGCATCGGGGCCACGCCCACGCCGCCGCCGGCGCAGAGGCATGTGCCGAAGTTCTCAATGTGCGTGGCTTTGCCCAGAGGACCTACCACGTCGGTGATTTCTTCACCCACGTTGAGGGCGCAGAGTTGCGTCGTGCTGTGACCTACGGTTTGTATGACGAGGGTGATGGTACCTTTCTCGGGGTCGGCATCGGCAATGGTGAGGGGGATACGTTCACCCTTTTCGCCTACTCTTACGATAACAAAATGACCGGCTTTACGGCTGCGGGCAATAAGCGGAGCTTCAACGACGAGTTTGAACACTTTCTCGCTGAATTGTTCCTTACTGATGATTTTATACATTTTATGTTGGTTTTTATTGAACCTACCTTAAAACAGTTTCCTGACTTTCTTAAATACTTTGTAGCCTACGAGTGCCCCTTTGGCAAATGTCGCAAAGGTTCCGGCGTTAGCCATGAGATATGTCAGGCGTGCCCCGGGACTTGACACGGGTGCCGTCAGTTCCCTGTAGTAATGCCGCATGCTACGTTGCTTACGCTTGATTTTTTTCTCAATAAGCGCGCGCCGTTTCTCTATAGCCGCCAATCTTTCGGCCTGTGAGAGTTTATTGCTCATCTTCGTTATCAGTTTTTTCCGTCTCGGGCATCAGGATGTCATAGAGGAGAAGTGTGAGGGGTATGTACACCAGTTTCTTCCTGCCCAGATAGAGGAGCAGGGTGAGCACGACGTGTACCAGTCCCACGATAAGCATGGACCACGCCATGCTGTGCAGCACGTCGTCGAGGGCATATACTGCAGCAAGGCTGAGGACTATCAGCGCGAGGAACAGCATGGCCAGGAGCAATGCACCGACCACCAGCATCCCCACCACTCGCGACACTTTGGAGACCATGTCCAGTTCCAGCTTTTCCAGACGCAGTTTGCCATATTCCTTGGCATCGCGGAATAGCTGACTGACAGTCTCCACATTCTGTGAATTGGAGAACATATTGATGAAGGTTGGTTACGCCGTCGGCCTTATGGGCGCGGGCGGCGGATAAGCCTCTTTAGATGAGTTCGTCTTTCAGTTCCTCGGAAATCTCGTCGAGGTCTTCCTCATTGATCTTTACGCCTCTTTCGTCGAGCACTTTTTTCACGCGATCAACGAGGTCGGAGCTTTTTTCGGCCAATTTCTTGCGGGTTTCGGTACCTGCCTCAGGGGCGAAGAGGATGCCGGCGATTGCGCCAAGGGCAGCACCGCCGAGGAATGCTTTTAAGATGCTGTAATTGCTCATAGTGTATAAATTAAATGTACGTGTGCGTACGTGAATCAGCGGCAAAGGTAGCGCTTTCTCTGCAAATAGCCAAAAAATACGCCTTTTTTTTGACATTTTTAGCAGTTTTCATAAAGCGATGCCCGCTTTAAGTGAAAAGTGAAGAGTGAAAAGTGAAAACTAAAAGGGGCTTCGGACAACCTAAAAGTGATTTCGGACAACGTGAAATAGGGCATCGGATGAGCTAAGAGGACTTTAGTAAAAACTAAAAGGACAATCGGAAAAACTAAAAGGGCTATCGGAAAAACTAAAAGGGACATCGGATGAACTAAAAGGGACATCGGATGAACTAAAAGGGCTATCGGAAAAACTAAAAGGGCTATCGGAAAAACTAAAAGGGCTATCGGAAAAATTAAAAGGGCTATCGGAAAAACTAAAAGGGCTATCGGAAAAATTAAAAGGGCTATCGGATGAACTAAAAGGGCTATCGGAAAAACTAAAAGGGCTATCGGAAAAATTAAAAGGGCTATCGGATGAACTAAAAGGGACATCGGATGAGCCAAAAGGGATGTCGTACGAAAAAAGCGGAGGCTGGTTGACACCCTAAATGCTTATAAGTGAGCGGAATTTGAAGAAGAAGGGGTTGAAAATCAAATTCCTTTGCTCGCTATAAGACGATATGTTTACAAAAGGCACGCTCTGCTGTGGGCGGCTTGGTCACAATACAAGGAAAAAGAAAGTAACGATGTGTTCATGGCGAAAACGGAAGGAGGAAACTGGGCGTGGAGCATGGGGATGATATGGTGTGTTTGTGAAAAAAGGAGGAGAGAGAAACGGGAGGACGGGGTGGGGTGGAAACTGAGTGCAAAGATAACACAAAAAATTGAGAAAAACAAAAAAATAAAGCAAAAAAAATCGCACATTAACATTGTGGAGAACTGAAAGAGGGGATAGTTTTACTAAATTATGTTTTTTTAAGTGTAAGGGCTTTGTTATGTCGTGAGTTTTTTGTATTTTTGCAGCCAGAATGTGAAACAACAATAATCATATCAAGTTATGAAAAAAGTTCTCTTTGTCGCAGCCTTCATGACGGCTGCCCTCGTAATGACCAGTTGTAAATCTCAGGAAAGCGCCTACCGTGCCGCATACGAGAAGGCCAAGGCTCAGGAAGTCACTCAGGTGACGACGACTCCCGTGAACGTGCCTCAGCAGACGACGACCGAGGTGACCGCTCCCGCTCAGAACACCACGACCGTGACCGTTCCGACGAACACCAACGTGGCTGACGCCGAGGTGCGCACCATCAAGGGCGGCTACAGCGTAGTCAACGGCTCCGCCGTGAAGACGTATGGCGTGGTAGTGGGCAGTTTTGCTCTGGAAGCCAATGCGCAGAGCCTCTACAGCCGCCTCGCAGGTGAGGGCTGGCAGCCTACTCTTGTGAAGACCAACGAGACAATCAACGGCATCACGACGTGGTATCGCGTAGTGGCCGCCAGCTATGACAACAAGGAGCAGGCCGTGCAGACGCGCGACAAGCTGCGCAGCACTTACAACGGTGCCTGGCTGCTGTATAGCAAATAATCTTAGATTATAAGATAATGAGATTATGAGATTATCAGATTGTTTCCGCCGACGATATGACGGGCAAGACAAACCAATTATCTCATTATCTCATTATCCTATTATCCTATGAGAAGTCCGCTCATCGGGCTGACGCTCCCTGAACTACAGGAAATAGCACTCGCACACGGCTTGCCGCGATTCGTAGGCAAGCAGTTGTGCGAGTGGCTCTATGTGAAGGGGGTGCGGTCGTTAGACGAGATGACAAACCTCAGCAAGGCTACGCGTGAGCGCCTTGCCGAGAAGTATGACGTGGGCCGCATGGATCATGCCACGGCGCAGCATTCGGTGGACGGGACGGTGAAGTATCTTTTTCCCGTGCTCACTCCCGAAGGCGAGCCTCAGCGTTACGTAGAGACGGTCTTCATTCCCGATGGCGAGAGAGGCACGCTGTGTGTCAGTTGCCAGGTGGGGTGCAAGATGAAGTGCGCTTTCTGCATGACAGGTCGCCAGGGGTTCGTGGGGCATCTCACGTCGGGCGACATACTTAACCAACTGCTTTCACTGCCCGAGCGCAACCGTCTGACTAATATAGTCTTTATGGGGCAGGGAGAACCGATGGACAATCTCGATGCAGTGCTGCGTGCCACGGAGATACTCACGGCGCCGTGGGGATGGGGCTGGAGCCCTAAGCGTATCACGGTAAGCAGTGTGGGCATCGGGGCCGGACTGAAACGATTCATAGAAGAAAGTCGCTGCTCGCTGGCCATTTCGCTCCACAACCCGTTGCCAGAAGAACGAGTCGGGATGATGCCCATGGAAAAGGCGTGCAGCATAGAGGAAGTGGTGGCCTTGCTGAAGCAATACCCCGTTTTTTGCAAAAACAATCCCGAACCGCCCGAGAGCAGGCAGCGCCGACTGTCGTTTGAGTACATCGTCTTTGACGGACTGAACGACAGCAAGAAACATGCCGACGCGCTGCTGCGCCTGCTGGGCGATTTGAGTTGTAGAGTGAACCTCATACGTTTCCACACCATCCCCGACAGCCCGTTCCGCGGGGCTTCGGAAGAAAAAATGACGAGGCTGCGCGATTACCTGACGGGGCACGGCCTCTTCACGACCATTCGCGCCTCGCGAGGAGAGGATATATATGCGGCCTGCGGCCTGCTGAACACGAAAACAAAGATAAAGCAATCATAAAAACCACATATAAGCGTTATGAAAATACGAATAGGAACAACCCAGGGCGACATCAACGGCATCGGCTATGAAGTAATCTTCAAGGCCTTCGCCTGTGAAGATATGTTTGACATGTGTGTCCCCGTGATATATGGGAATGAGAAAATAGCCAATTACCATCGCAATGCACTGGAAGAGGTTCCGGCGTTCACAGTCGTAGGCAACGCCGGCGAGGCACAGCCCGGACGCCTCAACCTTATCAATACAAACGCAGAGGAGTGCAGCGTGGAATACGGCAAGAGCACTGCAGCGTCAGGCCGTCAGGCACAGGCCGCTCTGCGCCGCGCCGTGAGCGATTGGAAGGCCGGCCTCATCGACGTGATAGTGACGGCTCCCATTTGTAAGTCTGCCATACATAGCGACAGTTTCCCCTTCGTAGGGCATACAGAGTTCTTTGAGAACGCTACGGCCGAGAAGGGGCTGATGATACTGAGCAATCCGACGATGCGTGTGGCATTGGCCACGACCCATCTGCCCATCAGTGAAGTGGCCCGCAGCATTACGCCGGAACTCCTCAGCGAAAAGTTGCGCCTTTTGCATAAAACTCTGTTGCGCGACTTCCGTATCTCAGCTCCCCGCATCGCCGTGCTGGGCCTTAACCCGCACAGTGGCGACGAGGGTACGCTGGGCAAGGAAGAGCAGGAGATTATCGGTCCCACAGTGGAGAACTTGCGGAAGGAAGGTGTGCCTTGCTTCGGCCCTTACGCCGCCGACGGCTTTTTCGGCGAAGGAGCCTACCGCCACTTCGATGCCGTGCTGGCCATGTATCACGACCAGGGCCTGGCTCCTCTCAAAGCGCTCGGCATGGATGAGGGCGTAAACTACACGGCGGGCCTTTCCATCATCCGCACAAGCCCCGACCATGGCACAGCCTTTGACATCGCCGGCAAGAATAAAGCCTCTGCAGCCTCCATGCGTCAGGCTATCTATGCGGCCATAGATATCTTCCGGAACAGAACGGAGTACGACGAGATTACAGCCAATCCGCTGCCGTTCACTCAGCGTCGCATCGAACACGAGCGCTTGCCGAAGGCATAAAAAGTGAGAGTGGAAAAACAGGAGAGAGGGTAACGTTCAACTATCAACTGTAAACTATCAACTGTAAACTGTCAACCGTCTGATGGCATCTCTCATTGACAAAGTCCGCGCCACGTTGAAATCTTCCGATACGGAAGGACCGTTTGAACTCTACGTCACTCGTACGCCGGGCTACCTCTGGGCGCTCTTCTTCAAGGCCTTTCACGTACATCCCGTGGCCGTGACGCTTCTCAGCATCGTGATAGGTACGGCGGCAGGCGTGTTCTTCTATTTTGATGACCTGCTTCTCAATGCCGTGGGCATGTTTCTGCTCATCTGGGCCAACTGGTACGACTGCGCCGACGGCCAACTGGCCCGCATGACTAACAAGCGTACGCTGATAGGCCGCATCCTTGACGGTTTTGCCGGCGATGTGTGGTTCTTCAGTATCTATTTGTTCATCACGCTGCGTCTCACTTGGCAGCCCATGCCCTTCACCTCTGTGAACTGGGGCGTTGTCATCTGGCTGCTCTGCGCATGGGCCGGCTTCCGCTGCCATGCCCGGCAGTGCGCCGTGAGCGACTACTACCGCAACATACACATGTGGATGCAATTGGGTCGCAGCCGTTGCGAACTGGACAAGTATGCCGACGTGCAGAAACGCTATCTGTCGTTGAAGTGGCGCTCAAAGGACTGGTTTGAGAAACTATATCTCTTCTTCTACCGCGCCTATTGCAAAGGCCAGGAGGACCAAACGCCGCAGTTCCAGCGCTTCTATGCCGCAGTGAGCGAAAAATGGGGTGGTGAGGTGCCGCAACGTCTGCGTGACGAGTTCCGCGCCAAGAGCCTGCCCCTTATGCCTATGACAAACCTCTTGACCTTTGATTTCCGTGTTGGTGTACTCTTCTTCTCACTCATCATAGGTCAGCCCTGGATATATCCTCTCGTTGAAGTCACATTGATGGAGTACTGGCGGTGGCGTATGCGGAAGACCCATGAGGGCTTCTGTGCCTACTTCACTGCTCATCTGAATGAATATGAATAATAAGGTCATAGCCCTTATACTTTCCGGCGGCAATGGCGAGCGTTTCTCGTCTGAAAGTCCGAAGCAGTACGTAGAAGTGCATGGTGAAAGTGTACTTCTACACACTCTGCGCGCTTTTTCCGGCCTTGTGGATGAACTTACTGTCGTCTGCCAGCCCAAATGGGATGCTTACGTCACATCCTTGAGTGCCGCCATCACAACGCCTCTCCGCCTCGCAGTGGCGGGTGCCTCAGGCTTTGAGTCCCTCTGCAACGGTGTAGCGGCCTTGGCCGATGAAGCTCCCGATACGATTGTTATGATTCACGATGCCGTGCGTCCTCTCGTTTCAAAGGATGTCATATTAGACAATCTTGAAGTAGCACGCCGCTGTGGCAATGCCATCGCTGCAGTGGAAACTTACGAGACACTCCTCTATGCTCCCAACGGTGAGACCGTGCGTTCCATGATTCGTCGCGAAGGAATGTATCGTGCCCAGACACCGCAGACCTTTACCCTCGTCACTCTTCGCCAGATGATAGAAGAGGCTCGCACCCGCTGTGTCGTCAATGCCCAGAGTGCATGCACCCTTGCCACGCAACTCGGTTACCAACTTCATCTTTCCCAAGGCGACCTGCGCAATTTCAAGATTACGCTCCCCTCCGACATGAACCTGTATGAATCCCTTATTCCGTAACATACTTCTCGCCTTCGGTGTCGTAGCGCTCGGCGTGATGTGTTTTCTCGTCGATATCCCCGACGACATAAACTGGGAACTTGCCGGCGTCTATCTGCCGGCTGTCATCGGAATATGGGGCATTGTTTACGTGTTAAACGCATACGCTTTCAAGGTAATTGTCGATACCGTAGGCAATGGCTCCCGCATTCCTTTTTGGCAGAGTTTCAAACTCACGCTTTCAGCCTTCGCCTACACCTTCCTCACGCCCTTCGGCTTCGGTGGCGGCCCTTTCCGCGTGCTGGAACTTTCCCGCTTTATCGGTATGCCCCGTGCCATCAGCAGCGTCACGCTCTACTCGTTGATGCATATCCTCGGCCACTTCATGCAGTGGGCCACCTGTGTCATCATCTTCATCGTGGCCTACACCGACAAGATGACGCCTTTCCTCTGGACGCTCTTCGCCATTTACATGGCCGTGTTCCTCACCGTCGTCATTGTCTTCAATTGGTTCTACACCAATGGTCTCCTTGAGCGTCTCTTCAAGATATTCTTCTATATTCCCGGTCTCAAAGGCTGGAGCCGTCGCCTTTATGCCCGCAACACCGATGCCTTCCGCCTTGCCGACGAGAATGTGATGTATCTCAAGCAGAATCCCCATGCTTTCTGGAGCAGTCTCGTTGCCGAGTATGCCGGACGCCTCATCAATGCCTGGGAGTTCTGGTTCATCCTCACGGCCTTCGGCCTCGACGGCGTCACCTATGCCGATGCCCTCCTCGTCATCGGCTTCTCCTCCCTCGTGGGCAACGTTCTCTATATCTTGCCCCTTCAGCTCGGTGCCCGTGAGGGTGGTCTCGCCATCATCCTCCATGTGCTCTACGGCACCACCGCCGGCGTAGGCATCTTTGCCAGTTTCTACACGCGTATCCGTGAACTCTTCTGGGTTACCATCGGCGTCTGCCTTGTCAAGGTGGCTAATAAGAGTTTGATGAAAGATGCTCCCGCCCCAATTGAGGTTATGGCCTCCAAAGAATAATGACTCCTTATTATATATTACACGAAGACCTTCTTCGTCGCAATCTCTCCCTCATCCGTCGCATTATGGATGAGGCTGGCGTAGAGTTCATCCTCGCCTTCAAGGCCTTCGCCCTTTGGAAGACCTTCCCCGTCTTTCGCGAGTATATCTCCGCCACCACCGCCAGCAGCCCCGACGAGGCGCGCCTGGCTTTTGAGGAGTTCGGCAGCAAGGCGCACACCTACAGTCCCGCTTACGAGCCCGACACCTTCCCCGGCATCCTTGCCTGCTCCTCCCACGTCACCTTCAATTCCCTTTCCCAACTGCAACGTTTCGCCCCCTCCGCCCGTGAGACTGGTGTCAGCATAGGCTTGCGCATCAATCCCGAGCACTCCGAGGTGGCTACGGCTCTCTACAACCCCTGCGCCCCCGGTTCCCGCTTCGGCGTCACGGCTGCCGGTCTCTCTGCGGCATCCTCTGAGACCCTCTCCCTCATCGATGGCCTCCATTGCCACTGCCATTGCGAGAGCAGCAGTTATGAACTGGAGCGTACCCTCGCCGTCATTGAGGAGAAGTTCGGCCCTTGGCTCGACAGCATCAAGTGGCTCAACCTCGGCGGCGGCCATCTCGTCACCCGCAAGGACTACGACGTACCTCACCTCATCCGTCTTCTCCGCGACTTCCGTTCGCGCCACCCTCATCTCCACGTTATCCTCGAGCCCGGCAGCGCCTTTGCCTGGCAGACAGGCGAACTCGTCGCCCAGGTCGTAGATATCGCCCAGAACGCCGGCATCCGCACTGCCGTCCTCAATGTCAGTTTCACCTGCCACATGCCCGACTGCCTTGAGATGCCCTATTTCCCCGATGTCCGCGGTGCACGCCACGTTGATGAGGCCGACCCTGCCACAGCCGCCCTCTCCAATGTCTATCGTCTCGGCGGCAACAGCTGCCTCAGTGGTGACTGGCTCGCAGCCTGGCAGTTTGACCATCCCCTTCAGCCTGGCGACATCCTCGTCTTCGAGGATATGATTCACTATACTACCGTCAAGACCACCGCCTTCAACGGCATCCGCCATCCCTCCCTCATCTTCGAGCACACCGATGGCCGCAAAGAAATCCTCCGTGAATACCGATACGAAGACTACAGAGACAGGATGGATTAAGGGGGTCTCTCGTTTCGCCCCCTCTCCCACAGGCCGCATGCACCTCGGCAATGTCTATTGCGCCGTGCTCTCTTGGCTTTCCGCCCGCAGCAGGGGAGGGGAGTGGCTCCTCCGCATCGAGGATATCGACACGCAGCGCTCCCGCCGTGAATATGCCGAACAGATTGCCGACGACCTCCGTTGGCTCGGCCTTGAATGGGACGGTTTCTGCCGTCAGAGCGAGCGCTCGGCTCTCTACGAGGAGGCCCTTGCCGTCTTGCGCCCCCACACCTATTATTGCCAGTGCACCCGCGCCGATATTCTCGCCTCCCAGGCACCCCACGAGTCCGACGGCCGCGTGGTCTATGCCGGCACCTGCCGCCAGGCTCACCACACTTCCGGCGCCCTGCGCATCCGCATCCCCGATGCCGACATCCGCTTCACCGACGCCCACTACGGTCCCCAGTGCGTCAACCTCGCCAGCCATTGCGGCGATTTCATCCTCCGCCGTCGCGACGGAGCCTGGGCCTACCAACTCGCCGTGGTCGTTGACGATGCCCTGACGGGTGTCACCGAGGTAGTCCGTGGCCGCGACCTCCTCCTCTCTGCCGCCCAGCAGATACACCTCTTCCGCCTCCTCGGCAAGGAACCTCCCGTGTTCTGCCACGCGCCCCTTCTTCTCAACGCCGCCGGCCAACGCCTCTCCAAACGTGATGCCTCTCTTGACATGGGCCACCTCCGCCAGCTGGGCACGCCCCAGCAACTCCTTGGCCTCATCGCCCATGTCGCCGGCCTCACCGCCACCTCCGAGCCCCTCTCCCTTGAAGAGTTGCTCCCCCTTTTCTCTTGGTCCAAAATTCCACAACACGACATTGAAATCTTAACTCCACCCAGCGAATGCAACCTATAGATGTATCTTCCTTCCCCTGTAGGGGGGAAGGTGTCAAAGAGCCAAAGGCTGCTTTGACGGATAGGGGCCGAATCGGCATAATCGTAGCCCTTGACACAGAGTACAACCAACTCTACCAAATCCTCGCCGACGCCCGCGAGGAGCGCCACGGCGCCTTCACTTTCCTTCTCGGCCATGTAGGCGACACCGAGATAGTCCTTTCACGTTGCGGCATCGGCAAGGTCAACGCCGCCTGCGGAGCCTCCGAACTCATCCGCACCTATTCCCCCTCCGCCGTCATCAGCACCGGTGTGGCCGGCGGCATCGATGCGGCCCTCCATGTCATGGACGTCGTTGTCAGCCGCCACGTCGTCTATCACGACGTGTGGTGCGGCGAGGGTGACTACGGCCAGGTACAGGGTATGCCCTCCCGCTTCTCCGGCGATGAGCATCTCCTCTCCGTGGCCCGCGCGGTAGCGGACGACTCCCCCGCCTTCCATTTCGGCCTCATCTGTTCCGGTGACAAGTTCATCACCGACCGTGCCGAACTCTCCACAATCAAGACCGCCTTCCCCGAGGGCCTCGCCGTAGATATGGAGAGTGGCGCCATAGCCCACACCTGCCATCTCCACGGTGTCCCCTTCCTCTCCTTCCGCATCATCTCCGACACCCCCGGCGTAGAGGCCCATTGGACGCAGTACGAAAACTTCTGGGAAACCATCGCCCAGAACTCCTTCAGCAATATACATAAGTTTATAAAAAGCCTCACCTAATCCAAATTGCAGAATTCCGCCGTGTTCCACGGCAATTCCTCCAAATTCCCAGCCAATCGCTCTGAATAATTCCATAATTCTTTAATTCTTGATAAAAGAAAAGAATCTCCCTTATCCATGACTCATGACCCTATACCTATGAACTCTATCCTCGTGACCGGTGCCGCCGGCTTCATCGGCAGCAACCTCGCCAAGAGGCTGTTGCGCGACTTCCCCGAGGCCCACATCGTCGGCGTTGACAACCTCAACGACTACTACGACCCTGCCCTCAAGCGCGAGCGTCTCGCCCGGATAGAAGCCCTCGGTGCCCACTGGACCTTCGTGCGTGCCGACATCGCCGACAAGGCCACCGTAGATGCCCTCTTCGCCGAGCACCGTTTCTCCGTCGTCGTCAACCTCGCCGCCCAGGCCGGTGTGCGCTACAGCATAGACCACCCCGACGCCTACATCACTTCCAACATCGTGGGCTTCTACAACATTCTCGAGGCCTGCCGCCACCATTCCGTGGAGCACCTCGTCTATGCCTCCTCGTCCTCCGTCTATGGCGAAGGCAGCAAAGTGCCCTATTCCACCGACGACCCCACCGACACCCCCGTCTCCCTCTACGCCGCCACCAAGAAGAGCAACGAACTCCTTGCCTACGCCTATTCCAAACTCTACGGCATCCCCACCACCGGTCTGCGCTTCTTCACCGTCTATGGTCCCGCCGGCCGTCCCGACATGGCCTACTACAAGTTTGCCGACCTTCTGCGTCAGGGCAAGACCATCCAACTATACAACTACGGCCACTGCCGCCGCGACTTTACGTATATAGATGATATTGTGGAGGGGATTATCAGGGTGATTAAGAAGACCCCCTCCCCGCTCCCCCGAGGGGGGAGTGCTGCAGAGCCGTTGGATTCTTCTCCCAAAGACACGTCCCCTTCAGAGGCACTCCCCCCTCGGGGGAGCGGGGAGGGGGGCGTTCCTCCCTATGCCCTCTACAACATCGGCAACAGCCATCCTGTTGACCTTCTCGAGTTCGTCAGCATCCTTCAGGAAGAACTCGTCCGTGCCGGCGTGTTGCCCCCCGACTACGATTTCGAGGCCCATCGCGAACTGGTGCCCATGCAGCCCGGCGACGTCGTAGCCACCTATGCCGACACCGCGCCCCTTGAGCGCGACTTCGGCTTCCGTCCCTCCACACCTCTGCGCGACGGCCTGCGCGCCTTCGCCGAGTGGTACGCGAAGAAAGTTGAAGAGTGAAAAGTGAAAAATAGAGTATATCCGTGGCTCGTTAATATAGCCCCGCCTTTCGGTGGGGCTATTTTTTTTGCGTTGTGTGTTCCCGAAAACAGCGACTGCTAAAATCTTTGTCCTACCTACTTTTGTGTGCATTATCGGCGACATATTTAATTTTGCACACGTGTGAAAAATCATTTGCACACGTGTAGAAATCAATTTGCACACGTGTGAAAATGAATTTGCACACGTGTGAAAACGTTTTCAGTTGGGGACTCGTGCGCAGCAAACGGGGGAGGGAGGGAAAAGGAAGATAAAAAAAGCGGAGCGTTTCTTGTATAGTTCGCTGAAAAGTCGTAATTTTGCAACCGAAAGCCGACTCGTGTGCGCCTCTGCACAGCTGCCGGCCAGACATATTAATGATGCATTGACTATTATTTGCGTTCTCCTGAATAGCCTAGGAAACTAAATCAGAAATAAGAACACAAAAATAGTGGTTAGGCGGCTACCTTTGGAAGCACGCCTTATTTACCCGTTATCAGTCAATGCCCTTGCCAACCGGCACGGGCTTTTCTTACGGGTAGATGAGGTTTCTGTATTCCTAGGCAGCCTTGGAGAACGCATAAGAAGGTCCGTGCCTTTTCTTATGCGCATTCGCGAGTGATAGATTGATGCGCTGTATTATCTATCACTATGGCAAATCAAAACCTTACGGCAGCAAAGAATGCCAAGAAGGACGAGTTCTACACGCAACTCGCCGACATTGAAAACGAACTGCGCCATTACCGCGAGCATTTCCGCGGAAAGACCATCTTCTGTAACTGCGACGACCCTTACGAAAGCAATTTCTTTAAGTATTTTGCGATAAACTTCAACGCCTTCGGCTTGAAGAAACTCATCGCCACATGTTACAACGGTTCCCCCGTGTCCGGCACCGAACTCCTTCTTGACTTCGGCGACGGCTTCTGGGACGAGCCGAAGAAGATTGCCTACAAGGTAGAAATCACGGAGGTGACCGACGTGAACGGCGACGGGCGCACCGACCTTGCCGACGTGCAATATCTTCTGCAAAACGACCGCAATGTGCTCGCCCTTCTCAAAGGTAACGGCGACTTCCGCTCTGCCGAGTGCATAGAACTCTTGAAAGAAGCCGACATCGTTGTGACCAACCCGCCCTTTTCGCTCTTCCGCGAATATGTGGCGCAGTTGATGAAGTATGAGAAGAAGTTTTTGATAGTGGGAAGCCAAGGAGCTGTTATGTACAAAGAGATATTTCCTCTATTTATGCAGAATAAATTATGGTTAGGTTATGGATTTAAGGGAGGAGCTGCGCATTTTGTTTCTCCCTATGAAGATAAAGCCACAGCAGGAGACCATAGAGAAGGTATGATAAGAGTTTCGGGTGTTCATTGGTTTACCAATTTGGAAATGCCAAAGCATAATCAGCAACTTGTACTATGGAAGTCATATTCGGAGGATGAGTATCCTAAATATGATAATTATAATGCTATAGAGGTAGGAAAGACGAATGATATTCCCAATGATTATATGGGAGTAATGGGAGTTCCTGTTACATTTATGGACAAGTATTGTCCCGAACAGTTTGAAATTCTTGGTATGTGCGAGAATGAAGATCTCTATAAATTAAAGACTCGAAAATATAGTTCTGAAGAATGCCGTGCTGCATATGAGGCGAAATTTGGAAAGAAAGGAATCTATGACCTTAATGCAAGTGGAGTTCTTATTAGGAATGGATTAAAAGAGAAGGTTTATTCCCGCATCCTCATCCGTCGCAAACAATAAAACTATTCTTAATACTATGCAAATAGAACTTCAAAAAATCACTGTCCGCGAACTTACCCGCGGCTATGAAGACAACGAGGAAGGCGGCGTGCGCGGCTATGACGGCCGGCTGGACATTCGCCCGCCCTATCAGCGTGAGTTTATCTACGACGAGAAGAAACGCAACGCCGTGATTACGACCATTAAGAAGGGGTTCCCGCTGAACGTGATGTATTGGGCCCGCCGCGAGGACGATGCCGAGGTGCCTCTGGAAGTGCTGGACGGACAGCAGCGCACGATAAGTATTTGCCAATATGTGCACGGCGACTTTGCCTACGACTTCCAGTATTTCCACAACCTCACGCCCTCGGAGCAAGACGAGATTCTGGACTACGAACTGATGGTGTATGTGTGCAGCGGTACGGACAAGGATAAACTGGACTGGTTTCGCACCATCAACATTGCGGGTGAACGTCTCACGGAGCAGGAACTGCGCAACGCGGTGTATGCCGGGCCTTTCGTAACGGATGCCAAGCGCTACTTCTCCAAGACGGGCTGCGCGGCCTACAATATGGGGCGCTACCTCATTAATGGCTCGCCGATCCGTCAGGACTTCCTTGAGACGGCGCTGGCGTGGAAGGCGCAGAGCGAGAGCCGGCCCGGAATGAAGCAGACCATTGAGGGCTATATGGCACAACACCAGCACGACCCCAATGCCTCGCAGTTGTGGCAGTACTACAACGGTGTGATGACGTGGGTGGCAGCCACCTTCGACATTGCCCGCCGCAAGGCCGTGATGAAGGGCGTGAACTGGGGCGAACTCTACGACCGCTTCCACGACGAGGTGCTGGACAAGGCGGCGCTCGACGCCGAGGTGGGCCGCCTGGTGATTGACAGCGAGGTGCAGCAGAAGAAGGGTATCTGTCCCTATGTGCTGACACGTGATGAGCATTGTCTGGGTCTGCGGTCCTTCCCCGACGATATCAAACTGGAGGTGTATGAGGCGCAGCACCACCGTTGCGCCAACCCCGACTGTCCCCGAGGTGGAGAAGAACTGGACTTTACCGAAATGGAAGGCGACCATATCACGCCCTGGCGCGACGGCGGCCGCACGGTGAAGGAGAACTGCCAGATGCTCTGCCGGGAATGTAACAGGAGAAAGGGAGCGAAATAAGTAACCATCCCTTACCCCTCCCAGCCTCTCTCCGGCTCCGCCACCTCTCCCTAGCCTCTCTCCGGCTCCGCCACCTCTCCCCTGTTGGGGAAAGGGTCCGCTAACGCGGGGAAAGGGTCCGCTCTACGAGCGGGAGGGGAATAGAAAGGGAGCGTAAAAGAGAACACCCCGCCGAGGAATGGCCTTGGCGGGGTGTCGTGTCTTTATGAGGGGGTGTAAGAGGTGTAGGAAGTGTAGGAGAAAATGTGCCTCGCGTGTGTGTGCGCGTATATATTGTAAATAAGGTGGTGGGCGAAAAGTTGAAAGTCCTGAAAGGACGACATAACGGAGGGTAGGGCGAGAGCCCTACCTCTCTCGTTGTCATATTCTCTGGGAGCGCTGTAGGTGCGACATAATTACCACTTTATTTGAAATATGTCGCACTTACAGCGCTCCCATAATGAGTCAAATACAAAAGATAGGGCTCACGCCCTATCCTTTAATATGTCGCACCTTCGGCGCTCTCATTACTCACATTAAGCGTAGCGTCCACATTTATTCCATAAAGATGAAATAGACGGCGAGTACGAGGCAGACGGCGGCTGCGAGATGATTCCAGTGGAGCTGCTGCCCCTGGAAGAGAAGGTTGGCCACGATGAAGAATACGGTGAGGGAGAGCACCTCCTGTATGATCTTGAGTTGCATGAGGGAGAAGGGACCTCCGTTGCCAATGAAGCCTATGCGGTTGGCGGGCACCATGACGCTATACTCAAAGAATGCTATGCTCCATGAGAAGACGATGACGCCGATGAGAGGCCAGTGGGTGCTGATGCCTTCCTGCTGGAGCTTGAGGTGGCCGTACCAGGCGAATGTCATAAAGACGTTGCTGACGATGAGCAACAGTATCGTCCACAGTCCGTTCATCAGTGCGCGGCAATGAATTCGTCGAGGAAGCGGGTGTCGTTCTGCGAGAAGAGACGCAGGTCGTTGACGCGGTATTTGAGGTTGGCGATGCGCTCGACACCCATACCGAAGGCATAGCCTGTGTAGCGCTCGGGGTCGATGCCGTTGCTGCGCAGGACGTTGGGGTCAACCATGCCACAGCCGAGGATTTCCACCCAACCGGTGTGCTTGCAGAAGGAGCAGCCTTTGCCGCCGCAGATGTTGCAGGAGATGTCCATCTCTGCGGAGGGCTCGGTGAAGGGGAAATAGGAGGGGCGGAGGCGTATCTTGGTGTCGGCGCCGAACATTTCGCGGGCGAAGGAGAGAAGGACTTGCTTGAGGTCGGTGAAACTTACGTTCTCGTCGATGTAGAGGCCTTCCACCTGATGGAAGAAGCAGTGGGCACGGGCAGAGATGGCCTCGTTGCGATAGACGCGGCCCGGGCAGATGACGCGGATGCTGCCGCCGCGGATGGTGCCGTCGGGGTTGGCCATAGATTCCATGACGCGGCTCTGTACGCTGCTGGTGTGGGTGCGGAGAATGATGTCGGGGTGGGTCTCGACGAAGAAGGTGTCCTGCATATCGCGGGCAGGGTGGTCGTCGGCGAAGTTCATGGCGCCGAAGACGTGCCAGTCGTCCTCTACCTCGGGACCGTCGGCCATGGAGAAACCGAGACGGCCGAAGATGTCGGCGATTTCCTCACGCACGAGGCTCAAGGGATGACGTGTGCCGAGCGGCGTGGGGTAGGGTGTGCGGGTGAGGTCGATGCCGGAGTGGTCGGTGTCGGTGGTGGCAACCTGCTGGCGGAGGGCGGCCATCTTGTCGTTGAGGGCTTCCTTGAGGGCGTTGATGTGCTGGCCTACTTCGCGCTTCTGCTCGTTGGGCACGGAGCGGAACTCGGTCATAAGCTCGCCCAGCAGGCCCTTCTTACTGAGGTATTTGAGGCGGATGGATTCAATCTCGGCTTCGGTGGCAGCGGTGAGACCGGCCACTTCGGCCATGAGCGTGTTGATTTTCTGTATCATGGGGAGTTTTGAGGTTGTGATTATTCTGTTTTAGACCCAGTGAAAAAGCACTGGGAACGGTGGGGGTGGGGCGGGACGTTATTGTTTGCGACCGCCTACGTAGGTGACTTTTTCCTTTATGTTGCCGTTGCGGTCGTAGATGACGAACTTGCCGTCGCGTTCGCCGGCCTTGAAGGTGCCTTCGTAGCGTGTGCCTTCCTTGATGTCGACTTCTATGCCTTTGCCGTCCTTCTTGCCGTCTTTGAAGTGGCCGCGATAACGGAGGCCGTCCTGAGTGAGGGTGCCTTCGCCGTTCATTTCGTTATTGGCCCATTGGCCTACGTATTCGTCGCCGTTCTTCCATTTGTAGGTGCCCTGACCGTGGCGCTTGCCGGCTTTCCACTGGCCCTTATAAACGGCTACGTCCTTCCAGGTGAAAGTGCCCTGGCCTTCCTGCTGGCCGTGGCGGAAGGAACCGACATATTTGTTGCCGTTGGCAAAAGTGAAAGTAGCACCGTCGCCGTGGCGTTCGCCGTTGAGGTAGGGCCCTTCGTACAGGTCGCCGTTCTTGAACTTATAGATGCCGCGGCCATTGATTTCGTCGTCTTTCCAATCGCCTGTGTAGGCATCGCCTGAGGCATAGCGGAAGGTGCCGCGACCGTTGCGCATGTTGGCCTGCCACTGTCCGTCGTAACTGCTGCCGTCGGCCCAACTGAAGAAACCCTTGCCAGTTTTCTTGTCGTCCACCCATTGGCCTGTGTAGTAGGCTCCGTTGGCATAGGTGTAGGTGCCCTGCCCATTGCGTTTGTCGGCCTTCCACTCGCCTTCGTATTTGTCGCCATTGTAGTAGGTCATGGTGCCGTCGCCTTCCTTGAGGTTGCGGTACCACAGGCCGTCATAGCGGTTGTTGTTCTGATACCAGAATGTTCCGCGGCCATGCTGCTCGTCGTTGAGCCATGAGCCGGTGTATTTCTCGCCGTTGGCTGCCGTAAAGGTTCCTTCGCCGTGGCGTTTGCCCTTGAGGTAGCCCCCGTCGTAGGTGGAGCCGTCGGTATAAGTGGTTGTGCCTATGCCGTTGGGCTTGTCATTGTAGAGGTCGCCGCTAAAGACGCTGCCGTCCTTGAAGGTGTATGTGCCCACGGTCATCTTCTGGGCTTGCATGGTGGTGGCAAGAGCCAGAGCAGCAGAGAGGGTGAGGATGAGTCGTTTCATATTCTGATCTTATTTATGGAAGCTATAGAGCAATGTGCGCTATAGGTGTTATGATTTCGCGTTTTCCAGAGGGCTGGCGGCGTTATATGCCGAGCAACCTGTCTATGAGGTCGTCCAAGTCACTCTGGTCGTCGTCATCATCGTCGGAGATTCTTTCTTCGTCGGAATCAAGGTAGAGCGAGTCGGATGACATGCCTATCGGGCGGGGGAATACCTCACTGGGACTGTAGCCCAGCATGGGGTCGGCAAACACCTTTTTCATGTAGTTCGCCCAGATGGGGAGGGATACCGTGGCGCCCTGTCCGTCTGCGGTGGTGTTGAAGTGTATGTCGCGGTCGTCGCCGCCCACCCAGCATGCTGTGACGAGGCGTGGCACGAAGCCTACGAACCAGCCGTCGGAGTTGGAGGTCGTGGTGCCCGTCTTGCCGGCAATCTCACCGGTGAAGCCGTAAGTGTTGCGCAGACGCTGGCCTGTGCCTTGGTTTATCACGGCCTGCAGCATGTCTGTCATATTGTAAGCGGTCATTTCTGAGAATACCTGGTGGGGGCGCGGGTCGAAGCGTGCGATGACGTGGCCGTTGGCGTCCTCGATGCGGCTTACCAGAATCGGTTCCGTCTGCATGCCCTCGTTAGCGAAGGCTGTGTAGGCCGAGGCGAGCTCCGCGATGGTAATGTCGCAGGTGCCCAGACACAGAGATATGGAGGGGTGGATGCTGGGGTTGGCCACGTTCATGTTCCAGAGCAGTTCGCGCAGTCGTTTGCCGGTGGGGTCCACCCTGTTCATTACTTCAGCCGTCACCCAGTTGTTAGACTGCGAGATACCCCACTTGAGGCTCACCGGCTCGCCGTATCTGGCGCGCGAACCGTTGCGCGGCGTCCATGTGCTGTTAGTGCCTGCTACGTTATAGGTGCGCTGGGCGTTGATGACCTGGTCTTGCGGGCTCATGCCGTCCTCAAGGGCAAGAGAATATATGAAGGGCTTCATCGTGGAGCCTATTTGTCGGCGGCCCTGCATGCACATGTCGTATTGAAAGGCCGTGTAGTTGATGCCGCCCACGTAGGCTTTCACGTAGCCTGTCTGCGGCTCCATGCTCATCATGCCGGAGCGCAGGAAAGACTTGTAGTAGCGAATGGAGTCCATCGGCGACATGAGCGTGTCGCGCATACCATTATATGTAAATACCGACATGGAGACGGGCGTGCTGAAGGCCTGGTCTATCTCGCTGTCCGAATAGCCGCTGTTTTTCAGCACGCGGTAGCGTTCGCTCTGCTTTTTGGCGCGGTTCAGGGCGCTAAGCATCGCTTCACGGTTGAGGCCTGTGTAGGGGAAGTTGGGGTCGGATGACTTGCGGCGGTTGAAGAGAGGCTGCAACTGGTTAGCCATTTGATTGTAAACGGCATCTTCGGCATATTTCTGCATGCGCGAGTCTATCGTAGTGTAGAACTTCAGACCGTCGGTGTAGAGGTCGTAGGCCGAACCGTCGGGCTTGAAGTTTTTGTTGCACCATCCGTATAGCGGATCCTTCTCCCATGCCAGGGAGTCGGCGTAGTATTGCTGATACTGCCAAGAGGCGTAGTCGCTGCGCTCGGGTTTCTCCGCCGTGACGATTCTGCGGAGATGCTCGCGCAGGTATGTGGCCTGTCCCTCGCGGTGATCCACACGATGGAAGCGGCTCATGTCCAACGGCTCCTGAGAGTAGGAGAGATACTCCTCCGTGGTGATGTAGCCACACTTCTCCATCTGCGACAGCACCACGTTGCGGCGCTCCTGACAGCGCTCGAGGTGCGTAATAGGATTATAGTACGACGGGTTCTTGCACATGCCGATGAGCAGGGCGGCCTCTCCCAGCGAAAGGTCGTGGGGCGACTTGCGGAAATAAACGTTTGCGGCCGTCTTTATGCCCACGGCGTTGTGAAGAAAGTCGAAGTAATTGAGGTAGAGGGTGATGATTTCATCCTTGGTGAACTGTCGCTCCAGTTCCACGGCAATTACCCATTCTATGGGTTTCTGCAGGAGGCGCTCCAGGGTGTTTGAGGCCACGTCGGTGTAGAGCTGTTTCGCCAGTTGCTGCGTGATGGTGCTGCCGCCGCCCGCTGATTTCTGCCGCATGATGCCGCGCTTCACGATGGCGCGCGCCAAGGCTTTGGCATCGATGCCCGAGTGCTCATAGAAGCGCTCATCCTCAGTGGCAACGAGGGCTCGCACCACGAAGGGCGAGATGCTGTCGTAGTCAACGAACACACGGTTTTCGTTTCTGCTCCATGTGCCCAGCAGTTGTCCGTCTTCAGAAAGAATCTGAGAGGCATATCTATTTATGGGGCTCTGTATCTCAGAGATGTCGGGCATATAGCCTATCCAACCCGCGTGGATGGCCAGCAATATGCCCGTAGTCAGGAGGATTCCCCCCAATACGAGTGCCCATAGGGTAAAGATTATACGTCGCCACATATTTATTAAGGCATAAAATCGTGTACAAAGTTACGAATAAGCGAGGGAAAAACAAAGTAAAAAGCCGTTTTTCTTTGCTTTTCCGAGCGAAAGTAACTAAAAACGCAGTTTAGAGTACGAATAAGCGAGGGAAAAACAAAGTAAAATGTGGTTTTTCTTTGCTTTTCCGAGCGAAAGTAACTTAATAATGTGTTTTGAATGGCAAAAAAGCTTAAGAGATGCGGAGGATAACGGATTTACGCTTTCGTCCGTCAAGACTTCTCTTTCGGCAATCTAAAACCTGATTTTTGAAAATAAACCTCTCTGCGAAGTGGTAGAATATCTTGACAAATTTTTGCGGAGATTTTGGGCCGTTTTCGCGGCTCGCGACAATCTAAACCCGCTTTCGGCCCCAAAACGCCCGTTTCCGAAAATTTGAAATCAGTCCAAATTTTTTCAAAAAATCATTCCGTTTTTTCCTGATTTCCACTTATTTTTACCGATACCCTATTTTAGCAAAAACTAAAAGGGACATCGGAAAAATTAAAAGGGCGATTGTTTCAACTAAAAGGGCGAGTGTTTCAACTAAAAGGGAGATATTTTCAACTAAAAGGGCTTTAGTTGCGATTAAAAGGGCTATCGTGGCGACCCCCTCCCCGCTCCCCCGAGGGGGGAGGGCTGCGAGTTGGGACAAAAATTGCGATTGGAAATACGGATATAAGGGGGTGTAGAGAGGGTTTTAGGGAGACGTTTTTACTTGTGTAAAAATTAAGCATCGGAGAATCAGGCAAATAGCAACTTCTCCCAGAATCGCACAGAAGTAAACGCGAAAATTTTTTTTGAAAATACGGCCCGTTTTTGAGGGGTAAAAATCAAAAATATCTTGACAAACGAGATACCCGTTCTATCGTAAGATGGAAGGGGAGTGAAATCTTATTAACAATTTCGCGGAGCAGAAATGAAGGTGCTCACATGCTTGTTCCTGCTTACGAGGCGTGCGATGAGATAGCCTACGAGTGCACCGAAAATAAGTCCTACGAGGATGTCGCTGACGTAGTGTGCACCGAGGTATAGGCGCGTCCAGCAATTGATGGCGACATAGAGGATGAGGAGGGCGGTGATGGGGCGACGGCGTATGATGAGACTGAGATATACGGCCAGTGCGCAGGTGTTGGCGGCATGGCTTGAGAAGAAACTGTAAAGGCCTCCGTGGTAGCCCATCACGATGCGCACGATGCCGTCGAGTGAAGGTTCGTGGGTGGGGCGCAGGCGTTGGAAGAGGGGCTTGCAGAGGTGGCTTGCCACTTGGTCGGCCACGAGAATGCAGAGTGCTGCGCCTATGAGAATGAGTATTATGGCCTTGAAACGCTCTCCCATAGACAGTTCGGTGGATCGTAAGCGCATAATGAGCACGAGGAGCAGCAGGGCATAAAAGGGTGTCCACGTGAGGGGCTTGGTGAGGACCATTACGATGGGGTCGAGCCACGGCTGTCCCATTTGGTTGAAGAAAAGTGTAAGGGAGGTGTCCATAAGAAGTTTCTCTTGACGTTTCCTGAAGGAGAAGGAGTGCTGAGGTGGAAGGATATTGGTGTGAGTGACTGGCGGAGGGCTGTCAGCGGGCTACTCTTTCGAGAGAACTTTCTGCTATCCATACCTGCCGGCCGTCGGGGAGGGTGATTTCTACTTTCTCTTTGCCGTATGTGGAAGATATGTTGACGAGAGTGCCGGCGTGGAGGGTGACGGACGGCTTCCCGTCGGCCACAGGCGAATCGTTACAGGGGGCTTCGCCGGCCATGATGACGGCTTGCGCGTTGTGGTGTCGGCTGTAGTGCTGGCAGATGGCGAATACGTTTGCGGTGATGAAGAGAATGAGCAGGAGAATGCCGAGGTAGAAGGTGATGTGGCGGATATATTTGTTGGCGGAATGGCGGAATACGACGATGCAGGTGAGCAGTGCCGTGAAGAATACGAGGGCGACGGCAAGCCATGAGGATGTGCTGCGTGAGGTGCGGAGGTTGCCAATCCATGTGGTGAAGAACATCTTCTGGGGCGTGCTGAAGCGGTCCTCGAGGTGGGTCTGCACGAGAGAGAGATTGAAGCGCGCGTCCTCATGTCCCGGGTCGAGCCACAGGGCACGGGAGTAACAGAGGACGGCCGTGGCGTGTTCTTTGATTTGATAGGCTCTGTTGCCTGCGTTGTAGCAACTGTCGGCGGGTGAGATCGGGGATGTCTTGGCGCTGATGCCGATTGCGGGTAAGAGGACGAGGAGAAGTGTGAGGAGAATGCGTCTGGCGTCGTTCATGGCTTGCTTGAGATTGTCGGGGGATGCCGCATCGGGTGCAAAGCGTCGGGAGAGAATTTCTTCTGCATCTTCGCGCGGCGTGTCTGCAGCTTGGAAGGCTTGCTCGAGGGCGGCATAGAAGGTTTGGGCGTCGTGCTGTTGCATGGCCTTTTCGGCGGCAGCGAGGTGCTTGTTGCGCTGATGGCCGCTGTGTTGCCACTTTGTGCGGAGTTTTGTGGCCAGCGGCAAGCCGAGCAGGTGGCTTATGAGCCAGGCAATGAGGGCAAGGAGCACGAGGAGCACGCCGTAGATGACGAAGTTGAGGGAGAGGCGCGAGGGCGACGCCGTGTGGTCGGGGCGTATGGTGCTTTGGCGTAGGGCAATCTCGCGTTCTACGTCTTCGCGGGAGCGTAGGCCTTTCTTGACGTGGAGAGATGTGGCGGGAAGGGTGACGGTGCGGTAAGAGCCCGTGGAGAGGTCGAAGTAGATGAAGGATGTTGCGGGAATCTGGAAGTCACCTTCCTGACGGGGCACGAATGTGTAGTCGAAAGTTATGGTGCCGGCAATCGTGCCGCTGCGTAGTTTTGTGTCATCCTTGGTGGTAGGATCAAACTTGTCAAAGGAAGGAGGGAAGGAAACGGCAGGAGCTTGGATAAGTTTCATGTTGCCCTGGCCGCTGACGGTGATGCGATACGTGGCAATGTCGTTGGTGGCGGGTGAGGGGGTGAGGAGTTTTCCTTCAACGGAGAAGGTGCCTACAGCTCCGCTGAATCCTGCGGGGCGCGGGGAGGGGAGGGGGCGCACATTGAACTTGACGATGTCGGTGCCGCGTGTGACATTGGAAGAGAGCGTCCCGCCACCGTTGAAGAAGGCGTCGAGAGGGTCTATGTTGGGGTCGTTTTGCAGTATGCTGCACACCGTCATGAGCGGGGCGAGGGTTAGGGTTCCGCTCTGCTGGGGGAAGGCCACGTACTGCAGCATGGTGTACACGCTGTAGGGGATGCCGTTGATAGTCTCGTAGGTGGCCTGAAGATTAGAGGGAAGATTTACCTCCTGTGTCCAGAAGCCTTTCATCTCAGGCTTGTTGTTGGGCTGAACATTGGAGAGTGTGACGCCAGAACGGGCATATACCTTGTAGGTAATGGAGACGGGCTCTTGCTCGTAGATGTCGGTCTTTGAAGGGATGCAGCGCACGAAGATGTCGTTCTTGCCTAATGCGCGCGGCGAACTGCCTCGGGCGTTGCGGTTGCTGGCAGCGGCTGACGAACCTGGGGAGGCAGACGAGGCGTTGCCGCCAGAGGTGACATTAATGGTGGCAGCGGTGGCGGTAATCACTTTCCCGCCGGCCTTTACGCTGGGACGCGGCAGGATGAGACGGCCAGTGCGACGCGGCTGCAGGATGTAAGTGTAGGTTATGCTGGAAGAGGAACTGCTTTTGCCGTTAACCCACTGGTGGCTGCTGAAAGTGCTGGTAGAGGGCCCGCCCAATATCTCAAAATCGGGGCTGGCCGGGCAGTGGAATCCTGTGGCCTCGTTGGTGGAGAGGACGTACTGCACGCGGAAACTCTCCTGCAAACCAACGGAGGCGGGAGACTGCGTCTTGAAGGTCTGCCCCAGAGCGTTGAGCGCGGAGAGAAGAACGATAAGAGAGAGAAGTGGCGTGCGGAATAGAGAGGGTGACATGGCGGATAAGGGTTAGGGGTGTCGCTCAGACATGTGGGATAGCCTTTGGAAGGCTCTGTGAGAAATGTTTAGTACTTGGCAGTCAAAGGATAATAGACGATTAGCTCTACCAGTTCTTAATGAGGGCCTTCTGGCGGGGCTGTGCCTGCTGCAGCTTTTTGCGTGTTTCGTTTTCAGCCTGTCGGGCAAGTTGCAGGAGCTGGTCGGTGCTCTCCTGCGACATCTGGCTCTTGTCGGGCTGCTGCTCGGGAGGCTGCTGTTGATCCTGTTGGTTCTTGTCCTGCTTGGGGTCTTGCTTATCTTGCTGGGAATTCTGCTGTTGCTGCTGCTGTTTTTGCTGCTGCTGTTGCTGGTCTTTCTTTTGCTTTTGTGCGAGGGCCAGATTGTAGCGTGTATCTTCGTCGTTGGGATTGTTGCGGAGAGCTTCCTTGTAATAATCTATGGCTTTTCCGTAGTCTTTGTTTTTGTGGTGAATATAGCCCATGTTGTGGAAGGCCATAGCCTTGACAGTCTTGTTTGATTCAGTCTTTGCGGCCTCGGCAAACTGCTTGAGGGCTTCTTGTTGGTTGTTTTCGGCCATATACGTGTCCCCAAGATTGAAGCGTATGCGGCCGTTGCGGGGGGCTTGTTGCAAAGCTTGGAGATAGGCTTTTTCGGCGCCTTTGTAGTCGTGCTTCATAAAGAGGCGGTTGCCCTGCCGCACTTGTCGGTAGGCTGCGGTCTGGGCTGAGGCAGAGGGAGCGCAGGCAAGACTGATGGCGAGGAGAAAAAGGACAGGGGCGGCGCGGTTGAGTATGTTGACTTTCTTGAACAGAGGGTTCTTCACGGCCATAATGAAAAATTCAAGGATGAGAAGGATAAGAGCAATGAGAGCCACGGCTTGGAACTGTTCATCGGCTGCGTCGTCTGTGGCGGTGATACTCTCTTTCTGCTGGAGTTGCTTGAGAGCAGCCTGAAGTTGGTCTTGTGCCATGCTGGTGTTATCTACGGGAATGTACATTCCCCCTCCGGCCTTCGCCACTTCTTTTCCAAGGTCGGCATTGACGCGGGTGATAACCACCTGCCCGTCAATATCGCAGAGCGGACCTTTTTCAGTGGGAATAGTTCCGCCGTCCTTGCTGCCTACACCGAGAATATAAACGTGTCGTCCGTCTTTTGCGGCCTTCTTGGCAGCCTCGGCGGCACCCTCTTCGTTGTCTTCGCCGTCGGTGATGACAACGATGGCCTTGCCTACGCCTTTTTCTTGGGTGAAACTATTATTGGCAAGCTCAATGGCTGAGGCAAGGCTCGTGCCTTGGAGCGATACCATGCTTGTGCTGATGTCGCCCAAGAACATTTTGGCGCTGACAAAGTCGTTGGTGATGGGAAGAAGCGGATAGGCCTCGCCGGCAAACACACCAAGCCCCACCTTGTCGTCCTGCATACGGTCGATAAGGGTACTGACAAGAAGCTTGCTTCGCTCCATGCGGGAGGGCTGTATGTCATTGGCGAGCATGGAGTTGCTGACGTCTATCATGAGCACCACTTCAATACCCTTGCGTTTCTCTTGAGAGGTGCCGCCGCCTAGTATCTGCGGACGTGCCAGCACGAAAATGAGGGCCACGACTGCGAGGAGTACGAGGCTCTGCTTGAGAAGTGGGCGCACAAGGCTCTTGTCTGGCGTGAGGCGGCGGAGAAGAGGCAGTTCGCCGAGTGTTTTCATACGGCGATGCTGCACAAGGTGCATGCCGAGACCGAGCACGATGGCAAGCACGACGAAGGCGAGCAAATAAAAGTATTTTGGATTGGCGAATTGGAACATGGCGGGGAAGGTTGGCCTGGCGGCAATATAGCCAGGCACAGAGGCTTGGGGTTATTCGGGGATTCTTCTGAGGAGGGTGAGCCGTAGGAGAAGTTCCAGCAGGACGCAAAGAAACGCAGCCAGGGCAAAGGGCAGATAAGCCTCAAAGCGACGGCTGTAGTTCTGCACTTTGAGCTTTGTCTTTTCCAACTTGTCAATGTCGTCGTAGATGGCGCGCAGTTTAGCCTTTGTGTCGGCGGTATAGAAGAGACCTCCGGTCATCTCGGCTATCTGCTTCAGCGTAGCGGGATCAGCATCGCTCTCCACCCATTGGTAGTAATATTCACCATTGGGGAGGATGGCCACGGGCTGCTTTACTTTTCCTTGCTTACCTACGGCTATGGTATAGACGCGCACGCCTTGCTTCTTGGCTATCTCGGCAGCCATGAGGGGGGAGATGTCACCGGCGTTGTTGGCACCGTCGGTGAGGAGAATGACCACTTTTGAAGGTGCCTGGGTGAGGGCCAGACGGCTCACGGCATTAGTGAGGCCCATGCCCACTGCGGTGCCGTTGGTGATGACGCCCTGTTGCTGGAGGTCGCAGTTCACCTGTTTGAACATGGAGAGGAGGGCGGCATGGTCGGTGGTCATGGGACACTGTGTGAAGGCTTCACCGCCGAAGAGTGTAAGGCCGATATTGTCGGTTTCGCGGCCGGAGATAAACTCTATAGCCACCTGTTTGGCGGCCTCGATGCGATTGGGCGCGAGGTCTTGCGTCAGCATGCTCGTGCTGATGTCCATACACATCATAATGTTGATGCCCTGTACTTCCTTTTCGCTTTGGGGCGAAGAGGTCTGGGGACGAGCCAACACGATGATGATAAGTACAATGGCCGTGCAGCGTAGCACGAAAGGCACGTGGCGAAGAATGCTTAACCACGACCGGCGCTTTTCGTGAGGAACGGTGGTGGCCACGGTGAGGGTGGCTTTGTGGCGGCGCCCGAGTATATGCCAGAGGAGCATGGGGAGCAGGACGAGCAGCAGCCAGAAGTATTGCGGATTGGCAAATTGCATAGTTGGGAGAGTTTTGAAGACCTGACGGAAAACCGTCAGGGACGGGGGCTGGATGGGCTAGCGGAAGGTGTCAACGAGGACATATAATATATATATTGCCATTGAAAGGGTGGCCACGCCGGTGAGAATGGTGAGAACCCAGCGCAGGGCGATGCGTGTGCGGCGGCGCCGAAGGTCCACGTCCACCACCTTGACGATGCGCTGCGGCGGTGCTTCGGTGGGCTTGGTCTGCTGTACGTATTCCATAGCATGGAGGAGCGAGCGGTCGTTGTCCACCTCCGTGGTCTCCATACGGGCGAATTTCACGAGGTCGGCTGTTTCAAGGAGTTCACGCAGGTCGTAGAGGGCTGTCTGGTCGCCCGTCTGCGTGATGGCCTCCACAAGTTGCATGGTGGTCATCTCCAGGGCATCTATCCCGAAGCGCTCCTTGATGTAGGTACGCAGCACTTCCGTCAGTTCGTCGTAGTAGTGTTTGAGGTCTTCTTCCGTGTCGGCGGTACGCCCCTTGAACTTTGCTATGGCGCTCAAGGCCACCTGGTGGGCGGGCGGCGGCGGAGCCACACTGACGCGGCGCTTAAGGGGCTCGCGCTTCATCAGTCGGCAAAGGCTTATAACGAAGGCGGCGAGGAACACCCACAGGAGCAGTGTGGTGGCTATGAAACTGCCGCTCCATTGGAAAGGAATGTCCACCGGCCCGTATGGGTCGCGCAAGTCGTCGGGGTGGAGGGTGTCCACTTCCACGCTGTTGACTTTCAGCCCCAGCGCGTTGTTGCTCCGGAATATCTTTCCTCCCGCAGTTACCTCTACGGCGGGCAGGCGGTAGAGCGCACTGTCGAAACTGGTCAGCAGATAATTGCGGTTCAGCACCCAGCGCTGGCCATTATCTATGACGGAGGTATCCACCTTGCTGCGCTCCAGCACTTCCACGCCTTCGGTGAGATAGCCGTTGGCGTATTCGGGGAATACGACGCGCGTGCCTTTCGGGGCAGTAACCTTCGTGCGTAGGCTCACCTGCTGGCCTATGAGAATCGTGGTGGAGTCAAGTGACGATTCTACCACAATGTCGGCCTTTACGCCGAGTGCCACGAGTAGGCAGCATGCAAGAGAGAGTATGAGGCGTCTCATCATTTGTGTCGGTTGTTAAAGAGTTGTTGCAGAGCCTTCACGTAATCCCCGTCAGTGGCAATGCTCACGCTGTCCACGCGGTTGCGAAGGAATAGGTCGTCCAGGGTTTTCTGCCTTGCTGCCCACCACTGGGCGTGCTGCTGGCGCACCTTCCTGGAGGACGTGTTCACGAGCACGTCGTTTCCTGTTTCGGCGTCGCGCATCTCAATGAGCCCTACGTTGGGCAGTGCGGCCATCACGGGGTCATACACGCGCAGGGCCACCACGTCGTGGCGGCGGGCGCAAAGTGGTAGGGGACCGCGCTCGGCGGCCAGACGGCCTGTCTCATCGAGGAAGTCGCTCATCAGGAAGGCTATGCACCGTTTCCTCTGGACGCGGGAAAGGAACTCCAGCCCCACGGCCATATCGGTCTTGCGGCTTTCCGGTTGCAGGGTGAGCAGCGTGCGCACGATGTGGAGGATGTGGCTGCGGCCCTTCTTGGGAGGTATGTACTGCTCCACGCGGTCGCTCACGAAGATGGCGCCAATCTTGTCGTTATTCTTCGCTGCGCTGAAGGCCAGCGTGGCCGCAATCTCGGTGAGCATTTCGCGCTGGGTGCGCTGCCGTGTGCCGAAGTCCAGCGAACCGCTCACGTCTATGACGAGCATCACGGTCAGTTCTCGCTCCTCTTCATACACCTTCACGTAGGTACGGTCCATGCGGGCCGTCACGTTCCAGTCGATGTCGCGCACGTCGTCGCCCGGCTGGTATTCGCGCACTTCACTGAACGACATACCGCGTCCCTTGAAGGCCGAATGATACTCGCCGGCAAACACATTGTTGCTCAACGCGCGGGTCTTTATTTCTATGCGGCGAACCTGAAGACCCACCCCCAGCCCCTCCCTTGAGGGAGAGGAGTCGAGTGGGGCTGTAGTCTGAAGTTTACTTTGGTTTCTCATTAGTAGGAGTATATACTCCCCGCCCTTTAAGGGAGGGGCTGGGGGGAGGGTCTCTTTTATGGCACTTCCACCTTCGCCAGTATCCTCGTGATGATTTCGTCGGTGGTCAGCTCCGTGGCTTCTGCCTCGTATGTCAGGCCGATGCGGTGGCGCAGCACGTCGTGGGCCACGGCCTTCACGTCGTCGGGCACCACGTAGCCCCTGCGCTGGATGAAGGCCATAGCGCGGGCAGCCTGGGCCAGGGAGATGGAAGCGCGGGGAGAACCGCCGTACTGAATCATAGGCTTCAAGCCCTCCATCTTGTAGCGCTCGGGATAGCGCGTGGCAAATACGATGTCGGCCACGTACTGCTCAATGCGTTCGTCCAGGTAGATTTGCTTCACCACCTTGCGTGCCTCGGCGATGGTCTGCGTCGTCACCACGGGCGTCACGGGTGCCGTGAACTTGTCAGTCAGCGCACCGCGCACGATGCTCTTCTCCTCGTCCAGCGTGGGGTAGCCGACTACTACCTTCAGCATGAAGCGGTCCATCTGTGCCTCGGGCAACTGATACGTGCCCTCTTGCTCAATGGGGTTCTGCGTGGCCATCACAAGGAAGGGGTCGGGCAGGCTCATCGTTTCGTCGCCGATAGTCACCTGTCGCTCCTGCATAGCCTGCAGCAGGGCGCTCTGCACCTTGGCAGGGGCGCGGTTGATTTCATCGGCCAGCACGAAGTTGGCGAACACGGGGCCGCGGCGCACCTTGAAGGTGCTGTCCTTCTGGCTGTATATCATCGTGCCGATGACGTCGGCGGGCAGGAGGTCAGGGGTGAACTGTATGCGTCCGAACTGTGCGTCGGTCAGTGCGGCCAGCGTGCGGATGGCCAGTGTCTTGGCCAGACCGGGTACGCCTTCCAGCAGGATATGCCCGTCGGAGAGCAGACCGATGAGCAGGGCGTCTGCCAGATGGCGTTGCCCCACGATGGTGCGGCTCATACCGTCTCGCAGGGCCACCGTGAACTGGCTGTTTTGCTCAATAAGCGCGTTGAGCTCGCGAATATCAATGTTCTGGTTCATAATATGAGTTTTAGATTTCTGGCTGCAAAGTTACGAAAAAAATGTCATACGCGCGCATATACTTATATAAATAAAGTTAAATTGGAAAATTCGGAAATTAGCAAATGTGAGAATTAGCAAATGATGCAGTCCGTCCGCAAGGCATTTTCGAATTTGCTAATTTGCTAATTTTCTCCTACACCTTTAATGCCGCCGAAACATACGAAGCATCCCCGCCGTGACGAGCCTCGGCGGGGATGTTATAGTATGTATGAAAGGTCGCTGACTATTCGTCTGCGTCCTCGCACCATTCGTCAGCCCAGTCGCCCTGGGCACGGGAGTCAAAATGGCCCGTCTCGCCGCCAAACGGTATCTCGCTGGCGCCGCCCAGAAATGCGCGTTCGGAAGTCATTGCGGCTAGTTCGGCTTGAGGTATAATATATTTCTTCATATCCTTCAAGGATAAAGTTGACAACTTTGTTGCAAAGGTACGACTTTTTATTGACTTCCTCATCCTTTTTCTATGAAAAAGTGGACGAAGGTCTGGACTTTTCTCACCGATTGCTATATAAATAGTTCAAAAGGGTTAGATTGCGGCGTCTTTGAGGCTCTTACGAAGTAGATATGTTCCTTTCATTGGGCCGTCCCCTTTAAGTGGGAAATGGGCATAAGACACTTGTTGGTTTTGACAAGGCCTACGGCCCAGTGTTTACGGGGCTTTGACGTTTCTTGTCGGCTTCCCGTTGTCTCGTGACTGCTGTCACGCGTTCTCGTGACTGCTGTCACGCATTCTCGTGACTGCTGTCACAAGACAACTAAATGCCGAGTAAGAACAAGAAAAGAAGAAGAGGGGGCAAAGGGGGGCTGTGGTAATGGGTCAGGGGTAATGAGTCAGGGGTAATGGGTTAGGGGAGATTTAATGAAAATGTATTGATGAATATCGGCTGCGCCTGTTGATGACTACCCCCTCTCCCGGCTTTGTATGCAAGCATCCAACGCCGGGAAAGGAGACAGTCATCACCTTCTACGAAGGTATTTTTCATCAATACAGGAAAATAAGCCCCCAATGGGCAAAATCGGCTTAATATCGCCGTAAAATAAAAATGAGCGATTAGGCTTGAACCCTGTACAGTAATGAGCGATTGGACGAATAAGCGGGTAGGTGAACGGCTATGATTATATTTTATGTCCGTATTGGGCAATTTTAAGGCATTGGGCCGATATTTTCTGTAGTGATGAAAGCCCCTGGAAGGGGGCACAGAGGCGTAGCCTTTCATCAATACATTTTCCATTTGATAATAATATATAATGTGTGGCGATAAAGAGTGGAGAGTGAAGAGTGAAAAATGAAAAGTGAGGGGCGAAAGATGCTTTTTCTCCTTCAATATTTGGAGGTGTGAGGAAAAATACTTAATTTTGTCCCCGAGAAAATTTCGCTTAATAAATTTGCTGATTCTCACATTTACTAAATAACTTATCAACTAAACAACTTTTTTAATGAAAAAGACTATTTTTGCCTTTTGCTTCCTGATGTTGTGCTTCCTCGGAGCCAGCACTGTGAAGGCGCAGTATGTGCCTACACACCCGAAGTACGTCACCTACATCACGGGTGACAAGTCGTTTGCCGACTACTTCCCCACGTGGGAACCCGGCAAGGAGTTGTCGGAAGATGAGAACTTCTTCATCTCCCGCGTGAAGATTAAGGAGCGCTTCATCAACCGCGCCACGCAGGTCATCCCCGACGACGCGAACAACAACCAGCGCAAGTTCTCCATGTGCGTGCCGATGGGTATCAGCGATACGTACTGGCAGACGCTGCCCCGCTACGTCATGGACGGCGACAACTTCGGTATGTGGTCGTATGTTGACAGCCAGGGCGGCTGGTCGCAGAACTGGATTCGCACCGTGGGCTCCTACAGCGACGTGTGCCACAAGAACGGCGTGGCCAATAGCGGCGGCGTGATGTTTATCGACGCCACCGCCGGAGCGCAGAGCAGCGGCCCGCAGAAGATTATCAACATGCTCATCACGAAGAACAGCGACGGCTCCTTCAAGTACCTCGACAAGTTCATGAAGTTCCTGCGCTACTACGGCATCGACGGCGTGACCTTCAACCCCGAAGGCACCATCAGCAACGCCAGCACCTTCCAGGACTTCCTCGCTGCCTGCCACGAGAAGGCCGCAGAACTGGGCACACAGTTCCACGTGTATTGGTACGGCGCCAACAACAACTCCGGCGGTCTGGACCTCGGTTCTTCCCTCACCACGAGCAAGAGCAACTGGTTCATCAAGAACGGCAAGGACGTGGCCGACGTTTACTTCCTCAACTATGACTGGCACATGTCCGTGCCCACCTCCACCTCCACCGCCGAGCGCCTCCGCGCCGGTTCTACCAACAACCTCTACGGCGGCTACGACATCCAGGGCAACTGGCTGGCCCGCGGCAACTGGCAGACGCTGAAGAACAGCAAGATGAGCTGCATCTTCTGGGGTAACCACACCACCGACATGATCTATCAGAACTCCACCGAGATGGGTTCCTCCGACGAGAGCGTGCAGAAGTGCTACATCCAGAAACAGGAGCAGGTGTTCAGCGGCGGTAACCGCAACCCCTCCAACACGCCCGCCATCACCGGCAACAACGGCGTTTCGCAGTCTTCCTACGCTGCCATGAAGCGCTTCCACGGCGTGTGCTCCCTCGTTCCCGCCCGCAGTACCCTGCAGGAACTTCCCTTCATCACCCGCTTCTCCCTCGGCAACGGTAAGGTGTTCCGCAGCGAAGGCGAAGAGACCTTCAAAGGCAAGTGGTACAGCCTCTCCTCGCAGGACTACCTGCCCACCTGGCGCTGGTGGATTACCGGCGAGAAGGCCAAGCAGGAAGAAGAGACCACCGATGAGCCCCGTGCCACCGAGCCCGTGCTCTCTGCTGCCGACGTCGTACAGGGTCAGAAGTATTATATCTACACCACCGCCCGTGGCGGCCTCTGCGTGAAGAGCGAGACCGACAACCGCATCTGGGGCACCGGTGAAGTTGGCGCCAGCGTTGACGGCGGCAACCCCTATCAGCACTTCCAGTTCGTGGAGAAGGACGGCAAGATGTATCTCTTCAACGTGGCTACGCAGAAGTATGTCACCGCCACCCAGCAGGGCACACTCTCCACTCAGCCCACCGACGCCGTTGAGTTCGTCGGAGCCGCGGGCGGCACCGTACGCCTCCGCTTCTCCGCCGCTATGAACTTCAACCTCGGCGGCTCCAACCAGCTCACCATCGACAACTGGAGCACCAAGGACGACGGTAACAGCTTCCATATTATGCTCGCCGAAGAGGCTGGCGACAAGCCCAACGGCCTCGTTGACTGCGGCTTCACCTTCGATGACTCCTGGTATGCCGGCTCCTGCATGACCATTAAGGGCGCCACCACCCAGAGCACCGTGCGCCTCTTCAAGACCAACTTCCAGGTCAGCGCTTCCGACGCCGTCAACCTCGTCTATAAACTCAAGCACGGCAAGGAAAGCCACGCCAAACTCTTCTGGAGCTTCGTAGGCAGCGAGCAGACCCTCCACTACGCCGACATCCCCGCCGGCGATAAGGACGCATGGAAGGAATACGCCACCACCGCCGGCACCATCGGTATGACCGGCAACGTGGCCCTCATCGGCCTCTCCTTCGACGAGACCCCCGAAGACTACGAGATGCTCGTTGGCGAGTTCGGCATCGTGCCCAACAAGAGCTTCGCCCCCGTACAGCCCACCATCACCCGCAGCGAGTTCCTCGAGCGCAACTTCAATGGCGTGAACTACAAACTCATCTGGGATTGCGGCAAGAGCGCAGCCAGCAAGGCCGACGCCTCCATCCCCACCTACAACGATGACGTTGACACCTGGTACTTCGAGGTATTCTCCCAGGCCGAAGGCTGTGAGCCCGTCCTCGACGGCGTCACCACCTCTTGGGCCCACTACGTAGTAGGCGCCTACGCCACTCCCGAAATCTCCAAGTATCGCTTCGGCGTGCGTGCCGTAGCTCCCGACGGCAAGACCATGAGCCCCATCACCTGGAGCGAATGGCTTGAGAAGGAAGCCACCACCATTGACGGCATCATCCTCGACCGCACCGTCATCAAGAGCGGCGAGACCTTCACCATCTCCTATAAAGACCCCCTCCACGCCGCTGCTACCAAGTGGCAGATCGTTGACCCCGCCTCTGGCAATGATATGGTAACGCCCCAGAACGGCGGCACCAAGATAACCACAAGCATCAAGGAACTCGGCACCTACGACGTGCTCCTCACCGACGCTGCCGGCAAGACCACCTATCGCGGCTTCGTGCAGATCAGCACCGACGCCACCGGCGCACTGCCCGTCATCAACGACTTCACCGCCGAGAAGACCACCCTCACCCTCGACGCTCCCTCCACCGCCGTCAAGTTCGACGTAGCCCGCCTCGGCGAAGGCCGCGTAAGCCACGGCCTCAACATGGAGGACGCCTATCAGTTCCGCATCCCCAAAGAGGCTCTCCCCGCTTCCCAGAAGACTTACTCCGTAGGTCTCTGGATTAAGCCCAGCGTATTCGCTCACTCCAAGTACGGTACCAACCTCCTCAACAAGCGCAACACCGAGCGCTCATGGCCCCACAACAACTGGGGTGCCTTCTGGGTAATCGTATGGCCCCAGCAGATGAACGGCTCACAGGTAGCCCTCGACGACAACGTCATCTCCTACACCATGTACAAGAGCGCCGAAGGCAAGAACCAGGCCATCGCCGGCACCAGCAACAACAACGTACATGAAACGCCCTACTACTTCTGCACCACCGACCGCCATCTCCCCTGTGGCGAGACCTATGCCCTCGAGCCCGGCGTGTGGAGCCACGTCATGATTACCTACGACGCTGGCACCAAGCAGCAGAGCATCTACTTCAACGGCAAGCGTGCCGTCACCACCGAGATGGGCTTCGTAGAATACGACGAGTGCCCCATCTACGTAGGCGGCTCCAACGTTTATCATGCCGGTATCAGCGGCGTCATCGACGACGTGCAGGTATGGCACAAGGCCCTCTCCGAGGACGAGGTGAAGACCGCCATGCTTGGCTACGAAGGCAAGACCGTTCCCTCCGAACTCAAGGCCTACTACACCTTCGAGGAGTACAACCCCGACTACACCTTCGCCAATAAGGGCGCAGGCGGCAACAACCTCACTGGTGCCTATGTAGCCCTCGTCGGCGGCGCAGGTGAAGCCACCACCGGCACCTCCGAGGAATTCCTTGAGCCCAACATCAACGTGCTCGGCAATCCCTCGCTCCCCGGCACCCTCGACGTTACCACCACCGCCAGCCTCTTCGGCCCCGGTCTCACAGGTGATGTCACCACCGCCGGCGGTACACTCTCTCGCGACGCCCACACCCCCGCCGGTCCTCAGGACGTGACGATGACCCTCACCAATATGTGGGGCACCGCCACCCTCACCAAGCCCGGCTACATCAACGTCACCTATCCCGAAGGCATAGAAGGACTACAGACAACGGACAACGGACAGCAGACTCCCGTCTTCAACCTCGCTGGTCAGCGTGTCAAGAAGGCCACCCGTGGCGTCTTCATCCAGAACGGCAAGGCCGTAGTAAGATAACCGACCGTCTCTTTTCAATCTTTAGCGAGGCGCACCTCTCACTGGGGTGCGCCTCTCTTTGTATGCTCGGCATGAGCATTGTCTAACAGGTGTAAGTCCCCAACGAGCCCTGATAGTGGGAATCGTATAGCCAGAGAGACAAGGGTGTCCACCGCGAGGTGGAATCTGAAAGAAGTCAGCGGCAAACATCTGGCCTAA
>JAZRYH010000021.1:0-16058 GCA_045600685.1 Alloprevotella sp. | reverse complement strand
GCTGTCACCTTTACTTGTGGTAGAGCTTGGATACTTCGTATACGGGCTCGCAGCTTGTGGTAATGCCGAGCTGCTTATATGTCTTTTCATCGACCTGAGAGGGGATAACGGTAAAGAACGCGCCGCAGCGCCTGAGCTTGGTAAGCTGATCGAGCGCCAGCTTGGCGTCGGGATTTGTGACGGCGCTCATGCACAGCGCGATGAGTACCTCATCTGTGTGCAGCCTCGGGTTGTGATGTCCCAGCGCCTGAGTCTTTAAGTTTGTAATAGGCTCAAGCACCTCCGGAGAGATCAGCTTGACATCCTTGGGAATGCCGCCTATGACCTTGAGTGCGTTGAGTATCAGCGCCGCGGCGGAGCCCATGAGGGCGCTTGTCTTACCGCTGATAACGCGGCCATCCGGCAGCTCCATTGCGGCTGCGGGCGCGCCTGTGTTGTTCTCCTTGATGCGCGCGGCGGCTATAGCGGGATTGTCCGCTATGCTGACGCCCGCTTTTTCCATGACGGCTTCCGCTTTTTCGATGACACTCTTCTCAATATTGCCCTTTTTGTACTCGGTTCGGGCAACGAACCAGCGCCTTAGTATCTCACGCCGTGAGGCTTCGCTGCACACGTCATTATCGGTAAGGCAGAAGCCCACCATATTCACGCCCATATCGGTGGGAGAGTTATAGGGGCACTTGCCCCAGATGAGCTCAAAAGTGGCGCGCAGTACAGGGAAGACCTCGATATCACGGTTATAGCTTACGACTTCTTTACCGTAGGCCTTCAGATGATACGGATCTATGCGGTTCTCGTCGTTGAGATCCGCAGTCGCGGCTTCATACGCATAGTTGACCGCATGATCGAGCGGCAGATTCCAGATGGGGAAGGTCTCAAACTTGGCGTAGCCGGCCTTTACGCCGCGCTTCTGCTCGTTGTAGAGCTGGGAGAGGCATACGGCCATTTTGCCGCTGCCGGGGCCGGGGGCTGTGATGACGACGAGGGGGCGGGTGGTCTCCACGAACTCGTTCTTGCCGAAGCCTTCGTCGGAGGCGATGAGTTCTACGTTGGTGGGATAGCCTTCAATGAGATAGTGGTAATAGACTTTGACGCCGAGGCGCTCCAGACGCTTGCGGAAGGCGGCGGCTGAGGACTGGCCGTTGTAGTGGGTGATGACTACGGAACTGACGTAGAGGCCGCGATGCGTGAACTCATCACGAAGGCGCAGGACGTCCTTGTCGTAGGTGATGCCGAGGTCGGCGCGCACTTTGTTTTTCTCGATGTCGGCAGCGGAGATGACGAAAACGACTTCGGCCTCGTCCTTGAGTTGCATGAGCATGCGGAGTTTGCTGTCGGGCTGGAAGCCGGGGAGTACGCGGGCGGCGTGGTGGTCGTCGAAGAGTTTGCCGCCGAACTCGAGGTAGAGCTTGTCGCCGAAGCGGGCGATGCGCTCCTTGATATGCTGGGACTGAATCTGAAGGTATTTCTCGTTGTCGAAACCTAATTTCACGACTTTTATCTTTTTTATTTCTTACTTGTTGATTTCTTTCTTTTACTTTTCAACTCTGTGCGGGCTGAACAAAGACAGCAAAAAGGCCGTAAGGACGCTGACGGTGATGCCTATGACGCTGTAGAGGAGGAAGCTGACGTCGGTCCAGGCGCTTGTCATGAATACGACGGCCGTGCCCACTACGAAGCCTGCAAGCGCCGCCTTGCCACCGATGCGTGGGAAGAAGCGTCCCATCACGAAGAGGCCGCAGAGGCCGGAGGTGAGGAGGCCGAGGATGGTGTTGAAGTAGTCGAGGAGCGAGAGTATGTTCCACGTGCACATCAGCAGGGCGATACCCACGCCGAGAATGCCGCAGCCCACGCAAGCCCAACGGGCCACCCGCAGGAGGCGCTGACTGTCAACGTTGGGGCGCCAGCGCTGATAGAAGTCCACGCTGAAGGCGGTGGCCACGGAGTTGATGTTGCTGGCGATGGTGCTCATCGTGGCTGCAAAGATGGCGGCGATGAGGAGGCCTGCCACGCCTGCCGGCATCTGGCTCATCATGAAGAAGGGGAAGATGGCGTCGGTCTTGGCCATGGTGATGTCCATTGAGGCGGGGTGGGTCTTGTAGAAGGTGTAGAGGCCCGTGCCGATGACGAAGAAGGCGATGCTGATGAATACGGACATGAGGCCGTTGAGCATGATGCCGCGGCCTGCGGAGCGCTGGTCCTTGGTGGTCATATAGCGCTGGATGACGGTCTGGTCGGAGGTGTAGCTGACGAGGTTGTTGGCCAAGCCTCCGAGAATGACAACCCAGAAGGTGGCGCTGCGCCAGTCAAACGACCAGTCGAAGAGCCTCATCTTGTCGTTGTCAACGGCTATCTGCCATGCGCCGGAGAAGCCGCCCTCCGTGTTGCCCCACAGATAGAGGCAACTGAAGATGGCGCCGCCCACGAGGAGCAGGCCCTGGATGACATCGCCCCAGATAACGGCCTCCACGCCGCCCATGGTGCAATAGATAATCGTGACGATGCCCATCAAGATGATGCTAATCTCCATGTTGATACCTGTGACGGCGGAGAGCGCAAGCGAAGGCAGGAAGAGCACAAGCGCCGTGCGAGCCACCATGAAAGTAATAAAGAGCGCCGAGGCCATCAGGCGGGTGAGAGCGTTGAAGCGTTCCTCAAGATACTGGTAGGCAGAGGCCACTTTCAGGTTGCGGAAGAAGGGAAGGTAGTACTTGATGACGGGCAGGGCGATGATGAGTATGGTGACCTGCATGGGGTAGTACGTCCAGTCGGTGCCGTACGCCTTGGCAGGTATCGTCATATAGGTGATGGCGGAGAGCATCGTGGCGTAAATACTTATGCCTGCAGCCCACCATGGTATGCGGCCGCCGCCCTTGAAAAAGTCTTCGGCGTTCTTCTCGCGGCGCATGAAGTAGAGGCCCAGCGCCAGCATGCCGATGAGGTAGAGCACCAGCATGCTCCAGTTGAGCCAACCGAAATGGCGCTCGGAGTCCACGGCTACCTCGTTGACGGCGCTGGAACGCACGCCGGGCTTCAGTTCGCCGCCGACGATTGTCCAGCTGTTGCTCTTTTCCTCGGAGGTCGAGGGCACGAGCATACCGCCGGCACGGGCTAATGCCTCACCGCCGCTCATCTCACACCATGCGTTGGTGATGAGGTTATAGACGAGGGCGTTCTGGCGGAATTTGTACCATTCCTTCTCGTGCAGCAGGTAGTCGTCGCCGTAGCCGCCGTTGAGAGCCTTGGTGAAGATTTCGGCATTCACGCCGCCGAATATTATTATGCTGCATGCGCCAATGGAGGTGGCCTGCGCACCGGCTATGCCGCAAGGCATTTCTGATGATTCGCTCCACGCCCCTGCGTGTATATTATATATTAAGGAGTGGGTGGGCAGCGTCTTGCTCTCGGGGTCGTAGCCGCCGACGAGGACGAAAAGGGCGTTACCCACGGCGTCTTTCTGCACTGTGGCACAGGGCTGCACGCGCTGGCCGCCGGGCACGCCGGGCAGTCTCTCCCACTTGCCAGGCTTGCCTTTCTCGTAAGCCAGACGGTAGAAGTTGCAAGTCTTGCCGCCGGCCACATAAATATAGCCGTCGTGATAGGCCGCGGCAAACTCCGCCATAGGCTCGGGCAGGTCGGCCAGTTCGGTGACGACCGTCTCTCCCTTACCTGTCAGGCCGGGCTGCGTGGCAGTGCTCACGGCGTCGGCAATCATCACGCTGCTGATGAGATACACCTTCCGCGTGGCCACCCCCGTGGAGTCCTGACCGCCGAGGCAGACAAGACCCTCCGGCACCTGCGCGGAAGCGCCGTATGCCAACTTCTGCGGCAGGCGTCCCACTAACTTCCACCAACCGTTTTGGTTGGCCATTATGACGTCGTAGTAGGCTTTCTGTCCGCCCTTGAAGACAGGCGTGGTGGGGAAGTTGCTACCGCCGGCGATGACCTCCTGGCCTTCGATGATGCCGGCAAAGGCTGCGCTGACGCCCTGCGTGCTGCATCCTACGTTGCACGAGTTCTGGGCGGTAACCTTCAGCGTATTAAAGCCCACATCGCCCTGCGCACAGAGGGCGGCGCAGAGCGATGTGAGAAGGATGAGGGAGAATAAGCGTTTCATAAAAGAAGAGTTGTTTTTACTTGTTGCACCTCTCAAAGAAGTTAATGTCTTCCAGTTCCTGTTTGAGCCGGGCCTCTTCTTCGGGCGTCACGTTTTGGAAAGGCGTGCGGTTGGGGCCCATATCCAGGCCGATGAGTTTCATAATGCGCTTGCCGCCCACGATGTTGCCGCGGAAGTGGCAAATCACGTCAATCACGTCCTGCGAGAAGTTCTGCAGCTCGCGGGCCTTCTCCAAGTCGCCCTCTTCCCAGGCCTCGATGATGCCCGTGAGGCAGCGGCCGTTGTAGTTTGTCGTGCCGCCTATGCCGCCCTGGGCACCGCCCATGGCGAGGCAGGGGAGGATGGTCTCGTCCTGGCCGTGCAGCATGTCGAACTTGCCGTTCTTGTACCTGCGGCAGCGGTTATATTCATACAGGCTCTCAAAGGTGTATTTGATGCCGGCGAGGTTGGGGATGCGATTCTCGGCAGCCTTCAGGAAGTCGAGCATAGAAAGGAAGGCACCGTTGAAGGCGGGGATGTGGTAGAAGTAGAAGGGCAGGGCAGGGGCACCGCAGGCAATCTCCTCGCAGTACTTCACCAACTCTTCCACACGGCCAATTTTCGGGAACGGCGTAGCCATGGCACCGATACCCCAAGCGCCGATTTCCTGTGCGTGCTGGGCCAAGCGGAACGACTGCTTCACGCAGGTGCTTCCCACGTGGACAATCACCTTGAAGGCTTCGCCCTTTGTGGTCTTCACCTCTGCGGCTGCCCTCACCCAGGCTTCAGCCAGTTGGCGGCGTTCCTCTTCGGTGAGCATATAGCCCTCGCCGCTGGAACCGTTGATAAACACACCTTTCAGGCCGTTGCGTGCCAGCAGGGCGGCGTAGGCAGGAATAATGTCGAGGTTGATGCTACCATCCTCATGCATCGGCGTAAAGGGGGCGTCGATGAGTCCCTTAATCTTTTCAAACATAGGAAAACGTTAATGGTTGAAAGTTTTTATCCCAAATACTTCGTAAGCATTTTCATATTGGGGTCTTCACGCAGGCGGCGGAGGGCACGCTCCTTAATCTGACGTACACGTTCGCGCGTCAGATTCAGGCTGTTGGCCACCTCTTCGGCAGTCATTTCCGTGCGGCCGATGCCGAAGAGCATCTTCAGTACCACGCGTTCGCGCTCAGAGAGCATGCTCAGGGCCGAGTCCAGGTCGGTGGAGAGCGATTCCTTCTCCATCTTGTCGTCGGTGCCCTTCGCGTCGGCATCCGTCATAATGTCGATGAGCGCATTGCTGTCGTCCTCCTGGAAGGGGGCGTCAACGCTTACCTTTTTGCCGTTGGTGCCAAGTGCATCGCGCACTTTCTCCACGTCGGTTTCCAGCAAGTCGGCCAGTTCCTGCATGGACGGACGGCGCTCGTGCTCCTGCTCAAAGTTTACGATGGCCTTCGTCAACTTGCTTTGGAATCCCACCTGATTGAGCGGCATTCTGACGATGCGGCTCTGCTCGCTGATGGCCTGCAGAATGCTTTGGCGAATCCACCACACGGCATACGAGATAAACTTGAAGCCGCGCGTCTCGTCAAACTTCTGTGCGGCCTTAATCAAGCCGAGGTTGCCCTCATCAATGAGGTCGTTGAGCGCCAGCCCTTGGTTTTGGTACTGCTTGGCCACACTCACCACGAAGCGCAAGTTGGCTCGCGTGAGTTTCTCAAGGGCTCGCTGGTCGCCGTGGTGGATGCGCTGGGCCAGTTCCACCTCTTCGTCCGTGCTGATAAGTTCTTCACGACCAATCTCCACCAGATACTTGTCAAGAGCGGCACTGGCGCGATTGGTAATACTTTTGTTAATTTTTAGTTGTCGCATTTATATAATAAGTGAACAGTTTTTCGGTGAAAGATATTTGATAAACTATGCGTAGTCGCCTGTATGTTTGCGAGCGGCTCCTTGCCTACAGTGCACAATTCACCCAATATACGCTGCAAAAATACAAAATTTATCAGCATCTACCAAATTAGAAGGTACTTTTTTTGTAAAATATAGTACGAAATGCTGAAAATTCAATAAAAGATGAATTTTTCTTTGCAATCGAGACTTTTTGTTACATACTATCGTTCTGTTCTCCATCTCATTATTAAATGTGCCTTTCGCCAAAAAAACTCTCTCTGCAAAGGTGTAGAAAATCTTGACAAATTTTTGTATAGATTTTGGACCGTTTTCGAGGCTCGCGACCGTCTAAACCCGCATTAAGACGAAAAACGCCCGTTTTCAAAAATTTGTAATCAGTACAATTTTTTTCGAAAATCCATCCGATTTTTTTCAAAATACCACTCGTTTTTCCCGATACCCTATTTTAGAAAAAACTAAAAGGGACATCGGAAAAATTAAAAGGGCGATAGTTTCAACTAAAAGGGAGAAAATTTCAACTAAAAGGGAGAAAATTTCAACTAAAAGGGCTTTAGTTTCAATTAAAAGGGCTTTAGGACAGACCCCCTCCACGCTCCCCTGGGCGGGAGGGTTGCAAATTGGGACAGAAATTGCGATTGGAAAGACGGATATATGGGGGTGTAGAAGGCCTTTTAGGGAGACGTTTTTATAAAGCCTTGTGTTAAGTATCGGAGAATCAGTAATATGCCAACTTCTCCCAGAATCGCACAGAAGTAAACGCAAAAAAAATTTTTGAAAATACGGCCCGTTTTTGAGGGGTAAAAATCAAAAAAATCTTGACAGATTTAATGGGCAACGAATACTATGCTTTTCGTCTCAAAGTATTCCTCTTCGAAATACTGAGACAAGGGGGTAATGACGGCGCGGGCGCCGAAAGGACGGATTTCTTCTGCGAGATTGCCACCCTTTAGGGTTATAATACCATTTGGTAAAGCGTTGAATTGATGCTTTATATCAATATTCTTATGAACAAGGCGTGCAAGTTCGCTCAAATCCATTACGGCACGGCTTACGACGAAGTGGAAACGGTCTTTTTCTTCTATGACGTTGCGGTGGACGCACTCCACGTTTTTCAGTCCTATTGTCTCGGCCACGGCTTGGGCTACGCGCACCTTTTTTCCTATGCTGTCGATGAGGCGGAAGCGGACTTCGGGGAAGAGGATGGCGAGGGGTATGCCGGGGAAGCCACCGCCCGTGCCGAGATCAAGGACGCGCGTGTCGGGACGGAAGTTTATGAGTTTGGCGATGGCAAGGGAGTGGAGCACGTGGTGCTCGTAGAGATTGTCGATGTCCTTGCGGGAGATGACATTAATCTTGGCGTTCCAGTCTTCGTAGAGCGGTTGGAGGGCGGCCAACTGGTCACGCTGCTGGGGCGTGAGGGTGGGGAAGTAAGAGTAGATTTTTTCTAATTGAGTTTGCATAATGCGGTAATTTTGGTGCAAAGATACACACATTTTATAATATATACGGGCGCGTGTGGGATTTTTTTTGTATTTTTGCCAAGAAATCGTGTAATATAACTTATAGACATGTCAAAGAAATTCACCGAGCGCCAGTCGCTCAACCTTTCCGAAGTTAACAAGGAGGTACTGACGGGGTGGGACAGCCTCGACCTCTTCCATCGCAGCATAAGCGAGCGCGAGGGCTGCCCCTCGTTCGTATTCTTCGAGGGTCCTCCCTCGGCAAACGGCCATCCCGGCATTCACCACGTGATGGCGCGCACCATCAAGGACGTGTTCTGCCGCTACAAGACGATGCAGGGCTATCAAGTGAAGCGTAAGGCCGGCTGGGACACCCACGGACTGCCCGTGGAACTCGGCGTGGAGAAAGAACTCGGCATCACGAAGGAAGACATCGGCAGGAAGGTGAGCGTGGACGACTACAATCTGAAGTGCCGCCAGAACGTGATGATGTACACGCAGGAATGGACCGACTTGAGCCACAAGATGGGCTACTGGGTGGATATGGAGCATCCGTACGTGACGTATGAGAACTCCTATATTGAGAGCCTGTGGTGGCTGCTGCAGCAACTCTACAAGAAGGGCCTGCTGTATAAGGGCTACACCATACAGCCGTACAGCCCTGCTGCCGGTACTGGCCTGTCGAGCCACGAACTGAACCAGCCCGGTTGCTATCGTGACGTAAAGGATACGACAGTGACGGCGCAATTCAAGACACTTCCCGAACTCCTCCCTGAAGGGCGGGGACTGGACGCCCTTTATATGCTCGGTCTTCCCGTGTATGTGTTGGCCTGGACCACTACGCCGTGGACACTGCCCAGCAATACGGCACTCTGTGTTGGCCCGAAGATAGACTATGTGGCAGTGAAGGGCAACAACCCCTACACGGGCGAGGAAGCTATCTATATCCTTGCCGAGAGCAGGCTGGGTGTTTACTTCCCGAAACTGACAACCGAGCCGTCCCAAGATGAGGCTCTCCTCCAAAGGGGGAGCGGGGAGGGGGCTTGTCTCTGGCGCGGCAAGGGTGCAGACCTCGTGGGCTTACACTATGAACAGTTGATGCCATGGGTGAAGCCCTGCGCCGTAGAAGGCGGCAAGGCCGTGGACAAGAGTAGCGAAGCTTTCCGCATCATACCCGGCGACTACGTAACGACCGAGGACGGCACGGGCATCGTACATATCGCCCCCACCTTCGGTGCCGACGACGCCAAGGTGGCCAAGGATGCCGGAGTTCCTTCGCTCTTCATTATTGATAAGGCCGGCGACACGAGACCGATGGTGGACTTCACGGGTAAGTACTTCGTGGAGGACGATATGGACGCCGACTTCCGTAACCTCTGCGTGAACGAGGCCTATTGGAAGCATGCCGGGCAGTTCGTGAAGAACGCCTACGACCCGCGCTTCAACCAGGGCGGCAAATACGACGAGAAGGCCACACAGAAAGAAATGGACCTTAACGTGGTGCTCTGCCTCGAAATGAAGGAGGAGGGTAGTGCCTTCAAGATAGAGAAGCACGTGCACAACTACCCGCACTGCTGGCGTACCGACAAGCCCGTGCTCTATTACCCGCTGGACTCCTGGTTCATCCGCAGCACTGCTGCCAAGGAGCGTATGATGGAACTGAACGACACCATTCTCTGGAAGCCCGAGAGCACCGGTACGGGGCGCTTCGGCAAGTGGCTGGAGAACCTGAACGACTGGAACCTCTCCCGCTCCCGCTACTGGGGCACGCCGCTGCCCATCTGGCGCAACCGCGACACGAAAGAGGAAATCTGCATCGGCAGCATCCAGGAACTCTGGGACGAGATAGAGAAAGCCGTGAAGGCCGGCGTGATGAAGAGCAATCCCTTCAAGGATAAAGGCTTCGTGCCCGGCGACTACTCGGAAGAGAACTACCACAAGATAGACCTGCACCGTCCCTATGTGGACGATATCGTGCTGGTGGGCGAGAGCGGGCAGCCACTGCGCCGCGAACTCGACCTTATCGACGTGTGGTTCGACAGCGGCTCTATGCCCTACGCCCAGATACACTATCCCTTTGAGAACAAGGAGCTGCTGGACAGCCGCACCGTCTATCCCGCTGACTTCATCGCCGAAGGCGTGGACCAGACACGCGGATGGTTCTTTACGCTGCACGCTATCGCCACTATGGTGTTTGATAGCGTAGCCTTCAAGGCCGTCATCAGTAACGGCCTCGTGCTGGACAAGAATGGCCAGAAGATGAGCAAGCGCCTCGGCAACGCCGTGGACCCCTTCGGTGCCATCGAGCAATACGGCAGTGACCCCCTGCGCTGGTATATGATAACCAACTCCGCCCCGTGGGACAACCTCTCGTTCGACCCCGACGGTGTGAAGGATGTGAGCGGCTCGTTCTTCGGCAAACTGCACCAGACCTACGGCCTGCTGGCGATGTACGCCAACGTGGACGGCTGGGAAGGCACGGAGGAGAAAGTCCCTGTGGAGGAGCGCGATGTGCTTGACCGCTGGATTATCAGCGCCCTCGGCGCCCTGACGCAAGAAGTGAAAAGCGCCTACGAGGATTATGAGCCGACCCGCGCCGGCCGTGCCATCCAGACCTTCGTCATCGACAACCTTAGCAACTGGTACGTGCGTCTGGCCAAGAAGCGCCTGTGGGGCGAAGGCCTCAGCAAGGACAAACTCGCCTGCTACCAGACGCTGCACGAGTGCTTGCTGACCATCAGCCAGTTGATGGCTCCCATCGCTCCGTTCTTTGCCGACCGTCTCTACAAAGACCTTGGCGGACAAGCCGACAGCGTGCATCTGGACAAGTTCCCCGTGGCCGACGCAAGCCTCATCGACAGCGTGCTCAACGAAAGGATGGAGCGTGTGCAGAAGGTATGCTCCATGGCCCTCTCGCTGCGTAAGAAAGAGAAGATAGGCGTACGCCAGCCCTTGCAGCAGATTGCTATCCCCGTGACCGATGCCACCGTGAAGGAGGGCATAGAATACCTCCAGCGCATCATCCTGGAAGAAGTCAACCTTAAGGGCATCACCTTCGTGGAAGGCCAGATGATAGAGAAGAAGGTGAAACCCAACTTCCGCGTGATGGGCAAGAAGTTCGGCAAGCAAATGAAGGCCGCCGCCGCCGTGGTGGAGGGACTCACGCAGGAACAGATAGCCCAACTCGAGGCCGGCGTGCTGCCCATAGAAGTGGAAGGCACGGCCTACGAACTGACGCGTGAAGACGTGGACATCCTCGCCGAGGATATGCCCGGCTGGAGCGTAGCCAGCGAAGGCACGCTGACCGTGGCCCTCGACATTACCATTACTCCCGAGCTGAAGCAGGAAGGTGATGCCCGCGACCTGGTGCGCGCCATCCAGACCCTCCGCAAGAGTAGCGGCTTTGAAATCACCGACCGCATCAAGATTACCTTGCCCGCCGAGGCCCGCGAAGCCGCCGAAGCCTTTCGTGAATACATCACCACGCAGGTGCTGGCCGTGAGCATGGAGTATGCAGATGGCATTGAAACGCCACAAATAGAAAAGGCATGAAGCAACGCACAATCATTTCCATCGCCCTTATCATTGGAATAGTCGTAGTTGACCAATGCGTCAAACATGCTGTGATGAACACAATGATGCTTGGCGAGCACACGGAAGTTACGTCGTGGTTCTACTTATGCTACACTGAGAACCAAGGCATGGCATTCGGCATGTCCTTCTTCGGAACGTGGCTGCTGGCTTTGCTGCGCATTTGCGCGATATTGGGCTTCGGGTGGTATTTGACGCGCTGCATCCGTCGGCGCTACCCCATGGGCTTTGTTGTGTGCGTAACCCTGATAATCGCCGGTGCCATCGGCAATATCATTGACAATGTCTTAGGCTACGGTACCGGTGAATGGCTCAACGGCCGCGTCACTGACATGTTCTATTTCCCGCTCTTTACATGGCCTGACTGGGTGCCTTTGCTGCATGGACGAACCTTCTTCGGAGCCGTATTTAATGTTGCAGACGCCAGCATATCATGCGCTGCCATCGCCTTGCTGCTGTTCTACGGGAAGTTTATGACACGTAACACAAAATAATGCAAAGATTTTCGGCTTATATAACCTGTGTGCTTGGTTTCATTCTGGCTGTGTGTTTCACTCTCTCCTCGTGTGAAGAGGGCACGTCTCACCTTAGTCAGAAGGATATGGCCGAATTGATGTACGATCTCCACTGTGCACAGGCTGTCGCTTCAGAATATGGTGACTCTACGGCTTACTATGAGAAATTGCTGTGTGATGCCGTATTGCGGAAGCATGGCCTGACGCAAGAAGACTTGGATGACAATTTGCACTATTACACTTCGCGTCCTGAAGAGTTCTATAAGGTGTATGAAAAGCTGTCAAGCCGATTCGACGACGGCGGAGGAGCTGGCGGAATGATGATGGAGTCGTTTAGCTCAAGCGATACTCTAAATATCTGGCCAAACATCCCGCGAGTACTCTTGGTAAATAAAGGTCGCAATAGGGCTACTGTGAAATTTGAAATAGACACGATTGTGAAGCCCGGCGACAATCTTGAACTTATTTTCCAAGCGAGCAATATCTATTCCGAAGGTGAGCGTAATCTTGAAGCCTTTGTGAAAATGGAGTATGCCGATAGCGTGGCGACACAGTCAATGTTCATTGGCGGAGTAGGGTACCAGCAGGAGACGCTCCAGCATAATTCAGGGCGCCTCCTGAAGAGCATAAGCGTCACTTTCCTTCAGAATACGTTATGGAGCGAAAAAGTGAAGCTCCTTATGTTAAACAATATCCATATTCTGCGACTTCGACAGAAAACAGAACCTCAAATAGAAAGCCTTGTGCCCGACTCCCTAACGACGGAAGATGTCGATAGTGCAGAAGTGCAGGCTGCCAGCCCGGCTAAGCGTCCTCAAATAGCAGAATAAGACCTAATAAATCTTAAAGTATGTGAGCATAATTAAAGAATTGACTATAAAATGCCGTTTTTGAAAAGAAAGAGTTGATAGTCTCATTCTTTTTTAGTATCTTTGCACGCGATTTCGGATTAAAAGGAATCCTGTTAAGTATATATTCTAACTCAAAACTCATAAACACATTATGAAAAAATTCTTCACTTATCTTTTTGTGGCCGCCTTCGCTACCGTAGGCACCACTCTTAAGGCACAGGACGTGCAAGTTGATCTCAGCGAGGCTGAGGCTATGACCCCCGAAATCGAGGCCCTCGCCCAGCAGACCATTGAGATGAATCTCTCCGACCCCGACGCCGCCAACAAAGTGTTCTCCAAACTCATCAAGAAGGCTGCTAAAAGCAATGCCCAGTGCGTGGCTGCCGGCAAGTTCTTCGTTGATCAGAAAATTTATCCTTGCGCCAAGCAATTGGCCCAGCAGGCCTATAAACTTAATGGTACCGACGTTCCTACTCTGAAACTGAACGCCGCTGTTGCCCTTATGCGTAAGGACTACGGCACTGCAGGTGCTAAGGTTGACGAAATCCTTCTGCAGGATGAGAATAACGTAGAGGCTCTCCGTCTTGGCGCGCGTATATATAAATATGTGAACCCTATCGTTTCCGAAGAATACCTTGACAAGATTCTGGCTCTCGATGGCAACAACTGGAATGCTTATAAGGAATACGGCGACATTGAGTATAGCCTTGACGAGTACAAGAAGGCTTGCGACAAGTACGAAGTTTATTTCAACAACACTCCCGCAGCCGAGCTCAGCATCCTCTCCGCAGAGCAGTATTGCTACTCGCTCATTGCTACCAACCAGTGGGAGACACTGTCCAAGGTCGCTGACGTTTGCGAACCTCTTAAGGAAGACGATATCGTGTTCAAGCGTGCTCGCTTCTACAGCGACATCGAGACCTTCAAGCTCAGCAACACCGAGAATAGCGTCAAGTATATCACCGAGAAGATGTATGGCGACTCCACTTATATCTACCGTGACTATGCCTATGCTGCCAAGTACGCTGAAAACAACGACGACCTCGCCGGTGCTATCGAGTACTACAAGAAGGGTCTTGAATTAGACGAAAAGCAGGTGCCCGCTTATCAGCAGATTGCCAACCTTTATCGTCGTCTGAAGGATACCGACAACGCTCTCACCTACTACAAAAAGTACATTGAGCTTAAGGGCGATAAGGCAGAACTTACCGACCATCGCGGTCTGCTCCAGACCTACATCGCAGCCAAGAACAATGCTACCACAATTGAGGAGAAGCGTGCCTTTGCCGAGCAGGGTGATCCCATTGGCGAACTTATCACCACCGAGAAGCCCGACTCCTATCAGGGTCCCTACTACCGTGCACAACTCTGGATCCTTGACAATAAGGAAGGCGAAGATAAGCCCTATGAATACTACAGCAAGGCCCTTGAGCTCCTCGGCGATAACGCAGACTATGACACCTTCATCGTACAGGCTGCCACATACTGCGCTTTCTACAACCTGAAGAAGAACAACGACGCCAAGTGCATCGAACTTTGCAACAAGGTTCTCAAGTTCGACCCCAGCAACGCCACAGCCAAGCAGTTCCTGGACATCTTGAAGTAAGCCTCACGAAAAAAGCAAATAATTTCTTTATCAATTCGTCAAAATCACTTCTCTTAATACACAAAACAAATGAAACGTTTCTCTTTCTTAATGCTTATGGTGGCCGTCTCTCTCATGAGCATGGCCCAAAGCCTCAGTCCCTCAACCCAATGGCATTGGGAAGAAGGCACCATCGTTGTTGACACCCCCGAGCGTCCTGTCGGACAGGAGCACGTTCTCGGCCTCACTGCCGACAAACTCTCCACCGTACGAGTAGCCTTCGTCGGCCTCGGTATGCGCGGCCCCGGCGCAGTCAACCGTTTCTGCCATATCCCCGGCGTGCAAATTGTAGCTCTCTGCGACTATGAGCAGAAGCGCGCCGAAGGTTGCCAGAAGTACCTCGAAAAGGCTGGCCTCGCACCCGCTGCTATCTACTACGGCGAGAAGGGTTATGAAGAACTCTGCAAGCGCAATGACATCGACCTCGTTTACGTAGCCACCGACTGGGACCACCATTTCCCTGTAGCCAAGTGCGCTCTGGAGAATGGCAAGCACACCGCTATCGAAGTGCCCTCCGCCATGAATCTTGAGCAGATTTGGGAACTCATCAACCTTAGTGAAAAGACCCGCAAACACTGCATGATTCTCGAGAACTGCTGCTACGACTACTATGAGATGAACGCCCTCAATATGGCTCAGCACGGCGTGTTCGGTGAAATCCTCGCTGCCGAAGGTGCCTACATACACAACCTCGATCCCTTCTGGAATGCCTACTGGCAGAACCCTGATGGTTCCGATGCTGAAGGTCTCCACTGGCGTATGAAGTACAACAAGGAGAACCGTGGCGACGTCTATGCCACCCACGGCCTCGGTCCTGTAGCCCAGTGTCTTGACATCCACCGCGGCGACCGCTTCACCACCCTTGTAGCTATGGACACCAAGAGCTCCCACGGCAAGGAATGGGTAGAAAAGAAGACCGGCAAGCCTTGCAACGAGTTCCGCAACGGCGACCACACCACCACCCTTATGCGTACCGCTAATGGCAAGATGGTGCAGATCCAACACAACGTTATGACTCCCCAGCCCTACAACCGTCTCTACAAACTCATAGGTGACAAGGGCTATGCCACCAAGTATCCTCAGGAACATTTCTCCCTCTCCTCCGACCAGCTCAACGAGAGCGGTGTAGAGCCTCAGGTTGATAACCTCTCCGGCCACGAGTTCCTGCCCCGTTCCGAACACGAGGCCCTCATTAAGAAGTACTATCACCCCATCCTCACCAAATATGGCGAGCTCGGTCGCGAAATGGGCCACGGCGGTATGGACTTCATCATGGACAGCCGCCTTGTTTACTGCCTGCAGAATGGTCTGCCCCTCGACATGGACGTATATGACCTCGCCGAATGGTGCTGCCTCGCCGAACTTGGTTCCCTCTCCATGGACCACAACTGCGCCAGCGTAGCATTCCCCGACTTCACCCGCGGCCACTGGAACGACCAGAAGGGCTTCCAGCACGCCTATGCCACTCCTGAAGAGGAAGCTGCCCAGGAGGCTGCCGCCGCTGCCAGCACTTCTGCTCAGAAGGAATGCGCTAAGGCTTGCAACCTCTGGGAACTTTACAAGGCTCAGAAGGATGGCGACGCCAAGGCCGTGAAAGCCTATCAGAAAGCCCTGAGCAAGTACGTCGTGAAGGTAAACAAAGCCCTGAAGAAGTAGTCTTTGAACACCTCCTATAAAGATTTACGCCCGCTTCAATCCGGAAGCGGGCGTTTTTTTTTGCCTTTTGCGTGACGCCTGAATACTTCGTTTTCCACTATCCCACGCAAGGAATCGGCTACACCCGCTTTTACGAAAAAAAGAGATTTTTTTATTCTCCCGAATTTGTTTTTCCGATAATTTCTTGTTACTTTTGCACGTGCTTTCTCCCCGCCGTATTGTCTCGCGACTGCAGTCGCGCGTTCTCGCGACTACTGTCACGCATTCTCGCGGCTACTGTCGCGCGTTCTCGCGGCTGCAGGCGCGGGGCAAGGGGGGGCGGGTTAAGAGTAAACAAAA
>JAZRYH010000020.1:0-35769 GCA_045600685.1 Alloprevotella sp. | reverse complement strand
CTCACTTACGGATAAGGGTCCACTGAGAGATCTATTCGAAAAGACTAATTTCAACGATGTCAAAGAACTCGATTATCCCCTCTTTGAGGGACTATTTGATTAAATTTAACTTCGTCCCGATTTTAACGGGACACTAATGATCTCATACCTACGCTGCTCCCAGTCAATGCCACGTTCGTTTGCCTTGCGCATTTCTTTGTGTATGCCGATGACGGCATACATACACTGCATTTCTATCTTTGTCAACATATCACGCTCCTTTCTTTAGTTTCTCAATTTCCGTATAGACGCGTCTCAAACCGCCACCGCTCTTACGCACAATCTGGCCGATGTCGCTGCCCTCTGGGGCATTCACTTTAGCCACCACACGCGCCTGCTCCATCAGGAACGCCTTGCGGTCATCCTCGTGTTCCGGAGTTACGCGGCTGTATTTGCCGCCATAGCGTGAGAAAATCTCAGCATACCCAACCTTCTGGTTCTCCACCATCCTGTCTATCTTTGCACGCAGACCGTCGGCACCCATCATGTACCAGCCGCAGCACATTTCAGTAGCGTTCCATAGGGCTTTCAACTCCAAAAAGGCCTCATACTGTAAGTCCCCCGCCTCGTCAAGCACCACCAGCGGACGCTTCATTGAGCGCAGGTAATACACCAGGTCTTCGTAGGTGTCCTGATATTTGCCCGTCGCTCCCACGCCGAATTCCTTGGCGATCTTTTTCACAAGGGCGCGTTTGGTCTTCACCTGGCTGCAGTCAATATACACGGCATTCCTGTGCTCATGAACGTACCACCGCGCAGTGTAGGTCTTGCCGATATTAGGCAGGTCGCACAGAATCACGCTTAGGCTACGCTCTTGACAAGCCTCTAACTGCGTGCTGATATAGTCGAAGGTCGCTGTCTTAGCACCCTTCCACGCGATGCCCTCGCGAAGATTTACGTCAAGCCTCCGGGCCACGTTCACCCAGTTGGCATCACTCAGGGCTTTCTCCGTCTGGCCCTTTTTCAGACTGTTGTACACGCTGGCCGAAATGCCCAGCGCTGCAGCGTGCTTCGCATCGCTGGGATAATTGGCGCGGTTGGCGGCAATAGCATCCAATATCCGCTTCTTGTTCGCTGTTGTAATCATAATCTAACGGCGTTTTAATGTTGTTTAAATATCGGCTATCGGGTCGGGCTGCCATAGGATGGCTGATGGCTGCACCTCCTTAATCCGGGGCTCCAGAATCTCAGCCACCATACCCGCAGCGTCAGCTGCCGGCCTCATCACGCCCACCTGCCCGATAGCGTGGTCTTTCACATACTTGCTGAACTTCGCAATCTTCTTGCGCTGCTCGATATAGTTCACGGTGTCCTCCTCGGTCTGCTCTGCCATTACGCGGTTGTAGGTCTGTACTTTCTCCACCTGGTCGATGTACTTGTCGCCCTGGAAGATATATACCTCCGTCGGCTTGCCTTCCTCGTCGGGCATATAGTAGGCCGTAACCTTGTAGTCATTGGGGCTTAAACGCTCCAACACGCCCGTCTCACTCAACCACCAGTCTTCGTGTGCCACACGTACAGTCGAGTTCCTTCTGATGCTCGTTTCCACACGCTCACCGATGTAGCGGGCCAGCGTCAGTTTGTCAAGCGGCTGCAGAGCCGGATTGACGCGCTCACAGAGTACGTCCCACCTTGTCATGCCGGGGAACTTCTTCTGGTTGGGATGCAGCCCGTGGTTCCACTCATAACTGTCACGTCGGTCTTCTGCCACCAGCTGCTCCCAACTGAAGTATTCCTTGTCCTCGTAAAGTTCGTTGGTCTCGTCGCTCACTTTCTTGTATTCCTGACGCCACTTGCCCTTGCCGTAGAAACGGCCAATGCCCTCGTGGTTCTTGTGGATCACGCTGCGCTTCTTCGCACCGTTCAGAGGCTCTGCATACTTTTCCTGTGAGTTCTGAGGGGCGCAGAAGTGCACGAATGGGAACGCCACACCAGCTTGCAAGAAACCGTCCTTGTACTGCGTCATCAGGTGGTTCTCCACCTCAATACCCGCCGGCATTCCCCAACCGTTGCGCTCAATGAGCCGGAACATGTCGCGGAAGCAATCCACCACCAGGACTTCGTCCTTCTTACGGGCGTAACTGGCACCCACCACACACTGGCTCACTACGTCGTAGGCATAGTAGGCATGGACGCGCTGCTTCGTGTCCTTCAGCTTACGCGTCAAATCCACGTCATCCATCGTAATCTGGCTCAGAGAGTAGTCCCCGCCATGGCGGTGAACGTGGGGCATCTGCTCGTGCATGAAGGCCGTCCAGCTCAGCAGGCGCTGCTCGATCAGCATCTTGTTGCTCGGCTTGTTCAGGTAGTTGGCAATAGTGCTTTCGCTCAGTTCCTTCGGCTCACCGGTTTTCTTATCAACAAAGTCTTCCGGGTTCATCAGTTCGCCCGTCTTCGGATCGTAAACGTCAAGTTCGCCACATACGAACATATTGTACATCTCTGTAATGTTCGTGTTGTAGGGCTTGTTGGGGAGCACGGCCAGGCCCACTATCAGGCGCTCGGTCTTGTAGTCCACCTTTCTCGCACACTGATTGCCGAACTTGCCGCTGACAAGGCAGCCGTACCCCTCCTTCTTGTACGCGTTCACCTTCTTGCGGAAGCGAAGCGTACTCGTAGGGAGCGTATGGCCGTACTCTTCACGCAGGGCTTCAATGGCCTTTGCCATCTGTTCCCAGTTGTATTTGCCGCCAAACAGTTTCTGAGCTGTTGCCGCACGTTCATACAAGCGGATGCAGCAGTTCAGCACACTCGCATTCACCACATACTCCTTGATCTTCTCAGGAGGCAGGTCAAGGCCTGCTTGCTCCCTGCTGTGGAAAAAAGCCACCGCTGCCTGGTCGGTCTCGTAGTTGCTGCAAACCCAGCCCTTCAGGTGGGTCAGGTCACCGTCAGGATAGAGGGCTTGGACCTTCGCCTTATAGTCGCGCGGAAGACTTTCTACGGCAACGAGCGCATACTGGCCGGCACCACCGCCGCCACGACGCACCACGTCGATGCGACCGCGGTTCACCCAGTTCTGATAGTTCGATTGGCTTACCACACCACCGTCCACCAGTTCACGGGCACTTATGCACAACCTGTTTCCGTAATACTCCATCGTTCCTCTTTATCTTAAATTACGCGCGTAGTCCTGGATGATTGGAATGTCACTCACAAGAACTTCCTCATAGCTGCGTCTGGGCATACCCTTGAAAAGTACCACACCCACGCCAGTGGACATACTCACCTCCAGCACTGCTCCGTTGTTGAAATACTGACGCATCAGGCGCTCTCCGCCCTCCGTCGTGTCGTACATGATTTCAGACTCAGGAACGGCAGCCTCTATCCAGCCACCCATATCCTTGCGGGCTACATACTGAATCTTCCGAGCCAGCAGCGTCTGGCTCTCAAAGCACAGGGCCTTATACACCATGCGCTCCGTGCACTTGAACATCTTCGCAAGCTTTGCCTTGCTTTCATTGGAGACCTTGATCGTTCTCTCACTTTTCTTCTTTGCCATAATCATTTACTTTATTTCGTTAATAATGGGTTTCACACTTACACCAAAGCTGGTCATCAGCCGGCGGATCATGTTTTTTACATACAATTTAGGGGCGCTGAACACGATGCCGTCCTCCTCATTGTAACAGAATGAGACACCATCCATAATCAGCAGCATTGCCACCTTGTGCTTTACGCTCTGAGTCTGCCATTCTTTAATTTCGTCCATGTTTCTAAAGTTTTAACTGTTATTTTTCGGTAGTCTCGCCAAATTTTAGTACCTTTGTACGCTCATTCATTGGTGAACAAAAGTTTATGAATGCAATACTAACTGTTCAGCTCCTTGCGAAAAAGGAATGCGAGGGTCAAGTCTGGAGAACACAATGCGGTCAGCTGGTGTCAGCGCTTGACGCTTTGAGCGAAACACTTTGCCGCAAAAACGGCACTGCAGTTTATTATGATCCAGGACAACTAATTGATGCCCAAGAAGGGTGTCCCGCCCTTCGTTGGTGTCTTGTGCTCTCACTGGGCAAGCAGCGCCTCGAAGCTCTACATGAGTTCCTTCGGATAAGCCTGCCTCTCTTAGCCACGCCAGTGCCTTCATGCACTGTGCAGTGGAAGATAGAACCATTAGATTTCTTGCCATAATCATTTAATTAAAATGTTCAATAATGAATTTCGAGTGCAAAGATAGCGATAATTTTCAACCCAACAAACAAAAGAGGAGATAATTTTCAACTTTATGGGAAAAATTTTAGAAAAGATAACAGAATTAGCCGAAAAAGAGGGTATCAGTATCGGTGCTCTTGAACGAAAAATAGGTGCAAGCAAGGGTGTATTATCCCGAGCAATAGCCAATGGCACAGACATACAAGCAAAATGGTTGGAGTGTGTGGTTGAAAATTATCCCCTTGTTTCTGCAGAATGGCTCCTTCGGGGGGAGGAACCCATGCTTCGAACAGAAGGCGGTGCCTCTGATAATACCCCAGCCGCTGTGCCCGTAGCATCAGTTGCGGGGCAGTCCCCAGAACCTCTTGTTGCCGACCTCATCACCAAGATAGCCACCCAAGCCGAGGAAATAGGCCGTCTCAAAGCATGCATAGAAGAACTTGAACGCCGCAGGGGGGACGATGCTGGTCGTGCCAAAATCTTCGAGAATGCAAATGTAGGGTAGTGAGGGTCTCCATGAACGGCGAGGAGTTCCTCCTGTAGCCCCCCAGTCCCCGCCAAGGGGTGTCCCCCCCCCTCCAAAAACAGCAAGAAAACTCGCCAAACCCTGTGTACATAGCACTTTGCGCCAATTTGCACGGCTCAAAAGTCTCCCCGAAAGTGCCACTTTCCTATACTCTACTTCAAATTTTGGACTTTTCTTCCCCCTCTTCACTGTATGCCCGGGCACGAGTTTTGAATATCCAGTTTTCCCAAAGTGAATATCCAGTTTGAATATCCACCTGAATATCCACCTCCCATTTTTCAACATTTTACTGGTGTTTGTGATAGCACATTTGGAAGCCATTCAAATGGTCTTATAATGCAGTTCAACCCAGAACGCAACAGAACGCCCACAGACACGCTAAAAGCCCGCACACAAAGGATTTACCAGTCATCAACAAAAAAGGCCACACGCGTAAACGTGCAGTCCTTTGTGCGTAAATCTATCGTCCAACGGACGTAAACAAATAAACTTCAAACGTAAAGCAAACGTAAGCCTACGTAAACATTTCGTTTTGCGCCGACCTTACAGACGCAACCATCGCAACTCTTTGTAAACAAACGGCTTCCGTCATTTTTCGTTCCACCTCTCCCTTATACGCTTCGTTCTGTGCCCCATAAATAAGTGAGAGAAAAGCCAAATTTATTTGAGTTTTTCCTAACAAAATGCATAAAAAGAAGTAACAAGGTGACTTTCTCCTTGTTGGCATCCCCTTTTTCTTTGTTGGCACCCTGAAAAAAAGTTTTGCACCCCCCTTGGCAAAAAATTGCTGTCGGCTGGCAAAAAATTGCTGTCGGCTGGCAAAAAATTGCCAAGGGGGCGCAAAAATGGCGTAGGGGCTGAATACTGACGGCTGGCTGTATGGCGCGGTATGGGGGCTACGATGTTATGCGGCGGTGCCGCGTGGCACTATAGAAAACGAAGAACCTAGGGCGGCGCTCCCTACGGTCGCTCTGCCCCAGGATGAGCCCCCTCCACCTCCCCCAAGGGGGAGAGCTTCAAGAGCGACTGCGAACCCACGCTAAATCTTCCTCCCTTGGGGGGATAAGAGGGAGGCCACAGGGGTCGTGGGGGGCTGCAGGCCTACTCTTCCACTTCGCAGCGCCAGAGGTGGGTGCGGCGGAGCTCGATGTCCATGGGGATGTTGTCGGTAAAGAGGAGGCCAGTGCCGAGGCCCTGGGGGAAACGGATGCGGGGGCCGTAGGCTGCGGCGGCGAGGAGGGCTACGTTGCGAAGGCCTATGTTGCTCTCGAGGGCACTGGTCATCCAGGAGCCGATGCCGCGCTTGCGGGATTCGCTGACCCACTCGAGGGCGCCGGACATGCCGCCGTGGAGGGTGGGCTTAATGACGATGTACTGCGGACGGAGGTCGTCGAGGAGGCGTTGTTTGTCCTGCAGACGATAGACGCCGATGAGTTCCTCGTCGAGGGCGATGGGTATGGGGCTTTCGCGGCAGAGGCGCGCGGTGTCGTCCCAGAGATACTGTCGCAGGGGCTGCTCGATGGAATGGATGCCGAGGGGGGCGAGCTCGCGGAGGCGGGAGAGGGCTTCGTCGGGGGCGAAGGCGCCGTTGGCGTCGAGGCGTATCTGGAGGGTGTCGGGAGAGAAGCGGGAACGGAGGAGAGAGATGAGGCGGAGTTCGTCGTCCCAGTCGATGGCGCCTACCTTGAACTTGATGCAACGGAAGCCGGCGAGGATTTTCTGCTTGGCCTGCCGGAGCATGCCGTCGTAGGTGTCCATCCATACGAGGCCGTTGGTGGGTATGCCTTCCTGGCTGCGGGCGAAGGGGGTGCTGTAGAGAAGGGGCGACTGGCGGAGGTCGTAGAGGGCGGACTCAAGGGCGAAGAGGAGGGCAGGATAGGGAGCCCCCTCCCCGCTCCCCCTTTGGGGGAGTGCCTCTGCGCAGGTCGGGTCTTCCCCCCAAAGGGGGGGTAAGAGGGGGGCCTCTTCTATGAGGCGGGCGACTTGGGAGAGGCCATCGTAGGCGTGGGCATCGGGGGATAGGTGGGGAAGGGGGGCGCATTCGCCCACGCCGATGCGGCCCTGCTCATCGTACATGGTGACTTTGAGGAGGTGGTGCTCGGTGTACTCGCCGCGGCTGGTGCGGGCGGGGGTGCGGAAATGGAGGGTACGAGGGGTTAGTTCTATTTGCATAGGGAAGGAACAGCCTCACCCCGTCGGAGCCACCTACGGTGCTCCGACACCCCTCCCCTATTAGGGAGGGGGAGAATACCTCTAAAGGTTATGGGGGGCTTGGGGTTATAGGGTTATGAGGTTGTGAGGTTATAGGGTCGTGTGGTTATAGGGTCGTGAGGTTACAAGGTCGTTTTTTACCTTTAGGAGTATATTCTCCTCCCTCGCTTACAGAGCGAACTCTTTCCCCTACAGGGGAGAGATGGCGGAGCCAGAGAGAGGCTGGGAGGGGTGGCAAAGTGCCGTAGGCAGCTTTGACGGGGTGAGGCTGTTTATATTATTACTTCAAGGAGGATGGGGGCTGTGCCGTCGGGGGAATGGAGGGCCTTGATGCCCTTGCGGAGGGAGGCTTCGTCGGTGGCGCGGAGGTAGGTGAGGCCGTGGTCGCGGCAGAGATGCTCGGCGGTGCGGGTGTGGCGGCCACAGACGAAGGTGGCGGGGGCGGGGCTGGAGGAGGGGCCGGGGAGCCGACTGGAGATGCCGCCGCCGCCGTCCGTGGTGAGGAGGATGCGGAGGTTGGCGGGGGCGTTGTTCCAGAGGGCGTTGCTGTCGTAGAAGAAGGAGAGGTCGCCGGTGACGCAATAGACCAAAGTCCCGTCTCCGCTCTCCCAAGACCCTCTCCCCGCTCCCCCAGAGGGGGAGTGCTGCAGCGTGGGTACCTCATCGGTATCTGGGCACTCCCCCCCCGGGGGAGCGGGGAGGGGGTCTGCTCCCAATGCTGCACCTACGGCAGTGCTGATGCTTCCTTCGATGCCATTGAGGCCGCGGTTGCAGCGGCAGTGGTGACGGGCATATTCGTTGGCGAGGCGCACGACGGTGCTGTTGGCATAATAGACGGGCGCCTCGCTGTCGGCGAGCTGCTCCTCAAGGAGTTTGACGGCCAGTCTGGGTGAATACGCTTGGCATTGCGCATCGAGGTCGTCCTCTGCATGTTCGCGGAGGTCTTGCCACGTCTGGTAGTAACTGGGCTGGGGGGCCGTAGTGAAGAGGGCCATAAAGACGGACTTCACGACTTCGTATTCATCGCCTTCGATGACATAGCGCGTGTGGCGGCTGACGTCGTTCAGTTCGCCGCTGGGGGTGACCATTGCTACGGCTGTCTCCGGCGGCAGGTCGCGGAGGAACTGGCGCAACGGCTTGCTGACGGTGTTGCCGCCGAAATAGACGACGAAGTCGGGCTGAGCCCGCTTGCTATGCTTGTTCAGCAACTCAATAATATCGTCAGTGAGGGCCGGCGGCATACCGTCCACACTTACGCAGTCGTAGAGCACGACGTGTGTTTCCATCAACTCTGCCAGGTAATCGTCGGGGATGAGGCGGCCGTCGGTCTGGCCGATGACCACCATCGGGCGCTTGGCCGCCATCAGTCTTGAAAGGAAGGCATCGAAGAGCAGTTCGTCATCGCTGTAGATATGGAAGATGCGACGTTCCTCGGGCAGTTCGGGCGTGGTGAAGGAGAAAAGGGGCTCGGCGAGCGGCACGTTGATATGGACGCTGGGACGCTCGCGGCGACAGGCCACGATGAGGGCCTCGTTGACGAGGCGGTTGCAGTGCCAGTGGCTCTCGTCATCGGTGACGGCGGGGAGACTGACGCTGCGGGCCACGAAGGAGCCGAGGGCCGAGGGCTGGGGCATCGTCTGGCCGTCGAGTTGGCCTATCCACGCGGCGGGGCGGTCGGCAGAGATGACGATGATGCCCTGGTGCTGATATGTGGCCTCGGCAGCGGCGGGGAGGACATTGAGGAGGGCCGAGCCGCTGGTGACGCACACGGCGGCGGGGCGGCCCGTCTGCTGCGTGAGGCCGAGGGCTATGAAGCCGGCGGAGCGCTCGTCGGTAGCGGGGACGCAAGTGAGGTCGGGGCACTCGTTGAAGTTATGGACGAGGGCGGCGTTGCGGCTGCCGGGACACACGACGACATGCGTGACACCGTGGGCCACGAGGAGCGACGTGAGGATATTGGCGGAGGGAATGGAGGAGTACATAGAAGAAGACCCACCCCTAACCCCTCCCTAAATGGAGGGGAATGGAATGGGGATGTTGGGTAAGTTAGGGGGTAAGGTTAGGGGTTAAAGTTGTTAAATATGTAATCGCTCGTAAGTATATACTCCCCGCCCTTTAGGGAGGGGTTGGGGGAGGGTCTGTGAGGGTTTGAAGGAGGGTCTTTAGCATCTTATGGCAGGTCTCGCGCCACTCGTCGGCGAGGACGCTGTCGGGCATTATGCCGCCGCCGGCGTGGAGGATGGCCTTGCCGTCGGCTATTTCCATACAGCGGAGGGTGACGTAGAGATGGGTCTCGCCATTGAGGGCGAGGGGGCCGGCAAAGCCTGTGTAGTAGCGACGGGCGGAGGATTCGTTGTGGCGGATAAAGTCGAGGGCCTCCGCCTTGGGGAGACCGCAGACGGCAGGCGTGGGATGAAGGTTATGGAGGAGAGGGCCGAGGCTCACGTCCTCGCGGGGCACGAAGCGGAAGTCGGTGCGCAGATGCAAAAGGTTGCCGGCCTGCACGGTGCGGGGGCCGTCCTTGATGATGCGGTCGGCGAGGGGGGCGAGGGTGTCGGCAATGTACTGCTCCACGACGTGCTGCTCGCGCTGGTTCTTCTCGCTCCAGGTGGGGAGGCCTTCGCTGTGGGGCATCGTGCCGGCGAGGGCCATGGTGCAGAGATAAGGGGGCTGGTAATCAAGGAGTATCTCGGGGGAGGCCACGAGCCACGTTCCCGTGAGCGGTGTGGAGAAGAGCATCACCATGGCGCGGGGAAAGGCGTGGCAGGCACGGAGGAAAAGCGTTTCGGTGTCAAGCCCATCGGGCAGGGGGCACTCCTCGCTGCGGGAGAGGACGAGTTTGGCAAAGCGTCCGCTCTGCACGGCAAGAGAGAAGCGGGCGAAATCTTCGGCGTATGCCGGGGAAGGGTGGCAGGGATTCTCCCCCTTGGAGGAGGTAGAGGGGGCTTGCCCTGACGGGGAGAGGCTGGATACTGTGTGCTGCTCCATCTCAGCTCCCTCTGCCGGTATCACCACCAGCGGTGTACTCTCTCCTATCTCAAACGGCGCAATAACGAACCCCTGTCTGCCGTCCAGCGCTTCAAGAGAGGGAAGCACGAGGGGCGGACCGGGGTATCGCAGTTCGGTGTAGTGGTCGGAATAGGGCAGACGATAGCGGGCGTAGTTCATCATTGCCGGAAACAGGTCTTTGTGATGTGGAAAGGCTTACACCTCCACGATAATTGTAGCGCCTTTGCAGTCTGCGCCGAGTGGCGGGGTGACCTTAGTGATGCTGACAGTGGTTTGCTGCACTTGCGGAAAGGCCGTGCGGACGGCCTTGCCGATGCGCCAGGCAACGTGTTCAAGCAAGGCAGCGGGCACTTCCATCTCGCGGCAAACGATGTCATAGAGCGCGGCATAGTTCACGGTGCCGTCCAGTTCGTCGTATTCCAAGGCGCGGGCATCGTCGGGGAGGGTGACGGCGAGCGTCACCTCATAGTCGCCCCCCACCCTACGTTCCTGCTCCATCACGCCGTGATAGGCATAGAGCCGCACGCTATTCAATGTTATCTTCATTGGGCGTATAGCGTTTGAGGGCGAGCATCACGCCTTTCTTCCACGTGTTGAGTTCCTCCTGGTCGAGGTCGAGGGAGGCGATGAGGCGTATGACATTCTCGACGGGCATACCGTAGCGCAGCACGCCGGAGATGAGTTTGGCGTAGTTCCAGTACTGCGAGTCAAACTTCTCGGAGAGACCCTCCACGGTGATTTTATAGCCGCGCTTGTTGGTGAACTGGAAGTCGTAGCGCTTCGTGCCGTCGGGGAGCACGCACTTTATGATGCGTCCCTGGTTGACACTCTTGGGGAGCATGATGCCTTCTTCATCGTCCTGCAGGCCGGTGAATATCTCGTAGGGACGGCCGTTGAGGAGTCCGATGAAGGCCACCCACTTGTCTTTGCGGTTTTGGAAGCGCACCACGTCGGCCTCGAGCACGTCGGGGCGCTTCTCTACTACTTGGAAATCCATAATATTATAATTGACAGTTGATAGTTGACAGTTGATAGTTCTTGGTAGTTTTTCTCCAGAATTATCAACTGTCAACTAAAAAAAATCAACTGTTACAGTTGGCTCTTGATGAACTCTTCCATCTTGGGGAAGGCCTCCTCAACGCACTGCAACAGGCGGAACTGGTTGCGGGTGCGGATGAGGTTGTGCTCGGGATAGGTCACCTTGAAATAGGTGTCGCCGTTGATATAGTCGGCGAAGAAGCGCACGGTCTGCATATAAGGGAAGAGGGCCGTGGCGTAGGGCAGGTTTTCTATCTCGATGGGAGTGAGGAAGCAGCGTGCGCCCTCCAGGTATCCCTCGGTGAAGGCCTTGAAGATGTCGAAGTTGAAGTTCACCTTCGTCAGGTCGGGATCGTCCTCGGCGGTAGTGTTGGCGGCGGAGCGCAGGAAGTCACCGAAGTCGCTGAAGATGAAGGAGGGCATCACGGTGTCGAGGTCGATGACGCAGAGCACGTTGTCGTTCTGGTCGAAGAGGATATTGTCCACCTTCGTGTCGCAGTGGCAGATGCGCTTGGGGAGTTTGCCTTCGCGATAGAGGCGCTCGCTCTTGCACATCTCGTCGGCGCGCTTCCAGATTTCTTCAAGGAGTTCCTTCACTTCGGGCTCGTTGGCGCGGCCTACGGGGTCGGCGGCCACGGCATCGCGGAGTTGCTGCAGGCGCCACTCAATGTTGTGGAAGTCCTTGATGGTCTCGCCCAACTGTACGGGGATGTCGGCCAGCATAGCCTGGAAGTTGGCGAAGGTCTTGCCCACGATGTAGGAGCTCTCAAGGCTTACGCCGGTCTTGCTGATAGTGTCGGGGATGAACACCATCACGCGCCAGTACTTCTCGCCGTCGTAGTAGTAATACTTGCCGTCGGTGGCGGGCACGAAGTTAAGTACCTTGCGGTCGATGTCGTAGGTGCTGGCAGCCTCCAGTTTCTTGCGGATGTGACCGGTAACTTCTACGATGTTGTTCATCAGCAGGTCAATGTCGGGGAAGATGCTGACGTTCACGTTCTGCAGGACGTAGTCGGGGGCATCTTTCTCTACGGTTTCCACCTTGTAGGTGGTGTTGATAAGGCCGTTGCCGAGGGGGCGCACGTCCTTCACGGTGCCTTGAATGGCAAAGTGGCTAACGATTTCTTTCATGAGATAATGAGATTATAGGATTATGAGATTATTAGTTACTTGTGGATGCTAGATATTCTAGATATTCTAGATATTCTAGTTCAGCTCACCCTACTTCATTTCCGAGCGGAAGTTGCGGAAATATACGGTGAGGTCCTTACCGCTGGTGTTGGTGAGGGTGAGTGTCTTGCACTTCATGCCGCTGATTTCGCCGCCGGTGTGGATGACTTGCTCGCCGGCCTTGTAATGAAGGAGGGAGATGGGCTGCTGCTTGCCGGCAGCGTTGGTGGCTACGAGGGCGAACTTATCGGCCACGTCGGGGGTGCCGAGGTTGAAGTCCATACCGCCGAGCGTCACCTCACGGTCGCATTCAATGACGAGGGCCTTGCCTGCGGGCCAGTTCACTACCTCGTTCACGGGGTTCACTTTCAACTGTCCGCCCTGATAGGAATATGTGAGCTGGGCGAGTTGCGGCACGTCGGATTTGATTGTGAAGGGCTGGTACTCCACCACGGGGTCGTAGTGCGTGCCCTGCTCCCGATTGTACTCGTCCACGGTGTAGGCGAAGAGCTTGTTGAGCGTTGGCATCAGCACGAGCGTGGCGCTCTTGATACCGGTCTGGTATTCGTGGAGCATTCCGGGCTGTCCCTCAAGGTCGTACATTATGCGCGAAAGGTCTCTTGCAGCGTAGTAGTCCTCCTCGAAGTCGGTGGGTTGCAGGGCCATGTGGCAGATGCGCTGGCCGTATTCGGCGATGTACTTGGTCTGTATCACCCAGGGGCGCAGTTCTTCTGTGAGCCAGGGATTCTGGCGCGTGGTGAGCAGCGTGTTGCAGGCGGCTGCGAGGTGGTCCATCTCGGCAGCCAGCTGGCGTATAGCCTCGGGGTTACCCCCTGTGGCCAGTCGGGCGATGGGTGCGAGGTGGCGGCTCTCTTCGCGACGGAATCCGTGGCCGTTGGGGCCGAGGTCCTCGTTGTAGAGGGCGAAGGTGCGCAGAGCTTTTGCGGCACGGGCCTCTTCGGTTGCCAGTTCCGGGTTCTTCACAATGTCCACGAGGCTGCGTTCCCACGAACTCTCATAGTCGTAGGCCTTCATGTTCCAGGTGTAGTCGGCAATGTTGTAGAGGGAAATCTTACTCGTCTCGGCGTATTGCATGGGGTTGCTCACGAAGCCGCTGACGAGGGGTGCGATGTCGAGGCCGTTGCCGTAGGCGGGGCCGAGGAGGATATGGTCGCGCACGAAGTCGTTCACGGGGAAGTTCCACCAGATATACGCCTTGCGCTGTATCCTTTCGTTGATCCATTCCATGCTTTCCTTGTCGATGCAGTGCACCACGCTGTTGCCGGTCCACATCACCTCGATGCCCTCGTTGAGTTCCTTGCCCAGCGTGCGGAGGTAGCCTCGCGCATCGTTGGCCCAACTGCGGTTGTACTCCGTGGGGCAGAGCACGAGGGGCGACACGTCGCCCTTGGCCTTTACGAAATGCTCATCCACGTAGTTGAGGAGTTCGGCCTGCTTGTCGGCCTTCGCGCCCTCGCCGGAGATGTCGTCGAAGAACACGGCGAAGGCCCTCACGCCCAGGTCGTACATCTGCCCGAGTTTCTTCACGAGCGCGTCGCGGTCCTCCGTCGTCCAACGGATGTCCACGCCCGGATGAATGGCCCAGTAGAACTTCACGTGGTTCTCCTTGGCCTTCTCCACGAGTTCCTTGATGCGCGCGGCCTCGTCGGTGGGGTACGGCTGACGCCAGAAACGGCGGTGGTAGGGGTCGTCTTTCGGGCCGTAGATATAGACGTTCATCTTCTGGTGTCCGTAGAAGTCGAGCTGGCGCAGCCTGTGCTCGTGGCTCCATGGCCTTCCGTAGAAGCCTTCCACCACACCGCGCCACGCCACGTCGGGCCAGTCCTTTATCGTACAGCTCTGCACGGAGTCGCACTCCGTTATCTGCCGCAGCGTCTGCTGAGCATAGAACAGGCCCTGGGCATCGCGGCCTACGAGCACGGCCTTACCGTCGGCGCCGATGCTGAGATAGTAGCCTTCAGCCTGCTGCGGCACGTTCTTCACGTATTTCTTCACGGCTTTGTCGCCTACTACGCCCTGCACAATGGTCAGCGCCTTACCGTTAAGGGCCGTAACGGTTCCTTCGCCGCTCACTTCCTGCGGGCGGGGCGACACGCGGCTTACCTGCGCCGAGCCCATGAGGCTCACACCGGCAAGCATAAGAAAGAGAATGCCTTTTTTCATTTCTTTCGCTGTTTTTTTCTGTATTGACATTATTTATATATATTACGGCAGCAAATTTACAAAAATCCTCCGACACTGCCAAGAAACACGCCCCTGTTTTCACACTCCACATAGCATTTTGCTTTTTCACGGCAACCGCAAGACGATTATCGCTCCTTCATGCGCTTTTAAAAAGTTCCCCTACCCCATCGCTTCGCTCCCTTCTACACCTCCTTTCCGTCCCTGCGCTATCCCCCCTTCCCTACAACGAAATGTTGCAGTTTTCATCAATTGAAAATGTAAAATATTTTGACACCGGAAAAAAACGGAAAAACGAAAATTACACGACGTTTTGCTACGTTCGCATAGCATTTACGAAGGCCGTTTTTCCATCCTTTTCACCCTCTTCCCGACACAAGCCGTCCGATACCCTGTTTTAGTTTTCCCGACACCCTGTTTCGCGCAAAACTAAAAGGGACATCGGAAAAATTAAAAGGGCTATCGGACGAACTAAAAGGGGCATCGGACGAACTAAAAGGGCTATCGGCGCGACTAAAAGGGCTATCGGATGAACTGAAAGGGGGTAAATTCGCACGGAAGGCGGTATAAAATCAAGGGATTCGGGAAAAACCGCGCGCTAAACCCGCTTTCCGTTACGGCCCGACGGCCCGACGGCGGAGAAAACGGCGTAAAAACGGCATTTTTGGTGATTTTTGAGCAAAAAAATCGGGCAAAAACCGTGCTAAATGCGCCTTTAGTTCAACGGAAGGACGGGAGATTTTGAACGATTTGTTGTTAAAACGTTAAGGTTCAGCGACTTTACAACATGCTTCTATTTCGCGATATTTTCGTCCGGCGGGAAAAAATTTTGCTACACGCTCTGTATGACCCAAGAAAACGCACGAAAAATGTAAAAAATCTTGACAAAAAAGGGTCATGAGTCATCGCCTACCTAAAGGCAGGCGCATGTCCACATACGATAACCAGCCATTACGCTCGGCTTACGCCTCGCTCATGGCTGGCTACCTTATCGCCTACCTACGGCAGGCTCACGTTGCGCCTATGCGGGAGAAAACAAATGACAAAAGAGGAGAAACGAATGACAAGAGGGAAGAAACGAATGACAAAAGGGAGAAAATGCCGTAGGCATGAGATAAGGTAGCCAGCCATAAGGACGGACGAAGGACGGACGCAATGGCTGGTAACCGGCGAGGGATATGTGCCTGCCGTAGGTAGGCGATAGGGAAAACGCTTGGAGACATCGCCTACCTAAAGGCAGGCGCATGTCCGCATACGATAACCAGCCATTACGCTCGGCTTACGCCTCGCTCATGGCTGGCTACCTTATCGCCTACCTACGGCAGGCTCACGTTGCCCTCTGCAGGAGAAGGCTATTTCTACCGAACACTCACAATTATTTTCTCCTCCTCGTCAGGATGGAACCAGCGGATGGTTTCGTCGCGCTGGAACCAAGTGAGTTGCTTTTTAGCGTACACGCGGGTGTTTTTCTGCATGCGCGCGGTGGCGAAAGGGAGATCCCATGTGCCGTCGAGCACCTGGAACATTTCTTTGTAGCCCACCGTGTTAAGGCTGTTCTCGGCACGGAAGGGCAAGACGCGGCGACACTCGTCGAGAAGGCCGTCGGCAAGCATCTGTTCCACGCGCCGGTTGATGCGGGCGAAGAGTTCCTCGCGCGGACGGGTGAGACCGATTTTTACAATCTTCACCCCGAGGGCGGCAAGGCGAGGATTTATGCGGTGAGAGTCGCGACCGGTGAGGAAAGTGCTGAACGGCCGGCCGCTCTGGTAATATACTTCCAGGGCATGCACGATGCGCTTGGTATTCTTCAGGTCGCACTGGGCGTAATACGCGGGGTCTATCAGGCGGAGCTCGGCCAGGAGGGCGTCGGGGCCATCGGCGGCGAGACGTTGCTGAAGGGCTGCGCGCACGTCGGAGGAGATGGTGGGGAGGTCGTCGATGCCGTGGCAGAGAGCGTCGAGATACATCATTGAGCCGCCGCTCACTATCATCACGTCGCGCTCGCGGTATTCGCGCTCCAACACGGCGATGGCATCGCTCTCAAACTGCGCGGCACTGTAGTAGTCGCCGAGGCCGAGGGTGCCGACGAAATAATGCTTCACACGGGCCTGCTCCTCTGCCGTGGGGGCTGCCGTGCCGATGGGCAGGTCGCGGTAGAGCTGGCGGCTGTCGGCGTTGATGATAGGGCAGCCGAAGTGCTCGGCAAGACGGAGAGAAAGGGTGGTTTTGCCGACGGAGGTGGGACCGAGAAGGACAATAAAAAGCCTCTCACAAAGCCTGCCACACAGCCTCTCCCCGTCAGGGCTGGCTACGCCACCCTGCCACCCCTCCCCGAATAGGGAGGGGGATGATACCTCTATAGGTTGAGGAGGAGAGGAAGAGGTGGACATAAGGAGAGAATGGGTGTATTGGGGGGATTATTCGTTGGAGAGGAACTTGCGGCCCGACTGGACGTAGAGGGGGAGGTGGGCGTTGGAGGAGAGAGGGAGGCCAGAAAGGGTGTAGAGGGGGGCGGAATTGCTGACTGACGGGTGCTGGGAGCGGACAATGCCTTCTGCCACGGCTTGGGTGAGGTCGGCGCCGAAGATAAGGACGGTGCCGTCGGTGAGTTCCAGCGTGCCCTTCACCTTCTTGGCGGTGAAGGCGGCGGGAATGCCGATGGTGAGGGTACCGTTGACGGTTTCGCAGGCATCGTACTTGGTATCGTTGTTGAAATCAACGGAGAGGCTCTTCACCTCCTCGGGGGCAAAGGCAATGGGGAAGGTCAGGGTACTGCCTTCTGCATTTACCGTGAAGGAGTTGCGCATATTGTTCTCTATGCCACGGAAGGCGTATGACGTGGAGGTGGCACTCTTGACGATGGGAATGACGTAGTGGCCCAGCACTTCGGCGGCCACGGTGTAGGTATCGCCTTCGGGGGCTGCGGTGTAGTAGGTGCGGGAGGCCTTCATCTCGGTTCCCTTCGCGCCGGCTCCCCATTCGCCCTGCAACTCGTGCGCCCAGTTCCACTCGCTGTAGAACCAGCCGGCGGAAGGCGTGGAGAGTTTTCCTTCGGCGTGATTGAAATAGTAATCCCAGCGGGGATAGTAGTAATCAGAGAGCATGCCCTGCCACTGGCGGTAGGAATAGTCGCGCAGGCCCCACTCGCAGGGGCCGCGGTCGCCCCAGGTGGTGATGAGGGTGCGGGCATTGTCGAGTTCATACCAGTCGGGGGTGGCGGTGGTGGCGCCTTCCACCTCTGCGGCGGCCTTGCGGGCCGTCTCCGTCCAGTTGCCAAGGCGGAAGAGGCGGTTTGTGCCGAGCAGGCGGTCGGTGTCGAGAATCATACGGAGGAAGAGGTCCTTACGCCCACGGAAGAGGTCGGACTTAAGGTCGCTGCTGGCCGACTTTATGGCGGAGAGGAGCGACAGGGAGTAGTCGCTCATCACCTGGCGCACGACGTCGGTGAGGTCGTAACTCATATTGAGCGCCCCCGTGCTGCCCGACGTGCCGATGGTGGCGGCGGCGCGCATCATATCGTAGGCTGCGCCGGTGAAGTTCTGCTGATTATAGAACACGTTGCTGCTTCCCCAACTGCTCACGGCGTTCATCTGAAGCGCCGGACGGCCGCACATGACCGTTTCGTGGGGGCCCTGCACGCCATTTGTCTCGTTGAGGGCGGTGGTGCGGAGCACGTCCCAGGCGCGGGTGGCATCGGCATTTTCCTGACCGTAGCGGGCGAGGGCGTAATCGGCCACCCATTTCGCCACATCGGGCTGCGAGGCGTGCCAGGGCAGTTCGAAGATAAGGTCATAATACACCGGTACGCTCTCTATCGCCTCGGGGGCGGCACCTATCCCGCGCACGCCCGCGTATTTCTTTTTATATGTATAGTACCCCTTGGCTACGGTGGCGAGGCGGCCCATCATGCCGGTGCGGCCGCCGAAGTTGGGGATGGTGCAGTAGATGGCCTCCTGCGGAGTGTAGCCTCGGTAGGCGTCGAAGCCGGGCTTGCCGTCGCTGAAGAGGTCCAGCACGATGAGGCGGCCGCTCGGCACGGCCGTAAGCGACTTGGCCTGATAACTGGCCCACTGCCACTGCTGGATGACCCACTTGCTCTCGTCGCCGCAACTGGTCTGCATGGCGTCGAAGATGGCGCGGTAGCCCTCGGAGTACTTGCCGCTGCTGATGGCGCCGCCCTCGTGGAAGGGATCCATGGAGTAGTAACGGCTGGTGCCCAATACGGCGTGGAGCGCTTCGTAGTAGCGGGCGGCCACCTCGGGGAACTTGTCCGTGGAGGGGTCCATAATGTAAGGCCGGACGAAAGAGCCGCCCCAGTTGCCCTGGCTCTCGCTGGCATAGGCGGGATTCTTCTTCGTGAAGTCGCTGGGCACGATGGCGGCAAAGCCGGGGAGCACGGGCTGCATGCCGAGTTCGCGCTCGCGGTCGGCTATCTGGCGGCCCAGACGGGCCTGACGGCGGAACCAGGCGTCGTCGGTGGTGCCGCCCCACCCTTCCAAATTGTTCATGCCCCACCATGCCGTGAAGGCTGGCCCGGCAGCGAAGGCCTTGGCCTCGTCGTCGGTGTAGCCATACTGCACGAGCACGCGGCGCCACACCTCTTCGAGCCCCACAATCTGCAACGGCATGTTCACGCCGTGGAGCGCCATCCAGTCAATCTCCTCTTGCCAGCGCTCCCACGTCCAGGTGGTCATGCTGTAGCCGAAGGTGCAGTAGTTGAGGTAGTAGCGGTAGTCGGCGGAGCAGACGTGGCTCTCCTCACCCTCGGGAAGCGGCAGCGCAGCACTGACAAGGTCGGTCGTCAGTTGGTTCCAACTCAAATTGATGTGGGCCACGTGGTTGAGATACCAGTTCACGCCCGTCGTGACGGCCAGCACGCTGCTGCCTTTGATGCAAGGCTTGCCTTCCGAAGCGCTGATGACAAAACAATCGGCACCATCCTGTGCCAGTGAGGGCTCTACGGCCGTGACGAAGCGCTCTGCGGCGCCTTCGCCGCCTATGCGGTTGAGAAAAGCCTCTAATGTAGCGTTTCCGTCTGCCCATAGGGCGGGTGCTGCGGCCAGAAGGACGCAGGCGAGAAGTGCGCGTAGTTTCATATTGTGTGGCTAATATAAAGGTTCGTCGCTGATTTCGTAAGCCTCAGCGTCGAATTCGTCGTCGTTGTAGGTATCGCCACCGATGCCATAGGGGTCGTAGGCCTCTTCTTCGTCCTCCTGCGCGGCCTGCGTCTTGGCGGCGTTGAGGGTCTTCACGAGGTCGTCGGTGCTGATATCCTCAAACTGCCGGGGAGCTTCGCCGCCTTCGCGCACTACCTCGGGGGTGTCGAGCGTCTCGCCGAGGATTTCTTCGCGCACCTTGAGATAGAATGAGCGCTCGCCGAAGGGGTCGAAGACGTACTCCAACTTCTGGCCCTCACCCTCGATGAGTTCGGAGAGACGGGTGTCGGCCATGACGTAGGCCTCCTCGTCGTACATGCCTTCGCCCATGTCCTCGCGCGTCACCTGCTGCTGGCGTTCCCACTCCTCGTCGCAGAGGAAGAAGGTCGTCATATCGTCGGCATAGCCGCACGAACGGAGAATGAGGTCGTTCAGTTCGAGGAACGTGGCCTCGCTACTGATTTTATACTCGCGGAAGAAGCCTTCCGCCTCGCTGCTGATGAGTTTGATACGATAAAGCATTGCAGTTTATTATTTATTGTTGAGATTTTTCAGTTTATTTCTTTTGTGCCTCCAATATCCGCGTATAGAGTTCCGTGACGGCGGAGGCGGAGGCTGTGGTGGTGTAGAGAGTATTAACGGTCGTGAAGGCACGCTGGCGTATGGGTGCAGCCTCTTCAGGGGTGAGGGCTACCACTCGGGGAAGGAGGGCAGACAGTTCCTCCCGGCTGTTATAGGGAAAGCCAATGGGAGCGCCGGTGAGGCGAGAGCCGTTGGCGAACTGCTCCTGCGTGCCGGCAGTATCGCGGCCAATGACGAGGCAACCTTGGAACATCGCTTCGGCCATGCAGAGGCCAAAGCCTTCGAAAGGACTGCTGACGATAAGCGCTACGGCATGGCGCATGAGGTCGGGGAGGTCGGTGCGGGGACCCAGGAACTCCACTGGAAGATGACGCTCTGCCACAAGGCGGCGGCAGGCCTCGAAATAAGGCTCAGAGAATACGGCGCCTGCCACTTTGAGCGGTACGGCTACGCTGTAGGCCTCGAGAATGGAGAGGAGCCCTTTGGAGGCCTCAATACGGCCGGCGTAGAGAAAGTATTTTTCCCCGGAGGAAAATATTGCGGGCAAAGCGGCCATTTCCGGACCGATGGCATCGTAGATAACGACGGAGCGGGGGGCGTCCTGCTGAGAGAAGTGGCGCTGAATGCCATGGGTGATGCAGATGCTCCAGGAGCGGGACAGACGACGGCGGAAGGCCTTGCGCGAGGGGAAATGGTGCATGTGGAAGTCGAGGTCGGCGTACTCGCGAATGTGGAAGACGTGGGGGATGCCGACGAGGCGGGCCGCGCGATAGCCTATATCGATGACGCCCGTGTTGGTGTGGACTATATCGACGGGATGCTGGCGCAGATAGGCGGCGAGGGTGCGTACTGCCCGCCAGTTCACCCACAAGCGGGCCAGCAAGCGGGGAGCGGCAAGGAGATAGTCCTTCACGCCGCGCCAATAGGGATAGAGGCAGGGACGGTAGTTCAGTACGACGACTTCCACGCCCTCTTCGCGCAGCACGGAGGCGATGCCCTCCTCATCAGGGGCCACCACAACGGGCTCTACGCCCCGCTCGCGCTGGCCGGAGAGGAGAGTGGCGAAGGCCTTAGTGGCTCCGCCGTAGATATCGGTGGTGTGGAGGACGTAGAGTACGCGCAAAATGGTTAAGAGCTAAGAGTTAAGAGTTAAGAGTTCCCTTTAAGGGCATGGGGCTGCCGCGGCGGCATAAAATCAAAGAGGCAGAAGATAGCGGCGAGCCACATCCACACGTAAGGATGCACGAAATACGTGTCGTCCACGATGGCCAGGGGTACGAAGGAGAGGAGGAACATGCGCCCCATCATACGATAGGAATAATCGCTGTGGTGACAGAAGCCGAAGAAAGAGCGGAAGACGAGAACAAAAAGGAAGACGGCCAGCACAACGCCGTATTGCATCAGCATCTCCAGGGGCATGTTGTGGCAATAGTGGAGCCAGTAGCCCGTAGTCTCGTAGGCGGACTCCATACTGCCCACTCCCGTGCCCAGGCCGTAGGTGTCCTTGAAAAGGTCCCAGCCTAAGGCCCACACGTCCTGGCGGCCAGTGTTGGAGGCAGTGTTGAGCTTGTCGGAGAGGAAGATGCGGAAGATAGCCTGTGAGGCTAGGGCAAAACCGAACTTGACGACGAAAATCAGGAAGCCGATGATGAGGCACCAGGTGGTGAGCACCTTGCGACGAATCTGCAGACGCCGGTAATAGCAAAGGAAGACGATGATGTCCAGACCTACGGCCAGCAGTGTGCCGCGGGAAGAATTGATGACGGCAATAAGGGTCGTGGAGATTATGGCCAGCGCGAAGAGCCACTTCTTGCGCAGGGCGAATAGACCATACATCAGTATGGGCATCGCCATGGCGATAAGCGTACAATAGGAGTTGTAGTTTTTATACGTGACGGCGGCAAAGGCCAGGTTCTGCTTCTCTCCCTCCTCGGAAGTGGTCTGTGCGTTTTCGTTAAAGTCGCCAAAGCCCGGGATATGGGAGCCTGTGGTGAGTTCCCAGAGGGCTATGGGGAGCGTAAGGAGGATGAGGAGGAGCCAACCGTAGGCTACGGACTGCGTGGGCCGGGCAGCGTGACGCGCGGCATAGCTCAAGCCCATGAGAATGCTGCTTGTCCAGAAAAGTTGCCATAGGCCGATGGCACTGAGGCTGCGCACGGGGCACCAAAGTATGGAGACGGTGGCATAAATAACGAGGACGATGGCCCAAAGTGAGCCCCAACCGATCTTACCGCTACTGTAGCAGTCGGCAATCTCCATGATGGCGAAAGGCAGACATACGAGACCGCACACGACGATATGACTGATGATGCTCACCTGCACGGTGCCGCACACCGCAGAGCCTATGACGAGAATGATAAACCAGTCATAGAGATTGCGGGGAAGGGCTGACGGCTGCTCACTGGGGGAGGCCATGGAGGGGGCCGCCATCTTATGGGGATTATGGGCTGAATGTGCCAAGGCTATACTGAGTTAGGCGGAACGCGACGGGACGTCATTTGCCCTTGTGGCGGGCAAAGAGGGCGAGGAGGGCGTGGCGTTCCTGCTGAGTGAGGACTGTGTAATACGAAAGGGCGAGACCGCAGAGGCCAGTGGCCACTATATTGATGAGGAAAGCATAGGGGAGCGTGACAAGCCGCTGCAAGGCGAATGCTACGGCAGGCAATATCAGGCAGAGCGGCAACACACGCCACACGACGCGATGCAGATAACCGCCCACGGACAGTCCGCACTGATAGTGGAGGAAGGGTATGCGCATCAGGGCGGTCAGGAGTTCCACGGCCACGAAGATGCCCATGGCCCACTCTATCCCGCCACCGCAGAAGAAGGCCAGCCATGCCAGAGGGAGGACCAGCACCTTCGGGGTGTACATGAGGAGCGTGTAAAGTCGGATGCGGCCGATGGCTTGGTTGGCAGTATGGAGCCCCATCGTTATCTGGTCCACGAGCATAGCCAGGAGCATGCTGTCGCATAGGAAGACGGTGTGGGCAGGTACCTCTTTTAGCCAGAGGCCAAGGAGGCTGGGCATTTCCACTATGAGGGGAACGAAGAGCACTGCCATGATAGCAGTGATAAACTTGCTCTCTGCCTCAGCCAGACGTAGCATCCGCGCTCTGTCACCCTCACCCTCGGCCTTCATAATCTGGGGGTTCATGGCGTTCATTACCGATGAAGCGACGAAGGCTACCGAACTGTAGGCTTGCAGGGCTATTGTGTAAGCGGCGTTGATGACTGTGCTTTGGAATATCTTATTAAAAAGTATCTGGAGGCCCTGAGTGCGAACGACCACGGCGCCTGTGCCGTAGGTTGTCCAGCCGGCGAATCCCAGGAGTTGCCGCAAGTCTTCCTTATTATAGTCGCTGAGGAAATGCCTTGGGGCACATTCGCTGAAGCATACGACGGCATAGACGGCGTAGGCCAGCAATTGCACGAGGAATATGCCGAGCATCATGACGGCGTAGAGGAGGAGTTTGTCCTGACCCAGGGGGAGGAGGAAGAGGACGAAGAGGAGTTTCAGCACACCGTCCATTATGTCGATGCAAGAGATATATACGATGTTTTCGCGGGCGATGAAGAGAGCCTTGAAGGGGGCTGTGATGAAGGATGTGGCCAGGGCGCCGATGCTGAGCAGATAGACGACGGTGGCCACCTCCTGCCGGGCGGACGATATGCTGAGATAGCCGTTGATAAGCCACGACGTAAGGGCTCCCATTGCCAGGGACAGTATCAGGACGAGGGCAAGATGGAGCAACATACTGTTGGAAAACATTTGCCGGACGCGCTTCATGTCGCCCTGACCGAAGCGGAAGGAGAGTTGCCGCTGGGTGGTGATGACCATTGCGTTGGTTATGAATCCCAACAGCCCCACTACTCCGAAGACGAGGCCGTAGAGGCCATAGTCCTCCTGGCCGAGGGCCTCGAGGACGAGGCGCACGGTGTAGAGCGACAGTAGCGTGTTGATGATTGTGCGGGTGTACTGCGCTGTAACGTTGACAAGTATGCGTTTATTGGCGTTCACTCGGCTCGGGGGCGTATTCTGCACCGTTTTTTGCCTCTGCGCGGTCGTCGCGGAGTTCTTCTTCGTCTTCGTTTTCGCCTTCGTCTTCGTTTTCGGGCTGCTGTTTCTTGAAGATAAGGTCACGGCACACGATAAAGGCGGTGACTACCGCAGCGAAGAACATCATGGCGAGGACGAATATCATCCTTTTGGGTGCGGAAGGCTTGACGGGAACGGTGGCTTCCTTTATTACGACGAATGCCGGCGTGTTTTTCTGCACCTCGCCCTCATAGTATTGTTCTTGCTTCTTATATTGTTCGTAGATGCTGTAGGCTGTCTGCATCTCATTCTCGAGTTTGGTTTCCTGCACGTTGCCTATGGCGAGGACGTTGTCCACGTGGCTATCGGCATAGGAGGCATAGGATCTTGACTTGCGGTCATAGTCCTTCAGAGCCTCCTCGGCCAGTTCGTGATAGTACTGCAGGTCGGTGCGGGCCTTCTTTGTGCGATAGTCTGTTATCCACTTTTGCAGGCGCACCCTGACGCTGTCGGCCAGGGTAGCACAGATGAGGCGGTCCTGGTCAGACACGGAGATGGTGATAATCTCAGTCTTTTTGTCCACGCTGCACTTGATAAGTCCACGCACACCATTGACGAGTTCGTCTTCCTCTCTCGACAGCATGAAGGGGTCAGGACGGCCGGGGGTGCCGCGGCCTGGGGCATTGTCGTGGGGGAGCAGCAAACCTATTACGCCTTTCACGGCTTTCTTGCCCTTATCCCACGGCGACTGTTTGTAGTGTTTCGTGAGATAGGTGTAGTAGTCGGTGGAGATGTCGCCCTTTGCCGTGGTCACTTTGATGTTGAAAAGCGACACAATGAACTCATTGGAGCTCATAACGTCGGGATAGAGCATGGGATAGACGGCATCATCGCCCGAGAGGCTACCGAGATCAAACCCGAAACTGGAGGCCATGGATGCCAGGGAGCCTCCCGATGCGGCATTGCTGACCTCGGGGGCAAGGGTCACCGAGGAGTTGTAAACGCGCGGGATGGGGACGATGTAAACACACGAGAGGATGAACGTAATGACAAGCACCGTGGCAAACAGAACCTTGCGCTTTTTAATCCGCTGCCAAGCAGCGCGCAGATTAAAGGATTGCGGATTACTTTCTTTCATTTTTTTATGTTGTTGTTTTTCTTTCTGTTACGAGGATATCTGAAAGAGGGTAAATTATCTCCCTTTTAATTCAAACTAATGCCGACTTAGTTCAAACTAATGCCGACTTAGTTTAAACTAATGCCGACTTAATTTTTCCTAATGCCGACTTAGTTTAAACTAAAAGGGCTATCGGAAAAATTAAAAGGGCGATAGTTTCAAGGGGAGCGGATGTCCCCTTTACGGGTAGCGAAATAACCTGGGAAAAATGGTGGAAATGAGGACTTTATTCGGGCTTGCTGATAATGCCGCGCTGCGAGGCGGAGACGAAGGCGAGAATATATTCCACTTCGGGCGTCTGGGGCAGTTCGGTGCGTACGCGTTCGAGGCGGGAGGCGAGTGTGCCTTCGTGTCCATAGATGATATTATAAGCGCTATGGATGAGGCTTATCTGCTCAGCCGTGAATCCGCGGCGGCGAAGGCCTACGAGGTTGAGGCCATAGAAGCCTACAGGGTTGCGGGCGGCGATGCAGTAGGGGGGGACGTCCTGACTGGTGCCGGTGCCGCCACCCACCATGACGTAGCCGCCGATGTGGCAGAACTGATGCACGAGGACGCAGGCGGAAAGGATTGCGTTGTCGTCCACCACCACCTCGCCGGCGAGCTTGGTGGTGTTGCCGATGATGCAACCGTTGCCTACTACGCAGTCGTGGCCGATGTGCATGCCTTCCATGAGGAGATTGCCGCAGCCCACGATGGTGCGGCCCTTTGAAGCCGTGCCGCGGTTGATGGTGACGTTCTCACGGATTTTATTGTTGTCGCCTATCTCGCAGGTAGTGTCCTCGCCGCGGAACTTGAGGTCCTGCGGGATGGCGCTGATGACGCAGCCGGGGAAGAAAGTGTTGCCCTGGCCGATGCGGGCACCGTAGAGGATGGTGACGGAGTTCATCAGATGGTTGTTGGGGCCGATTTCCACACCGCGGTCGATGTAGCAGAAAGGGCCAATCTCGCATCCTTCGCCAATTTTGGCCTCGGGATGGATGTAAGCTAAGGGACTTATCATACGTTTTTAGAGATTTGTGCGGTGAAAGTAGCCTCCACGGCGATATTTTCGCCTACGAAGCCGTAGCCTCGCATGGAAGAAATGCCGTGGCGTACGGGTGCGAGGAGATCTACGCGGAAGATGAGGGTGTCGCCCGGCACTACCTTGCGGCGGAACTTCACTTCGTCGATGCGCAGGAAGTATGTGCTGTATTTCTCGGGCTCATCGAGCCCGCTGAGCACGAAGAGACCGCCGGTCTGGGCGAGGGCTTCAATCTGGAGCACGCCGGGGAATACGGGTTCGGTGGGGAAATGGCCTTGGAACACGGCTTCGTTGGACGTGATGTTCTTCACTCCTACAATGTGGTGCTTGCCGATTTCTATTATCTTATCTACAAGTTGCATGGGGTAGCGATGGGGCAAAAGCTGGCGTATGCGTGTGACGTCCATTACGGCTTCCTTGTTAGGGTCATATACGGGAGCCTGGACGATGCCCTTGACTATTTCCTTGCGCACCTGACGTGCGAATTTGTTGTTTATGGTGTGGCCGGGACGGGTAGCGATGATGCGGCCCTTGATGGGGCGACCGATGAGAGCCATATCGCCGATGATGTCGAGCAGTTTATGGCGTGCGGGCTCGTTTTCCCAGCGCAGGGGCTGCGTCTGCATATAGCAGAGGTCGGAAGCCTCGTGGTGGGGCACGCCGAGGGCATCGGCCATGCGGTCGAGCTCGTCCTGGGGCATTTCCTGGTCGTAGATAACGATGGCGTTGTCGAGGTTGCCGCCCTTGATGAGACCGTAGCCCAGCAAGGGTAGGATTTCGCGCACGAAGACGAAGGTGCGGGCCGAGGCTATCTCGGAGGGGAAGTTGCGCATGTCGTCAAGCGTGGCGAACTGGGCGCCGAGGAAACGGCTGTTGAAGTTTATCATGGAGGTGATGGAGAACTCGTCATCGGGCAGGAGGGTGATGCACGAGCCCGACTTCTCATCCACGAACTCCACCTTCTTCTTGATAACGTAGAAGTCTTTCTCGGCCTCCTGGTCCTGAATGCCTACGCGGTTGATTTCCTCCACATAGCGCTGGGCCGAACCGTCGAGAATGGGGAACTCGGGGCCGTTGACCTGAATGAGACAATTGTCAATGCCCATGGCGTAGAGAGCAGCCATAGCGTGCTCAATGGTGGAACAGCGCACGTCGCCTTTAGCTACCACGGTGCCGCGGCTGGTGTCAACGACGTTTTCGGCCACGGCTTCTATCATTGGCATGCCGTCAAGGTCGATGCGCTGGATTTTATAACCGAAGTCTTCGGGCGCAGGGTTGAATGTAACAGTGAGTTCCAAGCCTGTATGAAGACCTTTTCCGCTCAAAGAAAATGCTGAGCAGAGAGTACTTTGTTTCCAGGATTCATTCATTTGTCTAAATTATTTTTCCTGTGCGTTTTTCTTGAGTTCGTTAACATCGCGCAGCATATCGGGCAGACGCTTGAATACGGCCATGGAGCGGAAGAATACTTTCGGATCCATGGCGGGCGAGCCAATTACCTGCGTACCGTCGTTAAGGTTGCTGATGACGCCAGCCTGCGCACCGATGCCACAGCGGTTGCCAATCTTAATATGGCCAGCGAATCCGGCCTGCCCGCCGCACATGCACCACTCGCCGATTTTTGTACTGCCGGCCAGACCTACCTGTGCCGACATCACGGTGTGGGCACCCACTTCGCAGTTGTGGGCTATCTGCACCATATTGTCGAGTTTCACGCCGCGGCGAATGTAGGTGCTGCCCATAGTGCTGCGGTCCACGCAAGTGTTTGCGCCGATTTCTACGTCGTCTTCTATGGTGACGATGCCTATCTGCGGTATCTTCTCATAGTGGTCGCCGGCGGGAGCAAAGCCGAAGCCGTCGGCTCCTATCACGGCTCCGCTGTGCAGAACGACGCGGCATCCTATCTTGCAGTCGTGATATATGCTCACATTGGGATAGAACAGGCAGTCATCGCCCACCTCGCAACGTTCCTCTATGACGACGTTGGCGTATATCTGGCAACCGCGGCCCACCTTGGCACCCTCGCCGATATAGACGTGGGGGCCGACGTAGCAATCCTCGCCCACTTCTGCGGTGTCGGCGATGATGGCCGTGGGGTGGATGCCCGTGCGTTTCTGCACGGTCTGTTGATAGATGGTGAGCAGGCGTGCCACGGCTTCGTAGGCGTTATCTACTTTGATAAGGGTGGCACCGACGGGCTTCTCGGGCTCGAAGTCGCGGCCCACGAGCACAATGCTCGACTGCGTCTCGTAGAGATAATGAGCGTATTTGGGGTTGGCGAGGAAGGACAGGCATCCGGGCTCGCCTTCTTCTATCTTGGCAAAGTTCTGGACGGCCACCTTGGGGTCGCCTACCACTTCGCCTTGCAGCGAGGCTGCGATTTGTTCGGCTGTAAATTGCATGATATAGTTTAAGATGGGAGATAAATTTTATTCAGTCTTGGCACGTTTGTAGCAACGGAGGCCATAAGTAATGATGACAAGGAAGCATATCAGCGGCAAGCAGAAGCTTACGTTCACGGCGGGGTGACCCATTACCGTCTTCAGGTCTATTATGCTGCCCTGGAGGGGAGGCATGAGGGCACCGCCCACGATGGCCATCACGAGGAAGGCGGCACCGAGGGTAGAGTCCTCCTGGCTCACGTTTTCAAGGGCTATGCCGTAGATGGTGGGGAACATCAGGCTCATGAAGAAGCTGATGCCCACGAGGCAAATCAGGCCTGCGTTGCCTACAATGGTAATGGCGCCAGCCGTACACAGTGCTGCGCCGCAACCGAACAGGGCCAGCAGCAAACGACCGTTGACATACTTCATCAGGAACGTGGAGATGAAGCGCGAACAGAGGAACATGCTCATGGCAATGATGTTATAGTTCTGCGCCGTGGCCTTGTCGATGCCGAGGTTGTCGGCATACTGAATGATAAACGTCCACGTCATAATCTGGGCGGCGACATAAAACACCTGAGCCACCACGCCCTCGCGGTAAGTGACGTTGTGCCACAGGTTACTGAGGGTCTGGCGCGCACTGACCTTGGTCGTATCGCCCGTTGTGTTAGGCATCTTTTTCAGGGCAATGACTATGAACATGCAGAGCACCACCAGACCTATGGCCACGTACGGATTACGTATCACGGCAAGGTCATGCAGGCGTATGCCGGCCTTTTCTGCCTCAGAGAGAGTGCCGAAGATGATTTGTCCGGCGGCATCGCGTTTGTCGCTGATGAGGGAGGGCAGCACGATAAGGCTGGCCACGGCCATGCCGCATAGAGAGCCCATGGGATTAAAGGCCTGTGCCAGGTTGAGGCGGCGCGTGGAGGTTTCCTTACTGCCGAGGGAGAGGATGAAAGGGTTGGCTGTCGTTTCCAGGAAGGCGAGGCCGAAAGTCAGGATGTAGAGAGAAATGCAGAAATACCAGAAGTTCTGGAACGCTGCGGCGGGAATAAATAGGAAGGCTCCCGTGGCGTAGAGTGCCAAACCCAACAAGATGCCGCTCTTGTAACTGTAGCGGCGAATAAACAGGGCTGCGGGTATGGCCATCGTGGCATAACCGCCGTAGAAGGCGAACTGCACCATCGAAGCCTTGGCGGCACTGATTTCCATCACTGTCTGGAACGCTGCCACCATCGGGTTGGTGATATCATTGGCAAATCCCCACAGCGCGAAGAGGCTGGTGATCAACACAAATGTCACCAAATACTTTTTCTCTACCAGGCGGCCGCGCTTGGCTTCCACCTTTATTTCGTTTGTATTCTCCATTGTCGTTTACAAGTTTAGTCCGTTGCGGGTGGTTTTCCCAAAGAAATGCATTTCCAATTCATCTATTTCTTCTTCCGTGAAGACGCGGGGCTTCATATCGGCCTTCACGCAGATGCGGGCGGCCATCTCAAAGAACATGGCGCGCTGGAAGACGTCATCGAAGTCGCTGCCGCACACCACCTGACCGTGCTGTAGCAACTGAATGCTGTTGCGCGTCTTCATAGCCTCCACAACAGCCTTCGCCAGTTCAGGGGACCCTGGGCAAAAGAAGGGTATCTCGGGGATAACGCGCCCCACGTGCAGCGGCACCTCGGCCGTGACGTTGTAACTCTTCGGGCGTACTTCCGAGCAGGCTATTTGTGTGGCGTATTTACTCTGGAAGTGGAGCACCACGCCCACGTCGGGGCGCTCTCTCATCACGCCGAGATGGAACACGCTCTCCATCGACGGCCTGACACCGTTCAACACTTCGCCGTCGCTCACCCGGCACACGCTCACCTGGTCTTCCCTTAGCGAGGGCACCCATGAGCCGGTGCCGCTGACGAGGGCTACGTCGCCGATGCGCCACGAAAGATTTCCACTGCTGCAGATGGTGAGACCTGCATCGCCCACGCGGTGGGCCTGTCTCACAAATTCTCTGATTTGTTCTTCTTGTATCATTGTTTTTCAGGTTTTATTATTCGATGAGGAGTTTTATTAAATTTTCTTTTTCACCTACGAGCCACAGCACTTCTCCGGCCTTCAGCTCATGGTCAGCCTCCGGCACGATGAAGGTGCCGTCTTCCTGTTCCAGCCCCACCACCTGGCAGCCGAAGTCCTCGCGCAGGCGGCTCTCTCTCAATGGTTTTCCGCAGAAGGGCATCTCCTGGCGCACTTTCACGTGCCGCAGTCGGATGGGGGCCTCGTGCTCGTAGTCTTCATCGGTCAGCAGGCGTGCGAAGGCCTGCAGTTCGGCTTCGCTGCTCACGGGGGCTTCTTCGCGCGCCGCAAGGTTGCGCTGGAACACGCCCTCCAGCCAGCGGCTCACCTTCTTCACGAGCCGGCTCTGGCAGACGAGGAGCATCAGCGCGACGGCCACCAGCCAGTGCCAGTAGTAGCGGAAGGGCGACAGATAGTCCAGTATATAATATATAAAGGAGGTGGCCAGGAGGAAACGTCCCAGGAGCAAGAGCCGCAGTATGCGCCGGCTGTTCGTTCCGCGGGCGGCCACGGCCTTCCACTCCTCCGAGTGGTTTTTTCTCATTACTATGGCCCGCAGGAAGGGAGCCACGGCCATCAGCGTCAGTATGCCACACACGGCGTTGCCCGGCCAGTGGCCCAGCGTGGCGCGTGTAAACATCAGCACCGTCGAGAGCGACAGCACGATAATGGCTATGCCCAGCACACCGTATATTCCCGTCTGCAGGGCAATGGCTGCCAGCAGGCGCTGCCAGGCAGTGAGCGCCGTGCCGTCTCTTTTGAGCGTGGGCATCTTCAGGGTCAGTGCGGGCACGTTCATACTCTGTGCCGCGCGTATCATATACGGCGTAAGGAATGTCGTTATTATGCTCACCGCCACGATAACGGGATACAGGAACTTGCTTGTCACGCCCATCGCCAGTCCCATGCTGGCAATGATAAAGGCAAACTCGCCCACCTGCGCCAGCGAGAAGCCGCACTGCACACTGGTCTTCAGCGTGTTTCCCGTCAATAGGAAACTGCCGGTGCCCAGTACGGCCTGTCCTATCAGTATGCTGACCGTCAGGACGAGTATCGGCTGCCAGTATTCCACCAGTACCATGGGGTCAACCAGCATACCTACGGACACAAAGAATATAGCGCCGAAGAGGTCCTTCACGGGGCCCACGAGGTGCTCTATGCGTTCGGCCTCAACGGTTTCGGCCATGATGCTGCCCATCATAAACGCACCGAACGCCGTACTATACCCCGCACTGGCGGCTATACTCACCAGCAGGAAGCAGCAGGCGATGCTGAAGATGAGGAGCGTCTCGGCGTTCATCAGTTTCTTCGTGCGACGCAGCAGGCTCGGTATGACGAACACGCCCACCACGAACCACAGCACGAGGAAGAAGCCCAGTTTCCCCAGACTCGCTGCCAGTTCGGCGCCCTGCAGCGTCTGACTTACGGCCACGCCGCTCAACACCACCATCAGCAATATGCCTAGGATGTCTTCCAGCACGAGCACGCTCAGCACCTTCGACGCGAACTTCTTCTGCATGAGTCCCAAGTCGCCGAAGGCTTTGAAGATTATGGTGGTTGAACTCATCGCGAGCATGCCTCCCAGGAAGAGGCGGTCCATCTCGCTCCACCCGAACAGACGACCTACCCTGTTGCCCACTGCCATCATACACAGCATCACGAGGCAGGCCGTCACGACGGGCTTTACGCCTTGTTTCAGTATCTTCTTGAAGGAGAATTCCAGTCCCAGCGTGAACATCAGGAAGATTACGCCAATCTGCGACCATGTCTCCACGCTGCCGGTGTCCTCCACCGACGGCATATACGGCATATGTTTGCCCGCCAGGAAGCCGGCCACGATATAGCCCAGCACAAGCGGCTGCTTCAGTTTCTTGAAAAGCAGCGACACGACGCCGGCGAGTATCAATATCAGGGCCAGGTCCGTAACAAGGGCGGGTAAGTGTTCCATATTAATAAGACTTACAGCCTCACCCCGTCAAAGCTTCCTTCGGAACTTTGCCACCCCTCCCCTATTAGGGAGGGGGAGAATACTTCTAAAGGTCGTGGGGAGCCTCACCCCGTCAAAGCTTCCTTCGGAACTTTGCCACCCCTCCCCTATTAGGGAGGGGGAGAATACTTCTAAAGGCTGGGAGGTTGGGAGGTTATAGGGTTATGAGGTTATAGGGTTATAGAGTTATGAGGTTATAGAGTTATAAGGTTATGAGGTTATGAACCTTTAGGAGTATCTCCCCCTCCCTTTTCGGGGAGGGGTGCCGCGGTGCGGAGCAGCCGCGGCGGGGTGAGGCTCTTTCCACTCAAAGAAATACCCGTTTTGCTTCTTTTTTTCTTCCGCACTCCTGGCACAGAAGACGGGTTCCTGGGTGTAAGGGTGCACGCCGGCATACCATGCCTCGGTGCTCACTGTCATAGGGGTGGGGGTGAAGTCCTGCACTTGCTCCAGACGGAAGTCGAGATGGCGCATCCGGCGGGCCAGGCGCTGCATGTCCTCCTCGCGGCACCCAGGGTGGCTGCTGATGAAGTAAGGAATGATTTGCTGGCGCAGCCCGGCCTGGCGGTTGATGCGGTCGAAGATTTCCTTGAAGCGCTCAAAGAGTGCGAAGGAAGGCTTGCGCATGAGCCGCAGCACGTTGTCCTCGGTGTGTTCGGGGGCCACCTTCAGGCGGCCGCTGACGTGCTTCACGATAAGTTCCCGCGTGTAGTCCTCCGCGGCCTTGCGGAGCGCAGAATCCTTGTAGTCGTGAAGCAGAAGGTCGTAGCGCACGCCGCTGCCGATGAAGCTTTTCTTCACGCCCGGCAAGGCATCCACGGCACGATAGATGTCGATGAGCGGCCGGTGGTCGGCATTCAGATTGGGACAGACGCCGGGATGAATACACGAGGGGCGGCGGCACTTCTCGCAGAGGCTCTTGTCGCGACCCTCCATGCGGTACATATTGGCACTGGGCCCGCCCAGGTCGCTGATATATCCGCGGAAGTCGGGCATCTGAATGATTTGCTTCACCTCCCGCAGTATGCTCTCTTTCGAGCGGCTCACGATGAATTTCCCCTGATGCGCCGAAATCGTGCAGAAGGCACATCCGCCGAAGCAGCCCCTGTGCAGGCACACGGAGTGCTTTATCATTTCGTAGGCGGGGATGCGCTTGCCGTTATATTTGGGATGCGGCAGACGGGTGTAGGGCAGGTCGTAAGTGGCGTCGAGTTGCGCAGTGGTCATCGGCGGATAGAAAGGCTCGACGACGGCATACCCTCTTTCGAAGGAGATAGCCTGCAGCAGCCTCGCCGAGTGCATCACATTGCTCTGCTCCTCGATATGCTTGAAGTTGGCCGCCTGTTTCTTTTTGTCCTTCAGACATTCGTCGTGGCCGTAGAGGAGCACGTCGTCGTCCCTGCGGCCGCCTGGAATGTCGGCTTCGCACCACAGCATCACGCTCTGCCGCAAAGGATAGCGCCTCATCAGCGCACGGAAGTCGGCCACGGTCACGCTGGCCTCCTCCCTGCCGTGGAGAATCTTCTCTTCCAGCATGCGGCAGAGGTCCTGGATGGGCTGTTCCCCCATCCCGTAAACAATCATGTCGGCCCCGCTTTCCACGAGCAAGCACGGCCGGAGGCGGTCCTGCCAATAGTCGTAGTGCGTGAGGCGGCGCATGGAGGCTTCTATGCCGCCCAGCACCACGGGCACGTCGGGGAAATGCTCCTTCAGCACCTGCGTATAGACTATGCTGGGCATCTCGGGGCGCTGGTCGTGGCGTCCGTCGGGCGAGTAGGCATCTTCGGAGCGCAGGCGGCGGGCGGCGGTGTATTTATTCACCATGCTGTCCATCGCGCCCGGGCTTATCATGAAACAGAGGCGGGGGCGACCCAGTTTGAGGAAGTCGCGATGGTCACCGTGCCAGTCGGGCTGCGGAACGATGGCGACGCGCAGGCCCATAGCCTCTATCGTGCGACCGATGACGGCCGCCCCGAACGAGGGATGGTCCACATACGCATCGCCGGAGAACAGGATAACGTCCAATTTATCCCATCCGCGGCGCTCGCATTCCTTTTTTGTCGTGGGTAACCACTGCATATTGGCTGCGAAGATACGAAAAAATCCTGTTATAGCCAAATTTCCGCCGAAAAAGACGGACTTTTCAGCCAAAATCACACCTTTTTACTCTTATACGGGCGCATTATGCGCTCCCGCGTGTATATTTTGTGTGTGCGAAGTGCTACTTCTGCACACACTTTTCCGCACTTGTTTTTCCCGCTTGTGTTTTCGGGCTTCGCGTGAGAGTGTTGCAGGCAGGCCACTTCCCCAAGCGCGGGCGCTATCGCCTACCTACGGCAGGCACATATCCCTCGCCGATTACCAGCCATTGCGTCCGTCCTTCGGCCGTCCTTATGGCTGGCTACCTTATCTCATGCCTACGGCATTTTCTCCCCGTCTCCCATGACTCGTTTTCCGCTGGACGCTTTTGTCAAGATTTTTTACATTTTTCGTGCGTTTTCTTGGCTCTCCCTGAGCGTGTAGCAAAATCTTTTTCCGCCGGACGAAAATATCGCGAAATAGAAGCATGTTGTAAAGTCGCTGAACCTCAAAATCTTAACGGCGAACCGCTCAAAATCTCCCGTCCTTCCGTTGAACTAAAGGCGCATTTAGCACGATTTTTGCCCGTTTTTTTTGCTCAAAAAACACCAAAAATGCCGTTTTTCCGCCGTTTTCTCCGCCGCAGGGCCGTAGGGCCGTAACGGGAAGCGGGTTTAGCGCGCGGTTTTTCCCGAATCCCTAGATTTTATACCGCCTTCCGTGCGAATTTACCCCCTTTCAGTTCATCCGATAGCCCTTTTAGTTCGTCCGATGTCCCTTTTAGTTCGTCCGATGTCCCTTTTAGTTCGTCCGATAGTCCTTTTAGTTTTTCCGATAGCCCTTTTAGTTTGGCGGGAAGCAGGGTACCGGAAAAACTTAAACGGGGTGTCGGGAAAAATAAAACAGGGTGTCGGGCGGCTTGGGTCG
>JAZRYH010000019.1:0-20699 GCA_045600685.1 Alloprevotella sp. | reverse complement strand
GGTGGGGCTCGGCGTGGGGCTCGGGGTGAGGCTTTTTATATAATAGGTATTCCCTTTTCCGCGCACTTCTCTCTCATCTCATCGGGCCAGATGCTGGCCTGGATTTCGCCGATGTGGACTTTATGGAGGAGAACCATACATAGACGGCTCTGACCGATGCCGCCACCGATGCAGAGGGGCAGTTCGCCGGCCACGAGGCGCTGGTGGAAATAGAGCGAGAGGCGGTCTTCCTTGCCTTCGAGAGCGAGCTGGCGGAGAAGGGCTTCCTTGTCCACGCGAATGCCCATGGAGGAGAGTTCTATGCTGCGACCGAGAGGGGGATACCAGATAAGGATGTCGCCGTTGAGACCGGGGAGGCCGTCGTCGCCGGGAGTGGACCAGTCGTCGTAGTCGGGGGAGCGGCCGTCGTGCTTCTCGCCGTTGGAGAGGCGTCCGCCTATGCCGGTAATGAAGACGGCGCCATACTCGCGGCAGATGGCGTCCTCGCGCTCCTTGGGAGTGAGATGGGGATAACGCTGGAGGAGTTCCTCGCTATGGATGAAGAAAATGTCGTCGGGGAGGAAGGGAAGGATTTGCGGGTAGTGCTCGCAGGTGAGATATTCGGTGCGGCGGATGGCAGCGTAGATGCGGCGCACGACGTCGTGGAGGAAGGCCGTGGTGCGCTGGGCAGGAGTGATGACAGCCTCCCAGTCCCACTGGTCAACGTAGAGGGAATGGAGGTTATCGAGGTCCTCGTCGGCACGTATGGCGTTCATATCGGTATAGATGCCGTGGCCGGGCTGCACGTTGTGCTCAGCCAGGGAGAGACGCTTCCATTTGGCGAGGGAATGAACCACCTCGGCAGGGCTGTCGCCGAGGGCTTTGACGGGGAAGGTGACGGGACGTTCGGTGCCGGTGAGGTCGTCGTTGATGCCGAGGCCTTTCATTACGAAGAGGGGGGCCGTGACGCGGCGCAAGTGGAGCTCCGTGGAGAGGTTCATCTGGAAGAAATCCTTGATGCGCTTGATGCCTTGCTCTGTCTGCCAGACGTCGAGGAGAGGAGTGTAGGGGGACATGATGATGTATAAAAAGCCTCACCCCGTCAGAGCCACCTGCGGTGCTCTGACACCCCTCCCCTATTAGGGAGGGGGAAGATACCTCTATAGGTAAGGCAAGAGTTTATTTTCTTGTATTATTATTAATATGGACAATGAATTGTACGACCTTTAGGAGTATTTTCCCCTCCCTATTCGGGGAGGGGTGGCGCGGCACGCAGTGCCCGCGACGGGGTGAGGCTGTCATTAAGGGTATGGGGCCACTTGAGCCAGAGGTATAAGGTGCGGACGATGAGGTGGGCGAGGTAGGCGGCATAGACGGCGTGTATGCCGCAGGGAAGGCGGAGGGCTACGTAGGTCACTACGAAGGCAACAGCGGCGAGGAACATACAGTCGCGCACCTGGCGGCCGGCAGTAGCGCCGATATAGATGCCGTCCCACATGAAGGCGGCACTGCTGACGAGGGGCATGGCGACGAGCCAGAGGAGAAGGGGGTGAGCATCGGCGCGCACGGCAGTGTCGGTGGTGAAGAGGTTGACCATGCCCTGCCCGCAGAGGGCGTAGAGAAGCGTAAAGACGAGACCCACGGCGAGGCACCAGGCCATGAGTTGGCGCACGGCACGTTGCGTCTGAAGGCGGTTGCCGGCTCCGATGAAACGGCCCACGAGGGCCTCACCGGCATAGGCGAAACCATCCACGAAGTAACTGAAGAGCATAAAGAGCTGCATCATCACGGCGCCCACAGCCAGGGCGGCATCGCCATAGGCTGAAGTGAGGGCCGTGAAGCCTACATAGACCACCATGAAGCCCAGGGAGCGGAGCATAAGGTTGCCGCCGAAGCCGAGCATACGGCGAAGGCGCTGCCAGTGGAGGTTGCCGCGCAGATGGATATGGGGGAAGACAGTGCGGCGATAGTGGGCGGCAAGGAGGATGAGGGCCACGAGCAGGCCAAGCCACTGGGCGATGAGCGTGCCCCACGCCACACCGATAGGGCCGAGGGGCGTACAGACGGCGAGATAATAAGAAAAGAACATATTGGCCACGTTCACGATGATATCGACGGCCATAGGGCTCACCGTGTTCTGCGAGCCGATGAACCAGCCCTTGAGGGCCATGAGGGAGAGCGTGGCGGGAGCGGCCCAGATTCGCACGTGGTAGTAGTCGCGGGCAAAGGAGGCCACGGTAGATGTGCAGGGGGTAAGGGCGAGGGCAATCTCCACGACGAGCCAGCCCGTGAGGAGGAGGAAGAGAGCGCTGGCGAAGGAGAGGAAAAGGCTCTGGGTGAGCAGGGCGGCGCGGTCGGCCGTATCGCCTCGGCCATAAGCCTGGGCCGTAAGGCCACCAGTGCCGACACGGAGGAAGCCGAAGTTCCAGTAAAGCAGCGAGAAGAGCATCGCTCCGATGGCAATGCCCCCCATAGCCGAGGCATCGGCAATGTGGCCGGCAATGGCGATATCTACCATGCCGACAAGGGGCACGGTAATGTTGGCCAGGATGCTGGGGACGGCCAGACGGAGGATGGGGAGGCGGAGACCCCCTCGGTCCCCCTTAAAGGGGGAAGACTTGATGGCGGACATTTAACGGATGAGTTTGCGGCCGTTGTGGATGAAGAGGCCACGGGAAGAGGCTGAACTGTCGTTCAGCACACCGAACTTGAGGGAGCGACCCTGCAGGTCGTAAACCCTTTCAGCACTCTCCCCCTTGGGGGAGGTGGAGGGGGCTCCTATTCCTTCGGGGTCACCCTGGAGGACGGGGTTCTGAAGATATTCGGAGAAGAGGCCGGTCTCTCTGAACTTGCCTTGTGACACGAGGATGCCATTCTGGCCGGTATAAGTGTCGGTGACGGGGTTGTAGTCGAAGACGAGGTCGGCGAGAGCGACGTCCTCGTCACCCATATAGTAGGTGGCACCGTAGAGATACATGTCGTTGGAGCCTCCGTAGTTGACGATGAAATGCTCCTTGGGGAAGATGAGGCGTAAGCCTTCGCGACGGCCCTTTACGCAGGTTTTGGTCTGAATGGCTACGGAGCAGAAGTTATCCATATACACGTCGTTGCCGTCGAAGCCGAGGCGGGCAGGATGGGTGAGAGGCCCCGTGCGGAAACTGTTGGCCGAGAGCGTGTAGGGCTTGAACACTACACCGGCCGGCACAACGACGGGCTCCTTGGGACCATCGGGCACGACGGGCTCCTCGGCGGGGTCGGCAGGCTCCCAGGGGGCGGAGGGCGTGATGGTGACGGAGGCGTAGCGGGAGTAGGGCACGTACTTGCTGGAGGACGTAGAGAGGTCATCGTAGTAGTACTCGCCATAGCCATAGCCCTCGGCAGTGGTCATTACGCCGGTGGAGAGGGAGCGCTGGAGCGTGAGGTCGCAGCGCTTGGCGGCATCACCGCGGTAGCCGAAGAAATAGACATCGAGAATGCCGAAGTCCAGACCGAGGTACTGCTCCTGAGCAAAGGTGATGGCGGTCTTTTCCTTGTTGGATTTGCCCTTTATCCATGAGTCGGGGAAAGTCTCGCTGAGGCCCTGGATATAGACGTAGCCCTCGGCATTGCCTACGGTGAGGGTGCGGGAGAAGGACGTCTGACTGCCGTAGAAGTCCACAGTGGTTATCTTTGCCGTCATCTTTGTGGTCTGGATAGAGGCGGGCGGAGTGACGAGGGTCTGCGCCTCCACGCCGACAACGGCGCAGAGAGCGAGGATGATTATTGAGAAAGAGATACGGAGGTGCTTCATTTCCTGTTTCTTTTATCTGTTATTCTTTATTTACAACATACTAATGCCTACCCACACCCAGTGGGCCACGATGCCGGCCACGATACCGCCGACGGTGTGGGCACCGATGGCTTTGGAGGTGAGCTGGCGGTAGCCGAGGGAGTCGAGCATAGCGGTGTGGGTGCTGAGGTAGCCGCTCCAGCACATGCCTATGGCGGTGAATACGGCAATGGCGTTATCGTTTATCCATCCCTGCTCGGCAAAGTTGGGCACGAGGCCGAGGGCGGCACCCACGGCTCCGAGGGCGGTGATGGGGAAGGCTATCTGATGCGGGTCGTTGAAGCCGAAGAGCCACTCAAACACGATGTCGCACTTATCCGCCAGCCAGGGGAGGAGTTCCACTCCCTCGTAGGCTGCACCGGTGAAGTCGCCCGTCTTACTGGCGCCGAAGGTGAGAATCATCACGGTGGTGCTGATGACGAGCACGCCGGGGATGATGGCAAGGCCTATCTCCACACCGGCCTTGCCACCGTCGAGGATGGCGTCGAGGATACGCATGAATAGCGACTTGCCCTCAGGGCTTTTCGCGGCGGCCTGCTGCTCCTCAGTCCACACCTCCACGGCCATTTCTTCCTTAAACTCGGGATAGGCTTTGCATGTGAAGTGCTGCATGAGGCGCGTGCTGACGATGCAGCCGCAGAAGGCTCCGAAGAGGCCCACGAAGGGCGCGGTGGTGTAGCCCTGCCCTACCATGAAGACGATGACGAGCAGACCCATACCGAAGGCGGTGCCGAAGTTGGTCAGCGAGATGAGTTGGTACTTGCGGAAGAAGCGTGCGAACTTCTTGTCGTGGGCCAGCGTGATGATGGCCGGATTGTCGCTGAGGAAGGTGAGCACTGCACCGAGGGAGGCTGTGCCGGGCAGGTTGAAGAGAGGCTTCATCAGCGGACGGAGGATTTTCTCAAAGAGGGCCACCACTCCGAACTTGCTGAAAATCTTGCCCAGCGCTCCCGTGATGACGCAGATGGCCATAAGGAAGAAACAGGTATTGATGAGCAGGTCGAAAGCGGTGTGCATGATGGTGTTCATCATGTTGGCCACGCCCATTTTATTGCCGAGGTAGCCGAAGATGAGAAAGACGATAATGAGGCAGGGGATGCCTTCAAAAGTTTTCTTATTCATAATTAAGACCCCCAACCCCCGGAGGGGGCTTTCTGTCAGGGTGAAAGTTTTATTTTACTTTTTACTTATTAACTTTTTCAGATTCAGCAGGTCGGCGCGGAAGGTGAGGCCTATGTTCAGGGTGCTCTCTTTATCCTGCAACACACCGGCGGGGTTGGTGTTCTGTCCCCACGTATGGAAATAGGAGGCGTGGAGGCGCAGGTCGCGGCGGCCTTTGAGGGGGAAGTATTCCACGCCACCGCCCAGGTGGTGCTGCTCCGTGCCGGCAAAGACACAGTAGTCGCTGCCGTTATCCCTGTTGCGGTCCCATCCATACTTGACGAAGGCGTTGAGTTCCCTGATGGGGTGCACGTGGAGTTCCGTCGTGAGCGTGAAATCGCCGAAGAAGTTAGCATCGTAGCCGCCGGCGTAGCGGTTTGTCCAGTCCACGATGAAGTGGCCGTGGCTGAAATCAAAGCGGTTGCCCAGGGCGATGTAGTTTATCCAGTGCCCGGGCGTGGCCTCGAAGAGATTAGTGGAGTAGAGGGCGGTAAAGGGTCCGTGCTTGCCTTCCCATTTCACGCCGAAGCCGTACATATCGTCGGCATTGGCGCGGAACGGACTCTGCGTAGCCTGCACCTGCAGCCGGTCGCTCTCCGTGAGGTTATAGGCCACGCTGGCACCGAACTGATAACAGCCTATGTTGTTGCAGTACTCCGAGTACTGATACACGTCAATGGGGGCGTAGTCATACTCAAAGCCGCCGACGCCCACCACTTGCTTACCGGCCGACATTTCCCACTTCTTTATATTATAAGTAAGGTACAGCCAGTCGGTGGCATTGAAGAATCCGCTTTTTATTTCCTTACTGAATCGCTGGCGGTAGGCATATTTCCAGTGTTTGCCGAGTTCTCCTTTCAGGACGAAGTTGATATATTGTCCGCGGAAACCGCTCTCGCTGGCGCGCTTGGTGCCGTCCAGCCAGTCGCGCTGCCAATCTACGCGGGCCTCCACCTGGGCCGTGGTCACCCAGTTGCCCAGGGGCTTGTCGGTGCCGGTACTGTCGGCCTCCTGACCGAAGGTCGGCATGGCGAGAAGTATGAAAAGGAAAAGAGAGAGAAACTTTCTGTTCATTGAACTTGTAAGGTTTTAAGGTTATGAGGTTTTAAGGTCACCCCAAGTGCTACCCGTATTTTCCCCCTCCCTAATAGGGGAGGGGTGGCAGGGTGCCGTAGGCAGCCCTGACGGGGAGAGGCTGGGGGGAGTTAGAGGCGGCCTCTGGTGCGTTCTATTCCAACTTCCTATACCGCAATCTCTTCGGCTCCTCCAACCCCAGGCGCTTGGCCTTGTGTATCTCGTAGTCGGAGTAGGAACCCTCGAAGTAATACACCTCGCCGTCGCCTTCGAAGGCCAGGATATGTGTGCAGATACGGTCGAGGAACCAGCGGTCGTGGCTGATGACTACGGCACATCCGGCAAAGCCTTCGAGGCCTTCCTCCAGGGCGCGTAGCGTGTTCACGTCAATATCGTTGGTGGGCTCGTCGAGCAGCAGCACATTACCCTCCTGCTTCAGCGCGATGGCCAGGTGCAGGCGGTTGCGCTCACCGCCGGAGAGCACGCCGCACTTCTTCTCCTGGTCGGCGCCGTTGAAGTTGAAGCGCGAAAGGTAGGCCCTCACATTGATATCGCGGCCGCCCATGCGTATTGTCTCGTTCCCTTGGCTCACAACCTCATACACCGATTTCTCGGGCAGGATGTCCTTATGCTGCTGGTCCACGTAGGAGAGTTTCACGGTGTCGCCCACATTGAAACTGCCGCCGTCGGGCGTTTCCAGTCCCATGATGAGGCGGAACAGCGTTGTCTTGCCGGCACCGTTGGGGCCTATTACGCCCACGATACCGTTAGGCGGCAGCATGAAGTTCAGGTCCTTGAACAGCACCTTCTCGCCGAAGGCCTTCGCCAGATGTTCAGCCTCTATGACCTTCTGCCCCAGGCGCGGACCGTTGGGGATGAATATCTCCAACTTTTCTTCCTTCTGCTTCTGCTCCTCGTTGAGCATTCTCTCGTAGGAGCCCAAGCGCGCCTTACCCTTGGCCTGACGGGCTTTCGGGGCCATGCGCACCCATTCCAGCTCGCGCTCCAGCGTCTTCCGCCGCTTCGAGGCCACCTTCTCCTCCTGTGCCATGCGCTGGCTCTTCTGTTCCAGCCATGAGGAGTAGTTACCCTTCCAGGGGATGCCCTCGCCGCGGTCCAGTTCCAGTATCCATTCCGACACGTCATCCAGGAAGTAGCGGTCGTGCGTCACGGCAATCACCGTGCCCTCATATTGCTGCAAGTGCTGCTCCAGCCAGTCGATGCTCTCGGCATCCAGATGGTTGGTGGGTTCGTCGAGCAACAGCACGTCGGGCTTCTGCAGGAGCAGGCGGCAGAGGGCCACACGGCGGCGCTCACCGCCCGAGAGATGCTCCACGTTCCAGTCGGCCGGCGGGCAGCGCAGGGCATCCATGGCGCGCTCCAGGCGCGAGTCTATGTTCCAGGCGTCGGTGGCATCGATAATATCCTGAATCTCGGCCAGGCGGTCGAAGCATTTCTGCATCTTGTCGGCGTCCTCGTAGTACTCCGGCAGGGCCAAATTCTCGTTGATAGTATTATATTCGTCCAGCGCGTCATACACGTGCTGCACACCTTCCATCACACACTCCTTCACCGTTTTCTGCGGGTCGAGTTGCGGGTCCTGTGGCAGATATCCCACCGTGTAACCGGGGCTCCATACCACCTCTCCCTGCGACGGCTGTTCCAGTCCGGCGATGATTTTCATCAGTGTGGACTTACCGGCGCCGTTGAGGCCTATGATGCCGATTTTGGCGCCATAGAAGAAGGACAGATAGATGTTTTTGAGTACTTGTTTCTGATTTTGCGTGATAGTCTTGCTCACGCCCACCATCGAGAAGATGATTTTCTTGTCGTCAACTGTTGCCATATTTAATAGGAGGCCCCTCTAAATCCCCCCTCGGGGGGACTTGCAATTAGGGAATTTCAAGTTAAATGCGCATTATTGCGCAGCAAATTTACGAAAAAAGGCCTACGTGGCCAAGTTTTAGGAGGGAAAACGAAGGAAAGAGCCCCGAAGGGCTCTCGCTCTGCAATACAAGCAAACGTCTTCTGCAACCTTTCTGCAACAAACGGCACGCAACTTCACTCTTGCCTGTGGCTATCCTGCGGGGATAAGTATGCTGCTTCTGCATATCCGCCGAAAGGGTGATTTAATTCGCATGTGAAAATGCTCTCGTTTTGTCAAGATATTTTTGATTTTTACCCCTCAAAAACAGGCCGTATTTTCAAAAATTTTTTTTGCGTTTACTTCTGTGCGATTCTGAGAGAAGTTGCTATATTGCTGATTATCTTGCGTTTAACACAAGGGTGAATAAAAACGCCTCCCTAAAAGGCCTTCTACACCCCCTTATAGGCGAAAAACGAAGCGCAATTTTGTCCCAATTTGCAGCACTCCCCCCTCGGGGGAGCGGGGAGGGGGTCCCCCCTAAAGCCCTTTTAGTCGCAACTAATGCCCTTTTAGTTGAAATTATCTCCCTTTTAATTTGAACAATCGCCCTTTCATTTTTTCCGATGTCCCTTTTAGTTTTTTCTAAAATAGGGTATCGGGAAAAATGAGCGGGATTTTGGAAAAGCGAAATGATTTTTTGGAAAAATTTGAACTGATTTCAAATTTTCGGAAACGGGCGTTTTGGGGCCGAAAGCGGGTTTAGATTGTCGCGAGTCTCGAAAACGGTCCAAAATCTCTGCAAAATTTTGTCAAGATTTTCTACCACCTCGCAGAGAAGGCTGTAAGGCAAAAGCCGCACTTACAAATCAGCGGGCTACAAGGCGAAAAATATCACGCAAAATATGATTGTACCCGGGCTACTCCTCTTCTATTCTTAACGGATAGTGTCCGCGTAGTTGCTCAAACTCCTCCGGCGCGGCCTTGAGGCGCTGGCTGTCGGTGCGGGCGTCGTAGGGCGGCAGCGCAGGGAGCGTGCCGCCGAGGGCATGGGTGAGAAGGGCGAGGGGCGTGGCGGGAAGTGCGGCGCGCAGGGTGGAAAGATGGGGAAAGAAGTCAAGCAGCTGGCACAGCGTCATCCATGTGGCGGTGGCCTTGCCGTTGGCTGAATAGCCGGCTATATGGGGCGTGGCGATGAGGGCGCGGCGGAGGAGCGCGGGGTTGACGTGGGGCTCGCCTTCCCAGCAGTCGATGACGCAGGAGCCTACGAGGCCGTCGTCCAGGGCTTGCAAAAGGGCGGCTTCATCCACTACGCCGCCGCGCGAGGCGTTGATAATCATCGGCCTGTGGGTGAGGCGGCGGAAAAAGGGGGCGGAGGCCATGTGGTATGTGGGGCAGGGGCCGTCGTGGGTGAGGGGTACGTGATAGGTGATGACGTCGCAGGCCGTGAGGTCGTCGTTGAGGCCGAGGGGAGGGTCGCTGACGCGCACCTGCCACCCGCGACGCTCGGCCAGGGCCTTGACCTCCGTGCCTACATGCCCCTGGCCGACGAGGCCGAGGGACTGGCCGGGGCGACAGGGCGGCAGCACGCTGCCCACATACTGCGCCACGCTGCGGGCGTTGCATCCCGGACAGTTGCGCCACGCGATGCCGGCACGCTGGAGGAAGGCCGTGTCGAGGTGGTCGTAGCCTATGGTGGCGGTGAGCACGAGGCGCACGCGGGAATCGCGGAGAAGGTCGGCGTCCACCCGCGTCCGGGTGCGGACGATGAGGACGTCGGCATCGCGGACGGCCTCGGCGGTGATGTCCCCTCCGGGAAGGAAGAGGCAGGTGCCGAGGGGAGAGACGTAGGGCCGGATGTAGGGGATTTTGTCGTCAATAACGAGTTTCATGGGTGCAAAGTTAGGACTATTTTTTCTATTCTGCGGACTATTAGAGCTATTTTAGTCGCAAATTTTGCATTTTGAGAGTTTATTTGTAACTTTGCAGCGAAATGAAACACCTTTATATCGAAACCTACGGCTGCCAGATGAATGTGGCCGACTCGGAAGTGGTGGCCTCGGTGATGCGCATGGCGGACTATGAACCCGTGCAGTCGCTGGAGGAGGCCGACGCCATCTTCCTCAACACCTGCTCCGTGCGCGACAATGCGGAGCAGAAAATCCTTCACCGCCTGGAAGCTCTCTGCGCTGAGCGTCGGAAACGTCAGAAGGCCACGGAAGGACCGACAGGCCTTATCATCGGCGTGATAGGCTGCATGGCCGAACGCGTGCAGGAGAAATTGCTCAACGAATACGGCTGCGACATCGTGGCCGGACCCGATGCCTACATGGCCCTGCCCCGCCTCATCGCGGAGGCTGAGCTGGGCCATAAGGCCATGGACGTGACGCTCTCGCTGACGGAGACCTACGCCGGCGTGGTGCCGATGCGCATTCACGCAGGCCGCCTCTCGGGATTTGTAAGTATCATGCGCGGCTGCAACAATTTCTGCCACTACTGCATAGTGCCCTACACCCGCGGACGGGAACGCTCCCGCGACGTGGAAAGTATCCTTCAGGAGGTGCGCGACCTGCGTGAGCGCGGCTATAAGGAGGTGACGCTGCTCGGACAGAACGTGAACAGTTACCGCACCCCCGACGGCACCGACTTCCCCGCCCTCCTGCGCCTCGTGGCACGGGAAGCCGTGGGCATGCGCGTGCGGTTCCCTACCTCGCATCCGAAGGACATGAGCGTCGAGACGCTGCGCGTCTTTGCCGAAGAGCCCAACGTGTGCCGGCATATCCACCTGCCCGTGCAGAGCGGCAGCAACGACGTGCTGAAACGCATGAACAGGAAATACACCCGCGAGTGGTATCTGGAAAGAGTGGCCGCCATCCGTCGCATCGTGCCCGACTGCGGACTGAGCACGGACATCTTCGTGGGCTATAGCGGGGAAACGCCCGACGACCACCGGCAGAGCCTCACGCTGATGGAGGAATGCCGGTACGACTCGGCGTTTATGTTCAAATACTCCGAGCGCCCCGGCACCTACGCCTCGAAGCATTTCCCCGACGACATCGCCGATGACGAGAAAGTGAGACGCCTGGAGGAACTCATCGCCTTGCAAAATCGCCTCTCGCTGGAAAGCAACCGGCGATGCATAGGCCGTGAATACGAAATCCTCGTGGAAGGACGCAGCAAGCGCTCTGCCGAACAGCTCTTCGGACGCACGGAGCAGAACAGGGTGGTTATCATCCCCCGCAGCGTCACCCGTGAGGACGGCAGCACCGTCAGTTTCCATCCCGGCGACTTCGTGAAGGTGAGAATTACGGACGGCAGTTCCGCAACGTTGCAGGGGGAGCCTCTCCCCGCCGCGGCCACCTGCGGTGCCGCGCCACCCCTCCCCGGTGTGGGAGGGGAATAATACCTCTCAAGAATTACTATACATTATTATTTATTTAATATAAAAAGCAAGGACACTTTCTAAAAAAGCAAGGGTCTTTCTAAAAAAGCAAGGGTATCTTCCCCCTCCCACACCGGGGAGGGGTGGCAAAGTTCCGAAGGAAGCTTTGACGGGGAGAGGCTTTATATTATGTTTCTCGGCCTAATTATAATATGTGTGCTGCTTGTCGTGCCCGACTTCTACATCTGGCACGCTTTTCTCCGCGGCCACTTCGCATGGTACGGGCAATTGCTGCACTGGCTGCCGACATTGAGCGTGGCGGTGGCCCTCGCCGTGAGCATCTTGGGCACAAGACACACCTTCGTGCTGGAATTCATCATCTTCGTGCTGCTCTGCTTCGCCCTGCCTAAGGTGGCGTTCGCATTACTCGCCCTCTTGCGGCTGCCAAAAGCGGGCCTCGCCGTTGCCATGCTCCTCGCCGTTGCCATGGTTTACGGCTACGTCGGCGGATGGAAGCACCTCGTCACAAAGAACGTCACCGTGCACCTCGCCGACCGCCTGCCCGCCGCCTTCAAAGGCTACCGCATCGCACAGATCAGCGACCTGCACATCGGGACTTTCAGGAACGACACGGCCCATGTGCGCCGCATCGTAGAGAGCGTCAATGCCCTGCACCCCGACCTCATCGTCTTCACCGGCGACCTCGTGAATTTCCACCCCGATGAGATTAAACCGTACCAAAATATCCTCTCGCGCCTCTCAGCCCCCGACGACGTAGTAGCCGTCCTCGGCAACCACGACTACTGTCTCTACGCCCCCGACCACAGTCCCGCCGCCTCCCACGCCAACACCGAAGCCGTGTGCCGCATCGAGAAGGAAATGGGCTGGCATCTCCTCCGCAACGAGAGCCTCGTCCTCCAACGCGACAATGATACCCTGTATGTCATCGGCGTGGAGAACATTAGCAAGCCGCCCTTCCCTTCGCGCGGCAACCTCGGCAAGGCTCTCGAAGGCGTGCCCGCCGATGCTTTCAAGATTCTTCTATCCCACGACCCAAGCCACTGGCGGCGTGAAGTCCTCAGCCATCCCTCCACCATAGACCTCACCCTCTCCGGCCACACCCACGCCATGCAACTCTCCATCCTCGGTCTTTCGCCTTCACGCCTCTTCTACAAAGAGTGGGGCGGGCATTACCAGGAAGGCCTCCGCCATCTCTTCGTCAGCACCGGCACTGGCGGCAACGTACCCTTCCGCCTCGGCGCATGGCCCCAGATATCCCTCATCACACTCGACTATTAAACAAACCTAAAAATAAAGAAAATATGAGAAACCTTGCTATTGGCGTTGACGTAGGCGGTAGCCACGTGTGCAGCGCCGTCATCGACCTCGCCGCAGGCCAGATTATTGGCCAGCGCATCCAGACTGACATCCCCCACACCTCCCCTGCCGACGAACTCTTCGCTGCATGGGCCGACAACATCGCCCAGTGTCTCCGTCAGGCCCCCGAGCCTGTCACCCGCATCGGCATGGACTTCCCCGGTCCCTTCGATTACGTCCACGGCATCTCCCAAATGGATCACAAACTCCCCCACATCAAGGGCTTAAACGTGGCCGATGAACTCCGCAGCCGCATCGCCGGCGGCGAGAACCTGGAGTTCCGCTTCGTCAACGACGCCAGCGCCTTCGCTCTCGGCGAGTGCCATTTCGGCGCTGCCCGCGGCGTGGAAAAAGTCGTAGTCCTCGCAATCGGCACGGGCTTCGGCTCAGGATTTGTCAGCGGCGGCAAAATCGTAGAGGACGGCGAGACGGTACCTCCCGGCGGTGAAGTGTGGAACCTTCCCTGGGCCGGCAGCATAGCCGACGACTGGTTCTCCACCCGCGGCATCCTGGCCCGCTACCAAACCCTTACCGGCGAACTTCTCGAAGGTGCCAAGGACGTAGCCGACCGCTACGCCACCGATCCTGCCGCTCAGGACACATGGCACGCCTTTGGCCGCGAACTGGCTCAGTTCACCGCCCGCCTTATCCAGAACTTCGGCGCTACGACCGTCCTTCTCGGCGGCAACATCGCCCGCAGTCTGCACCTCTTCCAGCCTGAAATGGACAAGACCTACGCTTCCGTGGGTCTCAAGGCCGACATCAAACCCTGCGCACTCCTTTCCGACGCCGCAATGATGGGTGCCGCCACACTTTTCGTGTAATATGAACATCGTTTTCCTCGACTGCCACGGCCTGAACCCGGGCGATATGTCCTTTGCGCCCATTGAGGCGTTCGGCACGCTGACCACCTACCCCCGAACCCGCCCCGATGAGGTCATAGAGCGCGCCAAAGACGCCGACGTCGTCATGCTCAACAAAGTGCGCCTCGGCGAGGCCGAATTTCAGCAGTTGCCGCGCCTGCGACTCATCCTTATCGCCGCCACAGGCTACGATGTGGTGGACGGTGCCGCCGCTCGCCGCCACGGCATCACGGTATGTAACGTACCGGCCTACAGCACTCTCATCGTGGCGCAGCACACCCTGGCGCTCATCCTCGCCGCCTGCAACCACGTGGAGCACTATTCCGCACTCTGCCGCGAGGGGCGGTGGGCACAGAGTCCCGACTTCTGTTTCTGGGACCGCCCCGTGCGCGAACTTACCGGCCGCCGCATCGCCATCGTCGGCTTCGGCAGCATAGGAAGCAAGGTGGCGCAAATCCTCCTGCCCCTCGAGGCCGAGATTCTCGCCGTGAGCAGCAAACCCCAGGAGGCTCTTCCGCAAGGCGTGCGCAAGGTGACGCTGGAGGAGGCGTTCCGCACCGCCGACGTCGTCACTCTCCATTGCCCGCTCACGCCCCAAAACCGCGCCTTCGTCAATGCCGCGCTCCTTGCCACTGCCCGCCCCGGCCTGATGCTCATCAACGCTGCCCGCGGCGGCCTCATCAACGACCAGGACGTGGCTGACGCCCTCCGCAGCGGCCAACTCGGGTGCTATTGTGCCGACGTGCTCTCCCAGGAGCCTCCTGCGCCCGACCACCCCATCCTTTCCGCCCCCAACGTTTACCTCACCCCCCACATCGCGTGGGCTTCCCTCGACGCCCGCAACCGTCTGTTCAGCGTCATGGCCGACAATCTCCGCGCCTTCCTCGAAGGCCGCCAACTTAATGTCGTAAATTAACGGCCTCTCCCGGCCTCTCCCCGTCAAAGCTTCCTTCGGAACTTTGCCACCCCTCCCCTGCGAGGGAGGGGGAGAATACCTTTGTTATTTGGAAACGCAATATGTTATTTATAGACGCAATTTAAAAAATATGTCTCGTCTCCACTTCTTTCTTTTTGCCCTTCTCACCCCTTGTCTTTCACTTTCCGCATCTTCCCCCTCCCTAACAGGGGAGGGGTGGCAGGGTGGCGTAGCCAGCCCTGACGGAGAGAGGCTGTCCTCCCTCTCTTGCACCAGCATTCTTGCCGGCCCGCACGCTACGACTGACGGCAGCGTCATCACCAGCCACACTTGCGACTCGTGGTACCGCACATGGATGAAGATGCAGCCCGCCGCCGACTACCCCCGCGACACTATCGTCTCCGTCTGGGACGGCCGTATGCACACGCGCTCCGCAGCCGACCGCAGCGGAATGAAAGAACTGGGCACGATTCCCCAAGCGCGCCACACTTTCCGCTATCTCGACACGGCCTACCCCTGCCTCAATGAGCACCAACTGGCAATGGGCGAGACCACCTTCTCCGGCCGCGACACCCTTCGCAACCCCGACGGCCTCTTCCGTATAGAAGAACTCCAGCGCATCGCCATGGAGCGCTGCACGACGGCCCGCGAGGCCATACGCCTCATGGGACAGCTCATCAAGGAGTACGGCTACGGCGACAGCGGCGAGTGTCTCACCATCGCCGACCCCCACGAGGCCTGGTACTTCGAGGTGCTCGGCGAAGGCCCCAAGAAGAAGGGCGGCGTATGGGCAGCCGTGCGCATCCCCGACGACCACGTGGCCGTAAGTGCCAACGTTTGCCGCATCGGACGCCTCGACCTCTCCGACCCCGACCATTATATGGCGTCCGACAACGTCCGTGACGTGGCCCGCCGCCTGGGCCTGTGGGACGGCAAGTCGGAGTTCAGTTTCTGGCGCGCCTATGCCGGTGAAAACTACTTCCACGAAGTGAAGAACTATTCTACGCGCGAGCATTTCATCCTCTCCCAACTGGCCCCTTCCCTCTGCCTCTCCGACACCGTGGAGGAACTCCCTCTCTCCGTGCGCCCCGACAGCCTCGTCTCGCCCCGCCGCGTCAGCGAACTCCTCGCCTCCTATTATGAAGGCACGCCCCTCTCCGTCTCCTGCCGCCTCGACAGCCTTGCCAAGCAGGGCGCTGCCTTCGCCGACGGCAAGAACATCTCCGCCTTCAACCCCTGGATGCGCCCCGACGACATCAATGCCATGGCCGCCGCCCTGCAGGACAGCACGCTGCGCAACGTCCGCACCGTCAGTGTCCCCTGGTGTGCCTACAGCACCGTCATCCAGTGTCGCTCCTCCCTGCCCGACAGCATCGGCGGCGTGGCCTGGGTAGCCCTCGACAACCCCGGACAGAGCCCGCGCTTCCCCATCTTCAGCGGCACGACCACTCTCCCCGCCCTCCTCGCCACTTGCGGCCAACACGGCTACGACGAAGGCACTGCCCTCTGGCACTACCGCCGCGCCAACCGCCTCGCCACCGTGCGCTGGGCGAAATACCGCAAACTCCTCGAGCCCCAACGCGACTATTTCCTCCGCAAGGCCGAACGCGAGCAGCACCTCGTCACCCAGGGCCTCATCACCCCCAACGACTACACGGCCGACTTCTTCGCCGCCACCATCATGCGCTGGGACGACCTCTACCGCACCCTCTGGGACAAGTGCTGGACGGGCTTCTAATCGCCATTCAGCAAATTTTAATACCCCCCGTAAAATTAAAACAAGCGAAGATGTACACCTATGCGTCTTCGCTTTTTTGTCAAAATATTTTACCTTTTTTTGAGTGTTTCACGGCTCGTAGCGGCCGTGAAAGTCACCGACCTCGACTTCGATTGGCTACACGCGATTCTGGAGAGAGTTGGTAAATCGTTGATACACTACGCATTAGCCCTCTCACGCTTCGTCCGCCTTCCCTTTCACACCGCCTAAGCCCCCTTTTGGGCGCGAAAAATCGTGATTTCCGCTCGCGCGATACGCAAAATAACGCGTTTCTACACCCTTCAAAAAATTTTCCGATACCCTATTTTGCGCAAAACTAAAAGGGCTATCGGAAAAATTAAAAGGGACATCGGACGAACTGAAAGGGGGATAGTTTCAACTAAAAGGGCTTTAGTTTGAATTAAAAGGGCTATCGGGGCTGCTAAAAGGGCTTTAGTGAAAAATGGGCCGAATTTCGGAAAAATCAGGTCGGAAATCGTTGAGATTTTTGCAATGTTCACCTGACAAAGTTGACGGTTCGCGACCGTTTTCCCGTTTTTTTAAGTTGTCAAAATATTTTACTGTTTCACGGAAGCAAAAATTCGTAGAAAAAAAAGCCGCAACCCCGCGTGCCGTTGAGAAATAACGGCAGCGAGACTGCGGATGGGAATCATTTTCTATAGACCTAACACGGGGAAAATGGATTATTCCCCAGTTGGGCAAGAGGTCAGAATCTATTCTTCGGGATTGTTTTCTTTCGTGAAGTCATAGGTGACGTCCACAAACGTGATTTCGGGATTACGCTCCATGAGAGGTGCGTAGGGCATGGGGCTCTCTACACTGCCAAGGGACGTGTTTCCGTAGCCGACGATACGTTTGTTGTAAGAGAACGACAGGGAACCGTCCTCACAGAGTTCCTGCAAAAGGAACTTACTGGTGCAGGAGAAAATGCCGCCCTTGCCTTCGGGGAAGGTGGCGTCTTTCTTCTTAGCCACAACCTTGCAACTGTACTTGGCAGGCTTGGTGAATCCCTCAAGACTCACGCTGGCGTGATAGTTGAGGGGCTTGTCGGCAGAGAGAGTCTCGCTGACGGTCTTGCCATTGATATCGGTATAGGTGGCCGTGATGTCGTAGCACTCGAAATAGGTTGCGGAAGGCTCGCAAGCGTAGGTTACTTCAAACTGTGTGGGCTGAGGAGGAGCAGGAGGTAAGATTTCTTCTTCATCGTCGCCGCAAGAGGCGAGCGTCAGGGCGAAGAGAGGGAGGAGGAGATAAAAAAACTTTTTCATAATTAATTTTTTTTAGTTAATAAAATGGGTTACATCATACCGCCCATGCCACCCATACCGGGAGCGCCGGCGGGGACATCGGTTGCCGTACTTACGGCGTCGCAGATGACGCACTCGGTGGTGAGGAACATACCGGCCACGGAGGCAGCGTTCTCGAGGGCTACGCGGGTAACCTTGGCGGGATCGACTACGCCGGCGGCGCGGAGGTCGCAGAACTCGCCGGTCTTGGCGTTATAGCCGCCATTGCCCTGCATCTCGCGTACCTTATTGACGATGACGGCGCCTTCCTCGCCGGCGTTGAGACAAATCTGACGAAGAGGCTCCTCAATGGCGCGGCGGATGATGGCGATGCCAGTGTTTTCGTCGGCGTTCTGACCGGTGAGGTCGGCGAGGGCCTGCTGGGCGCGGATGTAAGCCACGCCACCGCCGGTGACGATGCCTTCCTCAATGGCTGCACGGGTGGCGCAGAGGGCGTCGTCGCAGCGGTCTTTCTTTTCCTTCTGCTCGGTCTCGGAGGCAGCGCCCACCTGGAGGACGCATACGCCGCCGGCAAGTTTGGCGAGGCGCTCCTGAAGCTTCTCCTTGTCGTAGGAGGAGGTGGAGGCGGCAATCTCGCTCTTTATCTGGGCGATGCGCTCGTCGATGAGTTCCTTCTGGCCGGCGCCATCGACGATGGTGGTGTTCTCCTTGCTGACGGTGACCTTCTGGGCCTGGCCGAGCATGGCGAGAGTGGCCTGTTCGAGGGTGAGACCCTTCTCCTCGCTGATGACAACGCCGCCGGTGAGGGTGGCGATGTCCTCAAGCATAGCCTTGCGACGGTCGCCGAAGCCGGGAGCCTTGACGGCACAAATCTTGAGGCGCGTCTGGAGACGGTTGACGACGAGGGTGGTGAGGGCCTCGGAGTCAACGTCCTCTGCGATGACGAGCAAGGGGCGGCCGGTCTGTACGGCGGGCTCGAGGATGGGGAGGAAGTCCTTGAGGTTGGAGATTTTCTTGTCGTAGATAAGGATGTAGGCATTCTCCATTTCGCACTGCATCTTCTCGGTGTTGGTGACGAAGTAGGGGGAGAGATAGCCACGGTCGAACTGCATGCCTTCCACGGTCTTGAGGACGGTGTCGCGACCCTTGGCATCCTCAATGGTGATGACGCCGTTGATACTTACGGCACGCATGCCGTCGGCGATGAGCTTGCCGATTTCGGGGTCGTTGTTGGCGGAGATGGTAGCCACCTGCTCAATCTTGGCGTAGTCGTCGCTCACCTCTTCGCTCTGTGCCTTGATGTCCTTCACGACGGTGCTGACGGCGAGGTCGATGCCGCGCTTGATGTCGAGGGGATTGGCACCGGCAGCCACGTTCTTCATGCCTTCGGCAAGGATGGCCTGGGCGAGGACGGTGGCGGTAGTGGTGCCGTCGCCGGCATCGTCGCCCGTCTTGGAGGCAACGCTCTTTACAAGCTGTGCACCGGCGTTCTGGAAGGGATCTTCCAGTTCGATTTCCTTGGCCACGCTGACGCCGTCCTTGGTGATGCGGGGTGCACCGAACTTCTTATCGATTACTACGTTGCGGCCCTTGGGACCGAGGGTTACCTTGACGGCGTCGGCCAGCTGGTCGGCACCGGAGCGCAGCTGCTCGCGGGCATCTGCGCTGTATTTGATGTCTTTTGCCATTTTTTTTTAGTTGTTTAGTTGAAAAGTTATTTAGTTGAAAAGTTGATGGCTAATAATTTAATGTATCAACTTTTTTACTCTTCTACTCTTTTACCTTTTTACTCTTATTCAAGGATGCCGAGCACGTCGCTCTGGCGCATGATGAGGAGTTTCTTGCCTTCGAGGTCAACTTCGGTGCCGGCGTACTTGCCGTAGAGCACCTGGTTACCAGGGGCGAGAACCATAGCTTCGTCCTTCGTGCCGGTGCCTACGGCGATGACGGTGCCTTTAAGGGGTTTTTCCTTGGCGGTGTCGGGGATGATGATGCCGCCTACTGTCTTGGTTTCGGCAGGAGCGGGCTCAATGAGCACGCGGTCTGCAAGAGGTTTGAGTGTCATGTTATTTTAAGTTTATAGTTGATATTTGATAGTTTACAGTTGATAGTTGCAGCAAGAAGTGTGCCTAATTAATGTGCTAATGCTCTTTTGATAGTTTTTTTAATAACTTAATTATTTTGCATTCTACAATTTTGTCATATAATGCATAGTTATTCTCTTTTATCAGCCTTGCCAAAAATTTCTTCTACATATACAGTGCGATGTATGCTCTTCTTAATAACATCCTGTGATGGTAATTTACGCCAATCACCATAAGATCCACTTAGGTATTTATCAGAATCGTAAGGAACAGGAAAATCTATTCCTTCGAAAGAGGCAGTTGTTAGCGGTAGAATATCTTTCTTAAAATAGGTAGCCCATGGCCATCCCATTCCTAAAATATAGTGATATTCACCTTTTGGATTTATGAATCCAATTAAACGAAAAATAGGATTAAGTATATCCAAGCATAAAAATTCAATGATGCGTATAAATAAGTGACGTATCCGTTTTTTCTTGATATAAGAGGTTAGATGCACTAAATTCTTATAGGTGCCACCAGAAAGGAGGGCAGCAACATAAGAAGTTTTTTCAATAACAAATATATCAATATAATTTCCTGCCCATCTATACCAGTTTCGCCTGCGATCTCTGGAATATTCAGTTCCTTCGCGCTTCCGAAATTTTGCAAAACATCTTACATATTCAATATCTGTCTTCATAGAATGTAAGACAAATTCATCATCATGCATATTTAAGAGAACTTTTTCCAGTTTTTTATAATCCTCTTTGAACATAACAATATCTACATCGTCATCCCATGGAATAAACCCCTGATGACGCATAGCACCAAGAAGCGTACCGGAACTCAGCCACCATTGGATGTTATTCTTATTGCAAATATCAGAAAGAATTTTAAGAATTTCCAGAAGTTCCAATTGATGTTTTCTGAGATGTGAACCATCAGGATTGTATTTATTTCGCAGTTCAGATTTCTGTTCTTCTGTCAGAATAGTAGTTTGCATAAGTTTTGCTTAATAATTTTTTCACTACTGTCCCGTAAAAGTGGACAAATCGGTCTTTGAAACTATTGAAATATAGTCTTTTATAAGCAGTTTTGCGAGTCAACGGACTTGAATTTGTAACTTTGCAGCCAAAATCAATGACTGCATATGTTCCAAGACAA
>JAZRYH010000018.1:0-11128 GCA_045600685.1 Alloprevotella sp. | reverse complement strand
TTGTCTTGGAACATATGCAGTCATTGATTTTGGCTGCAAAGTTACAAATTCAAGTCCGTTGACTCGCAAAACTGCTTATAAAAGACTATATTTCAATAGTTTCAAAGACCGATTTGTCCACTTTTACGGGACAGTAGTGATCTCACGCATACAAAAAAAATAGCATTATTACCCTGTCCCCATTACGTTTTATTCTTCTTGCGTCGATTGCGTCACACTAAGACCTCCTTTTGCGTATCAAAAAAACGGAAATACTACTGACCTTTTCATGCTACACCCGCTTTCAAGCACGAAAAAGTGCCGCAAAAAATGATTTTTCGCACGATTTTACGGATTACGGCAAGTAAAAGCAAAAGTATGTCCCTTTTAGCAAAAAGTATGTCCCTTTTAGCGAAAAATATGTCCCTTTTACTTTGTACGATAGCCCTTTTAGTTTCACCGATGTCCCTTTTAATTTTTCCGATGTCCCTTTTAGTTTCGCGTAAAAGGGCTATCGGAAAAAGTAAAATAGGGTATCGGAAAAAGCGAAAGGGGGTGTCGGTGCAATATAAGAGAGTACTATATAAAAACAAGTGCACCAGCCTCCTTGGGGGGAGGTTGGCGCACGATGTGTATAGGGGTGAAAGCGGGATTACTCGCCTTCCATCTGAGCCTTGAGGGCTGCGAGAGCGTCGATGTCGCCGAGAGAGGTGGCGGCAGCTACGTTCTGGGCAACGGGAGTCTCTTCCTGCTTGGGAGCAGCGGTCTTGCGAGCGGCCTTGCGGGCGGCACGTTCCTCGGCACGGGCGGGATCCTCGAAGGTGCGGCTGTGGCTGAGGATGATGCGGCGGCTGTCCTTGTTGAACTCTATCACCTTGAAGGCGAGGGTCTCGCCCTTCTCGGCCACGGAGCCGTCTTCTTTCTGGAGGTGCTTGGGAGTGGCGAAGCCTTCTACGCCTTCAGCGAGCTGTACGACGGCGCCCTTTTCCATCTTCTCGATGATGGTGCCTTCGTGAGTGGTGCCTTCAGCATAGGTCTCGGCGAGGCCTTCCCAAGGATTCTCCTCAAGCTGCTTGTGGCCGAGGGAGAGGCGACGGTTCTCTACGTCGATGTCGAGTACGACTACCTGCATGGGGGCGCCAATCTGGGTGAACTCGCTGGGGTGCTTAACTTTCTTGGTCCAGGAGAGGTCGGAGATGTGGATGAGGCCGTCAACGCCTTCTTCCATCTCAACGAATACGCCGAAGTTGGTGAAGTTGCGCACCTTAGCCTCGTGCTGGCTTCCTACGGGGTACTTGTTTTCGATTTCGGCCCAAGGATCGTCCTTCAGCTGCTTGATGCCGAGGCTCATCTTGCGCTCGGTGCGGTCGAGGGTGAGGATGACGGCTTCTACTTCGTCGCCTACCTTGAGGAAGTCCTGAGCGGAACGCAGGTGCTGGCTCCAGCTCATTTCGCTTACGTGGATGAGACCTTCCACGCCGGGGGCTACTTCTACGAATGCGCCGTAGTCGGCCATAACGACTACCTTGCCGTGTACGTGGTCGCCCACCTTGAGGTCGGCGTCAAGGGCATCCCAAGGATGAGGAGTGAGCTGCTTCAGGCCGAGGGCGATGCGCTTCTTCTCTTCATCGAAGTCGAGGATAACGACGTTGATCTTCTGGTCGAGGGTAACGATTTCGTCGGGACGGGTTACGCGGCCCCAGCTGAGGTCGGTGATATGGATGAGACCGTCAACGCCACCGAGGTCGATAAATACGCCATAGGAGGTGATATTCTTGACGATGCCTTCGAGTACCTGACCCTTCTGGAGCTTGGAGATGATCTCCATGCGCTGCTGTTCGAGCTCGGCCTCGATGAGAGCCTTGTGGCTGACAACGACGTTGCGATAGTCCTGATTGATCTTGACGATCTGGAACTCCATGGTCTTGCCAACGAATACGTCGTAGTCGCGAATGGGCTTAACGTCAATCTGGCTGCCGGGGAGGAAGGCCTCGATGCCGAATACGTCGACGATCATGCCACCCTTGGTGCGGCACTTGATGTAGCCCTTAACGATTTCCTTAGCCTCAAGAGCGGCGTTAACGCGATCCCAGCTCTTGCTGGCGCGTGCCTTCTTGTGGGAGAGGAGGAGCTGGCCCTTCTTGTCTTCCTGGTTTTCTACATAAACTTCTACGATGTCGCCAACGGCGAGTTCGGGATTGTAGTTGAACTCACTGCGGGGGATGATGCCGTCGCTCTTGTAGCCGATGTTAACGACTACTTCGCGCTTGTTGAGGCTCATTACCTTACCTTCAACGACTTCGTGGTCGTTTACGCGGCCGAGGGTCTCGTCATAGGCCTTGGTGAGTTCTTCGCGGCTTTCAGCCACGGTGGTGCCGTTTTCAAATGCGTTCCAATCGAAATCTGCGAGAGGAGCGACGTTCTTGAAATCTGCCATGATAATAAAAAAATGGTGTTGGTAGCCACACTAGCATGGGAAGGCCGGAGCCTTTCCCGCGCCACAATTGTGCGCTTGCCGGGGTTAAAGGGTTAATAATGTGAATTGATAGTGGTAAAAACCGAGCGCAAAATTAGCAAAAAAGAATGAAGTATTTATCTTTTACGTAAAAAAATTATTATAATCTCACTATTTTTTCGTAATTTTGCGTCCACGAACTAGCAAAAGACATAGAATTGAAATGTGAACCGTGAAATAATATGTCCTACCTCACTATTTATAAAGCCTCAGCCGGAAGCGGCAAGACCTTCACCCTTGCTGCGAAATACACCGCCTTTCTCCTTTCCGGCGAGGACATGGCGCACACGCGGCTTCTGGCCGTGACGTTCACAAATAAGGCTACGGGCGAAATGAAGGAACGCATCCTTCAGAACCTTTACGATATTGCTCACGGCAAAGACGATAAAGATGACTTCCTGTGCGAGGTGCGTAAGCATCTCGACCCCGTGACGAAGGCGCTGGGCGTCAACCTCCTGCGCAAACGGGCTGAAGAGCGTCTCTCGCAACTGGTGCACGACTACGACCACTTCGCCGTGCAAACCATCGACTCCTTCTTCCAAAGTCTGCTGGCCAATCTGGCTCACGAACTGGGGCTTGCCGCCAACTTCCGCGTGGAAATCAACGACAAGGAAGTGATAAGCCGCGCCGTTGACAACATCATGAAGCGCATAGCCACGCTACCCGAGACCGCATCGGCCGATGATGCACCGGAAGTGCGGCGCGACAGAGCTGTGCGCAAATGGGTGTCGGAGTTTATCAGCGACCTCATTGCCGACGACCGCAGCTGGCGCATCTCTGACGACCTTAAGGCTTTCGCCGGCCAGCTCTTCAGCGACGCTTACACCGCCAACGAAGACGAACTGCGCGAGAAACTGGCCGACAGCCAACTCCTGCGGCAATACGAGAAGGACCTGCGCGAACTGGAACGCGCCCAGACCGAAGAAATGAAGGCTCTGGCCCAAAAGATGCACGAACACATCATGGCAGCCGGCGGAAAGGGTGAAGACATTAAGGAATGCTACAAAGCCGTATTCGGCGGCTATGGTTTCCAGCGGTACTGGCCCTACGTGCATAAGGCTCTGCAAGGCGACCTCGGCAAAGAGGCCTCAAAGACCATCATGGAATACATTGATAAGGGCGGTGCCATAGCCGGGATTATGCGGGAGTATGAGGAAAAGCGGAAGGATGCCGAAGTCATCGTCAACAGTCTCATGCTCAGCCGCAGCAACATCAACAAGCTCCGTCTCCTTGGCGAGATAGCCCGCGAAGTGGACGCCATTAACGAGGATGAGAACCACTTCATGCTGGCCAAGACGCCCATTCTCTTCTCCAAACTCGGCGACAACGACGCGCCCTTCGTACTGGAACGCGCCGGCAACCGCTTTGAGCACGTCATGATAGACGAATTTCAGGACACGAGTCCACTGCAGTGGGGAAACTTTGAGAAACTTCTCATCAACAACATCGCACAAGGCAACGAATGTCTCCTTGTGGGCGACGTGAAGCAAGCCATCTACCGCTGGCGCGGCGGCGACTGGCAGAAACTCAGCGAACTCGCCGCTACCCATCACGAGACCACCCACACGCTCGACACGAATTACCGCAGCGCCGAGGAGATTATCCATTTCAACAACGCCTTCTTCACCGCCGCCCCCACCATTCTGGAAACCGCCTGGCCCAATGACGCCAAGCAGGAAGACAACCACCGCAAAGGCGGCTACGTTCGCGTGCGCGTAAATAATAATAATGTGTACGAGGACCTGGCTGAGCAGATTCGTCTCCTGCAGGAGGTGCAAGGCATTGAACTTCGCCAGATCACGATGCTCCTTCGCAACAATGACGATGCCAACGAACTCATTGACTATTTCCGTCAGAATCACCCCGACCTGCCACTGGTCAGCAGCGAAGCCTTCCACCTGAAGAGTTCACGCGCCCTGCAACGCCTTATGGCAGCCCTGCGCAATCTTCGCGATATGGGAAAGAAGGAGAAAGACAATATCTCTCAGACCTATCTCCTCCAGAGCGGCGGCGTGCCGGAAGCATTCACGGCGCAACGTCCCCAGCTGGTTCGTATGCCGCTCTACGAACTCTGCGAACGCCTCGTGGACATATTCCACCTCGGCAAGGACGACGGCGAGGCTCCCTTCGTATTCTATTTCCTCGACCTCGTATTGGAATACCTTGAAGAGAACCCGTCCTCCCTCTCCGACTTCATCCGCTACTGGGAGGGCACGCTCTCCACAAAGAGTATCCCCGGCGGCGAAGTGGAGGGCATACGCATCATGACCATCCACAAATCGAAAGGCCTGGCCTTCCACACGGTGCTCATACCCTTCTGCACGTGGCCCATGGAGCGGGACAGGCAGGGCGACATCCTATGGTGCGACACGAAGATGGAGCCCTACAACCGTCTGCCGGTGCTCCCCATTCCTCAGCGCAGCCTGATGAAGCACAGCATCTACGCCGACGATTACGCCGACGAGCATACGGCACAACGCGTGGACAACCTCAATCTCCTCTACGTGGCTTTCACCCGCGCCCAGCAGAACCTCCTCGTGTGGGGCGACACCTCGTCGGGCACACAACCCACTACCGCCAATCTTCTGGCCCAGACGCTCGCCGCGATGCAGGGCGACGAAAATACTTGCGCCACTTCCGTAAAAACCATCCCCAGCGAGGACAAAAAGTCCGACGACATCACCTATGTTTACGGCGACATGCCTCTCGTGAAAAGCCAGCGCGCGCTCCGCGAAAAGGCCTACAATCCTTTTGACTACCATCGGGAAGAGGTGCACGTAGGCCTGTTCTCCAGTCCTCTACAACCTCATTTCCGCCAAAGCAGCAAAGCGCTGAATTTCCTTTCTGAAGCTGAGGAGAACAACCGTTCTGAAGTTGCCGAGAGCCTCAAAGGACAAACTCAAGAAGCCGCCCGTCGCAAGGCTTACCTTGAGGAGGGCGTGCTCCTCCACGAGGCTCTCTCGCGCATCAAGACGCCGGAGGATATTCTCCCCTCGCTCGAAGCCATGCGCCGCGAAGGGCTTGTCGATACGGCATGGGTGGAGCGCCAGCGCCCCTTCCTCACCATGCGTATCACCAGCCCGAAAACCCGCGACTGGTTCTCGTCACGCTGGCAGGTCATCAACGAGCAGGCCATCATCTGTCCGCACCCCGACCGCCCGCTCTTCACCACCCGTCGCCCCGACCGCATCATCACCGACGGCCAGCGCACTCTCATCATCGACTTCAAGTTTGCCCGGCCCGACGCCCGTCACGTGGACCAGGTGAACTACTACTGCCAACTCCTCCACGAGATGGGTTTCCCCCAGGTGGAGGGCTACCTTTGGTACGTTTACAGAAATGAGGTACACGGCCTCACCCAATAAATTATGCACTTTCTCAAACTTGTAGCCCAAGACCTTTACACCCGAATGGGAGGCGACCTGCGTGGTGTCACCGTGGTATTTCCCAGTCGGCGTGCCAGTGTGTTCTTCAACGGCCATCTCTACGAGGCTGCCGGCCATAAGGCCCTCTGGGCCCCGCGCTATCTCACCATAAGCGAACTTTTTGCCGACCTCTCACCTCTTAAGGTCAACGACCCCATAGACACCGTCTGCCGCATCTACCGTCACTACGTGGAAACCACGCAGGACGCCGACACGTCCCTCGACCGCTTCTACGGTTGGGGGGAGCGCCTGCTCGCTGACTTCGACGACATTGACAAGCAGCTGGCCTACAAAAATGATGACGTGGTGCGCCAGCTCTTCACCAACATCGCCGACCTCCACGAACTCGATTCCCTGGACTATCTCACCCCGGAGCAGCAGCAGGTGCTGCAGGACTTTTTCCACGACTTCTCCCTCGCCGCCACCAGCGAGCTTCGTCAGCGCTTCCTCCTTCTTTGGCGCAACATGCTCGCCATCTACCGGCGTCTCAACGACGAGTTGCGCGCCGAAGGCCTGGCCTACGAGGGGGCTCTCTTCCGCGACGTGGTGCGCCAGGGACTGGCCGAGAAAGCGGAGGGCACCTTCGTCTTCGTAGGCCACAATGCCCTCACCGGAGTGGAGCGCGAGCTCCTGCGCCAGCTGCAGCGCCAGCATCGCGCCCTGTTCTATTGGGACTACGACACCTACTACGCCAGCGCTACCCACGAGGCCGGTCTTTTCCTCCGCGAGAACCTCCGCGAGTTCCCCAATCTCCTTGACGAGAAGCACTTCGACAACCTCTGCCACATCCAGTCCGTAGAATTTGTCAGCGCTCCCACAGAAAATGCCCAGGCCCGCTCCGCCACACAGTGGGTGAAGGACCACCTTGGCCCCGACCCCACGCGCACGGCCATCGTCCTCGCCTCAGAAGGCATGCTGCAGCCCGTGCTCCATGCCCTTCCCGCAGAAGTGAAGGACGTCAATATCACCAAAGGATACCCTCTGGGCCACACCCTTGCCTTCTCGTTCGTCGAAAAATACTTTGCCGCCACCAAGGAGACCGATGCCGCCACCCTCCTTGCCGACCTCCGCTCACAAGTGGAGAAGGAAGCCATCGGCAAGGCCGCTGACGGGACCGCAGACGGGATTTCCGAACCCACGGACGAGACCTCAGTCCCCGCTGACGAGACTCCAGTTCCCGCTGACGAGACTCCATCACCCTCCTTCACCGACCTGATGAATACCGAGGCCTGGTACTACACTTACACAACCCTCGGCCGCTTCCTCAACCTCCTTGAATGCGGCACGCTACAGGGCTTAAGCCTCACCACGCTCCACAAACTCCTGCGCTACACCCTCCGCCAGACGTCCATTCCCTTTGAGGGCGAACCCGCCATCGGTCTGCAAGTGATGGGTATCCTGGAAACGCGCTGCCTCGACTTCGACAACGTTCTCATTCTCTCCGCCAACGAGAAAGTGCTCCCCCGCGTAGGGTCGGACAACTCTTTCATTCCCTACAACATCCGCCGCGCCTTCGGCCTCACCGTGATAAACCATCGCACGGCCGTCTTCGCCTACCACTTCTACCGCCTTATCCAGCGCGCCAGCCACGTCCGCTGCGTCTATAACAGCAGTGCTGACGGTTTGCGCACGGGAGAGATGTCGCGATTCATGTCCCAACTCATGATAGAGAGCACCCTGCCCATCCGCCACCTCACTCTCACATCGATGCCCAGCATGCCCCACCGAGGACCCGAGGCTGCAGTCAAGACGCCCGAGATGGTGGCCGACATAACGTCGCTGTCGCCCTCATCTATCAACACCTACATCGAGTGCCCTCTCAAGTTCTATTACCAGCGCATAAAGCGGCTCCGCAAACCTGACGACCCCGCCGACATTATTGCCGAGAACACTTTCGGTTCCCTCTTCCACAAGGTGGCCGAACTGCTCTACGACAACCTCTCCGCCCATTTCAAAAAGCCTATCACCGCCAGCGCTATTGAATATGCCCGTAAGGACACCGCCACGCTGCAGAAGTTCATACGCCAGTCGTTCTCGCTGCTCGACACACCCGTAGATTACAACGGCGTCATCGCCGAAGTGCTCGGCCACTACGTGCTGCGCCTCCTCGACTACGACTACAGCCTCGCCCAGTCGGGGCCCATCATCATCCACGCGCTGGAGAAACAATGCCATAAGGACTTTCCCGTCCCCTGTGCCGACGGGAGCGTGCGCACCATCAGAATCGGCGGTTTCATCGACCGCCTCGACGAGGTGGTCATCGAGGGGCGGCAGACGCTTCGCGTGGTAGATTACAAGACCGGCGGACAGCCCGAGTCGCTCAAGGCGGCCGACGATCTCTCGCCCCTCTTCACGCCCGCCACCAACCGCCCCCACTATCTGCTCCAGACGTTCCTCTACAGCAACGTCCTCCTTCCCTCAGCCAAGCCCGTGGCCCCCGCCCTCTATTTCCTCAACCACAAGATAGAGAACCCTCTCATCACGGTGGCCAAAAAGCCTCTCAACGACTTCACTCCCCTTGCCACCGCCTATACCGAGGGCCTGCAGCGCGTAGTCGCCGAGATTCTCAACCCCGACGTGCCCTTCACGCCGCAGACCGAGGCCTGCAAGAATTGTCCCTACCATCTGCTGTGCCATGCATAAGTCCCCCACCCCTGCAGGAAGGGCCGAAGGCAGATTTACCGAGGCTTGCTCTGCCCTCTCTCCCCTCTACGGCCCCGCTGAGGCCAAGGCCATCGTGCGGCTCGTGATGGAAGAGAAATATGGCCTCTCCATGACCGATATTCTTCTGGGCCGCGAGCCCGCAGAGTGGGACCCCACGATTCTCTCCCGCCTCCAAGCCGGCGAACCCGTGCAGTACGTACTGGGCCACACCACCTTCTGCGGCCTCCGCGTAATTACCGATCCGCGCGCCCTCATCCCCCGCCCCGAAACGGAGGGCCTCGTTGCCTTAGTTCGCGAACTGTGCCCCGCGCCCTCCCATATCCTCGACGTCTGTACCGGAAGCGGTTGCATTGCCCTCGCTCTCAAGCACCAGTGGCCCGCAGCCCACGTGGAGGCATGGGACATCTCGCCCGACGCCCTCGCCCTGGCCCTCGAGAACTTCGCCCTCCACAATCTCAATATCACTACCCGCAGGCTCAACTTCCTGGACGAACACGAGTGGCCCACCATTGGCAAGTCGCACCTCGAGGGGGGAGATGACCGCAGGGCAGAGGAGGTAATAATCTCCAACCCTCCCTACGTCCTTGACAGCGAGCGCACCGCCATCGCGCCCCATGTCCTCCGCCACGAGCCCCATCTCGCCCTCTTCGTCCCCGATGCCGACCCGCTACTTTTCTATCGGCCCCTCGCACGCCTCGCCCGCCAGCGGTTGATGCCGGGCGGATGCCTCATAGTGGAGTGCAACACGGCCTTCGTGCCCCACGTGGCCGAACTCTTCGCCGACTACGGCCTCATCAACGTCACCCCCCACAACGACTGTTTCCAGCGCCCGCGCTTTGTCTCAGCACAGCAACCCGCACCGCTTCCCCAACACACGCAAGACTATTAATCCACCACACTTTTCCCCTAAAATGAAAAAAAAATCTCCGCACGCTGCTCCCCGTATTGCTGCTGCCGGCACTCCTCACCGCCTGCTACGATAATGCCGAAGACGACATTCTCCAGGAGCCTCTCACCTACTTTACCTACACCACCGGCGGCGAAAATCTCGCCACCGTCACGGACTGCCACCCTGATGCCAAGAACGTCGTCATCCCCCAGACCGTCAACGTAGGCGGCACCGACTACACCGTCACGGCCATCTACGAGGAAACATTTTTCAACCACACCAATCTGCAGAACGTAGAGTTCCCGCCCTCGCTCACCGAGATAGGCGACCGAGCCTTCATGGGCTGCACACGCCTCAAGAAAATCGCTGTGCCTGCGCGGGTGACGCTCGGCACGGCCGTGTTCCGCGGCAGCGGACTCGTCAATGTAGAAGTGGAAGAAGGCATCACGATACTCCCCAACAAGACCTTCTGCGAATGCTCATCCCTCTCCTCCGTGCGGCTTCCCAGCACGCTGAAGGACATCAAGTATATGGCGTTCAGCAATTGTAATGCACTGAAAGATGTCTTTGACTTCTCCCCCACGCCTCAGCATCTGAACTCGCAGGCATGGCCGGAGAAACGCACAAGCGCTACGCTCCATGTGCCCGCAGGCCACATCAAGGACTACGAAAAGTGGCAGCAGTATTTCAGGACCATAGTTGACGACGCCGAATAACGGCCCGTCCTGCGTCCATGTAACGAGGCCGCCTGCGGACTTGCGGGCGGCCTCGTTATAGTTTTACTTTAACCAAACACACATAACTTGATTTTTTTTGTCAAGATTTTTTACATTTTTCGTGCGTTTTTTTTGCAAAAATGGGGCGTGGAGGCGAGCGCACGGAGGTTCGGACGGAAAAAACGCCATTTTTAAGACACCGTTACACGGTTCATTTATAGGCACTTATATTTTCGAAAGCTTCGGCGCTAATCCCTTCGGGCACGCTACACCCCCTTTTAAGCGCGAAAAATGGCCGCCGCGCGGTGTCGTTTTTGCGATTTTTTTCGGAATTTTGTCCCTTTTAGCAAAAACTAAAGCCCTTTTAGTCGCGCCGACAGCCCTTTTGGTTGAAACTATCTCCCATTTAGTTTGCCCGATGTCCCTTTCAATTTTTCCGATGTCCCTTTTAGTTTCGCGTAAAATAGGGTATCGGGGAAAATGAAGGAGGCGAGCGGCGAAAAAAATGACGGGGCGGCGCGCGTTTTTCGGCTAAGTGCGCGATTAGGTCTCACAACGCCGCGATTTCTCCTTTTTTCGTTTTGTCAAGATTTTTTACACTTTCACTGGAATCGTTATGAAGCGAAAAGTTGTTGATAGGGCCGGCCGGATGAGCCGAACAAGTTTTCTGTTATCCCGCTTTTTGTGCAAAAAAAGAACTCGCGACGGAAAAGCCCCGCTCAAAGAGCGGCCTCTCCCCCTAAGGGGGGGAGGTGGAGGGGGGCCGTGCGACATAACGGAGGGTAGGGCTCGCGCCCTACCCTCCGTTATGTCGTCCTTTCAGGACTTATATATTTTATCGGAAACAATAACTTGAGATATAGGCGTAGGGATTATTTTTTCTTGGCAGTCTTCTTGGCGGCGGCGGGTTTCTTGGCGGCCGCCGTTTTCTTGGGGGCAG
>JAZRYH010000017.1:0-4552 GCA_045600685.1 Alloprevotella sp. | reverse complement strand
AATGACTCTGCAATTACGTCCTCGCTCGTGTTTTCATCCCACTTGTCGAGATAGAAGGTTGCAAATTTGGTCAGTTCTTCCTCTGTGTAGAGTTCTTTGTCAGTACCGCTAACCGCCTTGGTCAGTCTGGTCAAAATTGATTCGATTGTTGTCATGTCGCTTTTTTTATTTCCCTTCTGTAGAATCTTCTACTTCTGGGATTGATTAAAAATTATGTTGACGAACAAAGGTGATTATTCAAGCAATGCAAGGATTCATCAATAAATACTACCCAACGGTGTGGAGATTTCTTGATGAACCAACGGCATGTCCTTTCATTGTCGCAAGAAGAATCATGTACCTTTGCAACATAATTTTATCAATCCCATGAAGTAGATCTGAAAGTGTATAGTTTGACTATGAATAGGATTATTCTAACCAATTCAGTAAAAAAAGAAAATGCATCGCAGGTCTAAAACGAAGCATGATAAACAAGTTTAAGGTTTACGCAAACCATGTAAATATACATGCTCACATAAACCTTAAAACAAACTAACGTACTCCTATTTTAAGTACATTATATATGTATATAAGAGGAATAAACTTAAACCTGATAAGTCCATTTTCTTTTAACCGAAATAAAGGCTCAGGTACGCATGTACGTTCATCGCCAATCAATGTAACTCATAGGCTATAATATCATCCAACAAGAGACTCTTAACAACATCTTCAATCACATTCCTGGAGGAAAGTGATCAGCTTTAATAATGGGTTCAATCGGCACAGTTAAACTTTTGCCGGATTTATCTGTCAAATGTAATGTAGAAGGCAATAATTCGCGTTAAAATACGTTAATTATGTTAAAGTTAGACCAAAATTCGCTAATTTTGCAAAATTCTACAATGCTGATTATTAGCATCTTAGGCAATTTGGCTCGAATTTCATTCGACAAAGATTTAGGTAGCTGACTATCAATATTTTTAGGTTAATGCGTGGGTAAATGATTTGAAGGAAGATTTCTGCATTTACCGATTGGTAAACGCCAATGCGTTGATTATCAATGTCTTACGTTTGGAAATCTTTGGCTCAAATTTCGTTCCATTAACACGTAACTGATTGATTATCAACACTTATAGAATAATGCATCGGCAAGTAAATGATAATCGCATATCCTGATAGCGAATACTTGATTTCAGAAAGCCATCCGTCTGGGTGGCTTTCTTCATTTTAGCTCTTCGTGAAAAGTTATAATAGTCCCCCCTATTCTTAAACAACTGGTAAAGATTCAAATTCTATTAAGAATTGCTATTTCTCTTCTTAGGACTGCAATCCTCCCCCTTAGGAGTGGTACTTTACAAGCTGCGGGAGAGGACGCTGTTCCACGCGGCCGAGAGAGAACCCTTCGGTTTCCAAGGCGCGTTGCAAATATGGCTGGAAATGATGGGCCACGCTCCCTACAAAACTTACAGGAAGCTCCTTCCGGCCATACGCCAGAAGATTACGGCGCACGAAGCGGAGCATCTCCTCCTCCACAAGCTCCCTCACGGCTTCTTCCTCAAGATGTGCGGCCAGGAAAGGAGCGAACGAAGCCATGAAACGGTTAGGCCACGGCTGGCGATACACCTTTTCTATTGCCTGGCTCACATTCAGGCCCGTCTCTCCGAGGAATGCGTCACATAAGTCTTTAGGAAGCTGGTCCTTCAGCACGTCGGCCAGCAAGCGGCGCCCCAAGGCGGTGCCGCTTCCCTCATCGCCGAGGATATATCCGAGCGAAGGCGTCTGCTGCACAATCTTCCCGCCATCATAGAGACAACTGGCGCTGCCCGTGCCGAGGATGCAGCAGATGCCGCTCCCCTTTCCGCACAAAGCGCGGCAGGCTCCGAGCAGGTCGCTCTCCACTTCCACGCGCTCAGCCCCCGTAGCCTCTGCAAGTAACCGGCTCATACGCTCACGCTGGTCGGGACGGCAACCGGCACCGTAGAAATAAACGGCCTCGGGGCGCTCTCCCTCCAAGGCAGGACAGAGTTCGCGGGACAAAATGCCGCTTACTTCTTCATCGGTAAGCAACACGGGATTTATCCCGCCCGTCTGAAACGTCTTCGTCACGCTGCCGTCGGGTGCTACAAGCGCCCAGTCCGTCTTTGTGCTGCCGGAGTCTGCTATAAGTTTCATTGGGGTTGATATATGAGGAAGGGGGAGTTAACTGTTTATCGACACAAGGAACTCCTTGTTGTCTCGCGTCACATCCAGGCGCTGACGCAGGAACTGCATGGCCTCTATCGTGTTCATATTGGACAGATAGGAGCGCAGGCCGGGCATACGCTGACGCGTTAGTTCGTCGTGGAGGAGTTCGTCGCGGCGGGTAGAGGACGCAATAAGGTTGACGGCGGGGAAGATGCGCTTGTTGGCGAGGGCACGTTCCAGCTGGAGTTCCATATTGCCGGTGCCCTTGAATTCCTCAAAGATTACTTCGTCCATCTTGCTGCCGGTCTCGATGAGCGCCGTGGCTACGATGGTGAGCGAGCCTCCGCCTTCAATGTTGCGGGCGGCACCGAAGAAGCGCTTGGGCTTCTGCAGGGCGTTGGCCTCCACGCCGCCGGAGAGGATTTTGCCGCTTGTGGGCGCCACGGTGTTGTAGGCGCGGGCCAGGCGGGTGATGGAGTCGAGGAAGATGACCACGTCGTGGCCGCATTCCACCAGTCGCTTGGCTTTTTCCAGCACGATGGCGGCGATGCGCACGTGTTGCGAGGCGGGTTCGTCGAAGGTGGAGGCGATTACCTCGGCGTTGACGGTGCGGGCCATATCCGTCACCTCCTCGGGACGCTCGTCGATGAGCAGCATGATGAGGTGCGTGTCGGGATGGTTGCGGGCGATGGCGTTTGCCACGTCTTTCATCAGCAGGGTCTTGCCCGTCTTGGGCTGCGCCACGATGAGGGCGCGCTGACCCTTGCCTATGGGCGAAAAGAGGTCCACTATGCGGCAACTCATGCTGTCTTTCTCGCCGCTGCACAGCGTAAACTTATCATCAGGGAAGAGAGGCGTGAGATCCTCGAAGGCCACGCGGTCACGCATCTTGCGGGGCTCCTGGCCGTTCACCTTCAGCACGTTCATAGCCACGAACGTGTGTTCGCTGCCCCTCGGCATACGCACCTCACATTCCACTACGTCGCCCGTTTTCAAGCCATACTGGCGCACAGCCTGCACGCTCACCAGCACATCGTCGGGCGAGGGAAGATAATTGTAGTCGGAGGAGCGCAGATAACCGGAGTTGTCGCGTTCCAGTTCCAGCACGCCGCAAACCGTTGTGCACAGCACTTCGGCTTTCTGCGCAGCCGTCACTTCTGCGGGGAGCGTGGCGGGCATCACGACGGGCCGGGGAGGGGGCGCAAAGGCTTGAGCCGGTTCGATGCCAGGGGCTGCGGTGTCATCTGCGCCATTACTCTGGCGGCGACACTCTTCTGCCACCGTGGGTACGTCACGCAGCACGATGAACTTGTCATTCACCACGAATGAATTTGTCTTGTTTTCATCCGGCTGCTGCTTTGCTTCGGTCTCCTTCTCTTCGGGTTCGTCCAGAGCGGAGAAGAGGTCGTGAGGTTGCGTTTCTGAGGCGGCTGGCGTTGTAGGAGGGGCGGGCTCAGCCGTCTGCGTCGGTTCCTGCACCGCAGGCTCGTCATTCACGGCAGCCATAGCTTCCTCTTCAGTTATGATGCCGGCCTTCAGTTCCTCCAGCATTTTCACCTTACGTTCATACTCGGCCAGGGCTTCCAGATAAGCCTTTGAGGGGCGCCCTCGATTCTTGCGCGGGGGCACAAGGCTGGCGGGGTCGATGGCGAAGATGGCGGGCGTTGCCTTCTTTGCGGCTTTCTTCTGCTCTTCGGTGTCGAAACGTGCACCCTGACCGTCAGAATTGGCCTGATATACGTGGTCTTCCTTCGCAGGTTTACTGATGCGCACGCGACGGCGCACGGGCATCTCACCCTTCTCTGGGGTGAGGTCTTTCTCGTCTGTTGACATATAGAACTTTTGGATTTTTCAAAAAAGTATCAGAGGGTGGAAAAACACCTCGGACACACGCATTCTATTCAGAAATGCGCTGCAAAGTTACGACTTTTATCCGATTCTGCCAAACATTTACGCATGAAAAAGCCTTTTCGGGCCTTTTCTCCTCATTTTTCCTTCCCATTTTGCCACGCGCGCGTATATATAATAATAAGGAGAACCTAATATTCATAGCAATATGCTTCTTTCATCTGGCGCGCAAGCTCTGTTTTCGCCGAAGTAAAAACGTTTCCACACGTGTGCAAATGCGTTTCTACACGTGTGCAAATGCGTTTTCACACGTGTGAAAATGAAACGGGGTCGGCGCTTCGCTTAATTATCGGGCCTCTCAACGGCTATAAGCCGACCTAAAACAACCGGCAGGTAATGTGGAACCTGCGGATGCCTCATGACACTCCGCGCAGCAGCCCGCCGGAAAGCCGTGTCGGGGACTTTACCTTCGGATCTATATAAAAGGTTGTTAATAAGTAGGGCTTACCCTCTATGAAACGGGCTGAAAGCCCAGAAGTGT
>JAZRYH010000016.1:0-38169 GCA_045600685.1 Alloprevotella sp. | reverse complement strand
CAGCGCCCCAATGCACTGGCCTGAAGGATATAGCCCCCCTCCGGCGCTCCGCGCCACCTCCCCCGCGGGGGAGGGACACTTACCCAGCGTTTGCTTGATAAACCTAGGGCGGCGTTCCCTTCGGTCACTCTGCCCTAGGCTGCACACTTCTGGGCTTTCAGCCCGTTTCATAAAAGTTAAGCCCCGCCTCATGACAACCTTCCATACCTCCTGCATTTACAAGCAATACGAAAGATTACTTTCTTTTTCCCCGGACAGCAATAATAGGCTTTTACAATCAAATTTTTACGAACAAGCACTTAAACAATTACTTTAACAAAACGCATTTGCCGATTTTTCCCGATAGTAAAAAATCTTGACAAAATATTGTGCAGAGAAAAAGACAGGCAACGGCCCTCCGTTGAGAGGTCAAGAGGAAAAAACAAGGTGAATGTCCACTAAAATTCGCTGGTGTCCCTCTTAATTTTCCCGATACCCTATTTTACGCCAAACTAAAAGGGCTATCGGAAAAATTACATGGGACATCGTCGCAATTAAAAGGGCTTTAGTTTCAACTGAAAGGGCTACCATTTCAACTAAAAGGGCTTTAGTTTTTGCTGAAACCGGTTTATTTTCGCTTTTTTTCGCAAAAACAATCGATTTTTGGTGCCAAAATTTTGACCTAAATGGGGATTAAGCGCAGGAGAGGGGTGGGGGATTTATGCCCAGTGAAAGTTAGAACACTATAAATCAGCGCTTTGAAAACCTTCAAAAATAGCAGATATTTTCGCACGGGATGATTGTCGGACGGCTACGCGCCCAAAATGAGAGAGAAAAATGCATTGTTTTTTGTAAAAAATTTTGACAAATTATCTTCAGTTACGGTTGCGGAAACGATGAGAACATTGCGCCGTTTTCAAGTTGAATAATTGCAAAAACAATGCAAAAACTACGATATTTTAATGATTTTCAGGGTACATCCTTGCCCGAAAAAAAAAAAAAATGCTACCTTTGCAAAGCAAAAATATAAACATAACACAATTATAAAATGAAACATTTACGCTTCTTAACCCTTTTGCTTTTCGCTGCACTGACATTTGGCAGCGTGTGGGCAGACGACCCCGACTACCGCGACCAAAGGCGCGAAATCTTCCGCCAGTTGCCGGTAAACGAAAACAGTATCGTATTTCTGGGAAACAGCATCACGGACTTCGGTCTGTGGTCGGAGTTCTTCGGCAGCGACCCCAACATCATCAACCGCGGCATTCAGGGCATCGAGAGCCCCGAAGTGCTGGAGCACCTCTCGCTCATCGGCCACGGACACCCCAGTAAACTGTTCCTGATGATTGGCATCAACGACTTCAAGACCCCCGAGCGCGTAGTGCCCAACATCCGTAAGATGCTGGAGACGCTGCAACGCGAGAGCCCGCAGACAACGCTCTATGTGCAGAGCATACTGCCCTGCAACATTGCCGAGCGTGCCAGTGAGCCTGGCACGCTGAACCCGCAAATCAAGGCGCTGTGTGAGGAAATGGGCGTCACGTACATCGATATTTACGGTGGCATGACGAAGATTTCCGGCAGCACATCGATGCCCGCCAATATGACCGACGACGGCCTGCACCCCAACGCCCTCGGCTACCGCGAATGGTGCAAACTGCTGGTGCCCTACGTAGGGAAGGCTTCTGCAATTGCGGAAAGCGGCACGGTGAAAAAGCCCCTCCAACGCGCCATCTACAACAGCATACTCACGGAATACCAGTTGCTGCCCGTGAACGACGGCGACGTCCTGCACGTGGGTGACTATCAGGTAATGACAGGCGAATGGGCCGAACTGATGGGAATGGCCGCCTTCAAGAACCGCGGACTGGGCGGCGGCTTCGGGTGGAGCATGAGCCTGAGCGAGTTCAACAGTGCATACGGCTGCCTCATCAAGGGCTCGCCCTCGAAGATATTCTTCCAGTGCGGCAAGCGTGCGCTGGATGCTAAGGAGACGACTGCCGCCTCCCTCTTCAATCAGTACAAGACGGCCGTGAACAACATCCGCAAGACCGCCCCTGACGCCGACATCTATCTGGAAAGCATCATCCCCAATGCCGATGCAAGCATCAATACGAGCCACATCGTGCCTTTCAATGATATGATTAAGGACCTTGTAAACAGCGATGCGACCGGCAAGTTACACTTTGTTGACGTTTACGCTGCCCTCGTCGAGAACGGCAAGTTGGCTGCCCGTTATCAGGGCGCCAATACGGTGCAGAGCCGTGGTATCAACGGCCGTGGCTATGTAGCCTGGGCCAATGTGCTGAAGAACGAAGGCGGCCTGACGGAGGCTGCCGTTCCCGCCAACATGAGCGATGCCAAGGCTGCGCTGAACGAGGCCGTGCATGATGCCCTCGACAAAGTGTGGGCCCTCTCCAGCGAGAAAGCCTGTGCCGGTCTGCGCCAGCGCATCAGCGAGGCCCAGGCTCTGATAGCTCGCGCCGATGCCTCAGATGCGGAATGCACCGCCATGACGGCCCTGCTGGCCGAAGCCGCAGAAGCCTCGGAGAATGCCAGCCCGACTTCCGCTGACGCTATGCCCGGCAGCACCCATCTGTTGCCCGCTCCCCAGAAGTTGGAGAAGAACGGCAGCGCCTTTGCCCTCGACCGCCCCGTGAAGATTGACAATGCCTTCGACGACACCGAGCTCCTCACCGAAATCCTTCAAGAACTCGGCCTTGAAGAGAGCGCCACCGCCACGGCCACAGTCAAGGTGAACAAAGTGAGCAGCATCGCCGGTGCCGACGAACCCACGCTGGCAGGCTTTGAAAGCGAAGCCTACAGACTGAGCATCGACGGTAACACGATAACCATCGACGCCGTCAGCCGCGTGGGCGTAATCCGCGCCGCGCAGACCCTGCAGCAGTTGGCAGAAGGCGACGGCGGCCATACGGCCACCCTGGAAGGCCTCACCATCACCGACTGGCCCGCCTTCAAGGTGCGCGGATTCATGCACGACGTGGGCCGTTCCTTCATAACCTACGACGAACTGGTAAAACAAATCAAGCTCTACAGCCGCTTCAAGGTGAACTTCTTCCAGTGGCACATGACGGAGAACCAGGCCTGGCGCTTCCAGGTGAAGGCCTATCCGCAGCTCACCGCCACCCAGAACATGACCCGCTTCGCCGGCCAGTACTACACGCAGGAGCAGTGCAAGGCACTCGACGAACTTGGTCATAAGTACGGCATCTACGTCGTACCCGAAATCGATATGCCCGGCCACAGCGAAGCCTTCAAGACCGCGATGGGCCACGACATGCAGACCTCGCAGGGCGTGAAGGAACTCAAGGCCGTCATCGACGAGGTGATAGAATGCTTCCCCCACGCCCCCTACATCCATATCGGCGGCGACGAGCAGGACATCAAGAGCGTGGACGGCAAGAACTTCCTCGTGCAGATGTCCGAATATGTCCACGGCAAGGGACAGCGCACCATGTGGTGGAACCCTACGCGCAACCTCACCGTCTCCAAGGCCAACGGTTGCGACATGGCGCAATGCTGGAGCACCAGCGGTCGCCAGATAAAGGGACTGCCCTGCATCGACTGCCGCTACAACTACACCAACCACTTCGATGTCTTTGCCGACCTTGTAGGCATGTACCGCAGCACCATTCTCTACAAGCAGCACGGCGACGCCGAGACCGCCGGCTTCATCTCCTGCCCCTGGAACGACCGCAAGACACCCACGCAGGAAGACATCATCGCCCAGAACAACGTCTATGCCGTCACCATCGCCTCCGGTGAACGTGCCTGGCGCGGCGGCGGAAAGCATTACATCGAAGAGTGTGGCGCCGTACTGCCCAACAGCGGCGAGGAATACGAAGCCTTCAAGGACTGGGAGCGCCGCTTCCTCTTCCACAAGGCCCACAGCCTCAGCGCCGAGCCCATCCCCTACGTGCGGCAGACCGACGTGCGCTGGCGCATCTCCGACCCCATTAGCAACGGCGGCAATTCCAACAAGACCTTCGCCCAGTGGGAGGACTGCAAGGCACAAACGGCCGAGATGCCCGCCTCCGTCACCGTGGACGGCAACAAATACGGCTGGAACCTCGCCACCGGCGCCGGCATCTATCTCAACCACACCTGGCCCACCGTAGTGCCCGGCATCTTCGGTCTCAACCAGGCCAAGGATCGCACCGCATACGCCTACACCTACGTCTATAACCCCGGCGAAGAACGCACCGTGGGCGCACTCATAGAGTTCCAGAACTACGGACGCTCCGAGAAAGACCAGGCTCCCGCCGCCGGCAAGTGGGACCACAAAGGCTCCCGCCTCTGGTGGAACGGCACCGAAGTCAAGGCCCCTAACTGGAAGAACGCCGGCAAAGGCATCAACAACGAAGTGGACCTCCTCGACGAAAACTTCCCCGCACGCACTCCCGTACAACTCACCCTCAAAAAAGGCTGGAACAAAGTGCTCATCAAGCTGCCCTACGTCAACCTCGGCAGCGGCGTGGTGCGCCTCAACAAGTGGCTCTACACTTTCGTGCTGACCGACCTTGAGGGACGGAACGCCATCGAAGGCCTCGTCTATTCCCCCACCAAGACCCTTGAAGGCCCCGAACCCGACCCCGCCACGGAGGTGGACTACACTCCCCAGGTGAGCGACGAGAAAAACACTTATTATTATACGCTGAAGACACCCGCCCGCGAAAACCGCCTCGCCACCTCACAGGGCGCAGGCGCTGAACTCCTCGGCACTGCCGCCGCCACCGACGCCTCCTACTGGAAACTCGTACGCCGCACCGACGGCGACCTCGACATCGTGAACTACGCCGACGGCAGCTACGTCAGCCCCTCTGCCAACTACAATTCCGCCCTCCGCACGCAGAAGGACGTCCCCGCAAAAGGCTGGCAGCTGAAGCCCGCCGCCACGAAGGGATGCTTCATCATCGTGAGCGGTGAAAGCCAGTGGAATCAGACCAACGGCAGCCTTGGCTACAAAGTGTATAACTGGGGCTACGGCTCCCAGACCACCGGTCAGTACAACACCTCCGACACCGGCTGTCAGTATGAGTTCAGCCTCGTCGAGGATATCTCCGACATTCCCGGCGGCGGCGAAGAGGAAGGCCTTGTCTCCGGCAAGACCTACACCCTCACCAACATCCAGCAGAGCGGCGCCACCTTTCCCCTCTATGTCAACGAAGCCGGCATCCTCAGCATCGGCACCGCCGGTCAGGACTACGACACTGCCGCCCAGTTCACCGCCGAAGCCCACGGCACGAAATTCTCCTTTCGCAATGTAGCCACAGACCTGTACCTCATCTGGCGCGCCGGCGGCAACTTCGGCTACAACAACAATGCCGGCACCCTCGCCACATACAACCCCACCTACTGCGACTGGACCGTCACACCAAGCACCAACTCCCCCGGTAACTACTGGATGTGGTCCTACCGCAATGGCGGCACCACCCCCGGCGCACTGATACTAATGGCCACCGGCGTATTTGACGCCTACAGCAACGTAGAAGCCTGGGATCCCCGTTTCTCCAACGTCTTCATCTTCGAGGAAGTTCCCTCACTACCCGACGGTATCAACGCATTAGCAAATGGGGAAATTAGCGAATTAGTAAATGAGGGTCTCTACGACCTTCTAGGCCGCCGCGTCAACAAATGCACGAACGGTATCGTCATCAAGAACGGCGCCAAGATTATCAAGTGAGCCCCTATATGGGACGTACTTCACACCGAGCCCCGCTGCCTTGTGGTTGCGGGGCTTTTCTTTGCCTGAAGATTCAATCCTTTTTTCCAGAGAGCAATATTTCCATAATAAAGCGCAAGGTCAAGAAAGCTTCCCGGAAGTTCCTAATAGCCGCCCGCAAATCCTCATTAATTGCTCCGAATTCCTCGCTCCCTGTTTCTATATCTCATACAGACGTTACACAACCTAGGTTGTTTAATCACACAACCTAGGTTGTTTAATCGCGCAACCTAGGTTGTACAAATTTGCTGTCGGCGAAAGTAATGGGTTATTAGTCGTATTCATCTCTCGCCCGGAGCAATTTGACTTTGCGAGACAAGAAGAAGTTTCATGGAAGAGATTGGAGCGATTTTCAATAACATATTTAATATCGGTGTGTAAATCGGGGCGGGGCTTGGCCGTGTGGAAATAAATGCGTAAATTTGCAAGCGGAAATTTTTGATGAAACGAAGACGAAGAACGAAAACGATAACGAAAAACGAAAAATAATGAAAAGATTTTTATTGCTACTGCTGACTTTCGCCGGTGCTCTGGCCTGCAACGCGCAGATGACGGGGGTGGAGAAGGCTCGCGGCATTGCTGAAAGTTTTTTTTATGTAAATAATGTGGGTAATGCGGGGTGTGCGCGGGCGACACTGGCATACACGGGTATGACGCGGGGAAGGGCGAAGTTCTACGTGTTCAACCGCAATGGGGGATGCGGAGGCTTCGTCATGGTGGATGCGCATGAAGACGGAGAGGTGCCCTCGGTCGTCGGGTACGTGCCGGAAGGGGAGTTCGATATCGGGCGGATTCCACCGGCCCTGCAATGGGTTATGGACCAGGGGGGATGGGTCACGGGCGATGGGGCTTGGAAGGACGTGGAGCCGCTGATGACTACGCGGTGGAACCAGCGCAAACCCTACGACGGGGCGATTCCCGTGCTTGACTCTGAAGGGAAGCCTTTTGTTACGGGGTGCGTGGCAACGGCCACGGCGCAAATTATGAAATACCACAACTGTCCGGAGCGGGGCACTGGAAGCGTTTCCTACTCGTTCGCATACAACGATAGCCATAACGGCTACACGATAGGGGAGTTTGAGGTGGATTTCTCGAAGACGGCCTACGACTGGGGCAATATGCTGGACAGCTATGACGGGGATTACAGCGCGGCGGAAGCGGAGGCCGTGGCTACGCTGATGTATCACGTGGGCGTCGGCGGAAATGAGGCGTACGGTACGGATATGACGGGGGGCAGCGACAGATTCACGGCCACGGCGCTATATCGGAACTTTGGGTATGACAAGAGCATCCGGCGCGCAGAGCGGAAATACTATACGGACGAGGGCTGGACTGAACTTGTGTACGGTGAACTGGCGGAGGGCCGCCCCGTTCTGTACTCGGGTTTCTCGTCGGAGGTGGGGCATACCTTTGTGTGTGACGGCTACAGCGACGGCCTCTTCCATATTAACTGGGGATGGGGCGGCTACTGCGACGGATTCTTCGCGCTTACGGGCGAGAAGGCTCTCACTCCCGATGGTACGGGAACGGGCGGCGGTTCGGCGGGACAGTCATACACCAGCGGTCAGTCTATAGTATATGGTATCAAGCCGGACGAGGGGGGCGACTTTCAGGCGCAGCCAGTGTGCGGCAACTACGTGCTCTCCACCGAGAACGGCGGCACGGGCACCGACCACATAGAAATAGACCGCAGTAAGCCGGAGGCGGACTGCACGCTCTATTACACTTACCGCTCATACGATGCGGGCATTTATGGCTATCAGCGCTATTCGCAGGGCATTATGCTGCGCGACACGGCAACGGGCGAGTGCTACTTTGACAGGCCGACGGCTTGGAACAACTACTTACCGCTGGAGACGAGCGTGATGCCGTATAACGGTACGTACGAGGCATTCCCAGCCTACACGACGGATTACGGGAAATCGTGGTATGCTATGCCTTACCTCGTGGAAGGACAGACGGTACCTACGATTACGATTACGGGCGGCGAGAGTAGCAACCCCCCAGGGACCCTGACCATGACAGATGCCACCCCCTACTGCGAAACGGACACCGTCACTTATGCCGTACTCACCTACACGCGCACCTTCGAAGACCTGAACTGGCAGGCCCTCTACGTGCCCTTCAGTATGGACTATGAGGAATGGAGCGAGATGTATGACATTGCGGAAATCAACAACGTCGTGGAATATGACGACGATGACGACGGCGTCTTTGACCGTACTTATCTCGTCGTTCTGAAGAAGACATACGGCAGTACGAAGCCCAACCGTCCCTACCTCATCCGCGCCAAGGAGACGGGCACGCACAGCCTCGTACTGGCGAACAAGACGTTGGAGGCTGCCACTTGCAACAGCATAGACTGCAGCAGCGTGAAAAACCGCTACACCTTCACGGGAACGTACCAGCCCGTCAGTGATATGTTCGCTAATGGATATTATACGCTGAAAGCCGACGGCCTGCAGAAAGCCGATGCAGCCGACGTGGCGCTAGATGCCCAGCGCTGGTATATGAACCTCACTTCCCGCACGGGCGACGTTGATACGATGACCCGTACCATCCGCATATATGTGGACGGCGAAGAGGGGATAATAACCTTTCAGACCTCCCTTAAAGGGAGAAGCGCGGAAAGCTATGACCTCACGGGCCGCGTCGTAAGTAGGACAAGCAATAGCCGCGGGGTGAAAATAGTGAAGGGGAATCTGGTGATTTCTGATGAATGATGAAACGAAAACGAAAAACTTAAACCTTAAAATAATGAAAAGAATTGTTTCTGCCCTGTGTGTTGCCCTGTTGGTGGCAATGCAGGCACCGGCGAGCGACGCCTTCCGCGTGCACCGCTGGGAATCCTTCCACGGACTGATGCCGAAGGAGACGAGCATCGTGTTCCTCGGTAACTCCATCACGAACATGCACGACTGGTGGGAAGCCTACGGCTGTAACCACGACATCCTGAACCGCGGCACCTCCGGCGGCTTTACGTATGAGGTGCTGCCCCATCTGGAGAGCGTGCTGATGGGACACCCCGACAAGGTGTTCATCGGCATAGGTACGAACGATATCTGCGTGCAGGCCAGTCTGGACGTGACGGCGGAGAATATGCGCGTGATTATTGAGCGCATACGCCGCGAGAGCCCGAAGACGAAAGTGTATGTGCAGAGCCTCATCCCCTCTACCAACGACGGCAACCACGTGGACGGCGGCGGACGCAATGCCCGCGTGCCGGCCTTCAACGAGAAGGTTAAGCCCATCGTGGAGGAACTGAACGAGAGGCTGGGGGAGGTGTATTATCTCGACGTGTTCAGCCAGCTCGTTGCCAGCGACGGAAACTCCTTCAAGAAACTCAACGGCCTCTCTCTGGCCTACGACAACCTGCACCCCACCGTGCTCGGCTACGGCCTGTGGTGTAAGTACATCGAGCCGCAAGTAGGCAGCACGTGCATCTACGACACCACAGTGCGCACCCTCTACAACGGCGGACAGAACAACTCCACTGGCGACCGCATCACGTGCTTCGCCCAACAACCCGTAGGGGCTGACGACATCCTCATCCTCGGCGACGAGATGGTGAGCAGCGGTGAATGGCACGAATGGCTGCAAAGCGGGAAGGTGAAGAACCGCGGCTTGGGCTGGGGCTATCCTGGCTCGAACCTTGACCAACTGGTGACGAACGCGGGCATATACTTCCAGCATAAGAGTTCGGTGGCTCCGCAGGCCATACTGGTGTATGCCGGCGTGCAGGAGGCCTCCAACGGCGTGGCCGCGGCTACCTTCAAGACGAAGTGCCAGAACCTCATCAACGGCTTGCGCAAGAAGGCTCCCGAAACGATGATATATTTCATCACGCCGCTGAACACGCCCAACAGCGGCTACAACACTACGCTGGCGTCCTACAAGACGCAACTCGGCAACCTGGCATCCTCCAACGAGGGGGTGAAGGTCATTGACGCCACCGCGATGAACGGCAAGAGCAAATACTTCTATCAGGGCGACGGCGGCAACTACTTCACTTCCTACGGCTATGCCAAACTCTCGCAAATCATCGAGCAGGCCGTGAAGGCCGACTTCCCCGACTGCGGCATTAAGGCCATTACCGACGAGGAATGCACGGCCAACAACACGCTCTATGCCGCCCGCACCGCCCTGGGCGACCTGCTGACCGACGTGCTGCGCCTGATGAACAAGGTGGGCGACGGAGTGGGGCAGTACAGCGCCGCCTCCACGGAAGAGGTGAACGCCAAGATGGAGGAAGCCTTCGCCCTGTTGAGCAGCACGACGGCCACGCCCGCCGAATACGCCGCCCTGGCCGAAGAACTGAAGGCAATGGCCCCGCAAATCAATATGCCCAAGGTCAGCACGGACGGGGAAGAGCACTGGTACACTTTCTGTTCCACAAACCGCAGCAGCCGCTATCTGGTGAGCAACGGCAGCGAGGTAATCGCCACCGACGACGGCGGCAAATATGCCACGGGGCAGTGGAAATTCGTGGAGCGCAAGAACGGCACCTACGACATCGTCAACCGCGCCGACGGCAAAATGATGCGCACCGCCACCAAGGGCAACTCTATTCCCCTCTCCACCACCGGTCCCGTGGCGGGCTGGACACTGTGCGCCTGCGACGCCGTGGGAATGTACAACGCCGTCAGTGGCACATGCGAAATCAACGTGACCAACAACGCCGTCAGCGGCGGCTATAAGGTGGTGAACTGGAGCGCCAAGGATGACGGCAAGGACCGCGCCGACCAGGGATGCCAGTTCACGCTGACAGAGGTGGAGGGCGAGCCCTTGGACCCTCCTGCACCCGCGGAAGGCAGTAACTACTATGTGCGCCTGGACGGCACTGCACTCTATTTCTCCACGACGGAAGTGGCCGACCTAAAAGTCACCACCTATTCGCTGTCCTCCAGCCGCGAGCCCTTCGTCATTACGCCGCAGGGCACCGGATATACCATACAGAGCCTCACCACGGACAAGTATGCCGGGCATGGCGTTACCACCTCCTGGGACTTCTCCAACACCCCTTCGCTGTGGTACATTGAGAACCTTGAAGGCCTCCCCACCACCATCCTGAAGAACACCACCAAGGGCTTCGGCGTGGATAACAGAAATGAAGGCGCCGGCGTATATACCGACAAGGAGGGGCAACTCTGGGTGTTTGAGGCCGTGGAGACGGATGGTATTTATGAGTTGGCAAATGGGGAAATGGGGAAAGCAGGAAATGAGGGACTCTTTGACCTTCAGGGCCGCCCCGCTCATTACCTCAGCGCCGGGATAAAAATAGGAAACAGCAGAAAAGTATTGCGGTAGGGCACGCACACCGCCCCGCCCCTATGGCCTGCTGAGAAACAGTGCGCCGTGCACTTAAAAAGTGCGGCATTCTTTCCCTACGACACTTCCCCCGTCGTGGGGATTTTTGTTGGCCATTCTGCGTTATTTGGCTCAGCGTGGAAGGGGGGCTGTTTTCAATGTGAAGTGGTCATAATAAAAGGGGAAGAAAATAAGAATAGGTTTTTCTTTCGGTTTTCGTTGGCTATCTTGCGGGGATTTTGTATCTTTGCCACCAAATACGCCCCTGACCTCCCTATAGGGAGGGGCTACTGCGAAGAAGCCCCAAGAAGGCGCACATATTATTATAATACTCACGCATACGTATGAAACGAATTATCTTATTAGCCCTGCTGCTTACGGCAGGAATGGGAATGACGGTGGCCGCCAAGCCAGTTAATCCGAAACCCTTCGTGGTGCCTGAACTCCAGCAATGGACCGGACAGGAAGGCCGCACACAGATTACACGCCTCGTGGCCCGCAAGGGCACGGCAGAAGTGGCCCGCCAGATGGCTGCCGACTGGAAGGAAATGTTCGGCGAGACGCTGCCCGTCGTGACGAGCGGGAAACTGCAGGCCGGCGACGTGGAATTGAAAAAGACCCTCCCGACTTCCCTTAAAGGGAGGAGTGCTACTGCCGCCGAGGCTTACGACCTTACGATAAGCGAGAAAGGCAGCACGCTGACGGCACACACGGCGACGGGCCTCTACTGGGGCACGCGCACGCTGCTGCAGATTGCAGAACAGAGGGCCGACCATAAGCTGCCCTGCGGCGTGTGTCACGATGAGCCGCAGTATGCCCTGCGCGGCTTTATGATAGACTGCGGCAGGAAGTTCTTCCCGATGAGTTACCTGAAGGACCTGGCAAAGTGTATGGCCTACTACAAGATGAACACGCTGCAGATACACCTGAACGACAACGGCTTCAAACAGTACTTCGGCGGCGACTGGGACAAGACGCCCGCCGCCTTCCGACTGGAAAGCACTAACTTCCCCGGCCTGACCGCCAAAGACGGCAGTTACGGCAAGGAGGAGTTCAAGGCGTTCCAGAAAGAGGCCGCAAAGATGGGCGTGGAAGTGGTGCCGGAGATTGACATACCGGCACACTGCCTGGCCTTCAGCCATTACCGTCCGAGCCTGGGCAGTAAGGAGTTCGGTATGGACCACCTCGACCTGTTCAACGAAGACCTGTACCCCTTCCTCGACAGCCTCTTCGCCGAGTATCTGGGCGGCAAGGATCCCGTATTCGTGGGCAAGACCGTGAATATCGGTACGGACGAATACAGTAATGCCAAGAAGGAAGTGGTGGAGAAGTTCCGCTACTTCACCGACCGCTACCTGCGCCTCGTGAAGAGTTACGGCAAGACGCCCGCCTGCTGGGGCTCGCTGACGCACGCCAAGGGCGAGACGCCCGTGACGAACGACGGCGTGGTGATGAACTGCTGGTACAACGGCTATGCCCAGCCCCGCGACATGAAGGAGCAAGGGTATAAGCTCGTGAGCATCCCCGACGGATACGTGTATATCGTGCCGGCCGCCGGTTACTACTATGACTACCTGAACACGAAAATGCTCTATGACGGCTGGACGCCAGCACAGATTGGGGGCGAGAAGTTTGAAGAGCAGGACGAGAGTATCCTGGGCGGTATGTTTGCCGTGTGGAACGACCACGCCGGCAACGGCATCACCGTGCGCGACGTCCACGACCGCGTTATGCCGGCCCTGCAGACGCTGGCCGTGAAGTGCTGGAGAGGTGCCGAGACGAAGGTGCCGTATGAGGAGTTCAATATGAACCGCCTGATGCTGAGCGAGGCCCCCGGTGTGAACCAGCTGGCGCGCGGCAAGAATGCCGACGGCCTGTGGCTGCTGCCCCACGAGAACCAGGAACTGCTGTGCCAAGACGAACTGCCCGCCAATACTACGCTGCAAGGCCCCGAGGAAATCGGCTACGGCTACGAGGTAAGTTTCCATCTTGAAGGCGCCGATGAATCAAAAGGCACCGTGCTGACAAAGACCGACGAGACAACCTTCTACCTCTCCGACCCCGAGACGGGGCGTCTGGGCTTCGAGCGCGAGGGCTACTTTTGCGCGTTCAACTACCGCGTGAATAAGAATGTGAATGAGGACATCACCATAGTGTGCAATAACAATGAGACGGTGCTCCTCGTGAACGGGAAGGTGCGCGAACGCCTCAACCGCCAGAAACTCCTCACCGCCACGGACAAGGGCCGCAACCCATACCTGCAGAACAACAAGCAGATGTGGGTGCCCGAGGTGTTCCCCGAAGACAACAAGAGCGTTATGTACTTCCAACGCACGCTGGTGTTCCCGCTGAAAGAAACGGGTGCGTTTAAGAGTAAGGTGACGAATTTTAGAGTTAAAGCCTCTCCCAAGCATAAATAACAAATGGTATTCTTAATAAAAACTGCACAACTTCTGTTGTGTTTCTGTATCCTCATCCTCTTGCACGAGGGTGGTCATTTCTTCTTCGCCAAACTGTTTGGCATCCGCGTGAGCAAGTTCTGCCTGTTCTTCGACCCGTGGATAAAGCCGCTGAAACTCTTTAGCTATAAAGGCACCGACTACTGCATCGGATGGCTGCCTCTGGGCGGCTATGTGAGCATCGAGGGTATGGTGGACGAAAGCACGAGCGCCGACAAACTCGGCAAGGAAGTGCAACCGTGGGAGTTCCGCGCCAAACCCGCATGGCAGCGTCTGCTGGTGATGGTGGGCGGCGTATTGGTAAACTTCCTGCTGGCATTGTTTATCTACGCTATGGTGTTCTTCGTTTGGGGCGAGACCTATGTGCCCCAAAGGAATATGGCCGAAGGCTATGTCTTTAACAAAGAGGCACAGGCATTGGGCTTCAGCGACGGCGACATCGTGCTGGCTGCCGACGGTCAGGAGTTCAAGAGCCACAGCGGCGACATCTATCGCGCCATTTCCACGGCTCATCAATGCACCGTGCTGCGTGACGGCAAGGAGGTGAGCATAGCACTGCCCGGCGACCTGAATATGCTGGATATGATACAGACCTCGCCGCGCTTTATGGACTTGCGACAGGGCAACGTAGTGGATAGCGTCATCGCCGGTGGTCCTGCTGCGAAGGCCGGTATGAAGAAAGGCGACCGCATCGTCAACGTGAATGGCAAGGAGACGGCGAGCGGCAATGCCGTGATGTACGAATTGAGTGTGGTGGGCGATGTGGTGAAGTCCGAAAACCTAAAGAAAGCCCGCAAGACAACGCTCGTAGTAGCCCGCGGCGAAGCCTTCGACACGCTGACGGCAGAAGTGGGCGAGGACGCCAAACTGAACATACTCTTCCATTCTACGCTGGCCGACTACAAGACTGTGACGGAGCACTACGGCTTCTTTGAGTCATTCCCCGTAGGTATCAGCCACGGATGGAATGTGCTGTGCGGCTATGTGAGCGACCTGAAATACCTCTTCACGAAGGACGGCGCCAAGAGCGTGGGCTCCTTCGGTACCATCGGCAGCCTCTTCCCCGCCGTATGGGACTGGGGCCGCTTCTGGGAACTCACCGCCTTCATCTCCCTGATGCTGGCCTTTATGAACTTCCTGCCGATCCCTGCACTGGACGGCGGCTATATCTTCCTGACGCTCCTGGAAGTCATCACGCGCCGGCGCTTCCCCGACAAGGTGGTGGAAGTGCTCAATACCATAGGTATGTGGCTGTTGATAGCCCTGATGGCTTATGCCATATTCAACGATATAGACAGGTTCCTGTTGTAGGCCGTTATGAAAAGATTAGCAATACTCGGCTCCACGGGGAGCATCGGCACGCAGACGCTTGATGTCATCCGCCAGCATCCCGACCGCTTTGAGGCGTATGCCCTGACGGCCAACAACTCCGTGGACAAACTCATAGAACAGGCAAGGGAGTACAGGCCGGAAGTGGTGGTCATCGCCAACGAAGCTCACTACGAAAAGTTGCAAGGAGCCCTTGCAGACTTGCCCGTAAAGGTGTTTGCCGGAGCGCAGGCCCTCTGCGAAGTGGTGCAGATGGATGCCGTCGATACCGTGGTGACCGCTATGGTAGGCTTTGCCGGACTGCGCCCCACGGTTGCTGCAATCAAGGCGCACAAGACCATTGCCTTGGCCAACAAAGAGACACTCGTAGTGGCCGGGCAGCTGATGACTGACCTTGCTCTGCAAAACCGCGCCGCCATACTCCCCGTGGATAGCGAGCACTCCGCCATCTTCCAGAGTCTCGTGGGGGAGGACAGCAATGACATTGCCAAGATACTCCTCACGGCCAGTGGAGGCCCTTTCCGCAAGTTCACGGCCGAGCAACTCCGCGGCGTAACCTGTTCGCAGGCCTTGCAGCACCCCAACTGGCAGATGGGAGCCAAGATAACCATCGACAGCGCCACGATGATGAACAAAGGCTTTGAGGTAATCGAGGCTCGCTGGCTCTTCGGCGTGAAGCCCGAGCAAATAGAGGTGTACGTGCATCCCGAGAGCATAGTGCACAGCGCCGTGGAATTTCAGGACGGCGCCGTGAAGGCCCAGCTCGGCGTGCCCGATATGCGCCTGCCCATTCAGTACGCCCTGACCTATCCCGAGCGTCTGCCGCTGGAAGGCGACAGGCTTGACCTGTTCCACTTGGGAAGCCTTACCTTCGAGCGTTCCGACCTGGAGCGCTTCCCGTGCCTCGGTCTGGCCTACGACGCTCTGGCCCGTGGTGGCAATATGCCCTGCATCATTAACGCCGCCAACGAAGTGGCAAACCTGGCCTTCCGCAAGGAGGAAATTACATACGGTCAGATTGCCGAGCTCATCAGTAAGGCTATGCAGCATATCACATTCATCGCAAATCCCACGCTGGATGATCTGTTCCATACCAACGCCGAGACGCGTCAGTGGTCATCCGCGTTAATCACACAATAACTTATGGCAAGTTTTATCATTGAAGGCGGCCATCCCATTAGCGGCACAATCACTCCGCAAGGCGCCAAGAACGAAGCCCTGCAAGTGCTGGGCGCTACACTCCTGACCGCCGAGCCTGTTCGCATACAGAACATCCCAAACATCCTCGACGTCAACAACCTCATCAAGTTGATGGAGGATATCGGTGTGAAGGTGCGCTGTTTAGGTAAGGGCGACTACACCTTCCAGGCCGACAAAATAGACCTTCAGTATCTCCACTCCGAAGAGTATCTCAACCGCTGTGCCTCCTTGCGGGGTAGCGTGCTGCTTATCGGTCCGCTGCTCGCCCGTTTTGGCCGTGCCACCATTGCCAAACCCGGCGGGGACAAGATAGGCCGTCGCCGTATGGACACCCACTTTATGGGTATGCAGGCCCTCGGGGCACAGTTCCGCTTTGATGAAGAGAACGACATCTACGAGATAGCCTCGGATAAGCGCCTGAAAGGAACGTATATGCTCCTCGACGAAGCCTCCGTTACGGGTACGGCCAACATTATTATGGCCGCAGTTCTCGCAGAAGGCACCACCACTATCTACAACGCCGCTTGCGAGCCTTATATCCAGCAGCTGTGCAAGATGCTTTGCCAGATGGGAGCCCGCATCAGAGGCATCGGCAGCAATCTACTCACAATCGAAGGCGTTGAGAGCATACACGGAGCCGAGCACGTAATCCTCCCTGATATGATCGAGGTGGGTTCCTTCATCGGCATCGGCGCTCTCTGTGGCCACGGGCTCACCATCAAGAACGTAGGCCTCCGCCACCTGGGCATAATTCCCGAAGCCTTCCGCCGCCTCGGCGTGAAGATAGAGGAACGAGGCGACGACATCTTCGTGCCCGGTCCGCAGCACTACGCCGTGGAGAGCTTTATCGACGGATCGTTTATGACCATCAGCGATGCCCCCTGGCCCGGTCTCACTCCCGACCTGTTGAGCATCCTGCTTGTCGTGGCTACTCAAGCCAAGGGCTCCGTGCTCGTGCATCAGAAGATGTTTGAGAGCCGCCTCTTCTTCGTTGATAAACTCATTGATATGGGTGCCCAGATTATTCTTTGCGACCCCCACCGTGCCGTAGTAGTAGGCCACGACCGCAGTTTGAACCTCCGTGGCCGCCGTATGACATCCCCCGATATCCGCGCCGGCATTGCCCTGCTTATGGCGGCGATGAGTGCAGAAGGCACCAGCCGCATAGAAAACGTAGAGCAGATTGACCGTGGCTACGAACGCATAGAAGAGCGCCTTAATGCCCTCGGCGCCAAAATACGAAGAGAGTAAGTATTTCTGTGGCATAATTGGGGATAAACTATCTCCCTTTTAGAAAAAATTATCTCCCATTTAATTTGAACTATCTCCCTTTAATTTTGAAATAGTTCCCTTTTAATTTGGACTAAAAGGGCGATGGAAAAAAGTAAGACCGGCAATAGAAATGATACGTCAGGAAGAAGTCTTTGAAATAGGCCGTATTACCCGTACGCACGGAACTCGCGGTGAACTGGAACTCTGTTTCACCGACACACCTTTTGATCAGGACGACGCCACCTATCTCGTGCTGGAACTTGATGGCATTCTCGTGCCGTTTTTCTATACCGAGTGGCGCTATAAAGGGAATGAGAGTGCCCTCTTCACCTTCGAGGATATTGACACCGAGCAGAAGGCTCGTCGCTTTGTCGATGCGAAAGTGTTCTTCCCGTTCAGTGCAGTGGCCGATACCGATGAAGACGCCGAACTTTCCAGCATTCGTGCCCTCACGGGCTTCACGGTGGAAGGGGTTGGGCGCATCACCCTTGTGGATGACAGTAGCGTTAACGTCCTTCTCACCATAGAAACCACCGACGGCCGAGAAGTACTCATACCTTATCACGACGACTTCCTCGTGGATTACGACCTCCGTCGTCGCACCCTTACACTTGACTTGCCCGAAGGTCTTCTGAACCTCAATTAGCGTATTACCGTTATGCTTCCAAGTCCTAAACGTTTGAAAGAGTTCGCCACGCCTTGCTATTTGTATGATAGCGAGTTACTCGGCCGCACGTTATGGGAGATAGGTAAGCGCCGTGACAAGAATCAGTATGTGCATTACGCTCTGAAAGCCAACAACAATCCGCAGTTGCTGGACGTTATTCAGAAGCACGGATTAGGAGCCGACTGCGTGAGCGGCGGCGAGATACGCCAAGCCTTGGATGCCGGCTTTGCTCCGGAAGGAATATTCTTTGCCGGGGTGGGGAAGGCCGACTGGGAGATAGAACTAGCCCTGGAGGTTGGCATCGGATGCTTCAATGTGGAGAGCATTCCCGAGCTGGAGGTCATAGCCGCCATAGCAAAGCGAATGGGCAAGACAGCTCCCGTTGCCCTTCGCATAAACCCCGATGTGGATGCCCACACGCACCATAAGATAACCACAGGGCTCTCTGCCAATAAGTTTGGCATTGACCTCGTTATGCTGCACGACGCCATCGCTTTGGCGCATCGTTTGGAGAGAGTGGAGTTCAAAGGGCTTCACTTCCACATTGGCAGTCAGATTACAGAGATGCAGGTCTTTGCGAGTCTCGCCCGTCGTATCAACGAGATGCAGGCGTCGCTCTCCGAGGAAGAACGGCCGAGTATGATTGACGTGGGCGGCGGCCTGGGTGTAGATTACGAGAATCCCGAGGAGAACCCCGTGGCAGATTTCAAAGGCTATTTCCAGACCTTCCGCGAGCATCTGCACCTCTATGAGGGACAGACGATGCATTGCGAACTGGGACGCTCCGTCGTGGCACAATGCGGCGTATTGCTCACCAAGGTACTCTTTGTGAAGCAGTCCAGCCAGAAGCAATTCGTGATATGTGATGCCGGCATGACCGACCTCGTGCGTCCGGCAATGTACGGCAGTTACCATATGTGCAAGAACCTGACGGCCGAACAGGAAAGGGTCGTTGGTACGACAAACATGCATCGTTCCTTGCACCGCTACGACGTTGTGGGGCCCATTTGTGAGTCCTCCGACGTATTCCTCACCGACTACGAGATGCCGGAGACCCGCCGGGGCGACATTCTTTGTTTCTGTTCGGCAGGAGCCTACGGCGAGACGATGGCATCGGAATACAACAGCCGTCCGCTCCCGGGACGCCATATATATTAACGTGTATGTCCAACACTGACCGCATACTCCAACTCCGCGCAGAACTGCATCAGCACAACTACAACTACTACGTGCTGAACCAGCCTACCATCAGCGACCGCGACTTCGACTTCCTAATGAAGGAACTCGAGGCTTTGGAGCGTGAGCATCCTGAAATGGCCGACCCCAACTCGCCGACACAGCGCGTAGGTTCCGACATCAGCAACGACTTTCAGCAGGTGGCTCACCGCTACCCGATGCTCTCGCTCGGCAACACCTACAACCGCGCCGATGTCCAGGAGTTTTACAATCGCGTAGAGAGCGAACTGGGGAAGGGTAACTTTGACATTTGCTGCGAACTTAAGTTCGACGGCCTCTCTGTCTCCCTCATCTATGAGCAGGGCCGGTTGGTGCGGGCCTTGACGCGCGGCGACGGTCAGAAGGGCGACGACGTGACGGCCAATGTACGCACCATACGCAGCATCCCCCTTCAACTGCCCGAAGGCAGCGGTTACCCCGAGGAACTGGAAATCCGCGGCGAGGTACTCCTGCCATACGCCTCTTTTGAGCGTATGAACGCTGAACTTGAAGCCGCCGGCAAGACTCTATTCGCCAATCCCCGCAACGCCGCCAGCGGTACGCTCAAGACGAAGAACTCCCGCATTGTTGCCCGCCGCGGCCTCGACGCCTTCCTATATTACATACCCAGCCCGCTGGACATCAAGAGCCATTCCGCCGCCTTGCTACAGGCCCGCCAGTGGGGCTTCAAGGTGAGTGACAAGATGCGTCTCGTCCATTCCTTGGAGGAAATATATGCCTTCATCGACGAATGGGACGAGGGCCGCAAGTCCCTGCCCTTTGCCACCGACGGCATCGTGCTGAAGGTGGATAGCCTTGCCCAGCAGCAGGCCCTTGGCTATACCGCCAAGACGCCGCGATGGGCCATCGCCTACAAATTCCCCGCAGAGAGAGGCCTGACGCGCCTCAACGAAGTGACATTCCAGGTGGGCCGCACCGGTGCCGTCACCCCTGTTGCGAATATGGAACCCGTGCATCTGGCTGGTACCACCGTGCGCCGTGCCACGCTGCACAACGAGGATTACATCCGCCAACTCGATCTCCACGAAGGCGATTACGTCTATGTGGAGAAAGCCGGCGAAATCATCCCGCAGGTCGTCGGTGTGGAACTCTCCCGCCGTCAGCCCGATGCGGTCCCCGTGCGATTCATCGACCATTGTCCAGAGTGCGGCGCCCCCCTCACACGCTACGAAGGCGAGGCTGCCAACTACTGCACCAACGACGTCACCTGTCCCCCACAAATCAAGGGCCGCATAGAGCACTTCATCTCCCGCGACGCGATGAACATCGACTCACTCGGTCCCGAGACCATCGCCGACTACTATGCCTACGGTATCGTCCTTGACGTCACCGACCTCTATACGCTTCGTAAGCGTTTCGCCGAGAGCACCGGCTTCTTCGGCACCACGCCCGAGCAGGAATACCTCCAGCGCACCTTCGGCGGCAGCAAGAACGTCAGCGGCAAGAAGGTGCTTGACGCCATTGATGCCAGCAAGCAAGTGCCGTTCGAACGGGTCTTGTACGCCCTCGGCATACGCTTCGTCGGCAAGGTGGTGGCCAAGACCATCGCCCGCCATTTCCGCAGCATTGACGCTCTGATGGCCGCCACTGAAGAACAACTCACCGAGGTCGAAGGGGTAGGGCAGGTCATCGCCCAGAGCGTGGTGCACTTCCTCCACGCCGAAAAGAATCAACAGCTCATTGCCCGCCTCCGTGACGCAGGCCTGCAGATGCAGATGGAAGAGAAGGAACAGCTTTCCTCCAGCCTTGCCGGCCTCTCCATAGTCATCAGCGGCACTTTCGCCCAGCACTCCCGCGAGGAATACAAGGCCCTCATCGAGGCCCACGGCGGCAAGAATGTCAGCAGCATCAGCAAGAACACCTCCTTCATCCTCGCCGGTGAAGCCATGGGGCCTGCCAAACTCGAAAAGGCCCAGTCCCTCGGCGTGCTCCTCGTGACGGAGGAGGAGTTCCTCCAACGCATAGAATAGTAAGACATCTTGGCTGGCGCCCTGATGCCAGCCCTCAAAAAGAAAGCTATGAACAATCCTTTTCATGGTTTAGGCACGGCGCTCATCACGCCGTTCACCCCAGACGGCAACGTGGACTACGAGTGCCTTGCCGTCCTCACGGAACGCCAGATTACCGGTGGCGTGGATTTCCTCTGCGTCCTCGGCACCACGGCTGAAACGCCTACGCTCACCGATGAAGAGAAGCGCCGCATAATGCAGACCGTTGTCCGCGTCAATGCCGGTCGCGTGCCCCTTCTTCTCGGTGCGGGAGGCAACTGCACCCATCAAGTTTGCCAGTGGATTTCCTCTGCCGACCTTTCAGGTTTTCAAGGCCTCCTCATCGTGGCGCCTTACTATAACAAACCCTCGCAGGAAGGTCTCTTCCAGCATTTTATGGCCGTAAGCAAGTCCTCGCCCTTACCCTTTGTACTCTACAATATCCCCGGCCGTACCGGCGTGAACATAGAGGCTGCCACCGTGCTCCGCCTCATCGCTTCGTGTCCCAACATTGTTGGAATCAAGGAAGCCAGTGGCAAGCGCGAACAAATCTCTCAACTCCTGCGTGAGGCCCCTGCCGACTTCGGCGTAATCTGCGGCGACGACAGTATCGCCTTGCCTCTCATGGCCGAGGGTGCTGCCGGAACAATAAGCGTCATTGCCAATGCCCTTCCCGACCTCTTCCGCCGCGTAGTGGACGACCTTGACACAGCCGCCGAAGAGCGCCTGCGCCGAATTGTCGGCCTCACTATGGCTGACGGCAACCCCTCCGGCATTAAGGCCATTCTCCATGCCATGAACCTCTGCACAAACGTTTTACGACTGCCTCTCGTGCCCGTTTGTGCCGACGTGAAGCGTGCCGTCGAGGAGGAAATAAAAGCCATTTGCGGGTGAAAACCCCGCTTCTGGCACACCTTTTGCTGCATTCCTTGGCAAAAGTATCCTTTTAAACAGAACATTCACTATGGACAAATCTCCCGAACTCGCAAGAATACTTGCCCGTGGCCGAGCTGAAGCCCGCCGCTGCGGTCAGCGTGAGGTACACACGGAGCACCTCCTCATGGGGCTTGCCCAGGAGGATGACAACAGCGGACAGCAGTTGCTCTATCGCCTGAACCTCACCCCCGAAGCGCTCCAGCAGAAAGCCTCGCAAGTCTTCAATATATCCACCACCGCCGACATCGTTTCCACAACGGCCGATTCCGGCGAAGAGCCCGCTTTCGACACCGACTGCGAGCGCATCCTCCGTCTGGCCGAACTTGCCGCCCGACAGCAGCACAGCACGACCACCGACGGCAGCCATCTCCTTCTGGCCATGCTCCGCGACCCCGTAGGTAGCCGTGCCAAGTCGCTTCTCACCTCCTGCAATGTCAGTTACAACAAGGTGGCCTCCCTTCTGAAGGGCGATGCCACCCCGCAGGCCGCCTTTGGAGCCGAAACGCCCGATTCCTCCGATGACGGCGAGCGCGTCTTCGTTGGCAACAGCGATGGCGAGAACGCCTCCGAGGAATCCGAGACGCCCTTCCTCGACAAGTACGGTCGCGACCTCACCGCCGCAGCCCTCGCCGGAGCGATGGACCCTCTCGTGGGCCGCACCCAGGAGCTACAGCGTGTCATCCAGATTCTGCAACGCCGCAAGAAGAACAACCCCATCCTCGTGGGTGAGCCCGGCACCGGCAAGAGCGCCATCATCGAAGGCCTCGCCGCCCTTATCGCCGAGCACCGTGCCGGTACCTCCCTCGAAGGCCACCGCGTCATAGCCCTCGATATGGCGCAGGTCGTGGCCGGCACGCAGTATCGCGGACAGTTTGAAGAGCGCCTCCGCCGCCTCATCACCGAGCTCCGCAAGCACCCCGACATCATCCTTGCCATCGACGAGATACACACCATCGTGGGTGCCGGCAGTGCCCCCGGTTCGCTTGATGCCGCCAACATCCTCAAGCCTGCCCTCGCCCGTGGCGAGATACGCTGCATCGGCACCACCACCACCGCCGAATACCGCAAGACCATCGAGAAGGACGGAGCCCTTGACCGCCGTTTCCAGCAGGTGCGCGTAGAGCCCACCACCACAGAAGAGACCCTCTCCATATTGGAAAACATACGCGAGCGCTACGAGCAGCACCACGGCGTCATCTATACCCCCGACGCCCTCCAGGCCTGCGTCTCCCTCACCGACCGCTACATCACCACCCGCTTCTTCCCCGACAAGGCCATCGACGCCCTCGACGAAGCCGGTGCACAGACCCATATCGCTTGCGTGGAGCTCCCGCCTCACATGCAGGAACTCATCACCAAGGCAGCCGACCTGCGTGAGAAAATAAAGGAAGCCGTGCGCCTCGAGGACTATAAGACCGCCGTGGGCCTGCGCGAGCAGCTTCTCGCCGTAGAGAGCGAGACCGAGGCCGCCTCCGCCGTATGGCGCAAGGAGAACGAGAGTGCCGGCAAGCAGACCGTCACGGCCGACGACATAGCCCGCGTCGTCAGCATGATGAGCCACGTCCCCGTGCAGCGTATGCAGCAGGACGAGCGGCAGATGCTCCGCAGCCTCTCCCAGCGCCTTGGCGAGAAAGTCATCGCCCAGGACAAGGCCATCGCCCAGCTCTCCCGCGCCATCCAGCGCTCACGCCTCGGCCTCAAGGATCCTGGCCGTCCCATCGGCGTCTTTATGTTCGTCGGCCCCACCGGCGTCGGCAAGACCCATCTTGCCAAGAGCCTCGCCGTGGAGATGTTCGGCAGCCCCGACGCCCTCATCCGCATCGATATGAGCGAGTTCGGCGAGAAGCACACCGGCGCCCGCCTCGTAGGCGCCCCTCCGGGCTACGTCGGCTACGACGAAGGCGGCCAGCTCACGGAGAAAGTGCGCCGCCGTCCGTACTCCATCATCCTCCTCGACGAGATAGAGAAGGCCCATCCCGACGTCTTCAATATGCTCCTCCAGGTAATGGACGAAGGCCGCCTCACCGACGGCAACGGCGTCACCGTAGATTTCCGCCACACCGTCATCATTATGACCAGCAACAGCGGTTCGCGCCAGATAAAGGACTTCGGCACCGGCGTAGGTTTCAGCGCCCCCTCCGAGGTGGACGACGCCTTCATCGCCACCACCACGCGCAAGGCCCTCGAACGCCAGTTTGCCCCCGAGTTCCTCAACCGCCTCGATGACATCATTATGTTCCACGCTCTCGACCGTCCTGCCGCCGCCCGCATCGTGCGCATCGAGATGGACGCCCTCCTCTCCCGTCTCCGCGAGAGCGGCACCCAGGTCATCGTGGACGATGCCGTTTACGACCACATCGCCCAGACCGGCTACGAGCCCCGCTACGGTGCCCGCTCCCTCAAGCGCACCATTCAGGAACAGATAGAGACGCCCCTCTGCGAAGCCCTTATGGAAGACCCCCTCCCCGCTCCCCCGAGGGGGGAGAGCCCCCAAGCCCCCTCAACCTTCCCCAACGAGGCGAGGCCCATACATATAACCGTCGAAGACAATAAAATCAAAATATATTAACCAATAAACAAGCCCCTCCCCGCTCCAAGCCCCTATACCTCCCACTTTTGAGGGGCTTCCAACGCGGTGGATGACCCAGATGGCGCACTCCCCCCACGGGGGAGCGGGGAGGGGGTCTCTCCTGTATGAAAGAATACATCGAATCCAACGTTAAGTATGAGCGTGCCGCAGAGAACGGTGCCCTCAAGCGCGTCACCGAGCGCTACATTGTAGAAGCCCTCAACTTCACTGAAGCTGAGCGCCGCCTCATGGAAGAAGTCAGTCCCTTCGCCTCTGGCGAGTTCAACGTGTGGGACATGAAGCGTGTGCAGTATATGGAAATCTTCGAGACCGAAGACGAGAGCGCCGACAAGTTCTTCAAGGTGCGCATCAGCATCATCACCGTCGATGAAGAGAGCGGCAAGGAGCGCCACACCGCCGCCGCCATCCTCGTGCAGGGCAGCGACATCCCCAACGCCCTCGAGCGCATGCGCGAGCAGATGAAAGGATATATGCTCGACTTCGATATCGTAGGCGTGGCCGACACCAAAATCATGGACGTCTATCATTATCAGTCGCCGGAGAAATAAGAGACCCCCAACCCCCGAAGGGGCAGGGCGGTCTATACACTTCACTTCTATTATTCACTCTTCACTTTTCACTCTTCACTTTTCACTTTTCACTTAAATACCACACTATGAAATTCCCACAATCCTTTCCTCTCTGCAACCGCGAGAATTGTCCGCAGGCTGCCCAGTGTCTGCGCCGCATGGCGTGGGACGGCATCGAAAACACCGAGTATCCCAATCTTTTCATCGTTAATCCGCTTCTCACCGCCACCGACGGTCATTGCCCGTCGTTCCATCAGGCACAGCCCGTGAAGACAGCGCGCGGATTCCGCAACGCCCTTGCGAAGATGCCCCACGGCGGCGTCGGCAAGGTGGCCGGCGCTCTTTCCAAGGTATATGGCCTGCGCGCTTACTACAAGATGCGTTGCGGCGAACATCCTCTCACGCCTCACGAGCAGAAGCAAGTGGCTGACGCTCTCAAGCGTTTCGGCGCACAGGAACCCATCATCTTCGACAATTACTGCGACGACTACGTATGGCAGACGGATAAATAAATCCTCTGCCTGATTTCATATTTTTGCAGGCCGACTGCAATTTTTTGCCAGCCGACGGCATTTTTTTGCCAGCCCTTGGCAATTTTTTGCCAATAGGGTGGCAAAAAATTGCCAAGGGGGTTGCAAAAAAGTTTATCTGTAACGCGATGTCATAAAACGTTTGACGAATTAAAGAAATCATATTTCGGAAGAGCCTCTTTTGAGGACTTACATAACAGGAATTATGACCTCTTGAGTTAATAGCCCTGCCGGGAAGGCTGGGCTATTTTCGTTGATGATTTTATATTTTCGGTCGTTCGCTTTGCGGAATGGAAAAAAAATCGTAACTTTGCACCGATAATACAAATACGCGCAGCGTGCGCGCGATAAATAAAGATAAAACACACTCCTTAATAATGGAACTTTCAACGCAATACAGTCCTCAGGAGGTTGAGGGCAAATGGTACCAGTACTGGCTGGACAACAAACTTTTCAGTAGCAAACCCGATGGCCGCGAGGCCTATACCGTCGTCATCCCGCCACCCAACGTGACGGGCGTATTGCATATGGGCCACATGCTCAACGAGACGATTCAGGACATCCTCGTGCGCAAGGCACGCATGGAAGGCAAAAACGCCTGCTGGGTGCCGGGCACTGACCACGCCAGCATCGCCACGGAGGTGAAGGTGCTGAACCGTCTGGCCGAGAAGGGTATCAAGAAAGCCGACCTCACCCGCGAGGAATTCCTGAAATATGCCTGGGAATGGACGGAGGAACACGGCGGCATCATCCTGAAGCAGTTGCGACGCCTGGGTGCCTCCTGCGACTGGGACCGCACGGCCTTCACCATGGATGAGGAGCGCTCGAAGAGCGTCATCAAGGTGTTTGTGGACCTCTACAACAAGGGTCTTATCTACCGCGGCGTGCGCATGGTGAACTGGGATCCGCAACTCCAGACGGCCGTGAGCGACGAGGAGGTTATCTATAAGGAAGAACACACGAAGCTGTACTATATGAAGTACTACGTGGCCGAGGGCGAAGAAGTCGTTCCTACCGGCTGCGAGGGCGAAGTGATACACAAGGACGAGAAGGGCTACTACGCCGTGGTGGCCACGACGCGCCCCGAGACGATTATGGGCGACGTAGCCATGTGTATCAACCCGAACGACGACAAGAACCACTGGCTCAAGGGCCACAAGGTGGTCGTGCCTATGGTGGGTCGCGTGATACCCGTGATTGAGGACGAATACGTGGACATCGAGTTCGGCACAGGCTGCCTGAAGGTGACGCCCGCCCACGACGTGAACGACTACATGCTCGGCGAGAAGTATAATCTGGAGGCCATTGAAGTGTTCAATGACAACGGCACGCTGAGCGAAGCCGCCGGAATGTATATCGGTATGGATCGCTTCGACTGCCGCCGGCAGATAGCCAAGGACATGCAGGAAGCCGGACTGATGGAGAAGATTGAGCCCTATGACAACAAGATAGGTACGTCGGAGCGTACGGGCGAGGTGATAGAGCCGAAACTGAGCGCACAGTGGTTCCTGAAGATGAAGCACTTCGCCGAGATTGCCCTGCCGCCCGTGATGAACGACGAGTTGAAGTTCTATCCCGCAAAATACAAGAATACCTACCGTGCTTGGCTGGAGAACATCAAGGACTGGTGTATCAGCCGCCAGCTGTGGTGGGGCCACCGCATCCCGGTGTATTATCTGCCCGAAGGCGGCTATGTAGTAGCCGAGACGGCAGAGGAAGCCCTCGTGCTGGCCAAGGAGAAGAGCGGCAACCCCGCGCTGACCGTGGCCGACCTGAGGCAAGACGAGGACGCGCTGGATACGTGGTTCAGTTCGTGGCTGTGGCCCATCTCGCTCTTCGACGGCATCAACAAGCCCGCGGACAATGCCGAACTGGACTACTACTATCCCACGGCCGACCTCGTAACGGGTCCCGACATTATCTTCTTCTGGGTGGCCCGCATGATTATGGCCGGCTATGAATATAGGGGAGAGATGCCCTTCCGCAACGTTTACTTCACAGGTATCGTGAGGGACAAGCTGGGCCGCAAGATGAGCAAGTCGCTGGGCAACAGCCCCGACCCTCTGGAACTCATCGACCGCTTCGGCGCCGACGGCGTGAGAATGGGTATGATGCTCTCCGCTCCCGCCGGAAACGACATCCTCTTCGACGAGAGCCTCTGCGAGCAAGGCCGCAACTTCTGTAACAAGATATGGAACGCCTTCCGCCTCGTGAAGCAGTGGCCCGTGGACGATAGCCTTGAGCCCACACGCTCCAACGTGAAGGCCGCGGAATGGTTCTGGGCCAAGATTAAGGAAACGAACGAAGAACTGAAAGACCTTTACAGCAAGTACCGCCTGTCTGAAGCCCTGATGGCTATATTCAAACTGTTTACGGACGAGTTCAGCGGCTGGTACCTGGAAATGGTGAAGCCCGCCTATCAGCAGCCCATCGACAAGGCCACGCTGGAGAGCACGCTGGAAATCTTCGAGACGCTGATGAAGATGATTCACCCCTTCATGCCGTTCATTACCGAGGAACTGTGGCAGCAACTGGGTGAGCGCCAGGAAGGCGAAAGCATCATGCGTGCCACCCTTCACCTTGACGCCCCCAACGAGCACGAACAGCATCTTCTCGCCCGCTTCGAACAGGCCAAGCAAATCATCAGCGGCGTGCGCGGTGCCCGCCAGAGCAAGAACATCCCGCCGAAGACGCCGATGGTGCTGGAGGTGGTGGCCAAAGCCGAAGAGGGTGGGGCAGAGAGTCCCTGCGGCTGCAAGCACAGCGTGACGGAATGCCGCGCCTTGGGCCCTATCATCCGCAAGATGGCCATCATTGAGGAAGTGCGCACCGTGAGCGAGAAGAGCAAGACGAGCGTTAGTTTCCTCGTGGGCACCGACGAATACGGCGTACCCATGGAAGGCCACATCGACCTGGACGCCGAGCGCAAGGCCGCCGAGTCAGAAATCAAGCGCTTGGAAGGCTTCCTCGTAGGTATCCGCAAGAAGCTGAGCAACGAGAAGTTCGTGAGCGGAGCCCCCGCCGCCGTCGTAGAGATGGAAAGGAAGAAGGAAACCGACACGCTGTCAAAGATAGAGACGCTGAAAAAGCAGTTGTAAAATAAGAAAGAACAGAAGCAACAGATGTCCCCCAAGCGTAGATTCCTCCTTTGCCTGCTGATGATAGGGCTGCTGCCATTAGGGAGCATAGCCCAGCAGAACGGTGCCTATCAGACGTATATCGCCTCCTATGCCCAGATGGCGCAGGATCAGATGCGCCGCTACGGCATACCGGCCAGTATCACGCTGGCACAGGGTCTGCTGGAGAGTGGGGCAGGGCAGAGCATGTTGGCGGTGAAGGCCAATAACCACTTTGGCATCAAGGTGGGTATGGGGTGGACCGGTCCCTATGTGCTGCGTGACGATGACAAGCCCGACGAGAAGTTCCGGCAATACAACAACCCCGGAGAAAGTTATGAGGACCACTCGAAGTTCCTATTAGGAAGTCCGCGCTACCAGTCGCTGTTCATCTTGTCACAGACGGACTACAAAGGCTGGGCCAAAGGCTTGAAGAAATGCGGTTACGCCACGAGCCCGACATATGCTGAGAACCTGATAAGCATCATAGAACGGTATGACTTGGCGCAGTACGACAAGGTTGGCGGACAGAAAGGAACGCAACAGGCCCGCCGTGAGAGTACCGCGTGTGTGACGGAAGGCCGCAAGGCACAAGCCGTGCCGGGAGCAAAGACGGGAAGCATCAGCGATTTGATACATTTCTGCAACGGTAAGCGCTATGTCATCGTACAGCAAGGTGAAACTTGGAAATCGCTGGCTCGCTGGTACGGCGTGAGTGCGAAGAAACTGCGCAAGCGCAACGAATATCCAGAAGGCATTGAGCCCGTAGCCGGCACACCCATATATCTTGACAAGAAAGCCACCAACGCTGCCAAGGCCCTGAAAGGTCATTTCCATATAGTACAGCCGGGCGAATCCTTACACAGCATCTCGCAACTCTACGGTATGAAGATGAAGAGCCTCTACAGAGTGAATGAGCTCCCTTGGAGCTATACTCCGCAACCGGGCGATCGGCTCCTTCTGCGCTAAAATACTGACATATATAAGCATTAAACTTTAAACCTTTACCCAATATGGAACCACAGATTGTATTTGACTGCTTTAAGCGCGTTAACCAGATACCTCGCCCTTCAAAGCGCGAGGAAAAGATGATTGCCTTCCTTCAGGAATTCGGTCAGAGCCTCGGCCTGCCTACCAAGGTGGATAAGAATGGAAATGTGCTCATCAGCAAGCCCGCCACTCTTGGTATGGAGAATAAGCCTACGGTGGTGCTGCAGAGCCATATGGATATGGTGTGTGAGAAGAACGCCGACCGCGAGTTCAACTTCGACACCGACCCCATAGAGACTTACATCGAGGGTGACTGGATGCACGCCAAAGGTACGACCCTCGGCGCCGATGACGGCATAGGCGTGGCCATGCAGATGGCTGTGCTGATGAGCAACGACATACAGCACGGTCCCTTGGAATGCCTCTTCACACGCGACGAAGAAACCGGTCTGACAGGCGCAGAAGGACTGGAGAGCGGATTTATGACCGGCCAGTACCTCATCAATCTTGACAGCGAGGACGAAGGACAGATCTTCGTGAGTTGCGCAGGCGGCGTGCGCACCGAAGCACGTTTCCAGTTCAAGGAAGAGGAGGTGCCCGCAGGATACTTCACGGCCCGTGTCGGTGTGAAAGGTTTGCACGGCGGCCATTCCGGTGACGATATCAACAAGAAGTTCGCCAACGCCAACAAGTTGCTGGTGCGCTACCTGTGTCAGGTAATGAGTGATACGGACCTGCGTCTCGTGGATATCCAGAGCGGCGGACTGCACAACGCCATTCCCCGTGAGGGTTGGGCCATTGTTGCCGTGCCTATGGCATATAAAGAGACGCTTCGTGTGAAGATGAACGTATTGAGCGCTCAGGTGGAAGAGGAATTCTCTGCCACCGAGCCCACGATAGAGTGGACGCTGGAGAGCCTCACCGATGAGGAACACAAACTGTGCATTGAGAAGGGTGTGAGCGACAAGATGCTCCGTACCCTGCATTGCATTCATAACGGCGTGTTCGCAATGAGTCAGGATCTTGACTGGCTCGTGGAGACAAGTAGCAACCTTGCCAGCATCCATAAGATAGAGTGTGGGGAAGTGGTCGTTACTACAAGCCAGCGCTCTTCCGTTCCGAGCAATCTGGAATATATGGCCAGTGTTATCCGCACCACCTTCGAACTGGGCGGCGCCAAGACGCTTACAAACGAGGGCTATCCTGGCTGGAAGATGAACCCGAAGAGCGAAATCTTGCGCATAGCCAAGGAAAGCTATGTACGCCTTTTCAACAAAGAGCCTGAGATACTTGCTATCCACGCCGGATTAGAGTGCGGCCTGTTCAGCGAAAAGTATCCTGGCCTTGATATGATAAGCGTAGGCCCGACCTTGCGCGGCGTACATTCTCCCGACGAGCGTCTGCTCATTCCCACTGTGAAACTCGTTTGGGACCATCTGCTGGATATACTGAAACACGTATAAAAGACTATCCTTGCAACGGTGGGGAGATACGCTTGCTAACGCCCCGCACAACGCCTAACTCTCCATATATATAATATTGCGCGTGAAAAAGTTCCCGCTATTTCTATTGCTAATTGCCACACTCGTAGGTTGTTTAGGCGAAGAAGATTTCTCTTCGTCTAACAAGGATGTGCTGTCGTTCAGTGTTGACACACTGGCACTTGATACAGTGATATCAGGGGCAGGCACAAATACTTATGACCTTTGGGCTTTTAATCGCAGTAAAAAAGCTATTCGTCTCACAAATATAATGTTGGGGCAGAGGAGTGCCTCACCTTTCCGCGTGAATGTAGATGGAGAATTCCTCCCTGGCGGACAAATGGTAAACGGCAGTCAGATAGAAGTGCTGAGCAAGGATTCACTGCGCATCTTTGTGGAACTGACCGCGCCGATAACTGGTAAAGATGAAGTTCAACCCATTGAGGACCGTCTGATTTTCACTACAGAGGCAGGGGGGCGTAGCGAAGTCATACTCACAGCGTACGGCCAAGATGTAATAGAAATGAAGGCCGTGACAATAAAGAGTGACACAACCCTCAACGCCAAGAAACCTTATCAGATACTTGATTCATTGGTCGTAAGCGAGGGCGCGACCCTCCACCTTCCCGCTGGTACGCGCTTGCTGTTCCATCCCGATGCAAATCTTATTGTTCGTGGTAAGTTAATAGCAGACGGCACTTTAGAGAAACCTGTCGTGCTTCGTGGTGACCGCCTCGGGAAGATGTTTAGTAATCAAAAGTATGACGAGGTATTTAATCAATGGGATGGCGTCGTTTTTGAGCCTACGAGTAAAGGTAATATGTTGACATACTGCGATATTCACAGCGCAAACTACGGAATAAAAGCCTACAACACCTCGCTGCACATAGAGAACAGCGTCATACATAATTTCCGTGGCCACGGCATAGAAAGTCAGGAATCAGAGATTTACGCAGGAAACTGTCAGATTACCAATGCTGGCGGAGACTGCCTGAACCTTAAAGGCGGCTCATATATGTTTGTACACTGCACGATAGCACGTTTCCAAAATATATTGGGCTCTTTGGGCGGTGTAGCATTGCGCTTTACCAACTTCATTGACGAGACACCAGCGCCGCTCAACCAGCTGGACTTCTACAACTGCATCATCACGGGCTATGAAGAAGACGAAATGATGGGCGATGATATCAGTACGGAAGAAAATCTGACGCCTTTCAGTTACGGATTCTACAACAGTTTGCTCTGTACGCCAGAAACCGAAGACCTCAACCAAACTAATTGTATTTGTGAAGGAAAAGTAGGAAAAGATGACTGGAAGCATGAAGATATTGAGCTCGACGATACCGTTACAGTTCTAAAACGTTGGCAGCATTTCAATCCTCTGTCCAAATTTGTTCTTCATCCTCATTCCCGAGCCGTCGGGTCTTCAGATACAAACGTCACGCTGAAAACTTTCCCCAACGACCGCCTAGGAAGACCACGACTTGAAGACGGAGCTGCTGATATGGGCTGCTACGAACACGTAGCCCCTAAAAGCGAGCAATGACCATTATGTTTAATTTGCATTATTAGACATCTCCCACCGAAGAAATATCAGCATTCAGTGAAAGAAAGCGAGAAATACTACGAAATAATCAAGATAGCCAAATTCAGTGACGAACGCGGCAACCTGTATTGCCTTGAGAAAGGTGAAGGAATGCCGTTTGATTTCAAACGCTGCTTTTGGATATCAAATGTACCTTCAGGTCAAAAACGCGGCTCTCACGCCCACAGGACTTGCGGCGAACTTATCATTGCAGCGGCCGGCAGTTTTAAGGTTGATGTTACCGACGGCACGAACTCCGTTACGATTGACCTTTCAGCACCTGACATAGCATTGTATATTCCACCATATACTTGGTGTGAACTCTACGATTTTGACGACAAAGCACTTTGTCTGTGTCTCGCCTCTCAAAACTATATCAGCGAAGGTTACATCAATTCCTTTGAAGATTTCCTTAAAATAAAGAAAGGAGAGTTGAAGTAACTTTGACAAGTTTAGTTTGATTCAAACCTTTGATTTAGCAAATTCTTTCAAACACAATATTAACAATCAACATGCGCAAAGTCACATTAAAATTGAGCGACGGCACATCCTTTGAGGGCCAGTCGTTCGGTTATGAGGCGCCAGCCTCGGGAGAAGTTGTTTTCAACTCGGCAATGATGGGTTATCCCGAAACGCTTACCGACCCTGCCTACGCAGGACAAATCCTTGTTTTAACATACCCCTTGATAGGTAATTACGGTGTGCCTGATGTGACGGCAAAGATGCCCAACGGGCTCTCCACCTATTTGGAAAGCGACAAGATCCATGTCCGCGCTCTCGTTGTCAGCGACTACAGTGAGACCTTCTCAAACTGGAACGCCAAAGAGAGCCTCGGTGAATGGTTGCAGCGTGAGAAAATCCCTGCTATCACTGGTGTTGACACCCGAGAGCTCACAAAGACTATTCGTGAAAAAGGATCGATGACTGGAAAACTTATCTTCGACGCTGAAGTTAATAATGTTGAAGAGCAGTACGCAGCCATCGATTTTGTTTCTGAAGTGAGTTGCAATGAGGTCATAGAATACAAGGCCGCCGAATATGTCCCCCTCGTGCTGGACGGTGGCGAGCCCTCCCCTACTCCGGTGCTTGGCAAGAATGTTGTCGTCGTGGATTGTGGCCTTTGTAACAACAACCTGCGCTCCCTATTAAGCCGCGGCGTGGACGTAATACGTGTGCCTTGGGACTACGACTTCAACACGCTGACCTTCGACGGTCTCTTCATCTCTAGCGGTCCCGGCAATCCTGAACTGTGCGAGAAGACAATCGATTACCTGCGTAAATACCTTGAAAATACCGCACAGAAGCCTCTTATGGCCATCGGCCTCGGCCAGCAACTTCTCGCCCTGGCTCTCGGTGCAAAGGTCAATAAACTGCGTTATGGGCACCACTCTCATAATCAGCCGGTACGCCAGATAGATGCTACACGTTGCTTCATCACCACGCAGAACCACGGCTATGCCGTTGATTCCTCCACCTTACCCGCTGACTGGAAGGCCACTTTCGTCAATATGAACGACGGCTCCAACGAAGGCTTCCGTCACGAGAGTGCTCCCTGGTTTGGCGTGCAGTTCCTGCCCGAAGCCTGCGGTGGAACGCCCGATGCAGAACTTCCCCTATATGAAGAATTTATTAATAATATGAAATAATCTCCTCACCCCATGGCAAACACAGATATAAAGAAAGTCCTCCTGCTCGGTTCCGGCGCCCTCAAAATCGGCGAAGCCGGCGAATTTGACTACAGTGGTTCACAGGCCCTCAAAGCCTTGAAGGAAGAAGGCATCGAGACCGTACTCATCAACCCCAACATTGCCACGGTACAGACGTCCGAAGGTGTGGCTGACCAGATATACTTCCTCCCCGTCACGCCCTATTTCGTGGAGCGCGTCATCGAGAAGGAACGTCCCCAAGCAATAATGCTGGCCTTCGGCGGTCAGACAGCCCTCAACTGCGGCGTAGCCCTCTACCAGAGTGGCGTGCTGGAGAAATATGGCCTTCAGGTGCTTGGCACCCCCGTTCAGGCCATTATGGACACCGAGGACCGCGAACTCTTCGTGGAGAAACTCAACGAGATAGATGTCAAGACCATCAAGAGCGAGGCTTGCGAAAGCATCGAACAGGCCGCCCGCGCTGCAAAGGAACTGGGCTACCCCGTCATCCTGCGCGCTGCCTACGCCCTCGGCGGTCTGGGTTCCGGCTTCTGCGACAACGAGGAAGAGCTTTTCAAACTGGCTGAAAAGGCCTTCTCCTTCTCTCCGCAGGTGCTCGTGGAGAAGAGCCTCAAGGGTTGGAAAGAGATAGAGTACGAAGTCGTACGCGACCGCTTCAACAACTGCATCGCCGTGTGCAACATGGAGAACTTCGACCCTCTCGGCATTCACACCGGCGAGAGTATCGTCATTGCCCCCACGCAGACGCTCACTGACAGCGAGTGCCACAAACTGCGCGACCTTGCCCTCCGCATCGTGCGCCATGTCGGCATCGTCGGCGAATGTAACGTGCAGTTCGCCCTCTCTCCCGACAACGAGGACTATCGCGTCATTGAGGTGAACGCCCGTCTCTCACGCTCCTCTGCCCTCGCCTCCAAAGCCACCGGCTATCCCCTCGCCTTCGTGGCTGCCAAACTCGGTCTCGGCTACGGTCTCTTCGACCTGAAGAACTCCGTCACGAAGACTACCACAGCCTTCTTCGAGCCTGCTATCGACTATGTCGTCTGCAAGATCCCTCGTTGGGACCTCGGCAAGTTCCGCGGCGTTGACCGCGAGATAGGTTCCTCTATGAAATCCGTCGGCGAGGTAATGTCCATCGGCCGCAATTTCGAAGAAGTCATCCAGAAGGGCCTGCGTATGATTGGCCAGGGCATGCACGGCTTCGTAGGCAACAAGGAACTCACTATCGACGACATCGACTCCGCCCTGAAGGCACCTACCGACAAACGTATCTTCGTCATCGAGAAAGCCTTCTTCGCCGGCTACACCGTGGAACAAATCTATCAGCTCACGAAGATAGACCGCTGGTTCCTCGAGAAGCTCCTCCATATATATAATATAAATAAGGAGCTCCGTGCATCCAACATCAACACCGTCAGCAACGATCTCATCCGAACTGCCAAGGTCTATGGCTTCACCGATTTCCAGATAGCCCGTGCCCTCCGTCTTGAGAAGGAGATGGACATGGAGAAGGCGCAGTTGGTCATCCGTGAGCGCCGCAAGCAGGCCGGCATCCTGCCTTATGTCAAGCAGATTGACACACTTGCAGCCGAGTATCCCGCACAGGCCAACTACCTCTATCTCACTTACTCCGGCGTGGCTCACGACATCAACTTCGACCAGGACGGACGCTCCGTCGTCGTGCTCGGTTCGGGTGCCTATCGCATCGGTTCCTCCGTTGAATTCGACTGGTGCGGTGTGCAGGCCCTCAATACCATCCGCAAGGAGGGCTACCGCAGCGTGATGATAAACTACAACCCTGAAACCGTCTCCACCGACTACGATATGTGCGACCGTCTCTACTTCGATGAACTCACCTTCGAGCGTGTGATGGACATTATCGAACTCGAAACGCCGAAGGGTGTCGTTGTCAGCACCGGTGGTCAGATACCCAATAATCTCGCTATGCGTCTCGACGAGCAGAATGTGAAACTCCTCGGTACGCAGGCCCGTTACATCGACAACGCCGAGGACCGCGACAAGTTCTCCGCCATGCTCGACCGCATCGGTGTGGACCAGCCCGAATGGGCCGCCCTCACCAGCATGGACGACATCAACGCCTTCATCAAGAAGGTGGGCTTCCCTGTCCTCGTGCGCCCTTCCTATGTTCTCTCCGGTGCCGCTATGAATGTATGCTCCAACCAAGACGAGTTGGAGCGCTTCCTCACCCTCGCCGCCAACGTCAGCAAGAAGCACCCCGTTGTGGTGAGCCGCTTCCTCCAGAATGCCAAGGAGGTGGAGATGGATGCCGTGGCCCGCGACGGCGAGATTATCGCCTACGCCATCAGCGAGCACGTCGAATATGCCGGTGTCCACTCCGGCGACGCCACCATACAGTTCCCGCCGCAGAAACTCTATGTGGAGACGGCCCGCCGCATTAAGAAGATAAGCAAGCAGATAGCCAAGGAACTCCATATCTCCGGTCCTTTCAATATCCAGTACCTCGCCCGCGAGAACGACATCAAGGTCATTGAGTGCAACCTCCGTGCCTCCCGTTCCTTCCCCTTCGTCAGCAAGGTTCTCAAGGTCAACCTCATCGAGATGGCTACGCGCATCATGCTCGGTCTTCCCGTAGAGAAACCCGCCAAGAGCGTCTTCGACCTTGACTATGTCGGTGTGAAGGCCTCCCAGTTCTCGTTCAACCGTCTGCAGAAGGCTGACCCCGTCCTCGGCGTTGATATGGCTTCCACCGGCGAAGTGGGCTGTCTCGGCAACGATGCCCGCACGGCCCTTATGAAGAGTATGCTTTCCGTGGGCCAGCGCATTCCCGAGCACACCGTACTCCTCTCCACCGGCGACGGCAAGCGCAAGGCCGAGATGACTGATGCCGCACAGCTTCTCGTGGATAAAGGTTACACCATCTACGCCACCTCCGGTACATACCGCTACCTCACCGAGGAGCACATCCCCTGCCAGCGTGCTTACTGGCCCGACGAGGAAGGACAGCCGCAGGCCCTCAACCTCTTGCATAAGAAGGAGGTGGAACTCGTGGTTAACATGCCGCGTACGAAAAGCAACAGTTCCGTTACCAACGGGTATAAGCTTCGCCGTGCCGCCATCGACCTCAACATTCCTCTCATCACCAACGCCCGCCTCGCCTCCGCCTTCATCACAGCCTTCTGCACCATGAAGGCCGATGAGTTGGAAATAAAGTCGTGGCAGGAATTCTAATTTAGAAAAGATAATTAGCAAATCGGCATATGTCCATTTCGGTGGTACATTTGCTGATTTGCTAATCATTGATTTTATGGATAGAAAGAAACAACTCCAAGAATTTGAGCGCCTTCTTGATGTGCTCGACGAGCTCCGCGTGAAGTGCCCCTGGGACCGCAAGCAGACCAACGAGTCGCTGCGCCCCAATACCATTGAGGAGACCTACGAACTCTGCGACGCACTCATCAAGAACGACAAGCCCAACATCTGCAAGGAACTCGGCGACGTTCTCCTCCACGTCCTCTTCTATGCCAAGATAGGCAGCGAGACGGG
>JAZRYH010000015.1:0-4188 GCA_045600685.1 Alloprevotella sp. | reverse complement strand
GAGGGGGTAGTCGAGGCGGTAGTGAGGCCGGAGGGGGTAGTCGCCTCATCGTCACCGCCTTCACCTCTTCCACCATCACGGGCCGTCTGGACGATGCCGAGGGAACACTCGTCACGGCCGTGTATGGGCCGGAAAACCCCTGGCTGTACGGGCACGACTGGTCGTACTTGCAGAAAGCCCTGCGCGTGGGCGCACAATTAAATATAGTAAGGTGCCATCAGGGCGAGGAGGGCGTGCTGCTGCCGGAACTGTTCATCGTGGAGCCCGACATTCTCATCGACATTACTACCGTGGCGTCGTGCATAGAGGACTACAGCGAGTCGCCTCTGGTGCACCTGATAGGCCGCCTGCACAGCGATGGCGTCACTTCTGCCATATTGCTCGGTAATCTGGCCGGCCAGTTGCTCGACGAGACCCTGCGCGGCGTGCGGCGCCCCTATGCTGAGAGCGCCCGCGACTTCTTCCGCGCCAATCCCCTCCTGCTGGCCACCACGCCGCTCTCCACCACCTTCCACGCCGACGCCCAGCAACAGGCCGAAAACATTCGGCAGGCCGTGGAGAAAGGACTGAAGGAACATTTCAAGGCGTTCACCCCCGCCGACACCGTGCTGGAGCCCACCTTCTTCTGCGAGACGCTGGGTCTGCAGGGACGTATGGATATGCTGCAACTGGACTACCGCATACTCGTGGAGCAGAAGAGCGGCAAGGGCGGCTGGCCACCCAATCAGGACCCGCAGATACCCACGGCGCAGCAGAAGCACTACGCCCAGGTGTTGCTCTATATGGCCATACTCCACTACGGTCTCGGCATAGACAACGGGCAGATAGCCCCCTTCCTCCTCTACAGCAAATACGGCAAGGGCCTGCTGGGAATGGGCCCCGCCCCCGCGTTGCTCCACACCGCCCTGCGCCTCCGCAACCAACTGGCGCGCTGCGAACAGATATATGCCGAGGAGGGCTACGACCTCCTGTTGCGCCTGCGCCCCGAACATTTGCTGAAGAAGGGCGGTGGCGGACGGCTGTGGGAGGTGTACAAGCGCCCCGTGGTGGACCACTTGCTTGGCGTGGTGCAGAAAGCCTCTCCATTGGAGCAGGCGTATTTCCTGCGCTATATGCGCTTCGTCAGCACGGAGCACATGCTCGGCAAGATGGGGAACATGCAGAAGGAAAGCAGCGGCTTCGCGGCGAAATGGCACGACACGCTGGACGACAAACTCCTGGCCGGCAACATCTACGCCGACCTGTGCCTCGTAACCCCCGCCTCGGCAGAAGAAGAAAATGTGACCGAGGTGACTCTGGAGGTGAGACCCTCTGAGGCCCCCCTAAATCCCCCCCTTGGGGGGACTTGCAGCGCGAGTCGGACCCACGCTGAGGCTCTCCCCCAAAGGGGGAGCGGGGAGGGGGCTTGTAACTTCCGTCCCGGCGACATCGTGGTGCTTTACCCCTATGCCCCCGGCACGGAGCCCGACATACGCCGCACGCCCTGTCTGCGCGGAGCCCTGGCAGAGATAACGGGCAGCCGCCTCACCGTGAGGCTGCGTGCTCCGCAGAGCACGGCGCGCTTCTTCTTCGCCAACGGCGAGGAGCGCGTGTGGGCCATAGAGCACGACTTTATGGAGTCGTCCAGCGCGGGACTCTTCCGCGGTCTGCACGCCTTCCTCGAGGCTCCGAAGGAACGGCGCGACCTGCTGCTCAGCCAGCGGCGGCCCGAGACGGACGCTTCGCTCACGCTGCGCGGCGACTACGGGGCGTTCAACGAACTGGCCCTCCGCGTGCGCCAAGCCCGCGACCTCTTCCTCATCATAGGCCCGCCGGGCACGGGAAAGACGTCGTTCGGCCTGATGACGACGCTCCGCGAGGAACTCCTCTCGACCGACGCCAATGTGCTGCTCCTCTCCTACACCAACCGCGCCGTGGATGAGGCGTGCAGCAAGTTCGTGGAGGCCGGCCTCGACTTCATCCGCCTGGGTCACGGCCTGTCGTGCGCCGAGGCGTGCCGCCCCTACCTGCTGGAAGAGCGCGTGGCCAACCTGCAAAACACGGCGGAGATACAGGAACTCATAGGCCGCACACGCCTCTTTGCCTCCACCACCGCCTCGCTCTGCTCCCATCAGGAACTGTTCCGGCTCAAGCGTTTCAGCCTCGCCATAGTGGACGAAGCCTCGCAGATACTTGAGCCCCAGATTCTCCCCCTCATCGCCGCACGAACGCCCGACGGCGAGCCCGCCATCAGGAAGTTCGTGCTCATCGGCGACCACAAGCAACTGCCGGCCGTGGTGCAGCAGTCGGAGGAACAGGCCCGCGTGGAAGAACCGCTGTTGCGCGAGATAGGCCTTGCGGACTGCCGCGGCTCGTTCTTTGAGCGCTTGCTGCGCACCTACAGGGACGACCCCGCAGTGGTGTATATGCTCACGGCACAGGGCCGTATGCACCCCGAAGTTGCGGCTTTCCCCAATGCCGCCTTCTACGAGGGAAAACTGCATCCCGTGCCTCTGCCGCACCAGCAAGCGACGGCGGACGGGCCGCGCGTGGAATTCATCGATGCCCCGCTGCCCGAAGACTCTCCCTCCGACAAGGTGAACGGCGTGGAGGCCGGCATCGTGGCGCGCCTCATCATGGACAACGGCTGGACGGACGAAGTGGGCGTCATCGTGCCCTATCGCAACCAGATATCCGCCATAAGGAGCCTGCTGCCCGAGGAAGTGGCGGACCGCATCACGATAGACACCGTGGAGCGTTTCCAGGGCTCGCAGCGGCGCGTCATCATCTACAGTTTCACGGCGCAACAACGCTACCAACTGCGCTTCCTTACCGCCCACACCTTCGAAGAAGACGGCCACCTCATCGACCGCAAACTCAATGTGGCCATGACGCGCGCCATGGACCGCCTCATCCTCGTGGGCCACGCTCCGTTGCTGAAGGAGGCACCCGTGTTCAGAGGACTGATAGACAGCCTGTCCTCCTGCCCCGCTCTATAAGTAATGGTGAAATAGAAATATTGTTGTCCGCTTTCAAACCTCTTGTAAATGCTGGCGATTTGAAAGGTTAGGGGTAGGAGGGGCTTACCAATTAACCAGCAACGGCAAAGCGCCGCTCAAAGAGCGGGACTTTCAAATTTCCTCGGACAGCAATAAAATAAAAACAAGAAAAACGCTTCTGGTTTCATTTCCACACGTGTGCAAATTCATTTCCACACGTGTGCAAATCAATTTCTACACGTGTGCAAATCCATTTTCACACGTGTGAAAAACATACGGAAGGTGTGGTTTAACGATTTTAGTTTGTGGTTTAACGATTTTAGAACACAAAAAAGGCCGCGCATTTCTGCGCGACCTTCTTCTATGTAGTGCGGGGAATGTTTACTTGTCGTCAGTCCAGCCCCAGATGCCACCACGGCGGGTCATCGCATCATTGGGATCGTCAACTGTAGGATCAGAAGGATCAGTGTTTGCACCTATCTGGCTGAGAGTTTGCATAAGACTCTCCGTGTGGAGGTCAACGTAACGTGCTACGGGGGAGAAATATGTCTTTTTCATAATCATACTAATAATCTTATTATCGAATAATCTTATTGTCTCAAATTACTTAAACATAATCTTCTGACCGTTAATCACGTTAATCTGGCCCTTCTCAACCTTGTCGAGGCGACGGCCCTGGAGGTCATAGATCTCGGCATTGGTGGTGTTGCCGTGGAGAGCCTCGATGGCGGAGATGATGTCGTCGAAGCCGAGCTTCACGCACTCTGCATCGCTGCTGTCGGCAGGCTTCAGCCATATGGCCTTGCCCTTCGGCATCTTGGTGCCGACGTACTTGTAGAAGCCGATGCCGTTGCTCTTGTTGGCAAGCACATAAGGCGTTTTACCGCCGAAGGTGGCGGAGAAGGCTGTCCACTCCGTACCGTCATCGGCTACGCCGGGGTTCTCGGTGCTGCCTACGAAGGCGGCATCATCCGTCTCGCGAGCGTCAGTAGGAACACTGTTGGCGGGGAGGACGTCAATCGTACCTGCAGATACGGTAGTGCTGTACAGGAGATAGCCGCCTGCGGCATAGCAACTGTGCGTGTCGGGATCAACCTTGGTGAGACCGAGGTAGGGCTCACCCTTGACGGTGCGCTCCTGCGTACCCTTATAGACTTCGATGCCGTCGGGTATGTTCATGGGGAAGGGAAGCCATACGGAAGCCCATACG
>JAZRYH010000014.1:0-11037 GCA_045600685.1 Alloprevotella sp. | reverse complement strand
AATCATGGGCAAAGATAGTAATTTTACCGGACAGCCGGTGTATAGTCAGGTATTAAAGTTGCTCGATCGCGAGAAAATCATGCAAATTAGTCGTGAAACAGCTGGAAGCGAAGCCTACGTGAAACGTTTGGACGGCTACCAGCACCTTGTAATCATGCTATTCGGCATATTGAAACACTTTGATTCTCTGCGAGAGTTGGAGATTGGTATGAAGGCAGAGGCTCATAAACTCCAACATCTTGGCCTGGACTATCTTGTACGCCGTAGCACACTTGCAGAAGCTAACATCCGCCGCCCTCAGGAGTTCTTTGCAAAGGTTTATGCGTATCTGTTGGAGAAGTATGCTAGGTTTTTAGCGGACAGCCGCCCTCCAAAGAGTTATAAGGGGCAGACGCATGAGCCAAAGGACTGGGAAAAGCTGCTGTACATGATGGATTCCACCACCATAACCCTTTTTGACAACATTCTAAAGGGAGTAGGTCGTCATCCGAAGTCAGGCAAGAAGAAGGGTGGCATGAAAGTGCACACCGTAATGAAGTATCATGTAGGTGTACCAATGGTCGTACAGCTTACATCGGCTGCAAAGCACGACCATTATCTGCTCAAAGAGGTACATTTGCCCAAGGGATCCAATCTCGCCATTGACAGGGCGTATATAGACATCGCGCAATTTCAGCGACTTACGGACGAAGGCGTTTGCTATGTCACGAAAATGAAGAAAAACCTCAAGTACGAGGTCTTGGAGTCGGTGACGTACGTGAATCCTGACGGACTTGTGACTCATATTGACCAGAAGGTGCGTTTTACGCGTGGTGAACTTACGCACGATGCACGCAGAGTAGAGATTTTCGAAGAAAAGAAGAAGCCTGTGGTGTTGCTGACAAACAACTTTGATTTCTCGGTAGAGGATATTTCTGAGATTTACCGGCTGCGCTGGGCCATAGAGTCTCTTTACAAGCAGCTGAAACAGAACTTCCCGCTTCATTTCTTCTATGGAGACAGTATCAATGCCATACAGATACAGACATGGGTGGTGCTCATTGCCAATCTGCTCATAACGGTACTCTCACGGAGCATAAAACGCAACTGTGCCTTCTCGCAAGTAGTGACAATGATACGTCTGACTCTCATGTACTACATTGACTTCATAAGCTTTATGGAGAATCCTGACAAAACATGGAACGATATCCTTGCCAGAGAGGCTCAGAAAGGGCCACCTCAGCCAACTCTTTTTGACTAGAGGGGGCTTACTTTTGAGAAAATGTAGCCCGAAGCCAGTATTTACTGGGCTCCGGGCAGATAATTTATGCTGTTTTGAGTTTTACCGGACAGCAATAATAAAATTTCTAAAGCCCCTCCCCGCTCCCCCCTCAGGGGAGAGCCTTTTACCTCCCCATCCCTCCCTGTAGGGGAGGGCGGGTGGAGAGATTTCTTTCAGTTCAGCAAGGCATCAAACCTTGCGCTCCCGCCTCCCGTTTTTTGTCAAAATATTTTACCTTTTTTTGAGTGTTTCACGGCCCGTGGCGGCCGTGAAAGTCACCGACCTTGATTTCGTTTTGCTACACGCGATTCTGGAGAGAGTTAGTAAATCACTGATACACTATACATTAACCACCTCTCGTCATGTCCACCTTCCCTTTCACACCGCCTAAGCCCCCTTTTAGACGCGAAAAATCGTGATTTCCGTTCGCGCGATACGAAAAATTACGCGTTTCTACACCCTCCAAAAAAATTTCCGATAGCTAACTTACGAAAAACTAAAAGGGACATCGGAAAAACTAAAAGGGACATCGGACGAACTGAAAGGGCGATAGTTTCAACTAAAAGGGCTTTAGTTTGAATTAAAAGGGCTATCGGGGCTGCTAAAAGGGCTTTCGTGAAAAATGAACCGAAATCCGGAAAAATCAGGCCTGAAATCGGCGATTTTTTTGCAATGTTCGCCTATCAAAATAGCCAGTTCGCGACCATTTCTCCTTTTTTTCAGTTGTCAAAATTTTTTACATGTTTCACGCATGCGGAAAATCACAGAAGACAGTTTTATCTCATGGCGTGGCGTCGGCGCCCAATATGAAAGATAAGACCTTTGTTTGCCGACCATCCTTGAAAAGCGAATGAAAAAAAGCGGACGGCCTTCATGGGAAGGTCGTCCGCCCTAAATATAGAGGGATGATGGATTTTTCTGCGGGGCTTTAGGCTCCCTGGGGAGTATCCTTGCCGGGCGCTCGCTTGGCAGGACGATGGCGGCGGGTGGCGCGCTTTTTCTTTTCTACGGGCTCGGCGGCGGGAACTGCGGAGCCGTGGGCGCCGGTGTCGGCCTCAGCCTTCTGCGCAGGGGCCTCGGCGGGTTTCGCTTTAGGCTCAGCGGCGGAGGCGGCGGGCTGTACGTTGGCCTTCTCGGCGGACTGGCGGCCGGAAACGCGGTCGGTACGCTTGCTGTCCTGACGCGAGGGGCGCTGAGCGGCTTCCTGCCGGTCTTCGGCTTCGTTGGCCTTGCGCTCCTGCTCGTTGCGGCGGCGCTCCTGGTTGTCGCGCTGTTCGTTCTTGGGCTGTGCGGTTTTCTGCTGGCCGGCCTGTTGGGAGGCGGGCTGCTTGGCGGGCTGCTGAGGGGTCTGCTCTTTGTTTTCCTGCGGAGCGGTTGCAGCCTTACGGGCAGTCCTGGCGGTGCGTTCCTCGCGGCGGCGCACGGGCTTCTTCTTGCCGGTGGCGGGCACGGAGCCTGCGTTGGAGGCGTGGTCGATTTCGGCGATGCGGGGCAGGGCGGCGTATTCTTCAGCCTCCATGGCCGTGCGCTGTTCCTTGCCGCCGAAGACGCGGTCCTTGAAGCCTTCTTCGTGGCGCAGACGTGTGAGGGCGTGGCGGGCGGTTTCCTGCTCGGCCTGCTTCTTGCTGAAGCCCTGGCCCTCGCCGCAGACGATGCCCTCGATGACTACGCTGGTGTGGAACTCGGAGTTGCCGTCGCGCGTGATTTCGTCGTCAACGCGGAAGTCACACTGGAGTTTGTTCTTCTGTGCCCATTCGAGGAGTTTGGACTTGAAGTTGGTTTCTTTCTGCGCCGTGTCGTCGAGGTCGAGGGTGCGGGAGTCCATCATCTTCTTCTGGACGAAGGCGAGTACGGCCTGATAGCCGTGGTCGAGATAGAGTGCGCCGACGAGGGCCTCAAAGGCATTGCCGCCCACGTTGGAATTGTGGGAAGGGGAGTTGACGTTGGCGTGGATGAGATCAATGATACCCATACGTGCGGCAAGGCGGTTGAGCGTCTCGCGCTGTACGAGTTTTGAGCGTGTGTTTGTAAGGAAGCCCTCACGTCGGGAGGGGAAATGGTGGAAAACGATGTGGGAAACGGTGGCTTCGAGCACGGCATCGCCGAGAAATTCGAGGCGTTCGTTGTTTACGGGTTTTTCCTGTCCGTTGCGTCCGCGGTATTGCTGGGAACGGTGGGCGAGGGCTTCGCGATAGAGGTCGAGGTTGTGGGGGTATTTACCTAAGATGTCGTAGAGAGCCTTGCGAAGTTGCGAATTACGTTGAAAAGGCAGCTTCACACGGTCGATAATGTTACTCATTTTGTTGGAATTGCTTCACTATGCAACAGGCATTGTGACCGCCGAAACCGAAAGTATTGGATAGCGCGGCACGCACGGGGCGGTGCTGGGCGCTGTTGAAGGTGAAGTTCATTTTGTAATCAATCTGCTCGTCGAGGTCGTCGGGGGCGTGATTGATGGTGGGTGGAACAATGTTTTCCTCCACGGCTTTGCAGCATGCAATGCACTCCACGGCGCCTGCGGCACCGAGGAGGTGACCTGTCATGGACTTTGTGGAGGAAATGTTAAGCTTGTAGGCGTGGGGGCCGAAGACCTGGGCGATGGCCTTGGCTTCCGACACGTCGCCTACGGGGGTGGATGTGCCGTGGACGTTGATGTAGTCGATGTCCTCGGGCTGTAGGCCTGCGTCGGCGAGGGCTTCACGCATGACGAGCGTGGCACCGAGTCCCTCGGGGTGGGAGGCCGTGATGTGGTGGGCGTCGGCGCTCATGCCTACGCCGGCAAGTTCGGCGTAGATGTGGGCACCGCGAGCCAGGGCGTGGCTGAGCTCCTCAAGGACGAGGATGCCAGCACCTTCGCCCATGACGAAGCCGTCGCGCGAGGCACTGAAGGGACGACTGGCTCCGGCAGGGTCGTCGTTGCGCGTGGAGAGGGCGTGCATGGCACAGAAACCGCCTACGCCTACTGCCGTGATGGCTGCCTCGGCACCGCCGGTGACCATCACACTGGCCTTGCCCAGACGGATAAGATTGAAGGCGTCGGCAATGGCGTTGGTGCTGGAGGCACAGGCACTGGCGGTGGAATAGTTGGGGCCGTGGAAGCCGTAATGGATGGAGATGAGTCCGGCAGCCACGTCGGATATCATCTTGGGGATGAGGAAGGGGCTGTAGCGCGGGCCGAGTTCGGCGCCCGTGACGGCATACTTGGAGATTTCTTCCTCGAGGGTAGTGATGCCGCCTATGCCTACACCAAGAACCACACCTATGCGCGTCTTATCTTCGGTGTCGAGGTCGAGATGTGAGTCGGCAATGGCTTCGTGGGCGGCAGCCATGGCTAACTGTTCGTAGCGGTCCATCTTGCGGGCTTCCTTGCGGTCGAGGCGTTCGGCAGGGTCGAAATCCTTGACTTCGCAGGCAAACTGGGCCTTAAACTGGCTGGCGTCGAAACGAGTGATGGGGGCAGCTCCGCTCTTGCCCTTCTTGAGGTTTTCCCAGGTCTGTTCCAGGGTGTTTCCTACGGGAGTGATGGCTCCGAGGCCGGTGATAACTACTCTCTTGAGTTCCATGGCGTGAATTTGTTAGGAGTGTAAGTGTCTCCGCCTTCTCTCGCTACGGGCGGGACTATAAATAAATAATGAGGGGAGGGAAGTGGCCTGTCTGCCGTGGCAAGAGGAGATCGGGAGATTGGGAAGTAGGATTTCTCCTGTCTGCTATAGCAGGAAGGCAATGAAATGCGCATAGCAAATGTGGCAATGTGCCCAGAGGTACATTGCCACATTGGCAATCGCGGTGGTCGCTATCCTTATGAGTTTACTGTTGCAGGGACTCGATAAGAGCGATGGCGTCGCCAACGGTGACAATCTTCTCGCTTTCAGTGTCGGGAATCTGGATGCCGAACTCTTCTTCGAGTTTCATGATGAGCTCTACCTGGTCGAGGCTGTCGGCGCCGAGATCCTGAAGGAAGGAGGCTTCGTTCTTTACTTCTTCTTCGCTTACGCTGAGTTTGTCAACGATGATTTGCTTTACTTTTGCTTCAATTTCAGACATTGTAGTAAGTATTTTAGGTTATTCTTTTCTGTTTCCGCCCGACGGGGATGGTTCTACACGAGGAGTATGCGGGCGTAGTAAATGTTAACGAGTGCAAAGATACGTTTTAATCTCGTAATAACCAAACAAAATGCCGAGAAATGCGCTTTTCTTGCACACTTAGCCTACTTATTGTGCAGTTTCGCGGGCGTTTTTGTAAGTTTGGAGGCCTTCTTTCAGCCATTGTGTGTAAGCGGGCACGTCTTCGTTGTAGGAGCGGGGCGGAGCGATGACGTGGCCGTCGTTGTCGAGGATGAAGTAGTAGGGCTGGGCGTTGCAACCGAACTTCATGCGCTGCAGATAACTCCAGCGGTCGCCTATGGTGCGGAGGCGCACCTCCTTGCCGTCCTCATTGACGGTAATGGTCTCGGGCAGCGGGGTCTTTTCATCGACATAGAGGGAGATAAGCACGTAGTCCTTCATCAACATGTCGCGCACGGAGGCGTCATGCCATACGGCGAGTTCCATCTTGCGGCAGTTCACGCAGCCATGGCCGGTGAAGTCGAGCATGACGGGTTTGCCCGTCTGCTTGGCGTAGGCCATGCCAGCCTCGTAGTCGCGGAACTGGGCCTCCACTTTGTTCTGGTCGAGGTTGAAGTCCTGCGTGGTGATGGGGGGAGCGAAGGCGCTGCAGGCCTTGCAGGGAGCGCCCCACAGGCCGGGCACCATATAGATGGCGAAGGCGATGGAGGCCAGGCCGATGAAGAAGGCCGTGACGCTGGTGTGGCGCTCGTCCTCGTCGTCGTGGGGGAACTTGATGAGTCCCCAGAGGTAGAGTCCGAGGGCGGCAAAGAGGCCTATCCAGAGGGCGAGGAAGGTCTCGCGGTCGAGGATGTGCCAGCCGTAGGCCAGGTCGGCCACGCTGAGGAATTTCAGGGAGAAGGCCAGTTCTATGAAGCCCAGTGTCACCTTCACTCTGTTCATCCACGAGCCGCCGCGCGAGGTCTTCTTCAGCAGGGCGGGGAACATGGCGAAGAGCGTGAAGGGCAGGGCGAGGGCGAGGGCGAAGCCCAGCATGCCAATGGTGGGGGCCAGTATGCCGCCGCCGCCCGTGCTTACCTCAACGAGGAGGAAGCCGATGATGGGGCCGGTGCAGGAGAAGCTGACGAGCGTCAGGGTGAAGGCCATGAGGAAGATGGCCATGAGGCCGCTGGCTTTCTCGGCTTTGCCGTCGATGGCGTTGTTCCAGCTGCTGGGAAGCGTTATTTCGAAGCCGCCGAGGAAGGATGCACCGAAGGCCAGGAGCATAAGGAAGAAGAAGATGTTGAAGACGGCGTTGGTGCTGAGGTCATTGAGTGCCGACGCTCCGAAGATGGCCGTCACGGCAAGGCCCAGCGCCAGATAGATGATGACGATGCTGATGCCGTAGATGATGGCGTCCTTTATGCCTTTCTTCTTGTCGTCGCTGCGTTTGAGGAAGAAGCTCACGGTCATCGGGATAATGGGCCACACGCAGGGGGTGATGAGGGCCACGAGGCCGCCGAGGATGCCGAGAAGGAAGATCATCCAGAGGCTCTGGCCGGCGGCGTTCTCAGCGATATCAAACTTCTTCAGTTCATCGATGGAGGAGGTCCACCAGCCCTTGGCATCGCCTTCATCTACAGTGATGGCAGCGGCGAGGCTGTCGGTGGCGGTGCTGTCGGTGGCTAATCCGGCCTCGTCGGCAGCGGCGTCTTTCTCTTCGGCAGCGGGTTCCTCTTCGGCTGCGGCCTTACCGTCGGGACCGTCGGTGCCCTTGAGTTTACACATCACGTCGGTGGGCGGCAGACAGGTCTCATCGTTGCAGGCGGAATACTGCAGGTAGCCCTCCAACTCGTAGTTCTTCTCGGTGAGTTCCACGCGCTGGGTGTACTGCGCCTTGCCCTCAAAGAAATAAATCTCCTGGCCGAACATTTCATCGTAGGCTTTCTTGATGCCGGGGCCGTCCTTGAGGCCACCTTTCACCTTGGCGCCCTTGGCCTTGTCGGTGCCGAAGATGGCAGGGTTGGGGCCGTCGCCGCCGCAGCGGGTGCCATAGACGTGCCAGCCGGGGGCGGCAGTGCCGTTGAAGATTACGTCGATTTCAGTGGGGCTCACGCGCTTGTAGCTGACCGTGAAGTTGACCTGAGCCATAGCTACGATGGCCGTCAGGGCAAGAATAAGTATTGAAGATAAGCGTTTCATAGTCGCAAGTTTACTTTCAGGCTGCAAAGTTACAAATAACCGCGCGAAAATCAAAGGAAAGAACGACTTTTCTTTGTTTTCCGGGCAAAAGAGCGCGGATTTTTTTATAAAGCCTCGGTGAATTGTGCAACCTAACGCGGAGGGGTGCGCAGTTATAGTAACACTTCACATAAACGGACGTAACTAAAATTTTTTGTCAATATTTTTTACATTTTTCGTGCGTTTTTTTGGCAAAAACGGGGCGTGAAAACGAACGCGCGGAGGTTCGGACGGAAAAAACGCCATTTTGAGGACGATGTTATACGGCTCATTTATAAGCGCTTAACTCTGCAAGGTTTTTGGCGGAGATTCCTCTGGGCGCGCCACACCCGCTTTTAAGTGCGAAAAAAGGCCGTCGCGCGACGACGTTTTTGCGATTTTTTTCGGAAATTTGTCCCTTTTAGCAAAAACTAAAGCCCTTTTAGTCGCGCCAATGTCCCTTTCTGTCGTGCCGATGTCCCTTTTAATTTCGCCGATGTCCCATTAAATTTTTCCGATGTCCCTTTTACGCAAAATTAAAAGGGACATCGGAAAAAATAAAGGGAAGTGGCGGAGAAAAGAATGACGGGGCAGCGCGTGTTTTTCGCCTGTAAGCACGTTTAGGTCTCACAGCGCCGCGATTTCTCCTTTTTTCGTTTTGTCAAGATTTTTTCACCTTCAAAAAAATCGTTATGAAGCGATTTGTTGTTCTCATGGCGTCGGACGAACCTCTTTTTTCGTGCCTTCTTATTCCCCTGCGGCGCTGATGAGCGGCCGGCACTGTTCCATTATTTCGAAGAGTTCGTCGAGGTGTTCGGCGCGGAGCATTTGTATGCGCGTCGGGCGAAAATTGGGTATGCCCTTGAAGAGTGGCGAGGCGGCCAGGTGGCGTCGCACGTGCAGGATTCCGCGATATTCGGCGTTGTCCTTGCCCTGCTCATCCACGAGGCGGATGCTGGCGAGGGCCTGCTGCTTGAGCACGTCGAGCTGTTCGTCGGGGGTGAGGGTGCGGCCCTTTATCTCGGCGAAGATCCAGGGGCGTCCGAAGGTGGCGCGGCCTATCATCACGGCATCTACGCCGTAGCGCTCGAAGGCCTCGCGGCAACGCTCGGGGGAGTCGATGTCGCCGTTGCCTATGATGGGGATGTGGATGCGGGGATTGGCCTTCACGCGTCCTATCGGCGCCCAGTCGGCTTCGCCGGTGTACATCTGCGAGCGGGTGCGGCCATGGATGGTGAGGGCGCTAATGCCCTGGTCTTGCAGGCGCTCGGCGAGCGTTTCGATGAGGAATGTGCGCCGGCCCTCTGTGCCTTCTTCGCAGGAGGGGACCGGGAGGGTCCAGTCCAGGCGCGTCTTGACGGTAACAGGCACGCGGTCCCCTACCCTATCGACTACGGCGCGGGTAATGCGGCACATCAGGTCGGGGTCCTGCAGCAGTCCGGCGCCGGCCCCTTTGCCGGCCACGCGCTTTACGGGACAGCCGAAGTTGATGTCGAGCACGTCGGGGTGGGCCTGCTCAATGACGATCTCTGCCGCCTCGGCCACGGCACCGGGGTCCTTGCCGTAAATCTGTATGGCCACGGGGCGCTCCTCGTCGCAGACGCGGAGTTTCTGCAAACTCTTGTTCACCAGGCGCACCAGGGCGTCGGCGGCCACAAATTCGCTATACACCATAGCGGCCCCCATCCGCCGGCAGAGCAAGCGGAAACCGATGTCGGTGACGTCCTCCATCGGTGCCAGCAAAACGGGGCGCGGGCCTAAATCTACGGAGCCTATCTTCATAAGTTTAGAGAGAAATCTTCTTACGCGCGACGATAATATAAATAAGGAGTGCACCCACAAGAAGGAGGGGCAATCCCAAGGCAATGTGGCCGGGCACGCTCAGGTTTTTCGTCCACTCGTCGCTGCCGGGTATGTACATCAGGCCTACGGCAACGCTGTTGTTGATGATGTGGGCGGGGAGACAGAGCGAGAGGTCGCCGGTGTGGACATACAACAGGCCGAGCACGAGGCCGAGAAGGCTGGCGGGCACCATCTGGGCGGGGTCGCCGTGGACGAGGCCGAAGAGAAGGGCGCTGATGACGATGGCCCATACGGGCTTTATGCCGTGTAGCGTGAGGTGGCGCAGGATGCCGTCGCGGAAAATAAGTTCTTCCAGCCACGGAGCCACGACGCAGAGCATAAGGATGCACAGCACATCGGAGCGCATGGCCTCAAAAGTGGCCTCCAGCCCCAGGTCGCTGAGGTTGAGCGGCTCCAGCATAATGTTCACGCCGAAGGCTAATGCCAAGATGCCCGCTCCAGCCAGGAGGGTCTTTCCTTTCAGCCAGCCGGTGCACGTGGGGTAGGATTCCTTCTGGCCGGCGAGTCGGAAACGCCACAGCAGGGCGATGAGGAGCAGATCTACGGCCAGGAGGGTGTACCCCATATAGCGGGCATTCCCAAGCCAGCCCATGCCGCCGGCAATTATTCCGGCCACAAACTGGCCGCAGAGAAACATTAGGAAGAGGATGAGGGCTTTCTTCATATCTTTAATGGAGTGTGAGTGTTTTCAAATCGTTTTCTATTTGCTTCCGCAGGGCTTCCAGCGAGGGGAACGCCTGTTCGTCGCGCAGGCGGCGAAGGAGGCTGACGGTGAGAGGCTGGGCGTAGAGGTCGCCTTTGTAACCGATGATATGGGTTTCTATGGAAATGTCGTCACCATTGTTGAGGGTGGGGCGATGACCTATGTTGACGAGGGCGGGGCCGTAGGGAGTGGTGGCGGAATAGACGCCGGTCTTGGGAATAAGGAGGGACGTGGAGAGGTTGGCGGTGGGAAAACCGATGGAGTGGCCTATCTGTCGGCCTTTCACCACGGTGCCTGAGAGCGTGTAAGGGCGGCCCAGCATTTCGTTGGCCTCGGCTATGCAGCCTTGCTGGAGCGCATGGCGGATGGCGCTGCTGCTGATGCTAGGCAGCGGCTCCGCACGCCTTACCTCAAGGCCCAAGGCGTGGGCGTCGCGCTCGTAGTCATCGTCGGGCGAGGGCCGACCGAAGCGGTGGTCGTAGCCCAGAAGGAGAAGACCCACGCCGTATTCATCGCGCAGTTTCTGCATGAACTCCTTCGCCGAGAGACGTGCCATTTCTTCGGTGAAATCGAGGATTTTCACTTCGTCGGTCTGTTCCTTCAGCAGCCGCTCCTTTTCTTCCAGCGTGCAGAGTTGCTGCGGCACGGGCTTTCCGAGCACGGCGGCGGGGTGCCGGCGGAATGTCAGTGCCAGCGTCTGCATTCCCCGCTCATCTGCCAGCGAACGGAGTTGCTGCAACAGGAACCTATGCCCCTGATGCACGCCGTCAAAACAACCGATGGTAAGAGCTTGTGCTGACATTAGTTTAGTAATGGTGAAATAATAAGTTCAGAAGATTTGGATAGGATTTTTGAGCTATTTTTGTGCTGCTCTTGAAGGAGCATAGCGGGCTATGTGACTGAAAGGCAGCGCAAAAAGAGCCAAAAAGACAGCCAAAGCTGACGA
>JAZRYH010000013.1:0-34694 GCA_045600685.1 Alloprevotella sp. | reverse complement strand
GGGCGGGTGCGGGGGGGGGGGGGTGGGGGGGGGGGGGGGGTTTCTGGGGGGCAAGGCGGGCGGGGGGGGCGAGGTCGAACTGCAGACCGCAGTATTTTCCCTCGTCAATGTTGAGGGCGCACTGTAGGGTGATGTCCGTCTCGGGGTCGGCCTGGAAGTCTTCCAGGGAGAGGGAGGCCGTGGCGGGTGCGAGGTGGCGCTGGCGTTGCAGAGCCTTGCGGCGTGCGGCGGCGTCCTGCTGAAGGGAGAGGATGAGCTGGCAGATGGCGGCGGCATCCTCTTCGGCAATGCGGCCGTTGGCATCCACGTCGGCGTGGCGGCGGATACAGGCGTCGTATTCCAGCGAACGGACGAAGTTGAGGAGGCACACGACGTCGGCAATGCTGATGGAGCCGTCGCCGTTGACATCGCCGACAAGGCCCTCGTCGGGCAGTGGCGGGAGAGGCCCGTCGGGGGGCGTGGGCAGCGGATTTATCTTGATGCCGGCCTGATTGGCGAGGAAGTAGGCACGGGCCTTGAGCCACTCCCGGCACTGGGAGAGTTGGGCGGCGTAGTCCGTCTTGTCGCGGGCGGAGGTGGTGTTGTCCTTCGACTTGTTGTGGGCGAAGGAAGAGGCCGTGAAGGCGTAATAAGTGTCGCAGAAATCCAGCACGTCGGCCAGTCCGCCGCCGTTGACATAGTATTCCAACAGACCGTTGTAGGCTGCCTTCACCTCGGGGTCGTTGAACATTGACTCCACCCAGCGCCCCATGGCGCCGTGCACCTGTCCGCTGTTCTTCAGGTGGTCGATGAAGTCCTCCTCGATATCGTCCACGTAATAGATGCTGCGCTCCTTGTAACCGTAGCCCCAGTCGAGGTCCCACACGGGGCCCCACGTCCACGGCGATTCCTTAATATTAAAGATGTCCTCGTTATAGAGGAATGTGCTCTTGGGGTGGCCGAGTTCGCAGTTGTTCACGAGGCTGTTGACGAGGAAGAAATTGGCGCAGTAGAGCGGGTCCATGTAGTCGGATACGCTGCCGTCGAGCGTCTTCTGCTCCAGCGTGTTGTAGGCACGGCGCACGTTGTCCTCCGTCAGGGCGGAGGTGGAGGCCTCGTCGTCGAAGTCGGGCGTGTGGATATTGACGGGCATGCCGAGTTCGGTGGAGTGGAAGCGATGGGGCTCGTCGTAGTAAGTGTCGAGTTCCAGGAGCGTGGCGCGGGAGTCGTCGTCGAGGTCCACGCTGTTGTTGTGGAGGCCCACCTTCTCGGTGAGGTTGTAGGAGCCGCGGTATTCGCCGTTGATGTAGAGGTCGCAGGGCACGATGTGGTTGGGGGCTGCTGTCTGCAGGAGGCCGGCGATATACATACCTATGGCGTTGGCGGTCATTGAGCCCGACTGGCGGTTGGCCAGCAATACCCAGTGCTTGCCGGCGGTGAGGCCGAAGGGCTTCTCCTTGTCAAGGAACTTGAAGTGGTAGGGGTTCTTGGCCGTGGTGCCGGAGCCGCTCCACGACGAGTTGCCGCGGCCGCGGATGAGGATGCGCTTCTCGCCCATGTCGGGGAAGACGCCGGCACCGTTGAACTCGGCCATGCCCTCGATATACTCCGTCTTGGAGAGCGGAGGCTCGCCCGTCTCGGTGGTAATGTGTATCTGGGGGATGCCGTAGGTGCCTATTGGATAGTCGGAGGGGAAGTCCACGACCACGGTCTGGTGGCGGCCGTAGGGTATTTCGTTGTAGATGTAGCCGGTGGAGTCCTGCAAGATTTGCACTTCTTTCCAGAGGGCCCGGCCGAGGGTGTAGGTGACGGGGCGTGCGAAACTCTGGCGCGTTACCTTGCTCTGCTGCGGCGTGGTGCCGACGAAGACGAGGGTGCTGTCGTCGGGCAGTTGGAAACTGGCGGTGAGCCATTTGCCTATGCCGGCGGCCTCGAGGCGGATGAGGGAGGCGGAGGGGTCGGTGGCTTCGGTGTCGCAGTAGAGTTGGGGATTGAACTTGTTGTTGAACTTGAAGGAACGGAAGGCCGGCATGTCGTCGGGCGGGGTGGCGGTGAGGGCCGTCACGTTCTTGAAGGAGAGGCGCTTGCCGCTGATAAGGTTGAGGGTGAGGCGGTCTTCGCTGGGCTGTGACTGGCGTTCGATGTAGGCGACGGGCACCACGGTGAGGGCGCCGTCGGCGGTAGAGATGAAGAGGCAGGAGTCGCCCTGCTCTGCGGGGGTGTCGGCAGCGGAAGAAAGAGGACAGGGGCTCACGGCCGCAGAGGCTGTGGCCGTGAGTCCTGTCATCAGGAGAGAGATAAGGACTTTCTTGAAATTCATAGAGAGGAGAGGGGAGGGGGCACCGCGACCTTCCGGCCGCGGCACCTGACCTCGGGGGGGATGTTTAGTTTGTATTGCGGATATTTGCGGTCCTTACTTCACAACCTTACGGCCGTTCACGATGTAGCATCCGTGGCTGGCGGTGGAAGTGCGGCGGCCGCTGAGGTCGCACACCTGATTGCGGCTGCTCTTGGCGGTCACGGCGGAGGAGATGCCGTCAGGTTCGGGGCGCGTCACGTTGATGGGGCGGATGGCGGTGTAGGTGGCGAGGCGCTTGTTCACCTGTATGCCGCTGAGGAGGCCCGTCTTGTTGTAGTTCTTCAGTTCCAGTTCCACGCGGTCGGGATAAACGTAGAGCATCAGAGCCTGCACGACGGTGGGCATGTCTGCGGGGTCGCCGGTGTCGATGGTGTTGTGGTAGTAGCGCAGGGAGCCCATGAAGATGGAGAAGAAGGAGCCCTGACCGGCGGGGGTGGGAGTGTCCTTCACTTCCTCAATAGTCCAGATGCAGTCGGCTACGGTGCTGGCGCTGACGGAGATGGAGCCGCTTGCGGGCATGGCACCCAGAACGTAGCTGTTCACGCGCTGGCTGTCGCTGCCCGGGCTGTAGGTGGTGCCTGTCACGGCGTAGAGCTGGCCGCTGTAGAGCGTAGCCACAACGTAGGTGCCGCCGATTTCGGGGGCTGCGGCGGGCGTCAGGGTGAGCGTGGAGGCAGAGGGGTCTTCCACCTTCAGTAGATAGAAGTTCGTCACGGAGCCGTTGCCGCTGAAGCGCTTGCTGGAGGAGGAGAAGTACATGTGGGCGCCGTTGATGGAGGAGGGAGCGCCGGCAGGGGTGATGCTGAAGAGGTTAGTGCCGGTGGTTTCCACTACGCAGGGGTTGGGATCGTCCACGGTGGTGAGGTTGTAGGTGTTGTAGCCGAGGTATTTGCCGGTGGCCGTGTGGTGGAAGTAGAACTTGCCGCTCTTGAACGTGTCGTCGTCGGGCTCTTCCTCTTCCTGCTGGCTCTTCACGGCCAGTTTCCAGAGGCATTTGCCGTCGGTGAGGGGCGTGATGGCGGAGAGGTCCTCGGTGATTTCCACCTTGACGCTGTTCATGCGCTGGCTGCTGCTGCCGGGGCTATACAGCTCGTTGGAGAGGGCGTAGTAGGAGGTGAGGTACTTGGAAACGATGTAGTAGGACTTGCCGTCCTCGGGCGTGATGACCTTCTTGCCGTCTTCGTCGTAGAGATAGAAGGGCGTGGCGTCGCCGCGGCTGTAGCGGCCGTTGCTGCCGATGTGGAGGGCGCGGGTGGCGCCGTTGTAAACCATGTTCATCGTGAAGTCGCCATCGGTGCCGAACAGGGGGAATGTCATCTCGTCGGCGCTGACGGTGATATTGTTGGCATCCACGGAGAGATACTTCTCTATGGCGTCGTTATAGAGCGTCACGTTGGCGGAGAAGCTCTCCACGGGTTCGCCTTCGTCGTTATACACGGGGCCATCCACGTGTGTGTCGTCAGTCGTGGCGATGACGTTGCCATTGATGTCGTAGTGGGTGACGCGCTGTGAGGTGTGGGTGTGGCTGAAGGCCGTGTCCTTACCGTGGTCGTGGCCGTAGATCATGATGAGGTTGGGGTGCTCGGCGAGGGCAGCCTTGAGGGCCTTCGTAGCGGCCACGTCCTTCATGCCCTTGCCGGCGTTGAGCGAGTTGCTGTCCTCAAAGGGCACGTGGAGGCAGAAGAAGACGGTCTTGTCGGGGTCGTCGGCATAGATTTCGTCGAGTTTGTTCTTCACCCAGTTGACGCTCTCCACGGAATACTGGTAGTCCCAGGCATACTGGAAGAAGTGCTTGCCGGCGTTGAGCACCACGAAGTCAAGGCCGTAGAGGTTGTAGTGGAAGGCGGCGAGCACGCGCGTCTTTCCCAGTGTGCCGTTGTCGGCATCTTCGTAGAAGCAGTTTTCGCTGGTGAAGGGTCCGAGGTCCTGCTGCATTACCTCTTCGAAGGGAATGTAGGCGTTGTAGGGTTTGGGTATAGCGTCGAAGTTGGCCACCTCATACTCGTGGTTGCCGGCCACATAGAGCACGCAGGGCTGCTTTCCTTCGGGGAAGAAGTCGTGCATGGCGTCGATCATGCGCTTGTGCACCATCTTTGAGTTGGCCTCGTTGATGGTCTTGTCGCTTTCGGTGTCGCCGCCGATGATGACGACATCGACGTTTTCCTCAGCGTGCCAGCGGTCGAGCACCCGTGTGAGGGAGGAGCGCAGGGTGATGTCCGAGGTCTTGCCGGACGACGGCGTAATCATGTTGTTCATGTTGTGCACGTCGCTGACGCAGCCGATGGTGAGCAATGGCTTCTCGGCTTCCTGAGCGAAGGTGCCCACGCACCCCGCGAGGAATGCCAGGGCGAGGGTAAGAAATGTTTTTTTCATTGTTAAGTAAGGGGTTTAAGGATTAATAAATAGGATTTCAGGTTTTTGTGTGTATTCTTTGTAGGATTGTCGCGGCGTGTTTGCCGATTCAGTCGTTTTGCATGCCGATGGCATTTTTTTGCAGTCCCTTGGCAATTTTTTGCACCCCCTTGGCAATTTTTTGCCATCCCTTGGCAATTTTTTGCCATCCCTTGGCATTTTTTTGCCAATAGGGTGGCAAAAAAGTGCCAATAGGGTGGCAGTTATTTTTTGTTAAGGGGTAGGAGGTAGCAATGCATGGGGTAGTGGTCGGAGATGCGGGTCTTCCCCAAGCGGCAAGCATAGGGCTTGAAATTGTCTGTGCAGAAGAGATGGTCGATGCGCACGTAGATGGCGTCGCGATTGAAGGAGCGGCCAATGCCGTTGCCGGATGCTCGGAAGCAGTCGGTGAGGGGGGCTGCCTCGGCTATGGTCTGGCGCGTGTAGGACACGGGCGAGTCGTTGAGGTCGCCGGCTACGATGACGGGACGTCCGGCATGTGAGCGCAGGAACTCGGCCACGGTGTCGGCCTGCAGGGCGCGCAGGGCGCCGTTCTCCCTGATGTGCTGGAGAAGGGTTTCGGAGGTCTGCTGCACGCTGTCGCGATTGGTCTCCTGGCGGTGCACGATGGCGAAATAGTCGGAGCGCACGTCGTGGTCGAGGTGCATGCTCTGCAGGTGGCAACTTACGACGAAGAGCGTGTCGCCCTGCGGCATCTGGAGCTGGTGGAGTATGGTGTGGTTGGCGCCGTTGGAGGTGAGTTTCTCGCTTCCCAGCACGGGCCAGCGGGAGATGATGGCGTGGCCGTACCATTGGCTGTCGCCCTTGAAGGAAGAGTAGGGCATCTGGTGGTGGAGGGCGTTGGCCAGTACGTCGGCGTGGGGCGAGGATATCTCCTGGACGACGAGGAGGTCGAGTTGCTCGTTGATGAGGTAGTTGGCGAGGGAGTCGCGTGTGAGAGAGTCGTCCCAATTGGTGCCTCCCATGTTCCAGGTCATCACATGCCACGCGCTGTCGGGGGCTGCGGCGGGCAGGTTGAGGGGACAGTAGTTGCGTATGGTGCCGCAGCAGAGCAGGAGGCCGAGAGGCGTAATCCAGGCGCGGCGCGGGGTGAAGAGCAGGGCGAGAAAGCCGATGATAATCGCCAGAATGAGGAGGAAGGGGAAGCCCAACGTGAAGACACTGACGACGCTGTAGTCGTGGGGACTGACATATACGCTGGCGGCACAGAGCAGAAGCATGCCGACGGCCACGACTTGGAGCGTGGTCATCACCTGCGTGCCGAAGGTGTGCAGGGAGGCGGATGCTTTATGGGATTTGCGGGCCATGGTTTAGCGTGTAAAATCAAAGAGGTCGCGCTTCTCTTCGTCGGTGAGGGCGTCGTAGCCGGAGGTGCGCACCTTATCGAGGAGGGAATCTATACGTTCTTGGCGGCGACGCTTCTCAATGTTGTAGTCATAGTCGGCCGTGTGCCAGTTTTCGTATTTTTGTTTTTTGCGGCGGGGGCGTCGGGCGGCGTTTTGCCAGTAACGGATGAGGAGGAAGCCGAAGAGCATGCCGCCGAGGTGGGCAAAGTGGGCCGTGTTGTCGAAGTCGGCGATGCCGAAGAGGAGTTCAATGACGATGAAGAGGCCGATGAAGTATTTGGCCTTGAGGGGAATGGGCGGGATGAGGAGCATGATGCGCTCATTGGGGTAGAGCATGCCGAAGGCCAGGAGAATGCCGTAGATGGCGCCGGAAGCGCCCACCGTGGGCACCATCTCGTTGGTGAAGAGCTGCCATACGATTTGGCAGAGGGCGGCACCGAGGCCGCAGACGAGATAGAAGGTGATGAAACGCCGCGCACCGAGGCTCTGCTCTATGATGCGGCCGAACATCCAAAGGGAGAACATGTTGAAGAACAGGTGGCCGGTGCCGCCGTGGAGGAACATGTAGGTGAAGGGCTGCCAGATGTGGAAATAGGGGGCTGCGACAGGCCACAGTCCGAAGGCTATGGGGTTCAGCCCGATAAGGAATACGAGCACATTGATGGCGATGAGCGTGTATGTGATCTTGGGAGTGTTGTTCATATAGGGAAGGATTTAGCGGCGGAAACGTTTTTTGAGGGGGAGAGAGAAGGTGGAAAGCGGCCAGCCCTGGGCATTGGTGACGTTGGCGCGGGTGAAGGGCTGCCAGCCGTAGCGCACGGCTACGGGGGTGACGTCGGCGGGGAAACGCAGGCGGAGCGTGCCGGGCGTGGTGGAGGACTGGCGCGTGCCTTTAGGACTGATGATTTCGGGGGTGGCCTCTATCCATTCGCCGTCGGGGCGCTGCACCTCGAACATACGGGGCACGGGGGTCGTGAAGCAGAGCGTCTGGTCGGCGTAACTGAGGGTGAGGCTGCCGGCATCGAGGCTCCAGTCCGTGGGGGCATAGGGGAGGATGGCGGCTTGCGGCTGCCGGTAGGTGTTGTGGAGAGCCAGCGTGGCGAGACGCTCGCCTACGGGGCGTTTGTGGCGCGGATGCACGTCGAGGGAGTCGCCGAGGTCGGAACAGATGGCCATCCACGTGTCGGGAAGGCGGGAGGCGAGGCGGCGCTGGGAATCGCGGAAGGCGGGCCAGGTGAGGCGTGGAGCGATGCTGCTGAGTTGCACCATGTAAAACGGCAGGCGGCCGTCGGCACTGCTGAGCGTGCGGCGCCACGACTGGAGCATAAGGGGCAGGAGGCGCTCGTGCTCGGCCACGTCCTGGGCGTTGCTCTCGCCCTGGTACCAAATGACGCCGCGAAGCATGTAGCCGCGCAAGGGAGCGATGGCCGCGTTGTAGAGATACACGGGCTGGTAGGGGTGGAGGTGGCCCGTGTCGCCCACATTCTCGACGGCGCGACCGCGCACCCAGTCCTGCACGAGGTCGTTGTGGCTCCAGTCGTGGAGAATCTCGGGGTGACGGCGCTGAAGGGTGGCGGCGTCAATCCACGACTCCGTGGGGCTTCCGCCTACGGCGTTGAGGATGAGACCTATGTGGACGTCGTCGGCAAGGGAGTCGGCCAGGGCGCGCCCGAAGTAGTAGGCGATGGCCGAGAAGCGGCTGGCTTCCTCTTCGGAGCAGAGCGTCCAGCCTCGGGAGTTGTCGAAATAGCGGTAGGCATCCACCTCGGCGAGCGCCTCGGCGGGCCAGGAGCCGGCACTGGTGCGCCAGCGGCATTGCATATTGAAGAGGTGCAGGCGAGGATGGGCGGTGCCGGCCGCCAGATAGTCGCCGCCGTCGGGGGCAGGGCCGTTGGGGTCGGAGTAGGCCGCGTGGCGGCGGAACTCAGCGTCGTTGTTGAGTTTGAACTCCATATTGCTCTGGCCGGAACAGAGCCATACCTCACCGATATAGACGTTGTGGTAGGTGACCTTGCCGAGTTGCAAGTCATAAGGCCCGCCGGCGGGCATGGCGGGCAGAGTGGCCTGCCACTGGCCCTGGGCGTCGGCACGCACTTCGGCCCTCTCTCCGGCCAGCGCCACCTTTACGCGCGCACCGGCCGCCGTCTGCCCCGAGAAGAAGAGGGGCGCGCCCTGCTGGAGCACCATATTGTCGGAGTAGAGGTGAGGGTCGGGAGAGCAAGCCGCGTTGAAGGTTTGCGCGTGTGCGAGCGCGCACGTGTATAATATAATAAGGAGTGAAGTGAAGAGTCTTTTCATATACGAAAGGAGGTATAAGGAGAAATGGAGAGCGGCCAGGGCCTCACCGTGCGGCGCGTCAGACCTCGCCTTGGGCAGAGAAGGCGATGGCGTAGCAGCGTATTTGCTTCACCATGGCCAGAAGGCCGTTGGAACGGGTGGGGGAGAGGTGCTCCTGCAGACCTATCTCGCGGATAAAGTAGAGGTCGGCAGCGAGAATCTCCTGTGGCGTGTGGTCGTTCACCACGCGGAGGAGGAGGGTGACGATGCCTTTCACGATGAGGGCGTCGCTCTCGGCGCGGAAATGGAGAAGGCCGTCGGCAGTGTGCTCACATACGAGCCATACGCGGCTCTGGCAACCGTCGATGAGGTTGTCGGGCGTCTTGTCGGTATCGGGCAGGGCGGGCTGCTCCTCGCCCATGTCGATAAGGAGTTGGTAGCGGTCCATCCAGTCGTCAAGGAGAGAGAACTCCTCAATGACTTCGTCTTGTATTTCGTTAATTGTGTTCATAAAGGAGTTGGAAGAGAGTTTGTCCTACGGCCTGAAGGGTTTCTTTGGAAATATTTTCGGGCGTGTCGGCAGTGGTGTGCCACGTGGGGCCGAAAGAGGAGACGCCAGCCTGCTCGTAGTAAGGTATAATGTCGATGGTGGGGATGCCGGCCTCGTTCATAGGGCCGTGGTCGTCGGTGATGAAGCCGCCGTCCTTCTGTAGGAAGAAATCTGCGGCACCTGCAGTGCGTGCTGCGCCCCATGTGCGGGATATGAGCCATGAGGCGTAGCGCATGGAGAAGCCTTCGTAGCAGAAATGGGCGTCGCGACCGCCTACCATGTCGAGGAGCACGCCCCAATCGTAGCCTACAGCGTTGTTCTGCGCCCAATACTGTGCGCCGAGGGCGAAGGAGCCCTCGTGCTCGTCGTTGCCGTAGTCTTCAAGGTCGAAGCAAACGAAGTGCACGGCCCTCTTGGGCGACACATCCTTAATCTGCCGTGCCATCTCCAGCATTACGGCCACGCCGGAGGCACCGTCGTTGGCGGCCATCACGGGTTCATTGTGCTTACTCTCGTCGGGGTCGGCATCGGCCCAGGGGCGGGAATCCCAGTGGGCAGTAAAGACGACGGGCGGCAGGGTACTGTCGGCTTTCTCCGGCGTGTAGCGGGCAATGATATTGCGACACTGGAAAGTCTTGCCGTCCCACATGGTGAGGGGAGCCACTTGTTCTTCCACTTCAAGGCCGAGGGCGCGGAAACGGTCGGCAATCCATGTGCCGCAAGCCTTATGGGCTTCGCTGCCGGGGGTGCGGGGGCCGAAGTCACACTGCTTGACAATATACTGATAGGCCGTGTCGGCGCAGAAAACCACTTTGCACGTGTCGGCCTCGGCCACTGTCTCCGTGGTCTTCGGGTTGCAACTGCACAGAAGCGCGGCGGCTGTCATAAAAAGGAGAAAAGTATGTTTCATAAGCTGTGATAGGCGTTATGTGTCGGGCTAATTTTGACACGCAGCCAGCACGCGGCGGAAGTTGTCGCCCCAGATGCGGCAGATATCGTTGTCGGAGAAGCCGTGTTGCAGGAGGCGCTCGGTGATGTGGAGCATATCGGAGGCATCGCGCAGGCCGGGCACGCCGCCGTCGCCGTCGAAGTCGGAACCGATGCCCACGTGCTCAATGCCGCACACCTCTATCATGTGGAGGAGGTGCTCCATGAACGTGTCGAGGGTGGCCTGACCGTCGGCAGCGAGGAAGTAAGGATACATCGTGCACTGCACCACGCCACCCCGTGCGGCGATGGCGCGCAGTTGGTCGTCGGTGAGGTTGCGGGGATGGTCGCAGAGGGCGCGGCAGCAGGCATGGGTGGCGGCTATGGGGCGGGTGCTTTCAGCTAAGACGTCGGCCACGGTCTTCTCCGCGGCGTGGCTCACGTCGATAAGGAGGCCGAGGCGATTCATTTCGTGCACCACTTCGCGGCCGAAGGGCGAGAGACCGCCCCATTCCTCGGCGGGCTCGTCCTTGCGGGGACGTGCCGAGTCGCAGATGTCGTTGTGGCCGTTGTGGCAGAGCGTGATGTATTCTGCGCCGAGGTCGCGGTAGTGGGCAAGGAGGCTGAGGTCGCGGCCTATGGCGTAGCCGTTTTCTATAGCGAAGTGTACGAAGAGCGGACCGAGGCCTTCGTGCAGGGCGTCGTCGAGTTGCTGGCGCGTGGTCTCCACCTGGCGGCGGGCATCGGCATAGCCTTCTGCGGTGCGGGGACCTTGCGGGATGTAACTCACCATAAATACTTCGTCAAGGTGACCCTCGGCGGCCTTTACGGCATCCACTAGGCTGTGGGGGTTGCGGTGCAGGAGGTCGGGGCGGAAAGCGGGGTCGTCGGCCGGGGCGCCTTGATAGTCGGCCTGCTCCGTCATGGCGTGGAAGGTCATCGGCGTGTCGCAATGGGAGTCGAGGGTGAGGATGGAGGCGTGCAATTCCAGTGCACGGCAGTAGAGGCTGGCGGCCTCCACGAAGCGGCTGAAGAGATGCGCGGAGAGTTCGCTGTCGGTGAGGCATTCGGGGTGCCACTGCACGCCGAGTAGGAACGATTCGCCCACGTTGCCTTCCAGAGCCTCCACCACACCGTCGGGGGCGAGGGCGGCGACGTGCATCAGCGGCCCTGCGGTCAGCACGGCCTGATGATGGAACGAGTTGACGGCATAGCCTTCAATGCGCTCGTCAAGTACGCCGGTCGTATCCGTAAGATGAATGGTGTGAGTGGCGCATGAGCGGGGCGCATCCTGCGAGTGTTTCAGCAGAGGCTGGTCGGCCAGTTCCTCGGGCCGGCCGGCAGCGATGTCCTGCGCCACCGTGCCGCCCAGAGCGGCGGCCATTACCTGACAGCCGCGGCAGATGCCCATCACGGGGACGTTCCGCTGGTGGGCCAGGCGGCAGAGCTGCAATTCAAAGAGGTCGCGGCCGGGATTGATGCCGTGCAGTTGGGGGATGGGCTGCTCGCCGAGCCAAAGAGGGTTGAGGTCGGCGCCGCCTGTCAGCAGCAGGCCGTCAATCTGCTCCAGTTGTTCGATGACCTCCTCCACATTTTCCGTGGGAGGCAGCAGCACGGGCATGCCGCCGGCACGCCGCACGGCCTCATAGTAAACGCAGGCCAGTTCGGAGCCCTTGTCGCCGAGGTTGGTGGTGACGCCGATTACCGGATGTGAGCCCTGGCGGTGGATATGTTCGGTCAGCCCGTCGTCATAGCGGCGACTCTCGCGGGCCAAAGAGTATTGTTCAATCATTTCGCTTGGGATTTTTAGGGAACCACCCCTTCTTTACGCGCTCCTTCTGCTCGAAGAGTTCCTTTATGCTCCAGAAGGCGCAGAATCCTATGATGGCGAGTAGCGTACTCCAAAAGAGGCTTTCCAACAGAACGGCTCCTATGCAGCATCCGGCTCCCGTGAGGAGGAAGAGAGGCCAGGGGCGCGTGCCGAAATAGTATTCCGTCTTGATAACGATAGGGTGGCACACACCTATTATGAGGAATGTGAGCGCGCCGAGCAGCAGACCTTGCAAGTTCATCGTCTATTCTTCGCTGGCAGCCTTGTTTCCGCGGCGGCGCTTGCAATCATTTGTGTCGGTGAGGTGCAGGGGAATGGCTCTTGAGAAACTCTGATGCAGGGAAATCAGTGTCTCGGTGTTGCTCACGCCGTCTATGTGGCAGATAGCGTCGAGCAGGCGCATCAGGTCGGCATTGTTGCGGCAGTAGAGGCGCAGTATCAGTGCGTAGGCTCCGGTGGTGTAGTGGCACTCCACCACTTCGGGGATTTTCATTAGGCCTTCCGACACGCTGCTGAACTTTATGCCCTGCGAGAGGGTCACGCCGATGAAGGTACAGGTGTCGTAGCCCAGGCTCTCGGGGTTTACTTGATAGCCCGTGCCGCTGATGACGCCGCTTTTCTTCATGCGTTCTACGTGTTGGTGCACGGCGGCGCGGCTCACGCCGAGTTTTTCGGCAATATCCTTAAAAGCCACGCGGGCGTCCTTCGTGAGAAATTCCAGAATCTGTTTGTCGAGTAAATCTATCATGTATTAATGTTTAATGTTGAATACTTATGTTTAATGTTGGACGGCTTAGCTTTCAGCGTAAGTGCAATACCAACTTTTATCTTTTAATTTTTAACTTTTAACTTTACAGTTGTTGCATCTCATGCAGCCGGCGGTAGTAGCCGTTCTGTTCCAGGAGTTCGGCATGGGTGCCTCGCTCCACTATTTTTCCCTCGTGCAGCACGCATATCTCATCGGCGTTGCGGATGGTGCTGAGCCGGTGGGCGATAGCGATGGTTGTGCGCGTCTTCATCAGGCGTTCGAGGGCTTCCTGCACGAGGCGTTCGCTCTCAGTGTCGAGGGCGGAGGTGGCTTCGTCGAGGATGAGGATGGGCGGGTTCTTCAGGATGGCGCGGGCGATGCTTATGCGCTGCCGCTGGCCGCCGGAGAGGCGGCAACCGCGGTCGCCGACGGGCGTGTCGTAGCCCTGTTCCGACTGCATGATGAACTCGTGGGCGTTAGCTATCTTCGCGGCCTCCTCCACCCGCTGACGGAGGGCCTCGCGCTCCTCGTCGGTGGTGGGCACGGGGGCTCCGAAGGCGATATTGTCGAAGAATGAGGCATTGAAGAGGATGGCCTCCTGGTTGACGTTGCCTATGAGGTCGCGCAGGGAGGAAATGGTGAGCCCTCTCACGTCGCGGTTGTCGATGGTGATGCTTCCGCTCCCCACGTCGTGGTAGCGCGGGATGAGATCTACCAGTGTGCTCTTGCCCGAGCCGCTCTGGCCCACGAGAGCTATGGTCTGGCCCTTCTTTACGCTGAGGTTGACGTTGTGCAGCACCTCGCGCTCATCATTATAACTGAAGCACACGTCGCGCAACTCTATTCCCTCGTTCACGCCGCCGATAGTCTGTGCGTCGGGGGCCTCCTTGATGGGGTTGGGAGCGTCAAGTATGCGGTTGATGCGCTCCATCGAGGCCAGACCTTTCTGTATTGCGTAGCTCGCCTTGCTCAGGTCTTTGATGGGCTGCAGCGTGCTGTACATGATGACGAGGTAGTAGATAAAGATATTGGCGTCTATGCTACTCTTTCCGCTGAAGATGAGCCAGCCGCCGAACCACAGTACCACCACAATCATCACTGTGCCGAGGAATTCGCTCACGGGGTGTGCCGCGCTCTGCCTTATGCCCACGCGACAGGCCATGCGGCGGTAGTCGTCGTTCACTTGCTCAAAGCGTGTCAGCATCTTCCTCTCGGCAATGAAGGCCTTGATGATGCGCAGGCCGCCCAGCGTCTCCTCAATCTGGCTCATCGAGTCAGAGAGGCGGGCCTGCATAGTGAGGCTCTTGGCTTTGAGTTTCTTTCCCACGCTGCCGATACCCCAGGCCAGCAAGGGCACCACGAGAAGCACGAACAGCGTCAGCCGCCAGCTGATAGCCACCATCGTACCGACGTACACCACGATGAAAATCGGGTTTTTGATAAGCATATCCAACGACGAGGTGATGCTGGCGTCCACTTCGTTCACGTCGGTGCTGACGCGGGTGAGGATGTCGCCCTTGCGCTCTTCGCTGAAGAAGGAAAGGGGCAGCCCCAGTATCTTGCGGTAGATATCAGCCCTGATGTCGCGCACCACGCCGGTACGCAGTGGCATCAGCATGGCCGACCCGCCGAAATACGTGGCCGTCTTGAGCAGCGTGAGCACCGACAGCACGATGCCCAGCAGCAGAAGGGTGGTGGCGGGACCGTACTGCGCTATGAGTTCCTGCGAGTAGTAGTAGCCGTTGTTCTTGGCTACGTCGATGAAGTTCCCCATGCCGCCTGTGCCCCACGGCATGTAGTCGTAGTGGGCGGTGTTTATCTGGAAGAGAATCTGGAGTATGGGGAGTATCAGCGTGAACGAAAACACGTTGAAGAGGGCTGCCAGCACGTTCATCAGGAGTGTGCCGGCTATGTAGCGCTTGTAGTGGGCAAAATACTTGCCCATGATTTGGAAGAAGGCCTTCATATAGTTGTTTAGTTGAAAAGTTGTTTAGTTGAAGAGTTGTTACATTTAGGTGTGAGTATCAACTTTTTTACTTCTCTACTTTTCCACTTTTCTACTTTTCTAATCTATTTCCGGCCGAAGTCAGCGGGTATCTCCCCCCACTGCTCCGTTAGCCATTTTATCACAGGGTTTTTATACTGATGGGTGCGCAGCCAAAATTCGGCGCGCACGACGAGGTCAAGGAGCTGGGCCGTTTGCGGCGTGCGTTGCAGTTTGGTGCCGCATTTCTTCTTCCGTACCCACGTCTGGGCAGTGGCGGAGTCGGAATACACGGGCATTTCGTGGAAGCCTTGCTTCTCAAGCAATGCCAGGGCATGCACGATGGCCAGGAACTCGCCTATGTTGTTCGTGCCGTGCACCGGCCCGAAGTGGAACAGCACCCGTCCCGACGGAAGGTGTATTCCCCTGTACTCCATCGGCCCGGGATTGCCCGAACAGGCGGCATCCACCACCACGCAACTCCTTATTTCCTGCGTTTCTGCCATACGGTTTACATACGTTCCGGCATTTCAATGCCTAGTAGCCCCATGCCGTTCTTTACGGTTTGAGCCACGTTCTTCGAAAGCACGAGCCTGAACATCTTCTTGGCCTCGTCTTCTTCCTTCAGGATGCTGAAGTCGTGGTAGAACTGGTTGTACTCCTTCACGAGGTCGTAGCAGTAGTTGGCTATCACGCTGGGCGAGTAGTCCTGTCCGGCCGTGCGCACCACTTCGGCGAACTGTGCCAGATGCTGGATGAGTTCTTCCTCCTTCGTGCTGATTTCCACTTCGGCGGGCAGGCCGGCTTCTGTGCTGATGCCCTGTTCGGCAGCCTTGCGCAGGACGGAGCGGATACGGGCGTAGGTGTACTGGATGAAAGGTCCAGTGTTTCCGTTGAAGTCGATACTTTCTTCAGGGTTGAAGAGCATATTTTTGCGGGCGTCCACCTTCAGGAGGAAGTATTTCAGGGCGCCCATGCCAACGATGCGGGCCACTTCCTGTTTCTCCTCCTCCGTCATATCGTCGTTCTTGCCGGCGGCGTCCATTGTGGCGCGTGCGTCGGCAATCATGGCGGCCACGAGGTCGTCGGCGTCCACCACGGTGCCCTCGCGGCTCTTCATCTTGCCGTTGGGGAGTTCCACCATGCCGTAGGAGAAGTGCACGAGGCCCTTGCCCCACTCGAAGCCGAGCTTGTCGAGGAGTATGGAGAGCACCTGGAAATGATAATTCTGCTCGTTGCCCACCACATACACCATCTTGTCGATGGGGAAGTCCTGGAAGCGGAGTTTGGCCGTGCCGATGTCCTGCGTCATATACACACTCGTACCGTCGGAGCGCAGCAACAGTTTCTCGTCGAGGCCTTCGCCCGTGAGGTCGGCCCATACGCTGCCGTCGGGGCGGCGGTAGAAGATACCTTTCTTCAGGCCTTCCTCCACCTTCTCCTTACCTTCCAGATAGGTCTGGCTTTCGTAGTATATCTTGTCGAAGCTCACGCCCAGGGCCTTGTAGGTCCCGTCGAAGCCGGCATACACCCACGTGTTCATCTTCTCCCAGAGGCTGCGCACCTCGGGGTCGCCCTGTTCCCATTTCACGAGCATCTCGTGGGCTTCCTTGATGAGGGGGGCCTCCTGTTTGGCCTCGTCTTCGCTGAGGCCCTGCTCCATGAGGGCTTTCACCTCCTCGCGGTAGTGTTTGTCGAAGAGCACGTAGTAGTCGCCTATGAGGTGGTCGCCCTTCTTGCCGCTGCTTTCGGGCGTCTCGCCGTTGCCCCAGCGCAACCAGGCCAGCATTGACTTGCAGATATGTATGCCGCGGTCGTTCACGATGTTGGTGCGCACCACGCGGTTGCCGTTGGCGGCTGCAATCTGGCTGACGGCCCAGCCCAGGAGGTTGTTGCGCACGTGGCCGAGGTGGAGCGGCTTGTTGGTGTTCGGCGAGGAGTATTCTATCATCACCAGCGGACTTTCGTCGGTGGCGCTGACGAGGCCATACTGCGGGTCGGCGTTGATTTCGCCCAGCAAGCCGAGCCACGCCTGCGGGGCTATGACGAGGTTGAGGAAGCCCTTCACCACATTGTAGGCGCTGACGAGCTCCGTGTTCTCCTTGAGGTAGCGGCCCAGGTCCTCGCCCGTCTCCTCGGGGCGCTTGCGGCTCTGGCGGAGGAGGGGGAAGGTGACGAGCGTGAGGTGTCCCTCAAACTCGGGGCGGGTCTTTTGAATCTGAATCTGCGCAGCGTCAATCTGTGCGCCGTAGAGGGTAGCCACGGCCTGTGCGGCGGCGGCTTGCAGTTGTGTTTCGAGTGTCATGCTATATGTCTTGTTTTTCTTTTCTCCTGTTGGGGCGTATAATAATTGCGGGCGCAAAGTTACTAAAAAAAACGCAGATGCCCAAGTTTTCCTTTGTATTATATATAAAAATGAACGCGCGCGGGCGAAAAACGTATCTTGTTTCGCTTTTTCCCCTTGCGTTTTCCCGCTTTTCTTTTCGTTTTGTCCGTGTCCTCTCCTCGCTTTGTCTTTTTAGGTTTCAGCCCTCGTTTGTGCCGATTTTCCGTAAACTCGGATGCTATGGTGAACCGCCCCCGTTTTGTCAAAATTTTTTACATTTTTACCCCTCAAAAACGCGCCGTATTTTCAAAAAATTTTTTTCCGTTTACTTCTGCGCGATTCTACGAGAAGTTGCTATATCGCTGATTCTCTTGACATTAATGTCTATACGGATAAGAACGCAACCCAAAGCCCCCCTCAATCCCCCCTTTGGGGGGACTTTCAACGCGCGTTGAAGACCCTTGTTGTGCCCTCCCCCCTCGGGGGAGCGGGGAGGGGGTCGGTCCCTATCCCCCTTTTAATTGAAATTATCTCCCTTTTAGTTGAAATTATCCCCCTTTTAATTCAAAATATCTCCCTTTTAATTTTTCCGATGTCCCTTTTAGTTTTTTCTAAAATAGGGTGTAGGGAAAAATAAATGGAAATCCGTAAAATTTTGATGGAATTTTGAAAAAAACGGAGCCGTTTTTCGTTTTTCGCGAACCGGTCGTTTTGGGGCGGAATGCAGGTTTAGGGCATAGCGAGCCGCGAAAACGGCCAAAAATCTCTGCAAAAATTTGTCACAATTTTTTACACCTTCGCAAGAGAAGAAAGTTTGGCAAAAGGCGCATCTGCTAATCGGAGGGGAACACGGCGGAAAATATCACGCGAAACAATGACGTTTTCAGCCGAATCCTTGCTCCACCATAAAAAAAGCGGCTCCGGAATTTCCGAAGCCGGCATGGGGGATGTACTCCCACCGGGAATCGAACCCGGATCTACTCTTTAGGAGAGAGTTGTTCTATCCATTGAACTATGGGAGCGGGAAAGGATGCGCGTTGGGGCAGTTTTAGGCAACTCTGTGTGTCAAAATTTCCAAACGCGGTGCAAAGATACGAAAAAAAAGCGAGTTAAGGGGTATTACTTGGGTCTTTTTGCGTAATTTTGCGGGGCTGGCTCAAAATGGGCAGGCAAAAAAGTAATCTTATTAACCCTATATTTATTTATCATGGTTACTGCAATTGTTGCATTCTTTATTGTAGGCTATCTCTGCATAGCCCTTGAAAGTGTTATCAAAGTAAACAAGGCGGCCACCGCCATCATCATGTGCGTGGGCTGCTGGGTGATGTTCTCCCTGGGCGGCCTGTGCCCCGAAGGCACCAGCCTGGAACACGTCATCGGCAAGAACCTCGGCGAGGCTGGCACAACGCTGTTCTTCCTGCTGGGAGCCATGACCATCGTTGAGGTGGTGGACCGCCACGGTGGCTTCAACCCCGTGCGCAAACTCCTGCAGACCCATAGCAAGCGCGCCCTCCTGTGGAAGATGAGCATCCTGACGGCCTTCCTTAGCGCCGTGCTCGACAACCTTACCACCAGCATCGTGATGGTAATGCTCCTGCGCAAACTCATATACGACCGCAACGCCCGCCTTATATACGCCTCGATGATTATCATCGCCGCCAATTCCGGCGGTGCCTTCTCACCTATCGGCGACGTGACCACTATCATGCTCTGGAACGGCGGCTTCATCACCGCCCTGGGCGTAATCAGCGAGATTTTCCTGCCTTCCATGGTCAGCTTCCTCATCCCCTGCTTCATCCTGCAGTATCAGTTGCACGGCGAAGTGGGCGGCGCTGAAGACAATGAGGAAGACCTGCGTCAGACAGCCCTCGGCCGTCCGCAGCGCACCGCCATCTTCTGCCTCGGCGTGGGCGGCCTCTGCTGCGTGCCCGCATTCCACATGGTCACTGAGCTCCCGCCGTTCCTCGGTATCCTCTGCGTGCTCGGCATCCTGTGGGCCGTGACGGAAATCTTCTACCGCCAGCACCCCGAAGACGACGCCAAAGCCATGCGCGTGACGCAGTTGCTGCCCCGCGTGGATTTGAGCACCATACTCTTCTTCCTCGGTATCCTTATGGCTGTGAGCGTGCTGGCCGAAGTGGGCGTGCTCGCCGCGCTGGGTGAGTGGCTTGACGCGAATATAGGCAACCACTACCTCGTGACGGGCATCATCGGTGTGCTGAGTGCCATCGTGGACAACGTGCCCCTCGTGGCCGGCAGTATGCAGATGTATCCGATAGCCGAAATGGGCGATATGGCTCAGGACGGCATCTTCTGGCAGCTCCTAGCCTACTGTGCCGGCGTGGGCGGCTCCATGCTGATTATCGGCAGCGCCGCCGGCGTGATGGTGATGGGCCTGGAGAAAATCACCTTCGGCTGGTATATGAAGAAGATAACCTGGGTGGCCGCCGTGGGCTACGTGGCCGGTATCGGCGTCTATTACGTGGAGAAGCTGATCTTCTAAAATATCAAAGGTGTGGTGGGGGCGCAGGTCCCCACCATACCTTATTATTATTTACGCGCGCGAAAGGAATTGCGTAAACTCACCATCGAGGAACTCCACCGGCTGGACGCGGCTGAGTTTCGTGCGGCAGAGAAAATGCCGCTCGTCATCGTCCTGGATAATGTGCGGAGCCTGCACAACGTAGGCTCTGTGCTGCGCACGGCAGATGCCTTCCGCCTGGAAGAAGTGTGCCTCTGCGGCATCACGGCCACACCGCCGTCGGCCGAAATCCACAAGACGGCACTCGGCGCGGAGGATAGCGTGAAGTGGACCTACTATGAGGACACGCTCTCCTGCGTAGAGACCCTGCGGGAGCGGGGATGGCGCACCGTGGCCGTGGAACAGGTGGAAGGAAGCGCGAAACTCGGCGCGTGGAGCCTGGAAAAGGCCGACGCCGACCGCGGCCTGGCCCTCGTGCTGGGCAACGAAGTGAAAGGCGTGCGGCAGGACGTGGTGGACCTCTGCGACGAAGCGCTGGAAATCCCGCAGTACGGCACGAAGCATAGCCTCAACGTCAGCGTGACGGCCGGCATCGTCATCTGGGAAGCCGTCAGGCAGTTGCAGAAACACGTGCGGCTGGCCGTGCTGGCCGCCGTAGTCCTTCTGGGAGCCGTAGCGGTGCCGGTAAGTGCCGTAGCGGTGCCGGTAAGTGCTGTGGCCTCAAGTCCAATAGAGGACTGCTGTCTTACTCGTGCAGAGGCAGGCGACACGCTGCCCGACTTCACCTTGAATCCTCTGGTGAGAGACTCGCGTGTGGCCTATAAAGGCGACAGCATCCCCAACTTTACGCTGCCCACACTCTACAAGTACCCGCCACTGCAATTCAAAAGCGACAAACAGAGGCAGGAATATACGCGCCTGGTGCGGAACATAAAGAAAGTGTTGCCCCTTGCCAAAGACGCAAGGCACTATATCATAGAAACCTATGACATGCTGCAGACCTTCCCCGACAAAGACGGAAAAGCGCAGCACGTGAAAGCCGTAGAGGCCGACCTGAAAAAGAGATATACCCCCCTGATAAGGCGAATGAGTAAGACGCAGGGACGCATCCTTGTGAAACTCATCGACCGCGAATGCGGACAATCGGGCTACGCCATCGCCAAAGCCTTCGTGGGAGCCGCCCGCGCCAACATCTATCAGGGCATAGCCTTCATCTTTGGCCAGAGCCTGACGAAGCACTACGACCCCGAAGGCGAGGATGCCGAGATGGAGCGCATCGTGCGCCAGGTGGAATCAGGACAACTGTAGGTAAAAAACACACCGCAACGGCAAAAAGTGGCAAAAAGACTGCAAAAATTGCCGCGGCAAGCCTAAAATGCGCCCAAAATTAAAGTTTTGGGGCAAGAAACCTTGCTGTATAAAAAAAAATGTGTAAATTTGCACGCTCAAATGTGTATATCGGTGCCCTCCGGCGCCCAGCAGACAATAACTAAAACAACAATAATAACAACAAAATGCAAAACAAAGGATTTGTAAAAGCCATTGCGATTCTGATGGGCCTGATTTGCTGTTTCTACTTCAGCTTCAGTTTCGTCACTTCCCACTATGAGAAGAAAGCAGCCGCAATGGGTGAAGAGCAGGGCCGAGTTTACCTCGACTCCCTGCGTTCCGAGAGAGTATGGCTCGGCTATGACTACAAGCATTGCGAAGAACTGCAGATTGGCCTCGGCCTTGACCTGCAGGGCGGCATGAATGTCATTCTGGAAGTCAGTGTTCCCGACGTGGTGAAGCACCTCGCCGGCAGTAATGTCGAGACTCCTGAATTCCAGAAGGTCTTTGACAAGGCCGCAGCGCTGGCTGAGCAAGGCGAAGACGACTTTGTAGAAATCTTCGTCAGTGAGTATCAGAAACAAAACGGCAAGAATCAGCTCGGCGGCATCTTTGCCGGCAGCCTGAAGGAGTCCAACATCACCCCCAACTCCACCGATGACAAGGTGAAGGCCGCTCTCATCGCAGAAGTGAAGGCTGCCGTGAACAACTCCTACCAAGTCATCCAGCAGCGTATCGACCGCTTCGGCGTGGCACAGCCCAACATCCAGATTCTGGAGGGTAGAGGCCAGATGGGCCAGATTATGGTGGAAATGCCCGGCATCAAAGAGCCCGAGCGTGTGAAGAAACTCCTCGAAGGCTCCGCTAACCTGGAATTCTGGGAGACCTACAGCGCCAAAGACCTGCAGGCCGCTCTGCGCTCCATAGACAACAGTGTAGCCGGTAAGGGTGCTGAAGCCGACACGACCGCTGCCGATAAGGCCGAGGCCGACAAGGCTGCCCCCGAGGCCGACAAGGCAGTGGCCGAGACCGCACCTAAAGCCGAGGCCGATACGGCCCGCGAACTCTTCGCCGACAAGAACGTGGGCGAAACCGACAAGGGTGCCGAGCAGAACGCCGCTCAGGCAAAGGCTATGCAGAAGGAGCTCAACGCACATCCTCTCCTGGCTCGCCTGATTCAGGGCCAGTTCGTCGCTCCTGACGGCTGCATCGTAGGTATTGCAGAGAGCAAGGACACGGCCGCCGTGATGAATTACCTCACCAGCGACAACGCCCGCAAGATTATCCCTGCCGACGTACATTTCGCTTGGGGCGTGAAGCCCAGTGAGAACGTCAAGGGCAATTTCTTCGAACTCTATGCCCTTAAGAAGACCAACGGCGCTGCCGCAATGGCCGGCGAAGTGATTGCTGACGCTAAGGATGACTACGACCAGTATCATAACCCCATCGTCAGCATGACCATGAACACTCAGGGCTCTCGCGACTGGGCCACCCTGACGCGTAAGAACATCAAGCGCCCCGTGGCCATCGTCCTCGACGGCTTCGTTTACAGCGCTCCCGTAGTGCAGAACGAGATTTCCGGCGGTACGAGCCAGATTTCCGGCCACTTCACCGGCGAAGACACCAAAGACCTTGCCAATGTGCTGAAGAGTGGTAAGATGCCCGCCCCCACAAAGATTGTTTCCGACCAGACGGTGGGCCCGAGCCTCGGCGCTGCATCCATCAAGGCCGGCTTCATGAGCTGTATCGTGGCCTTCATCCTGCTGATGATATTCATGTGTCTCTATTACGGCTTCATCCCTGGCATGGTGGCCAACATGGCTCTGCTCATCAACTTCTTCTTCACCTTCGGCGTGCTGACCTCCTTCCAGGCAGCCCTGACGATGAGCGGCATTGCCGGCCTTGTGCTCTCACTGGGTATGGCCGTGGACGCCAACGTGCTTATCTACGAACGTACTAAGGAAGAGCTGCGCAACGGCAAGAACATCCGCCAGGCTCTGGCCGACGGCTACGGCAACGCCTTCAGCGCCATCTTCGACTCCAACCTGACCTCCATCATTACGGCCGTCATCCTCTACAACTTCGGTACCGGCCCCATCCGCGGCTTCGCCATGACGCTGGGCATCGGCATCGTTGCCAGCTTCTTCACCGCTGTATGGCTCACCCGTATCGTTTACGAACACTTCCACAACAAGGACAAGTGGCTCGGCCTTACCTTCATGACGCCGCTGAGCAAGAAGTTCATGGTAGAAAAGCAGTACGCCTTCATGTCTGCCGCCAAGAAGAGCTTCATCATCTTCGCCGTGCTCGTAGCCGTAGGCGTAGCTTCGATGGCCGTTCGCGGCCTGCAGAAGGGCATTGACTTTACCGGCGGCCGCAACTTCGTAGTAGCCTTCGACCAGAAGGTAACTTCCGACGAGGTAGAAGCCCTTATCGCTCCCGCCATCCATGCCAAGGATCCTAATGCTGCCGTAAACTGCCTGGACGTAATGATGCCTAATATCTCCAATGCCGTGCGTATCTCCACCTCCTACCGCATCAGCGAGAATGGTGCCGACGTTGACAGAGAGATAGAGCAGATTATCCACCAGACCCTCAGCGCCAACAAGCTCATCACGGCCGACTACGACACCTTCAAGAACCGTGACGACCACTCCGGCGGTTCCATCATCGAGTCCCAGAAGGTAGGTGCCACCGTGGCCGCCGATATGACGCGCGGCGCCATGAAGAGCGTAGCCTTCTCGCTCCTCGCCATCTTCCTCTACATCCTCTTCCGTTTCCGCAACGTGGCCTTCTCCGTAGGCGCCGTGGGTGCCCTGACGGTAGATACCTTCCTCATCATAGCCATGTACTCCCTGTGCTGGGGCTGGGTACCTTTCTCCCTGGAAGTTGACCAGACGTTCATCGCAGCCATCCTGACGGCCATCGGTTACTCCATCAACGATAAGGTGGTAGTCTTCGACCGTATCCGTGAGGAACTCGGCCTGCACCCCAACCGCGATCACTCCGACGTGTTCAACATGTCCATCAACGCCACGCTGACCCGTACCATCATGACGTCGCTCACCACCCTCCTGGTGCTCCTCTGCATCTTCTTCCTCGGTGGTGACAGCATCCGCTCCTTCGCCTTCGCCATGATTCTCGGCGTATTGTTCGGCACATGCTCCTCCATTTTCCTCGCCGCCCCCATTGCCATGAAGATTTATGGCAAGCGCAGCAAGAAGAAGGGTGCTGTAGCAGAAGCCTAATCAGGACATACCGCAGCCATAGTGCTGCCTGATATATACGAGAAGCGCATAGCCTTTCGGGGCTGGCGCTTCTCTTTTTTTAAGAGGGGAAAGACACGTGGCTATCCCCTCTTTCCGTTTTTCCTAAAGCCCTTTTATTTTTTCCTAAAGCCGACTTAGTCAGAAGTAAAAGGGGGATAGGAAAAATTAAAAGGGACATCGGAAAAACTGAAAGGGACATCGGTCAAACTGAAAGGGGGATAGTTTCAACTAAAAGGGGATTAGTTTCAATTAAAAGGGGGATAGTTTCAACCAAAGAGAGTACGGGGTATAACCGCAATGGCTTACTGTACATCTATAATAGGTAACAGGATAAGCACGCGGGCGAAACAGGCCCTCTAAAGGAGGTAATAGGACAAACGCGAGGGATGAACCGGCAACTAAATCAGGGGGTAGCGCCGACAAAAGAGCCGGAAGCGGCAACTAAGATAGGGGATAGGCAAAAAAGAAGGGAGGGAAACGGTAAATAAAAGGGGGTAAGGAGTAAGGGAAAGGTGGCATCTGAAGGGGATAAATGACATTTTGCGCGCGGAGATACAAAAAAAAGGAGTAAAAGTTGGTCAGGCCGCAGAAAATGGTTAACTTTGCGCGCTATGAAACGTAAAATGCTGTCGAAGGTTGTGGCTGGCGTTGTCCTGGTGCTGGCCGTAACGGGGTGTAAGGCTCCTACCGACATTGCTTATTTCCAGGATATGTACGAGGCTCAGAGTGCTGCCGTGCAGCAAGTGAATGAGATAAAGGTGAAGCCTATGGATCGCCTGACGGTAGTGGTGAAGAGCCGCTCCTATGAGGTGGCCGAGGAACTTAACCTTATGACCCAGGCCACGCGTGTGGGCAGCTCCTCTTCTGCAGGCCGCGGCAGCACGTCGAACGCCATGAGTTACTACACCGTGGACGAGGCCGGCAACATTGAGATGCCCAAACTCGGCACCGTGCACGTGGGCGGCATGACGCGCTCGGAAGTGGCTGCGCATGTGAAGGCCCAGCTCGTGGAAAAGCAGCTGGTGCTGGACCCCACGGTGACGGTGGAGTACGTGGATATGAACTATAGCGTGCTGGGCGAGGTGAAAAGCCCCGGCATGTTCTCCTTCGACCGTGAGCGTATGACGCTGCTGGAGGCTATCAGCAAGGCCGGCGACCTGACAATCACGGGTGAGCGCAAGCGCGTGAGCGTAATCCGCCGCGAGGGAAGCGAGCAGAAACACTACTACGTGGACCTTACCGACGCCAAGAGCATGTATCAGAGCCCCGTGTTCTATCTCCAGCAGGACGACATCGTGTATGTGGAGCCCAACGCCAAGCGTATGCGCGAGAGCCGCCCGAACGGCAATACCTTCAACACGGCCTCGTTCTGGATAGGCATCGTGAGCATGGTGGCCTCGGTGACCGGTATCATAGTGAACATTGCTAATAAATAATACAAGATATAATGGAACAGGAATTAGGACCTCAGCAGATGCAGCAGCCCGTAGTGGTGCAGCAGGAGGAGGACAGCGGCCTTCAGATTACTGATATTCTGGCGCTTTTCTTCCACAACTGGAAGTGGTTTGTAATCTCAATAGCGCTGTGTCTGCTTGTGGCCGTTATTTGTGTGAAACGCTCTACGCCCGTCTATACGCGCAGCGCGCAGATACTGATAAAGGAGGACGGCACGAAGGGTTCGTTCAGCGGAGGCGTGGACTGGTTCGCATCGCTGGGCATGGGCTCTGCGGCAGTCAATGTGCAGAATGAACTCGTGGCCGTGCAGTCGCCCGCTACCTTCGTGGAGGTGGTGGAGCGCCTGGGCCTCAATACTTCTTATCAGCGCGAGGGCCGCTGGCATGACACTCCGCTCTATGGCTCTACGCTGCCCGTGATTGTGGACTTCCAGGATATGGGCCCAGACGATACGGGAGCGCTGACGCTGACGATAAAGCCCGACGGCAGTGTGAAGATGACTAACTTTGCCGGCAGCAAGCTGCACGGCGAAGTCAAGACGCTGATGGCCAAGATTGGCCAGACGGTGAGCACGCCCGTCGGCCGCGTAAGGGTAATGGCCGGCCCCGCAGCCGGGACTATTGCCGAACAGAGCGGCGAGGTGGTGATAAACGTTGCGCGCAGCACCGTGCAGGGTGCCGCCAAGCGAGCCGCCGGCGGCTTGAGCGCCAGCCTGAACTCGAAGGAGAACAGCATCATCGACCTCGTGTATCACGACACGAACACGCAGCGAGCCGAAGACATACTGAACACTCTCATCGAGGCCTACAACGATGCCTGGGTGAAGGATAAGAACCAGATGACGGAGGCTACCAACGAGTTTATCATGGAACGCCTGAGCGTGATACAGGCCGAGCTGGACACCGTGGACGATGCCATCAGTTCGTATAAGAGCGACAACCTCCTGACAGACCCGGCAGCCCTGGCCGGCCTCTATCTGAGCGATGTGGACGAGGCCGAGAAGAAAGCCGGCGAACTGAACAGCCAGCTGTATATGGCGCAGTATATTCGCTCCTTCGTGTCGAACGATTCGCATAAGGACGAACTCCTCCCCGTGAACATAGGCATGGGAAATACCGGCCTCGACCAGCAACTGGTGCAGTATAACCAGCTCCTGCTGGAGCGTAACCGCCTGCTGAGCAGCACGGGCGCTAACAGCGACCTGGTGCGTGAGCGCGACCAAGCCCTGCAGCAGCAGCGCGCCTCCATCATCGGCGGCATAGACAATCAGATAAATCTTATCAAAACACAGCTGGGCGTCGTGCGTAAGAACCAGGCCAAGGCCAACAGCGGTATAGCCAATTCGCCGGAGCAGACGCGCTACCTCGGAAAGGTGTCGCGCCAGCTGAAGGTAAAGGAAGCCCTGTATATCTTCCTGCTTCAGAAACGCGAAGAGAACGAGCTGTCGCTGGCCTTCACGGCTTACAACACGCGCATCATCACTCCGCCCCTGGGCAGCAATGCCCCCGTGAGCCCGCGGCGCAACCGCATGCTGCTCATCGCCTTGCTGGTGGGCCTGGCTATTCCTGCCGTTATCCTTTACCTGATAGAGCGGACTGACACCCGCGTCCGCGGCCGTAAGGACATCGAACGCCTGAGCGTGCCCTTCGTCGGCGAGATACCTCTCGTGGGTCGTCATCGCCGCCACATGCTCAGACCTTGGCTGGAGAAGTTTGGCATTATCAAGAAGAAGAAAGAGAAGGAGACTTCGCGCAAGATAATGGTGAAGTCGCATAGCCGCAACATCATCAACGAGGCTTTCCGCGTGGTGCGCACCAATCTGGACTTCATGGGCGACAATGCTGCCGAGAAGGGCAAGGTGATAATGATCACGAGCGCCAATCCTGGCTCCGGCAAGACGTTTATCAGCGGTAATCTGGCCGCCTCCTTCGCTCTGAAGGGCAAGAAGGTGCTGCTGCTCGACTTTGACATGCGCCGTGCCTCTTCCAGCCTGTACGTGGAGAAGACATCGAAAGGCGTGAGCGGCTATCTTAGCGGAAAGGAGGACGACTGGCGCAGCCTCGTCATGCCCATGCCGGAGCAGGAGGGCCTGAATATCCTTCCTGTAGGCACCCTGCCTCCCAACCCTGCCGAACTGCTGACCAACAAACGCACGGCACAGCTCCTGGAGGAATTGCGCGAGGACTACGACTTCGTGTTCGTGGACTGCCCGCCCGTGGAAATCGTGGCCGACGCCAGCATTATCGCCAAGATGGTGGACCAGACCATTTTCGTGGTGCGCGTAGAACTGATGGAGCGCGAAATGCTGCCTGTCATCGAGGGCTATTACAAGGAAAACAAGTTCCCCAACATGTCCTTGCTGCTTAACGGCAGCGTGAACTCCCGCAGCCGCTACGGCTATCGCTATGGCTACGGCTACGGTTATAGTTACGGCTACGGCTACGGTTATGGCTACAGCTATGGCAGCAGCTACTACCACGAGGATAAATAACTCGACGCACAGCGTTAGACATTATATATAATAATATAGCGATGTGGCCCTTTAGCACAACATCAACGATAGCAAACAGTGGCGTCCTCCGGGGCGCCACTGATTGGCATTGCCACCTCCTGCCCGGCGTGGACGACGGCATCAAGGATATGGCAGACACCCTCACCCTTCTGCGCCGCTATGAGGAGGAAGGAATACGCGAGGTGTGGTTCACGCCCCACATCATGGAAGACATGCCCAACACCACGGCAGCCCTGCGGGAGCGCTTTGCCGAGGTGAAGGAAGTTTATGAGGGAGGACTGACGCTTCACTTGGCCGCGGAGAATATGCTCGACACTCTTTTTGAGGAGCGGCTTGAGGCGGGCGACGTACTGCCCATCGGCGAGGCTGGCGACATGCTGCTGGTGGAGACCTCATACTTCACGGCACCTTATGACCTCTGGGGAATCCTCCGCCGTGTCCAGGCGGCCGGCTTCCATCCTCTCCTGGCCCATCCGGAGCGCTACCTTTATATGACTAACACCGACTACGACCGCTTGCACGAGATGGGTGTGCGACTTCAACTGAACCTTCCCGCCGCCGGAGGAGCCTACAGCCCTGAAAGCAAGACGCGAGCTCAGCGTTTACTACAACTTGGTTATTACTCGTTTAAGGGAACTGACACTCACCGCGTGAGCGGCTTCGAGAAGGCCGTAGTTAATGCCAAGGTAAAGAAAAGTTATCTAAAATTAATAGCTAATCTTAAGTAATTAAGTAAGTTAGTTTATTCAAAGATGAGAAAAGTTTCCCAAAACGGGAAACTTTTTTTATTCTCTTTTGAAAAAAGTTAACATTTTTGTTTGTTATTTGCCGACTTAATCGTAACTTTGCACCCGAAATCGGAAAGGAGGTTTTCCAGGTTTCATTTCCCTGTCTTTTTATCTGTCTTTAGAATCTTTCAAAAGTCAATTGCCATCAGTCAATTGCCGTTTTTTCTTGCGCTTTTTCCTACCCCGTTCTCTGGAAACAATACACATTATATATAATATACAGCCCCATTAACCCAACCGATGAGTTACGAAAACTTTTACATCACCAAGCGCGACGGCAGCACCGAGAGTTTCTCCGTCGAGAAGATCAAAGGCGCCATCCTCAAGGCCTTTGCTGCAGTAGATGAACCCGTGAATGCCGAGCAGCTCGCCGCCATCATTGACCAGCTGCGCTTCTGCAACGGTATGAGCGTGGAGGACGTGCAGAACCAGATTGAGGTAGCCCTTATGCGTGAACAGCATTTCAAGACCGCCAAGGCCTTCATGCTCTATCGTAAGCGCCGTGAGGAGGACCGTGAGACCGCCGACCGCCTCCGCTTCCTCATCAACTATTGCGACGCTGCCAATCCCGCCTCCGGCAGTAAGTATGATGCCAACGCCAATGTGGAGAACAAGAACATTGCCACGCTGATCGGCGAACTGCCCAAGGGTGCCTTCCTCCGTCTCAACCGCCGCCTTATCTGCGACAGAATTCAGGAAATGTACGGCAAGGAACTCGCCGACCGCTACATGTATCTCCTCAAGAACCACTTCATTTACAAGAACGACGAGACCTCCATCGCCCCCTACTGTGCCTCCATCACCATGTACCCCTGGCTCCTCAATGGTACCAAGGCCATCGGCGGCAACTCCGTAGCCCCCACCAACCTCAAGAGCTTCTGCGGCGGCTTCGTCAATATGGTGTTCATCGTCAGCAGTATGCTCAGCGGTGCCTGCGCCACCCCCGAGTTCCTGATGTACATGAGCCACTTCCTTGAGGTGGAATTCGGCCAGGACTTCTATCTCCGCGCCCATGAGCAAGCCGACTGCACCCTCCGCAAGCGCACCATCGATAAGGTTATCACCGACTGCTTCGAGCAGATAGTCTATAGCATCAACCAGCCCACCGGTGCCCGCAACTTCCAGTCCGTCTTCTGGAACATCTCCTACTACGACAAGTTCTACTTCGAGAGCATCTTCGGCAACTTCTATTTCCCCGACGGTTCGCAGCCTCACTGGGAGGCCCTCTCCTGGCTGCAGAAGCGCTTCATGACGTGGTTCAACAAGGAGCGCACCAAGACCGTCCTCACCTTCCCCGTCGAGACCATGGCCCTGCTCACCGAAGAAGGCGAGTGCAAGGATGCCGAATACGGCGACCTCACCGCACAGATGTACTCCGAGGGTCACTCCTTCTTCACCTATATGAGCGACAATGCCGACTCCCTCGCTTCCTGCTGCCGCCTGCGCAACGAAATCCAGGACAACGGCTTCTCTTACACCCTCGGCGCCGGCGGCGTCAGCACGGGTTCCAAGAGCGTGCTCACCATCAACCTCAACCGCTGCATCCAGCAGGCCACCCGCGAGGGTAAGCCCTATGCCGAATACCTCTCCGAAATCGTTGACCTCTGCCACAAGGTGCAGCTCGCCTATAATGCCAACCTCATGTGGCTCAAGGAGAAGGGCATGCTGCCTCTCTTCGATGCCGGCTACATCACTATCAACCGCCAGTACCTCACCATCGGCGTCAATGGTCTCGTAGAGGCCGCCGAGAGCCTCGGTATGACCATCAGCAACAACGAGGAGTACTGCGAGTTCGTGCAGAACGTCCTCGGCATCGTGGAGAAGTACAACAAGCAGTACCGCACCAAGGACGTACTCTTCAACTGCGAGATGATTCCCGCCGAGAACGTTGGCGTGAAGCATGCCAAGTGGGACCATGAGGACGGCTATTTCGTGCCCCGCGACTGCTACAACTCCTATTTCTACGTTGTGGAAGACGTCAACACCGACGTCATTGAGAAGTTCCGCCTCCACGGCCGCCGCTATGTAGAGCACCTCACCGGCGGCAGCGCCCTCCACTGCAACCTCGACGAGCACCTCTCCCAGGGTCAGTACCGCCAGCTCCTCCGCGTAGCCGCCAAGGAAGGCACGAACTACTTCACCTTCAACGTTCCCAACACCCTCTGCAACAGCTGCGGACACATTGACAAGCGTTACCTCAAGCAGTGCCCCCACTGCAAGAGCACGGACGTGGATTACCTCACCCGCATCATCGGCTACCTGAAGCGCGTCTCCAACTTCTCCCTCGACCGTCAGCGTGAAGCCGAGCGCCGCTACTACGGCAACGTGAAGTCAACGCAGATAGAGGCCGCTCTCAAGTAAGAATTTTCCCATCCATTCATCCAGCAGGCTACGGCGACACACCTCCCCTCGTGTAGGCTCGTGTCCCGTGGCTTGCTTTTTTTGTATAAAATGATCAAATACGTCAACCACGACATCGTCTTTCAGGAATACCCCGACGAGGTCACGCTGGCCATAAACCTCAGCCTTTGTCCCAACCACTGCCCCGGCTGCCACTCCGCCTTCCTTGCCGAAAACATAGGCGACGAACTCACCGCCGAACGCCTGCTCGCCCTTGCCGGAGACTATGCTGCCGAAATCACCTGTGTAGGTTTCCAGGGCGGCGACAACGACCCTATGGCGTTGAGCCTTCTTGCCGATGCCCTCCGCACGGCCTTCCCCGCCATCAAAGTGGGCTGGTACAGCGGGCGTCAGGAACTGCCCGAGGGCTACCCCGTGCATAAGTTCGACTATGTGAAGCTCGGCCCCTGGACGGCCGCTCTCGGTCCCCTCAACAGCCGCACCACCAATCAGCGCTTCTACCGTGTGGACCGCACCAGCGGAGTCCTCACCGACATTACTTCCCGTTTCTGGAAAAAATAGTTCACTATTTTTTCCAGAAACGGGAGGCGAAAAGGGAGCGGAGTGCGCCCCCTTTTCCGTATGTATTGCTCGGAGCGGGAGGCGGCAAATTTTTATTGCGGCGCATCTGTTCGGAGGACCGTAATTGTTCATGGCGGTTCATTTGAAAGTGTAAAAAATCTTGACAAAGCGAAAAAAGGAGAAAACGCAGCGCTGTGCGACCTAAACGCGCACTTAGCCGAAAAACGCGCGCCGCCCCGTCATTTTTTTCTCCGTCGCCCCCCCTCATTTTTCCCGATACCCTATTTTACGCAAAACTAAAAGGGACATCGGAAAAATTTAATGGGACATCGGACGAAATAAAAGGGAGATAATTTCAACTGAAAGGGGGATGGTTTCAACTGAAAGGGCTTTAGTTTTTGCTAAAAGGGACAAATTTCCGAAAAAAATCGCAAAAACGACATCGCGCGGCGGCCGTTTTTCGCGCTTAAAGGCGGGTGTAGCGCCCCCGAAGAGACTACCGCAAAAATCCTTCTGGACTTAAGCGCTTATAAATGAGCCGCATAACGGCGTCTTAAAAATCGCGTTTTTTCCGTCCGAGCCTCCGCGCGCTCGTCTCCACGGCCAAAAATCGCCCAAAAAACGCACGAAAAATGTAAAAAATCTTGACAAGAATTTTTTGCCTACGTCCGTTCAGTTAAAGTAAAGGTTTAACTGCGCGCCCTCACGGCCGTGGGCCGCGCCGTTCTCCGAGGCTTCATCGTGAAAAGGGAGCCGCCGCGGTCGCTGCGGGATAAGAAAAAACCATTGCTGTCCGGGGAAAAAGAATGAAATCTTTCGTATCGCTTGAGAAAGCAGGTAATTTGAGTGATTACCAATAGTAGGGGCTTACCCTTTATGAAAGGGCTGAAAGCCCGAAACATCCTAGCCTAGGGCAGAGTGACCGAAGGGAACGCCGCCCTAGGTTTTTGATTGCAGACGCTGGGTAAGTATTCCTCCCCTTGGGGGGAGGTGGCGCGAAGCGCCGGAGGGGGGGGGCTCCTTCAGGCCAGTGCATTGGGGCGCTGCCCCGAAACAATTAAGCCGCGTTGCGGCGGCGCTTGGTTATCTCACCTGCACCCTAGGGCGACGTTCCCTTCGGTCACTCTGCCCTAGGCTCTACAATTAAGGGCCTTCAGCCCAATGGTAAGAGAATTCAATTTTCCCCGGACAGCAATAACAAAAAAACGGATTTCATATCCCAAGCGGGCCTTTGAGGATGGAGGCTGGAAGCCTCTACTTTTGAGTAACCCGGGACGAAGTCTCGGGTTGTTAAGGACTCTCTATGTCTGGCTGGAAGCCAGTACCTCCAGAGACAGGACACCATAAGTTCCTCTCCCAAGGTACTGGCTTCCAGCCAATGCTCTATCAAGAAACGGCCGTGGAGACGGCGATGTCGTCAGCAGGGACGGTGGAGTCGGCGGTTATATTAGAGTAACTGTCAGCGTGAAGGGAGGAACCGTCGGAGGGAACGGCGGGGGCATCAGCGGGAAGGGTCTCGGCGTCTTCATCGGCGGGAGCGGGGAGTTCGCGACCGGCCTTGGAGGCTTTGGGCTTCTGGGCTCCGTACTTGATGAGCTGGTTGGCGGAGGTGATGATGCTGGGGCCGGTGGGGGCTATGGTCTTCTCAAGGTCGGAGAAGGCGCGCTGGGCTTTGGTGAACTGCTCCTGCACGGTGAGGAAGCGCTCGTAGAAACGCTGTACGCGCTCTACGATGGCGGCGGCGGCCTTCATGATGTTTTCCTGGTTCTGCACCTGCCGCTGCTGGCGCCAACTGATTTCTATCATGCGCAGAAGGGCGTAGAGGTTCTGCGTGGAGGTAATCATTACGCCCTGGGAGAAGGCCTGGCTGTAGAGCGAGGGGTCGGCCTGGAGGGCAAGGAGGAATGCGCTCTCGTAGGGGACGTACATGATGACGTAGTCGAGGCGCACGCGGCCGGTGTGTATGTAGGCGCTGTAGTTTTTGCCGGCGAGTTCGCGGACGTGCTGGCGCACGCTGGCCAGATGGCGCTGGAGGGAGGCGTCGCGCGCGGCGTCGTCGGTGGCGTTTTGGTAATCTACATAGGCTGTGAGGGAGACTTTGGCGTCGATGACGACGTCGCGCTCGTCGGGGAAATGGAGTATGACGTCGGGCTGCATACGCTGGCCGGTGTCGGCGTTGTGGAGGGTGCGGCCTTCGTCGTCGCGGAGGGTGGCTTGCTCGGTGAACTGCACGCCGGGCTCGAGGCCCATCTGCTCGAGGAGCTGGCGGAGCTGGAGCTCGCCGAAGTTGCCCTGCGATTTGTTTTCGGCGGTGAGGGCGTTTGTGAGGCGGTCGGCCCGCTCGCCGATTCGCTGGGCCTGCTCCATGCCGAGCTTGAAGCTCTGGTCGAGGCGTGCGAGGCCTTCGGTGTGGGCCTGCTGGCTCTTCTCCACGGCTTCCTGCATATGGCGTATGCCGGTCTGGAGGGGATTGAGGATTTTGGCGAGTTGCTCGCCGTTGGCAGCGGAGAGTTCCTGACTGCGCTCCTTGAGCACGGCCTCGGTGGAGGACTTGAGCTGCTCCTTGATGAGGGCTATGTGCTGCTCCATCTCCTGGCGGTGCTGCTGCTGGAGTTCGGAGAGACGGGCGGCGTATTGCTGCCGGAGCTCGGCGATACGCTTGTCGGCCTGCTCCTCTTCGTGTTCTACCTGCTGGCGAAGCTCGGCAACATGCTGGGCATACTGCTGTTCCTGATGCTGAAGATTTTCAGTGTGCTGACGCTTGAGTTCGCCCACTTGGTGATGGGCGAGGATATAGCCTACGATAAGGCCGACAATGAGGGCAAGGAGAGGAATAAGCATAGGAAAAGATAAAGCCCCACCCCGTCAGAGCCACCTGCGGTGCTCTGACACCCCTCCCCCATAGGGAGGGGAGAATACCTCTATAGGTAAGGCAAATGTTTAATGGTTATTATGGGTGATATTATCTTTAGGAGTATCTTCCCCTCCCTATGGGGGAGGGAGGGGGAGAATACCTCTATAGGTTAATGGTTTATTATGGGTGATATTATCTTTAGGAGTATCTTCCCCTCCCTATGGGGGAGGGGTGTCAGAGCACCGCAGGTGGCTCTGACGGGGTGGGGCTCGGGGTGGCTCTGACGGGGTGGGGCTCGGCGTGGGGCTCGGGGTGAGGCTTTTTATATAATAGGTATTCCCTTT
>JAZRYH010000012.1:0-32407 GCA_045600685.1 Alloprevotella sp. | reverse complement strand
AGGGCGGCGGCCCGTTGGTCTTCGAAGACGGGTGCAAAGGTACGGGTTGCTCCAAACAAAAAATGCCTACGTAGTAACAGCGTAGGCATAAAAAAAGATCGCCAGGAGGACTGGCGATCTAAGTTATTGCGATATTGGGATAGCAATCTGTCGGTCTTCGTAAAGCCCAACGCGCGTTGCCAATACGTGCGCAGGTGGGGGATGCGCCAGGCACGCTCGAAGGGCGCCCAGCCGTCGATGCCGTAGAGGTCGCCCAGCACGTGGGCGAGGACTACTTTCTCCGTGTTGGACCCCACGGGGAGGTTTTCCTCGTCCACCACGCCTTCCTCCCTGAGGCGCTCCCACACGTCGGGGGGCACGGGCAGCACCACGGCATCGTCGGGCGCGGCGTCAGCCACCTCTTCTTCGGAGGGGGACTGGGAGCCGTAGTAATTGTAGTTGTTCACCTGATTATCAATGTGCTCCACATGTTGCGAGCCTTTGTAGAAATTATAGGTTTTATTATCTGCCATAATGATTTTGCTGATGGGTTAAGTGTTCCACGTTTTGCGCTCCCGCGCTGAAGTTATAAGTGTTGTTCACGCGCACGGCCTGGCGGTCTTCGATGAAGGCGTAGAGTTCCTCGGCCTCCTCGGGACAGTTCACCACGCTGAGGAGCATGGCTACGGCGTTGACGTAGTCGAGCTGGGTGAGAAACACGCGCTTTGCCTTCTCCACCATGGTGCGTACGAGGGCCTTGTCCTTGCGGCTGGGGGACGGCACGTCGTCCTTGCCGACGCACGGCCCCACGACGATGGCTTCCGCCGCGCGCGAAGGGGCGGCAGGGCTTGCTTCTTCCGGCTCGGGGGCTGCGACGGCAGGGGTCGGGAGGGGATGAGAGGGGTCGATGTCGTTAAAATAGGCGGGCTTATGCCAGCAGGCCCATTTGATTTTCTCCCACACGGCCTCAGTGGGTCTCACCTCCCGGCGTTCGCCCCACGGATCGTCGGTCTCTTTTTCCAGTTCGTTGGCACGGAGGAGAAGAAGGCGCACGAGGTCTTCGTCGAAGTTGTCAGTCAGTGTTTTCATAGTCTCACGGTTGGCATCCAGCAGCCTTCCCAGGTTTGCTTCTTGGATTTTTTCCTTTAAAATTTCCTTGTTCATAGTATTGATGCGCCTTGGCGCTATTTTTTGTGTTTTTGAGGTGGAATTGTGAGTGCAAAGTTAATAAAAAAGCGCCACATTTCCCCCGTTCCGTCGCCTCAAAATTTGTTAAAAAAACGCCCGGTTTCTCTCATGCCGCACCAATGCTCGTTTTTATAGAAAATGGTAAAAACGGGCTCCAGTGCGGACAGATATTTTCGTTATGAGGGGTGAAAACAAAAAAGAGAAGCAAGACGTATCTTGCTTCTCTTTTTGTACACTCTCAGGGGTTCGAACCCTGGACCCACTGATTAAGAGTCAGTTGCTCTACCAACTGAGCTAAGAGTGCGTGCTCGCAGACGGGCATCCCGTCGTTTGCGGGTGCAAAAATAAGGAGTTTTTGGGAAACAGCCAAAGTTTTTGGGCACTTTTTTTGAGAAAATGTGCGTTTTGGCGTAGAACTGGGGGCAAAATGACAAGCAGCGTGTTCAATTTCGGCAATAAGAGAGTCCTTCTTCGGAAGGTACGGGCGGCATGAGGGAGAGCGTCTGCCTTCTTGTTAAGGAAGTCATCTGCAATATATTTTATTTATCAAGAATTAAAGAATTAAGGAATCTTTTTCGTTATCCTTCTGAAGGGAGTTTTGGGGGAATTACGCAGTGCCGGGCACTGCTGAATTGTTGTCCGCAAGGATTTCTGCTGCATCAGGCAGCAATTCATAAGAATTCTTAACAAAAAGGCAAACAAGGTAATTCTTAAATTCTTAAATTCTTGATAAAAATAAAAAGACTGACAGGTCTGTGCCGAAAGGTCTCCAGACGGGGTCGGGATTTTGTTAAAATGATGAAAGTATTTGGCCGGACGGGAATTTCTTCGTAACTTTGCGGCCTCAAAGTGTGTGCATACGCGTATGCATATATACGCGTATCTATAAATAAAGGACAACAGACAACCGTCGAGAAGATATGAAAACAAAACTACTGGGCGCACTGGCTTTATGTCTTATGCTGGCGTCGTGCTTTGAAGAAGGGTATGACGTGCGGGATATGGATATGACGCTGAAATTCGGGTCGGACACGCTGTGGACACCCTACAACTGCACGGGCGACATTATGCTGCGGGGCTTTGTGTACCCGACACGCACGATAAGGTTTATGGATTTGCCGGACGGCGGACGGTACTATGCCGTGTACGTGCCGGACGAAGACCCCATAAATGAGACCGGCCGGTATGACTTCACGATGAAGGTGCCGGCAGGAAGCGAGACGCTGGAAAAGGTTGAGGTGTGGAAGCGGAATATCTCGCTGGGCAGCATGCCGGACTTTATGAAGGAGGACGACGTGGTGCTGGACCTGGAAAATCCTATGGTCTTCGTGACGACGAAGAACGAATCGCCATGCACGGTGACTACGCATTTCACCATCCGCACGTACGATGCGGCCGGGGAAATAATAAAGGAATGCGTGACGGACGAGGTATCGTTCGCTGCAAACAGCACGCAGCGCATCTGTCTGGCGGAATGCGAACCCGTGAGATGGGAGAGGGAAATGCACGGTGCGCAGTATGTGCACAGCGCCGGCCTCTCGGAACTCGTGAGGAAGATTCCCCACCACGTGGAAGTGGAAGCGGGCGACGTGAAGAGCGAGACGCTGCACCCGGAACTGGCCGGGCAATTCTTCAGCATGCGCTTCAGGTTCGGCATCTTCGTGCCGTTTATGTTCGGTCCTGACTTCCACCTGATTGCCCGCGGCGAAACGGACTCCCTGGCCTTCGAACTGGCCGACTACGCTGACCTGCAGCCCGAAGAAATCGTGGTGGAGGCGACGGCGGACAACGACATTGCGCTGGACTTGAGCGTGACGGGCCACCTGCTGGACGAAGCGGGCAATGATATCGAGGGCCTCGTGATAGACAAGGCCTTCGTGCCGGCCATGATAAAGGGACACCCGATAGAACTACACCTGAAAGCCGTGGCGCCCTTCCGCCTGAACAATTTCATGGACGGCAGCAACGGCGCGCAGAAACTGCACCACCTTAAGGCAGAGGCGGAAATGACGACGGGCGACTATCCCTCGGAACTTATCTCGGCTGACTCGAAGATACGCCTGCACCACGTAAGGGTGGGCCTGGTGGGCGGAATAACCATTAATGCCAACTGACGCTATGAGAACACGACGACAACTCCTTGTGCTGGGCCTCTCCCTGGCCAGCCTGACGCTGACGGCGCAGACGGCAACGTACTTTATGGACGGCGTGGCTACGCGGCATACGCAGAACCCCGCCTTTGACAGCGAGCGCAACTACATCAGCATACCCGGCGCAGGCCAGAGCGGCATAGGCCTCAACGGCAACACGCGCATAGACAACTTCATCATGCCACGGACAGTGGACGGGACGCTGAAGACAGTGACCTTCCTCCATCCGGCAGTGGCACAGAGCGACCTGAACTTCCCGGAACGGAACAAGCTGACGGCAAGTTTCAATGCACAGTTGCTGGGCGTGGGATTCCATGCCAGAGGCGGCTTCACGACGGTGAGCGTCAACCTGCGCAAGGAAGCCGGAATGAACCTGCCGGGAGAGATGTTCACGATGATGAAGGAACTGAAGAACCGCGACTACAACGTGGGCGACGGCGACATCTACGCCCGGGCTTGGGGCGAAGTGGGCATCGGACACAGCCGGCAGGTGAACAAGCACTTCAGGCTGGGCGCCAAAGTGAAATTCCTGTGGGGCATGACCAGCGGCAAGGCTTCCTTCAAGGACCTGCGGCTGAATCTGGAAAGCCCCGAGCAATGGACGGTGAGCGGTCAGGCCCAAGTGGACGTGAGCCATAAAGGCTTCGCGTGGGGCACCCCGCAGACGAAGACCTACAAGACCACGGGCGAGAGTTACGAATGCGTGGACTTCAACAACGTGGAATGGGGCCCGCGGAAAGTAAGCCTGTCGGGCGGCGGCGTGGCCTTCGACCTCGGCATGGAATATAAGTTCAAAGGGCTGCTGAACGGTCTGGAATTGAGTGCCGCCGTGACGGACCTCGGCTTCATAGGCTGGGACAATACGAAGCGAGCCGGCAATATGGGGCAACCCTTCACCTTTGACGGTTTCCACAACATCCGCGTGAAAGGCCACGAGGGCGACATTCCCTTCAGGGACCAGAAAAACCAGTTGCTGGACGATATGGCGCAGTTCTACACCGTGCAGGCCGACAAATCGAAGATGACGGTGACGCCACTGGGCGCTACGCTGAACGTGGGCGTGGCGTATGCCATGCCTTTCTACAAGCGATTGAAGGTGGGCCTGCTGAGCACCTCGCGCCTGATGAAGCCCTGCAGATGGAACGAAGAACGATTGAGCTTGAACCTCCAGCCCGTGGACTTCCTGGAGATGAGCGTGAGCGCCTCGACCGGCACGCTGGGGAAGTCGTGGGGCGCCGTGGTGAACGTCAAGCCGAAGGGCTTCAACCTCTTCGTGGGCATGGACCACTACATAGGCAAACTGGGCAAGCCCTGCGTACCGCTGGGAAACAGTGCCGACGTGTATGTGGGAATGAACGTGACGTTCGGAAAGAAGAGATAACAAAAACGAAAACTAAAACTAAAACTAATATTAAAATGAAAAAAAGTATTCTTACTCTTTGCTTGATGGCCGCCGCCCTGGTGGGGCAGGCCCAGTACACCATCTACCCCGTGCCGCAACAGATGACGAACAAGGGGGGGACGGCCAAACTTACCTCCAGCGTGACACTCGTGGCCGACGCCGCCATTGATGAGGCCACGAAGGCCCGCGCCCTGCAGGTGCTGAAGGACCACGGACTGACGGGCTCCTTTGCCAACGCTGCGGAAAGCGGAAAGAGCGTGATTTACCTCCGCGTGGACAACCGCGTGGCAGTGGCCAACAAGTACGACGCTCACAACCTTACGGTGGAAGCCGACGGAAGCGGACTGGCAGAGGTCACCATCCTGGGCCAGCACACCGATGCCGTGTTCTACGGCCTGGCCTCGCTGGAACAGATGCTGGACCAGGCTCCCGCCGAGGCTATGCCCACGACGCTCATCCACGACTTTGCCGACCAGCGGCAGCGCGGCATCGTGGAGGGATACTACGGCTACCCCTACAGTGTGGCCGTGAAGAAGGACCTGATGCGCTTCATGATGAGAATGAAGATGAACACCTATCTCTACGGCGCAAAGAGCGACCCCTACCACTCCAGCAACTGGAAGACGGCCTACCCCACCTCCATCACCGCCGAACAGGAAAAGGGCGGATGGCTGAGCCAGAACATGGTGAAGGAACTGGCCCAGGAGAGCCAGGAGACGAAGGTGAACTTCATCTGGGCCATTCACCCGGGCAACAACTTCGTGGGAAGCAGCACGGTGGTGACGGACATTATGAACAAGTTCAAAATGATGCACAAGCTGGGCGTGAGGCAGTTCGGCGTGTTCGTTGATGACGTGAGCATTCCCTCGTCGGACGAGGACATGAAGACCAACGCCGACCGCCTGACGGAGTTGCAGAAGACCATTGAGACAACTTTCAACAAGGCCGGCACCGCCGCTACCGACACGGTGCGCCCCCTGCACTTCGTGCCGCAAATCTACTGCCGCGACTTTGCCGCCAGCCAGGACCAGTTTGAGAGGTTCTTCAAGGCGCTGAGTGCCACGCCGGACTACGTGACGGTATATACTACGGGACGCGGCGTGTGGAGCGTGCCCAACGTGAACGACTACAACAACACGGCGCAGTATCTGGGCCGCGAGGTGGCTTGGTGGTGGAACTACCCCTGCAACGACAACGCCGACTCGCAGATTTACCCGATGGATATGTACCAGAACTTTGCCGATATGCCCGCCGTGAGCGGAAGTGCCACGCTGCCCGCCAATATGCAGAACCGCGGCTTCGGCATCGTGAGCAACCCGATGCAACAGGGTGAGGTGGCGAAGATTCCCCTCTTCTCCGTGGCCGACTATGCCTGGCACTGCGCAGGCTTCAAGAACAAAGACTCCTGGGAAGCGGCCTTCCCCTTCATCATGCGCGACAGCGAAAAGGCTGAGGCCCTGAAGACCCTCGCCCCCTACCTCACCATCAACGACCCCGCCGGCGGCATCACCGGCTCCCTTACCACCGCCAGTGCCAACAAGAAAATCACGCCGCTGCTGGAAGCCTGCGACAAGATTATGGCGCTGAAGGACAGCGAGACGGAGAGCGACCGCCTGCTCTATAACGACCTGCGCCCCTGGCTGCTGAAACTGCACGCTATGCTGCAGACCGCACAGGGCCTCTATGCCGCCAAGGATATGGACAACACCACCGGGGACGGCGCACTGAACGAAGAGAAGTGGCTGACGTACGTGGAGCAGTTGAACGCTATGGAGGAGTTTGACGAAAGCACCGACTATGAAGTCACCACGCTGGAAGGCATGAACTACACCAACGTGGGTTATCATCGCGCCAAGCCCGCCAACAAAGTGCTGGGCGCTGCGCTGGAGACGCTGAAGACAAGCGCCGTGAAGGGCTTCATCCCCACCAAGGGCACCAAGGCCACCTTCATCACCAACGCCGGCTACACCGCCACAACATCCGTCACTAACGATACATACAGCATAGCCCTTGCCACGAAGAAATTCGAGCCGCAGCAGTATGCCGGCCTGTCGCTGCCCGAAGCCCGTCTGGCCACCGTCAGCGTGCAGGACACCCTGCTGCAAGGCCGCGAACTGCGCTGCTCCGTAGATGGAAGGGAATGGAAAACCCTGGCCATCGGCGAACAGCCCGCAGAGCCCATGCGCCACTTCATCGTGGTGAACACCGGCGACAAGACTGACTACTTCAAACTCACCAAGAGCGTGCTGACCATCACTACCATCGCCGACCCCTCCATCTCTGACGTGAGCGTGCCCGACGGCAACGACTACGGCGGCCACGAAGTGAAGTACCTCACCGACGGCGACTACACCACGTGGTTCACGAAGAACAAGAACCAGGTGACGGGCGATGCCTTCATGCTGACACTCTCCCACGAAGTGCCCATCAGCAGGGTGCGCGTGGCCATCGGCACCGTCAACGGCGACTATATGAACACCGGACGCGTGGAAATCAGTACCGACGGCAAGACCTGGACAAAACTGATGATACTGGGCAAGAGCAAGACCTCCTTCACCATCAACGACATGAAGGAATACTCCAATGAATGCAAGGTGCTGGACTTCGACGGCAAGAACCTCCCCGCCAGATACGTGCGCCTCTACAACCAGTCGGCCAACACAAGCAAGTGGCTGCGCCTCTACGAGATTGAGCCCTTCTTCGCCCTCACGGTGCCCGAAGCCGTAGATAAGGACGGACTGCCCTTGGTAATGGTGACCGACGGGGTGGCTTACACCTACAACGAGATTGCAAAAGGCGAACAGGCCACCGTGCGCATCCAGCAACTGGGCGAGGCCGAAAACGTGACGCTACTCTCGCAAAACGGCATCGAGGTGCTCTCTATGGCCGCCGACCCCCTGGCCCGCGAAGTGAACGTCAGCGCTCCTGAAGACAAGCCCCTGCGCTTGTATGAAGCCATCGTGACAATGAGCGACAAGCCTTATGACGTTACGGGAATAGAGGCTCCTGCCATCTCCTCAACCTTCGCCAAAGAGAGCAAGGGATGCTACGACCTGCAAGGCCGCCGCATCACGGACAAGTCACTGACGAAGGGCCTGTATATCGTGGGAGGAAAGAAAGTTTTAGGGAAATAGCATACCTCTAGAAAAGCTAGAAACTCTAGAAATACTAGAAACTCTAGAAATACCAGAAACTCTAGAAAAAAACAAACTAAAAACAAGATAAGATGAAAAGGATTCTCTTCCTTGCCGCACTCGTCATAATGAGTGCAGTGACCGCTGTAGCTGATACAGCGGAGGTTCCTGATGACGCCGTGAAGGTGTCCTCAGCAGCAGAATTGGTGAGTGCTATCAATGACAACGCCAAAGCTTATATCGTACTGACGGCCAACATTGATATGACGGCACAGCCTACGATTACGACAACCTTCTCCGGCACTATCGACGGAAAGTCGGTGGACGAGAAGGGCCAGATGAGTATGTTCTGCATCTTCAAGGATAAAAAGAATACGGCGCATAAGGACCCGCTCTTCCAGACCTTGGACAACGCCACGATTAAGAACGTCATCTTTAGCAATATGCGCGTGGAGAGCGAGAGCGAGGACAACCGCGGCGCCCTCTGCAGCACGATGAGCTACTGTACAATAGAGAAAGTCAACCTGGCAGACATCTCGGTGTTTGCCGACGACAACCGCGCCGGCACCCTGGCCGGCAAAGCGACGAGCTGCCACTTCACCGAGGTAATGTGCGGCAACAGCGACGTGACGGTGGACGGCATGTATGCCGGTGGCCTCGTGGGCGAATCGTCTGGCTGTACATATATTAAATGTCTGACCAACGAACTAGTATCCGTGTTTGCCGACGGCAACGCCTTGTACAACAACGCATACAGCGGAGGTCTCGTAGGTTGCTCCACAGGCGACACCTTTGATTATTGCTACAACTTTGCCCTGGTGGGTGCCAACGACGACCGCGTAGGCGGCCTTACAGGCTACAGCATAAACAGCAACTTCGACCACTGCCTTAACTCCGGCATGGTGGTACACTGCGCCGAAGAAGTCTTCATCGAAGACAAGGATGCCATTATGGCCGACGTCGCTGAAAAGATTAAAGAATGCCGCTGGACATGGGTGACGGGCTTTTTCACCACGATAGGTATATCCCCCTTGAGTATCTGGGTGCCCTTCATCATTACTGAGAGTTTCCCGCCGTTAGCCATTGTCGTGGCCGTATCCGCTTTCGTGGTAGGCACCGTGCTTACCATCGCAGGCCTCGCTGCGGGCCACGATGAATTGGGCGGCATCTGCGGTTCGGCAAAGGGCGGCACCTTCTCGTGCTGCTCCAACTACGGCACCTGTATGGCCCGCGACAACGGCGTGGGCGGCATAGTGGGAGTCGCGGAAGCCGACACCGAGGGTGTCCGCATCACCAACTGCCTCAACCGCGGACACGTGCAGGGCTCCTACCGTCTGGGCGGCATCGTAGGCATACTCAAAAGCAGCCGTGTAGAAAACTGCCTCAACGTAGGCGAAGTAAAGGGTGACTATGAAGAAGAAGTCCACCCCATCTTCGGCTATCAGGAGAAATCCGGCTGGAACAACAACTACCTGAAATCCGACCGCTACGACCCCACCAGCGGCGGCCGCATCAAGGTGACGGAAGAGCAGTTGGCCTCCGGCGAAGTGGCCTGGTGGCTCAACCAGGGCCAGAGCGGAGGCCCGTGGCGCCAGAACCTCAAAGAAACCGAAACGGAAAGCAAAGACGACTTCCCCGTGCTGCTGGACGACCACCATCTCGTAACTTCGGATGACCTGCAAGGCCGCTATGCCATCGGCACGGCAGAGGAACTCATCAGCTTCGCCAATACCGTGAACGGGCGTACTAAAGAGGCTCAGACCTTCGTCGCCTACCTCTACAACGACATAGATCTCGACCCGACGCAGAACTGGCAGCCCATCGGCACGGGGAGCAAACCCTTCTACGGACTCTTCTTCGGCGGCGGCCATAAGATAGACCATCTGAAGTGCAGCGTGACACACCGCGACGCCGGTCTCTTCGGCACCCTCGGTATGCGCACGGAGATTCACGACGTCATCCTTGGTTCTCACTCCTCCGTCACCAGCACGCAGAACGCCGTGGGCGGCATTGCCGGCTGCGTCCGCGTGCCCGATGGCAATATCGGTTCGGTGCGCATCATAGGCTGCGGCAATCAGGCGAAGGTCACGGGCTCCTTCAACGTGGCCGGTATCCTCGGTGCCGTTTATTTCGACGAAAATATGCAACTTGTGCTGAGCGACTGCTACAACGCCGGCCTCATTACCGCCACAAGCAAGGGCGAATATACCACTACGGGCGAGAGCGCTGCCATCTGCGCCGCCACCAAGAGCAATGCCCTCGTGACGCGCTGCTGGAATATAAACAATGTAGTAAGCAGCACCACCGGTCTGCAACCCTATCGCACCGGCAAGTTCTTCGTGAACGGCACTGACAACATCACCCTCTGCTACAACTGGGATGCCTACGGCACCGGAGAGCGTGAACAGGAAGGTGTGGACACCTTTAATATCTACGATTTCAATAACGGCACCCTCTGCTACAAGCTCAACGCCGAGGACAACAATCCCGACCACCACCTGCCCTGGCAGCAGAACCTTGCCGATATGAACACGCCGCTCTCCTTCATCGGTCAGGAAGGCGAAGGCAAGGGCGTGCACTACACCCGCACCCTCTCCTCCACCACCGGCACCATCGTGCTCCCCTACGACGTGGCCAGCAACGACAGCGTGCAGTTCTATGTGCTGACTGGCATTGACGACGGCGAGGAGAAAGTGACCTTCTCTCCCGTTGATGTGCTGAAAGGCGGCACCCCCGCCCTCTTCGTCACCACCGGCACAGGTGACTACGAGTTCCTCGGCTGCAACGAAAACCTTGCCACCGATGCCTTCAATGAACTATGCATCACTTCCCGCCCCGTCACCATCGGAGACTGGACGATGCTAGGCTCCAACATAGAACAAGAATTCACCAAACCCGCCGACCTCGCCACGCTCTACTACATCAGCGGCGGCCAGGTGAAGAACGCCACCAAGAAACTCACCGTGGGCGCCTATCGCTCCTACTTCACTGGCCCCGATGCCACCGCCGGTGCCTCAGCCCCCGCCCTGAGCATTATCTTTGGCCCGAAGCCAGAAGGCATTACTCCGCTTTCGCCGAGCCTGAAGGAAGAAACCATAGGCATCTTCAACACCCAGGGCCAGCGCCTCAACGCCCCTCAGCGCGGCCTCAACATCTTCCGCACAGCCAGTGGTAAATCAGTAAAAGTTCTTTTGAAATGAAGCGCAACGACTATATCACTCCCTGCACCGACCTTCTTAACATACTTCACCACACCGCCGTGCTGGCGGGCAGTATCATCATCGACTATGGCGGAAGCGAAGAGGAGGGCGTGGCCGACACGCGCCACCAAGTCCTGTGGGCTGACGATGATGATTAAGTAATAAAACCTTTGACTCTCATAGAAAGCCCCCTTTAAGGGGGTTGGGGGTCTCTCAACTCCTCACCTATGCTCACTCAACTCTCCCGTCCCTTCTTCCACCGCCGGCAGCAGCAGATAGCCCGCTACACCGACGAGGCGGAACAGATACAACGCGAAGTGCTCGCGCGTCTGGTAAAACAGGCCGCCGGCACCGTCTTTGGCCGCAACCACGACTTCGCCGGAATTCATTCCTACGAAGACTTCGCCCTCCGCGTTCCCGTAGGCGATTACGAGAGCCACAAGGAAGACATCGACCGGATGCGCCACGGCGCCCCCGACATCCTTTGGCCCGGCCATTGCCGCTGGTTTGCCAAATCCTCCGGCACCACCAACGACCGCTCAAAGTTCATCCCCGTGACGCAGCAGGGCCTCCGGCGCCTCCACTACAAGGGCGGCACCGACGCCGTAGCCCTCTACCTCCAAAACCGCCCCGACGCACGCATCTTCGACGGCCGTTCGCTCATCCTCGGCGGCTCTTTCGACCCCGTGCAGGATGCTCACGCCTCGCGCAGCGGCGACCTCAGCGCAGTGCTCATCCAAAACATCAATCCCGTGGTGAACATCATGCGCACGCCCTCCAAGGACATCGCCCTGCTCTCCGACTTCGAGGAAAAACGCGAGCGTATCGCCCAGGCCGCCCTCCGCCAGGACGTGCGCACCCTCTCCGGCGTGCCCTCATGGATGATGGCCGTCATCAAACGCGTCATGGAACTCGGCGGCACCGACAACCTCTCCGACATCTGGCCCAACCTCGAGGTGTTCTGGCACGGCGGCGTAGCCTTCACGCCCTATCGCGAGCAATACAAAGGCCTCATCCGCTCACCCAAGATGCAATATATGGAGACCTACAACGCCTCCGAAGGCTTCTTCGGCCTGCAATCCTCGCCCGACGACCTCGCCATGCTCCTCATGCTCGACTACGACTGCTTCTACGAGTTTATCGACATGGACGGCAGCCAGCAGGCCGACGGTGTTCCCATCCCCCTCTGGCAAGTTCAGCCCGGACGCAACTACGCCATGCTCATCACCACCTCCTGCGGCCTGTGGCGCTACCAGATAGGCGACACCGTGCGCTTTACCCAGACGCGCCCCTACAAGTTCTTCATAAGCGGTCGCACGAAATGCTTCATCAATGCCTTCGGCGAGGAACTCATGGTGGACAATGCCGAGCAGGGCCTCATGGAGGCCTGCCGCGCCACTGGCCTGCAAGTGAAGGACTACACGGCAGCCCCCGTCTTCATGAACGCCGAGGGCAAGTGCCGCCACCAATGGCTCGTAGAATTTACTGACACAGAAGTATCGGCCGAACAGACGGCCGCCTTTGCCGCGCGGCTCGACGATGCCCTCCGCCGCATCAACTCCGACTACGACGCCAAGCGCTACCACGACATCACCCTCCAGCATCTTGAAGTCATCGCTGCACCCCCCGGCACCTTCGACGCCTGGCTCAAGGCTCACGGCAAACTGGGCGGACAGCACAAAGTGCCGCGCCTGAGCAACGACAGGAAGATTATCGAAGACATTCTGGCCTCTATTTCCTAATAAGCCCCTTTCAGTTTCATTTCCACACCTGTGAAAATACATTTGCACACGTGTGAAAATCCATTTGCACACGTGTGGAAATCAATTTGCACACGTGTGAAAAACACACGGGGTCGGCATCCCGCAAAAACGCTGGGGCTCCGAGAAGGGCCGAATGGCGGGATTTTCACACTGCACGGTGGTTTGTCCGACGCCACCGGCCTCTCCCTGAAAAACAAGCAGGCTACATACTGTTTATCTGGAAAAAATCTTACCGGACAATTATACATGAGAAATAAGAACTCTCTTCTCAATACGTTTAAGACGCTGGGCGGCATCATGCTGTGCCTCTGGGGTCTCTTTGCCATAGGCTGCGCCAATCCCGGCAGCGGCCCCGACGGCGGCCCCTACGACGAAACGCCGCCGCGCGTGGTGAGCATGACGCTGCCGCAGCAGGCCGGAAAGGCCGGAAAGCGCGGCACGAAGGTCAGCATACGCTTCTCCGAGGCCGTGAAGCTGGACAATGCGCAGGAAAAGGTGGTGGTGAGTCCGCCGCAGATGGAACAGCCCGAAATAAACGTGGTGGGCAAGACCGTGACGGTGCAATTGCTCGACACGCTCCTGCCCGGCACGACCTACACCATCGACTTCTCCGACGCCATCACCGATGCGACGGAGGGCAACCCGATGGGGCACTACACCTACATATTCTCCACGGGCGAAGTGACGGATACGATGGAGGTGAGCGGCCACGTGCTCAACGCCGAGGACCTCGAGCCGCTGAAAGGCGTGCTCGTGGGCCTCTACCCTGCCGACAGCCCCGACTCGCTCTTCCGCACGCAGCCCATGAAGCGCGTGGGCCGCACCGACGGCAACGGTCATTTCAGCATCAAGGGCGTGGCGGCGGGCGAATACCGCGTAGTGGCCCTTGAAGATAAGGACCAGGACTTTAAGTTCAGCATGAAGAACGAGCGCATAGGGTGGTTGAAGGACGCGGTGAAGCCCTCGTCGTTCCCCGACGTGCGCTACGACACTTGCTGGCGCGACACGGTGCGCTGGGACAGCATCCGCACGGTGCACTACACTCACTACCTGCCCGACGACCTCGTCTTGCTGGGCTTCACCGAGAGCGGACAGCCGCGCCATAAACTGAAAGAGAACCGCGAAAACCCCAACCGCCTCAACTTCTTCTTCACCGCGCCCTCCGACAGCGCACCGCGCCTCACGGGCCTCAACTTCGATGCCTCCGCGCTGCGTCTGGAACACAGCGCAGGCTACGATACGCTGACCTACTGGATAGGCGACACCGCCGTAGTGAACACCGACACGCTGCGCCTGCTCCTCACCTACGACGAAAGCGACGACTCCACGGGCATTCGCACCCTGACTACGGACACGCTGGAGATGCTGCCGCGCGTAGGGCTGGAACGGCGCCTCAAGCAGCAGGCTCAGGAACACGAAAAGTGGCTCAAAGGACTGGAAAAACGCCACAAGCGCGGCGACTACACGGAGGAGACGCCGCCGCTCACCTTCCTGCGCCTGGAAAGTAAGGCTCCGGCCTACATCACGCCGATGGACGTTATCCCACTCACCTTCTCCGAGCCGTTGGACGGACTGGAATACGCCAACGTCCACCTCCTCCTCGGCCCCGACACACTGCAGACCGAGGCGCCCTACGAACTCACGCCCGTGGCAGGGCGACTGAGGTCGTATCAACTGCGAGCCGAATGGCGGCCTGACCAAGAATACACCTTGCGCCTCGACTCCGCCGCCGCACAGGGCATGCTGGGCCACCACAACCGAACGGAGGAAATGACATTCAAGGTGAGTCCCACGGAGCAGTTCGGCACCGTGTTCATAACCATCCCTGACGCCGAGCCGTGTGCCATAGTGGAACTGCTGGACAACAGCGGAAAAGTGGCGCGAAGAGAGGCTATGGTGAGTGGCAACAGGGCTGAGTTCTACTATGTGGCGCCCGGCACGTATTACTATCGCTGCTTCTTCGACCGCAACGGCGACGGACGCTGGACAACGGGCCACTATGACAGCGGAACGATGGCCGAGGAGGTGTTCTACTCGCCCGTGAAACTGGAAGTGAAGGCCAACTTCGACTTCGACCAGACATGGAACCTGAAAAGCCTGCCCCTGACGCAGCAGAAGCCTGCCTTCATGATAAAACAAAAGGAGGACAAGAAGGGCGGCACCCTCACGGGCCATGAGAAGAACATCAGGAGAATGCAAGAAAAGAAAAAACAAAACTGACACTGACCCTCAGCCTGTATGCTTGGAATGAAAAAAGGACTGATTGCCGCGGCCGTAGGCCTCGTGCTGTGCTGCAACATGGCATGGGCGCAATGCGGCGCGGAAAACACCGCCTTCAAGAGCGGCGAAATCCTGTCGTATAATCTTTACTTCAACTGGAAATTCGTGTGGGTGAAGGTGGGCACGGCGTCCATGAACATCACGGAGAATACATACAAGGGCAGGCCCTGCTACCGCGCCTATCTCATCACGCGCGGCAACAGTAGGGCCGACCACCTCTTCATGCTGCGCGACACCTTGACGGCCTACGTGGGGAAAGACCTCGTGCCCTGGCACTACGTAAAGCATGCCCACGAGGGAAAGAACTACTACCGCGAGACGGTGGACTATTCCTACCCGGGAGGCAAGTGCCACCTGAAACAGGCCTACTCGCGCAACTTCAAGCCGTGGGAGAACTACACGTACAACATCACGCAGTGTGCCTATGACATGGTGAGCATGCTGCTGCGCGCCCGCTCCTTCACGCCGGAAAGCTGGAAGCCCGGCCACAGAGTGCCCTTCATGTTGGCCGAGGGGAAAAAGTGCAAACAGCAGACTATCGTTTACCGCAAGAAAGAAACCTTCCAGGTAGAGGGTTCCGACGTAAAGTACCGCTGCCTCGTCTTCTCGTTCATGGAAAAACAGAAGAACGGCAAGGAAAAGGAAATCATCAAGTTCTATATCACCGACGACAAGAACCATCTGCCCGTGCGCCTCGACATGAACCTCAACTTCGGCACCGCCAAGGCCTATCTCGCCGGTGCCCGAGGATTGAGAAACCCCGAGGGTGCGAAGATAAAATAATTAAGTTGCACAATAATTATAAAACAACCCCCAATAGCCCCCTTTAAAGGGGTTGGGGGGTCGCCTATGAAGATACTTATCACCGGAGCCTCTGGCTTCATCGGCAGCCACATGGTGGAGGAAGGCCTCCGCCAGGGCCACGAAGTGTGGGCCGCCATGCGCGCCACAAGCAGCAAGCGCTGGCTCACCGACCCGCGCATCAATTTCATTGAACTCAACCTCGGCTCCGACGAGGCCCTGCAGCAACAGATTGCCCAGCACGTGAAGGAGCACGGCGCATGGGACCACGTCATCCACGCTGCCGGCGCTACGAAGGTGAAGAACCCCGACGACTTCTTCCGCATCAACCGCGACGGCACGCTCAGCCTGGCCCGCACGCTGCTCAAGGAGAAGGCCCTCGGCGGCCGCTTCGTATTCGTCAGCAGCTTGAGTATTATGGGCGCCCTCCACGAGGATGACTACGCTCCCATCCGCGACGACGAAGAGGCGAAGCCCAACACGGCCTACGGCAAGTCGAAACTAGAGGCTGAGCACGGCCTGGCGCAGATGGCAGAACTCGACTACGTCGTGCTGCGCCCCACCGGCGTGTATGGCCTCCGCGAGATGGATTACAAGATTATGGCGGACAGCATCCGCAAGCACGTGGACTTCGCCGCCGGCTACAAGAAGCAAATCATCACGTTCATCTACGTGGACGACGTGGTGCAGGCTGCCTTCAAGGCCCTCACCCGCGGTGAGCGCGGCCACGCCTACATCCTCTCCGACGGCTGCGACTACAGTTCGCGCGCCTTCTCCGACCTCATCCAGCAGACGCTCGGCACCCGTTGCGTGCTGCATATCAAGGCGCCGCTCTGGCTCCTGCGCCTCGTGTGCCGCCTCGGCGTCAGTCCCACCCTCAATATGGATAAGTACAACATCCTCTCCCAACGTTCCTGGCGCTGCGACATCACGCCGGCCCAGCGCGACCTCGGCTTCCAACCCGAATGGCCGCTGAAACGTGGCGTGGAGGCTTGCAAGGAATGGTACTCGGAGTAGTTAAAAGTTAACAGTTGAGAGTTCTTGCTCTGGCAAGCGTCTCCTTGCGTCGCCGAGCGAACAGTTAACAGTTAGCGCACACATTATTTATATATACACATGAAAAAGCTCCTTTCCTTCTTTACGACTTCCCCCCTTGGGGGGATAAGAGGGGGGCTTCTCCTTTCCTTCTTCACAGATTCCCCCCTCAAGGGGATAAGAGGGAGGCTTCTCCTCGCCTTTATGCTCGCATTGCCGTGCTTTGCCGAGCCGGAGCTGAACGTGAAGGAGCCCGCTTCGCTGATACAGTTGAGCGACGTGGCTACGCTATATATAAATACGCAGGATGAAGCGGCTGTAAACAGCAAGAGTACGTTCCGCTACGCCCGAATGTGGGAGGTAATGGACGGACAGGTGACGATGTACGACTCCCTCCAGATTCGCGGCCGCGGCAATTCCACCTGGGGACTGGCGAAGAAACCCTATCGTCTCAAGTTCAACGAGAAGGTGCGCCTCCTCGGCCCCGACAGGGCCAAGGCCAAGAACTGGGTGCTTATGGCCAACCACGCCGACAAGACACTCCTGCGCAACGCCGTGGCCTCCGCCATCGGTACGGCGCTCGGCCAGCCCTTCACGCCCGGCGCTCGCTTTGTGGACGTCGTGCTCAACGGGAAATACGCCGGCTCTTACCAGATTACGGACTTCGTAGATATTCGCAAGCACCGCGTTGACATCACCGAGCAGGACGAGGTGCTCCTCCCCGATGCCGACATCACGGGCGGCTATCTCTTCGAGGCCGACGGCTTCGCCCCGGGCGAGAAGGGCTCGTGGCGTTCCTCGCGCGGCGTGCCCTTGGCCGTCAAGTCGCCCGATGCCGAGGTTATCACGCAGGAACAGAAAGACTATCTCCACCGTTTCGTGGACAATTTCGAGGCCAAACTCTTCTCATCGACGTACGCCGACCCCTTAATAGGATACCGCAAGCTCGTGGATTCCCTCACGCTGGCCTCGTGGTTCCTCGCCACGGAGTATTCTGCAAACCCCGACGGCTATTGGAGCGTTTACCTCTACAAAGAGCAGCAGGACGACCATCTATACTGGGGACCGATGTGGGACTACGACATAGCCTTCAACAACTGCAACCGCAAGGGCGACGTCACGCAAAAGCTTATGGTCAGCAGCGGCTTCGGCGGCGATGTGGTGCAGCCCTGGGTACAGCGGCTGTGGAGCGACGTGTGGTTCAAGCGCCTCACAGCCCGAATGTGGCGTGAAGCCCGCGAGGCCGGTATCGTGGACAACACGCTGGCCGTGGTTGACAGCCTGGCACAAGTGGTCAACCAGACGCAGGCCCTCAACTTCGGCATCTACCCCATCAATCAGCACGTCTATAACGAGATAACGCTCTACAACTCCTATCAGGAGGGCATCGACTATATGAAGCGTTTCCTCGCAGCCCACGCAGCCTATCTCGACGGAGTGTATGACAAGGAAGTGCCCGCTGACGGCGGCACTACGCTCCCGCCGATACCCGACCCCACACCCGACCCCACACCCGACCCCACGCCCGACCCGATGCCCGACGAGGGTGAATACTTCATCCCTTACCAGACGCATTACTATCATATCTACAACGTCGGCAACAACCACGCCGCGGATGTCAACGAGGCTGGCGTCTGCACCTATTCCCTCTCCGACGAGCGCCACGCCACGCAGACCTGGCAACTCGTCCTCATCGACACGCTCGGCACCTTCCAGATGCTCCTGGCCGACAGTCAACTGGCCATCACCGACCCCGCCACACCCAACGGCAGCAACTACAACACGGGCGACCAACTCGCCGTCACTTATCTTGAACCCGGCAACCTGCGCCAGCAATGGCGTGCCGTGCGCACCGCCAGCAACTGGAGCATAGTCAATATGCAGACGGGAAACGCCTGGAACAACTCCGGCGGCGGTTCGGCCGAGGGCAACAAGATTATCAGTTGGACCAACAACGAGCAGAACGCCTCCAAGACCACGCGCCAGTGGCGCTTTGAACTGGCAGAGGAAATACCCGGCATAGAACCTACGCCCGACCCCACTCCCGACCCCACTCCCGACCCAGAGCCCGACCCAGAGCCCGACGACGGTAAAGAATACGCCGATTTCACGCAGGGACAGCCCTATCAGATTCAGCAACGCGACTGCGGCCTCTACCTCAACCTCGTAGAGGACGAGGTCAAGGGTACCATACTCGGCGAAAAGCCCGAACCTTTCTATTTCGTTCGCGAGGCCGACACGCCTCACACCTATGCCATTGCCAGCGAGAGCGGCCTGTATGTCGGCATCCACGCCAACTCCTGGAATATGTCGGCCTACGCTCCCGGCAAGTGGGTGGTGGAGAAGGTGGAGGAAGGCTATGCCATCCGTCTGGCCGACGGCAAGACATACATAGGCTTTGACAGTCTCCTGCCGGGCTCTGCCGCCTTCCGCGACAAGAACTACCTCACCGACCACGGCACCTTCCTCATCGAGGAATACACGCTCCCCGACGTGGAGCCCGACCCCGAAATAGAGCCAGACACCGAGCCCGATGGCATCAACACCATCTCCCCCGACTATCGCATCAGTTACTCGCCCTCTCTCCAGCGCATCGCCCTACTTTGCGCGGAGGCCGATGCCGGACACCTCAGCGGCTGGCTACAGGTGTGCGACCTCAGCGGCAAAGTCGTCCTCCAACATTCCGACCTCACCCCGCTGTATGTCGATTCCCTGCCTCGCGGCATCTATCTCCTCCGCTGGTCAGTAAACGGCCAGGAGCATTCTTGCAAGATGATGAAGCAGTAGCCCCTGCCACGCCTGCGCTCTTTTCTACCTCGCCTATACACATTATTTATATATACACACATGAAAAAACTCCTCCTTTCCCTCCTCGCCCTCCTCCTCGCCCCCGCCTTCGTGCAGGCTCAGGGTATCTCTCCCGAACTTCTCTCCCGCCTCCGTGCCCAGCAGGCGGCCGACAAGAGCGCTCCCGCCCTGCGCAATGCCCTTGCCGCCAACGGTATCAACGCGCTGGCCACCAACCCCAACAATCCCGAGCGCCTCGATACCTGGTTCTCCGACGAGGTGCCCTCAAAAGGTATCACCGACCAGAAATCCTCCGGTCGCTGCTGGCTCTTCACCGGCCTCAATGTGATGCGCTCCAAGATGATTCGCGAGCAGAAACTCGGTGAGTTCCAGTTCTCGCAGTCCTATTGTTGGTTCTACGACCAGCTGGAGAAGGCCAACCTCTTCCTTCAGTGCATCATCGACAAGGCTTCCCTGCCCATGGACGACAAGACCGTGGACTGGCTCTTCCAGCACCCCATTTCCGACGGCGGCACCTTCTGCGGCGTGCAGGATATCGTCACGAAGTACGGCCTCGTGCCTGCCGAGGTGATGCCCGAGAGCTACAATGCCAACAACACTTCCAAACTCTCCTCCATCCTTGCCCTCAAGCTCCGTGAATACGGCCTCGCCCTGCGCCGCGCCAAAGCCAAGGACCGTCAGGCCCTCAAGGAGAAGCAGCTCGCCACCATCTACCGCATCCTATCCATATCCCTCGGTGAGCCTCCCACGGAGTTCCAGTGGACGCGCCGCAATGAAAAGGGCCGCCCCGTCGAGACGAAGACCTACACGCCCCAGTCCTTCTATAAAGAGTTCATCGGCATCGACCTCGTCAGCACCTACGTCATGCTCATGAACGACCCCTCACGCCCCTACAACAAAACCTACACCATCGACCTCGACCGCCATTCATACGACGGCCAGCAGTGGACATACCTCAACGTTCCCATCGAAGTTATCAAGGACGCCGCCATCAAATCCATCAAGGACACCACGATGATGTACATGAGCTGCGACGTAGGCAAGCATCTCGACCGCACCACCGGCATCCTCTCCCTCAAGAATTTCGACTACGAGAGCCTCTTCCAGACCGACTTCCCCATGGACAAGGCCGACCGCATCCGCACCTACGCCTCCGCCTCCTCCCACGCCATGACCCTCAAGGCCGTTGACCTCACCGCCGACGGCACCCCCACCAAGTGGATGGTAGAGAACTCCTGGGGTGCCTCTTCCGGCCACAAGGGCAACCTCATCATGACCGACGAGTGGTTCAACGAGTACCTCTTCCGCCTCGTCGTGGACCGCAAGTACCTCTCCCCCGAAATTCTCAAGCTCTGCGAGCAGAAGCCCACCGTCCTCCCCGCCTGGGATCCCCTCTTCTCTGCCGACGAGTAACACCAACGGCCCCTATCCGTCGCGGCTGCAAGCACCGCGCCACCTTCCCCCATAGAGGAAGGGAAATAGCCCTAAAGGTTGTTTTCGTTTATCATTAATCTTTTATCACTAATCTCCCCCTATCCTCCCCTCCCAGCCCCTTTCTGGCTGCCGCCATCTTTCCCCTATTGGGGCAAGAGTCCGCTCTGCGAGCGGGGGAGGGGTGGCAGAGCACCGAAGGTGGCTCTGACGGGGTGAGGCTTTTTCCCTATGACCTACAAAGAAACTCTCCCCTCCGGCCGTCTCATCCTTCGCGGCCATATCCTCGACCCCGTCCGCCGCACCGTCAGCGACGGCGAGATTCATATCGCCGACGGCCGCATCGCCGCCATCAATCCCCTGCCCGACGTCCCCGCCGACGCCCCCTACTGGCTCCCCGGCTTCATCGACTCCCACGTCCACGTGGAGAGCAGCATGATGCTCCCCGCCGAGTTCGCCCGCGTTGCCGTGCGCCACGGCTCTGTCGGTGCCGTGTGCGACCCCCACGAGATTGCCAACGTCCTCGGCATCCCCGGCATTGAAATCATGCTCCAGAGCGCCGCCGGCGCTCCCTTCCATTTCCTCTTCGGTGCGCCTTCCTGCGTGCCCTCCTGCAGTGCCGACATCGAGACAAGCGGTGCCACCCTCACCTCTGCCGACATCGCCGCCCTCATGAAGCGCCCCGACATCGGTTTCCTCGGTGAGATGATGAACTTCCCCGGCGTACTCTTCTCCGACCCCGAAGTGCTCGCCAAAATCCAGGCTACCCTCGACGCCGGCAAACCTGTTGACGGCCATGCCCCCGGTCTCCTCGGCGACGACCGCCGCCGCTATGCCGCCGCCGGCATCACCACCGACCACGAGTGCACCACCCTTGAAGAAGGACGTGCCGCCATCGCCGCCGGACAGTACGTGCTTATCCGCGAAGGCTCCGCCGCCAAGGACTATGCCGCCCTCGCTGCCCTCATCACCGAGGACCCCGCCCACGTGATGTTCTGCACCGACGACTCCCACCCCACCGACTTCCTCCGCGGCCACATCGACCGCATCGTGCGCCGCGCCCTCGCCGACGGCCACGACATCATGGACATCCTCCAGGCCGCCTGCGTCAATCCCGTGCGCCACTACAATATGCCCGTCGGCCTTATGCAAGTGGGCGACCCCGCCGACATCATCGGTATCTCCGACCTCACCCCCGACTTCCGCGTCCTCGATACGCTACTGGGCGGCACTCCCCCCTCCGCCCCCCTAGGGCATCTCCCCCAATATGGCGAGGCCGTACGAATGGAAGCCGCTCCCGTCAACCCCGAAGATTTTGCCGCCACCACCGAGGGCGAACAGCATATAATAGTGGCAGGTGACGGCAGTCTCCTCACGGGCCGCGAAGACGGTCCCCTTGATGCCGGCGTCCAGAAGCTCGTCGTCTATAACCGCTACACCCCCGGCGCCCGTCCCTCAGTGGGCTGGATCCGCGGCTTCCAACTTCAGGAGGGCGCCATCGCCCAGACCGTGGCCCACGACTGCCACAACATCGTGGCCATCGGCACCTCCGACGCCCTCATCGCCGAGGCCGTCAACGCCGTCATTGCCATGAAGGGCGGCGTAGCCGTTACCGACGGCACCGCGCTCGCCACCCTGCCCCTCCCCATCGGAGGTATTATCTCGCCCCTCAGTGCCGAGGTCATCGCCGAGCGCAGCACCGCCCTCGAGGCCACCGTCCGCCGCGCCGGATGCCCCCTGCGCTCCCCCTTCATCACCCTCGGCTTCATGGCCCTCCCCGTCATCCCGCAACTGAAACTCACCGACAAAGGCCTCTTCGACGCCACGACCTTCTCCTTCGTGAAAAACTAAACCGAAGATACTCCCTACATACTAAATTGACGAGCGAAGACACACGCCTTATGTGTCTTCGCTTTTTTGTCAAAATATTTTACCTTTTTTTGAGTGTTTCACGGCCCGTAGCGGCCGTGAAAGTCACCGACCTTGACTTCGATTGGCTACACGCGATTCTGGAGAGAGTTGGTAAATCGTTGATACACTACGCATTAGCCATCGCGCGCTTCGTCAGCCTTCCCTTTCACACCGCCTAAGCCCCCTTTTGGGCGCGAAAAAGCGCTATTTCCGCCCGCGCGATACGCAAAATTATGCGTTTTTACACCCTCCAAAAATTAATCCGATAGCCCTTTTACGCGCGACTAAAAGGGCTATCGGAAAAATTAAAAGGGACATCGGACAAACTGAAAGGGCGATAGTTTCAACTAAAAGGGCTTTAGTTTGAATTAAAAGGGCTATCGGGGCTGCTAAAAGGGCTTTAGTGAAAAATGGGCCGAAATTCGGAAAAATCAGGTCGGAAATCGTTGAGATTTTTGCAATGTTCGCCTAACAAAGTTGACGGTTCGCGACCGTTTTCCCGTTTTTTTCAGTTGTCAAAATATTTTACTGTTTCACGGCGTCGGAAAGGACGCCGAATAAAGTTTCGGGCGAAAAGGGAAAGCGGGCTTCGGGGCACGCTTTACGGACGAAAAACCGACAAAACCGCCCCGCCGGACGACAAAAATACGGAAAAAGACGAAAAATAGTTCCTCGCGTGCGTGCGAAATAAAAAGAAATGTGTACCTTTGCGTGGAATTTGCAACTTAACCCTTAACCCCTAAATTTTACAAGACATGAAAAAAACACTTTTCTTCGTAGCCCTCGCCGCTACCGCCCTGACGTTTGCCTCTTGCGGCAACAAGACTGACAACAATGAAAATGCCTGTGACTCCACCCTCATCGACTCCGCCGCCGTGGCCGAAGAGCAGGTAGAAGGTATCGAGGCCCTCACGCAGGCTCTGGAAGCCGGCGACGCCGGCCAGCTGCAGACCGTGGCCGAGACGATGCAAAACAAAGTGCAGGAACTCATCGCTGCCGGTGATGCCACTCAGGCTGAAGCCTATAAACTGCAACTGGAAAAATGGTACAACGAGAATAAGGCCAAGGTGGAAAAAGTAGCCGCCGAAGGTCTTAACATCGGCCAGATCGTGGAAACCGTGAAGGCTCTCCCCACCAACGCTGAAAAGGCCGGCGAAAGCGCCGTTGAGGCTGCCAAGGCCGACGCCAAGAACGTGGGCGAGCAGGTGAAGGATGCCGCCAAGCAGAAGGCTCAGGAAGAAGTTAAAAAGGCCGAACAGAAAGTAAACGAAAAAGTTCAGCAGGAAACCCAGAAGGCCGTGGATAAGGCCAACCAGAAGGTGCAGGAAGGCGTTCAGAAGGGCGTTGACAAACTGCTGCGTAAATAACCCCAAATGCTGCCGAGGCCACCGCGCGTGTGCCTCGGCAGTTTTCTTTTCGGAAATAAGCCTTTTGAAAACTTGCGGGCTCGTTCCCTGATTTCCTAATATGCTCATTTGCTAATTTATAGAGTATGGCAAACACTGTACACACTTCTTTCATACGTTCTCTCTTCTTCGTGCTTTACAAAGCCGTCAACGAACTCTATCCCGACGCCCGCGTGCAAATCGATGCCCACGTCAGCAATGGTTTCTACTGCCATATAGCCCACATCAAGGAGTGGGATCCGCAGGCTATATACCAACGCATGCAGGAGATAGTGGATGCCGACATGCCCTTGGTGAGTCACACGCTGCCGAGGCCGAAGGCCATCAAGATGTTTGACGCCGCCGGACAGCACAACAAGGCGCTTCTGCTCGCCTCCCTCGACGAGCCCTACACGGAGTACTACACGCTGGGCGACACGCCCAACTCGTTCTACGGCAAACTTATCGAGAGCACCGGCCAACTGCGGCCCTTCGCCCTGGAGGCCTACGACGCCGGCATGCTGCTGCGCTTCCGTGGTCCCGACGGCGAACTGATGCCCATGACGCCGCAACCCAAGATGCTGGCCGTGTTCCGCGACTACCACCGCTGGGCCCACATCATGGGACTCAGCACCGTGGGCGAACTCAACCACGTCATCGCAAAAGGCGACGAGCGGACGAACGAGATGGTGAACGTGTCGGAATGTCTGCAGGAACGACAGATAAGCCGCATAGCCGACCATCTGGCCGAGAACCCGCAACTGAAGGTGGTACTTATCGCCGGGCCGTCGAGTAGCGGCAAGACGACGTTCTCCAAGCGCCTGAGCATACAACTCATGGCCTGCGGCCTGAAGCCCGTAGCCATAAGCCTCGACAACTATTTCGTAAACCGCGTGGACACCCCGCTGGACGAAGACGGACACTACGACTACGAGAGCATCTATGCCATGCAGATAGACCTCTTCAACGAGCAGATGACAACGCTCCTCAGCGGCGGCACCGTGGAACTGCCCTACTACAACTTCAAGACGGGCATCTCGGAGCGTTCCGGACAGTTCCTCCATCTGGAAGAGGACACCATACTCATCCTCGAGGGCATACACGCCCTCAACCCGCTGTTCTCGGCACAGATACCGCAGGAAAACAAATACCGAGTATATGCCTCGGCGCTGACATCCATACTTCTGGACGACCACAACTACATCCCCACCACCGACAACCGCCTGCTGCGCCGCCTCGTGCGCGACTACAAGTTCCGCGGCTACTCGGCCGAGGAAACCATCCGACGCTGGCCCGCCGTGAGGAAGGGCGAGGAGAAATGGCTCTTCCCCTATCAGGAGGAGGCCGACGTGATGATCAACACGGCGCTGCTCTTCGAACTGGCCTGCCTGCGCGAACAGGCCTTGCCGCTCCTGGAAGGCGTCAGAAACGACACCCCCGAGCGCGAAGTGGCCGACAGGCTTATCAACCTGCTGCGACTCATCAAGCCACTGCCTATGGACACGCTGCCTCCCACCTCGCTACTGCGCGAATTTATGGGCGGAAGTACGTTCTGCTATTAGGATTTGGAAACAGACAGCCCCCCACCGCTATATATAAAAAGCAGCCTTCCTGTTACGGGAAGGCTGCCTTGTTGTTTACCGTCCGGCCTTGCTTGGGAACTTAGCCCATGAAAAGAGGCCGGGAGGGGCTTAGGGGTTTCCTTACTTGAAGAAGCGGTTGAAGAGGCCTTGGAAGCCGGCGCCGTGGCGGGCTTCGTCCTTAGCCATTTCGTGTACGCTGTCGTGGATAGCGTCGAGGTTGAGTTCCTTGGCTACGCGGGCAATGTCCATCTTACCGGCGCAGGCACCTTCTTCGGCCATCATGCGCTTCTGGACGTTGGTCTTCGTGTCCCATACTACCTCACCGAGCATCTCGGCAAAGCGTGCAGCGTGCTCGGCCTCCTCAAGGGCGTAGCGCTTGAAAGCCTCGGCCACCTCGGGGTAGCCTTCGCGGTCGGCCTGGCGGCTCATGGCGAGGTACATACCCACTTCGGTGCACTCGCCGAGGAAGTGGTCGTTAAGGCCCTGGCGAACGAAGTCACCCTTCTCGCCGGCGGGGATATCTTTGGCGATGCCGATGACGTGCTCGGTGACGAACTGCAGAGCGGCACTCTCTTTCTTCTCGTTAAACTTGGCACCGGGAACACCACACTGGGGGCACTTCTCGGGGGCGGCGTCACCTTCGTGAACGTAGCCGCATACGGGGCAAATCCATTGTTTCATGATAAATCAAAAAATGTTTACGGGTTAATAATTATAAGGGGTTAAAATAGGTTTCGGGGCATTACCGCTTCCTGACATTCGCGGCAGACACCGCGATAGTACTGATGAACTTCCTGCACGAGGTGGCCCTCCATGCTGAAGGGGTGGCTGGCCTGCAGCGGCGAGATACCCTGGAGGGGAATGTCGATGATGCGGCCGCAGGAGGTGCAGTGAAGATGAGCGTGGGGGAAGGTGTTGCCGTCCACGTTGATATTGTGGTCGTCGATGGAGAGCAGGGTGACAGCCCCGTGCTGGGCCAACTTATTCACAGTGTTGTAAACCGTGGTGCGGGAGAGGCCCGGCATCTCATCGGCAAGGTCGGCGAAGATGGTATCTACGGAAGGATGCGTGCGATGCGTCATGAGATATTCCATTATGGCGACGCGGGGTCGCGTCACGTTCACTCCGAACCGGCGCAGATGGTCTGTGGCGGCTGCTTTGTGGGCCTCGGCCGTGCGGAGCTGGAGCTCATCCGTGCGGAGCTGGGAGTCGGCGGCAGGGAATGTAGGGGCGGGAGTGTTCATTTGGGGGAATATCAGATTTGCGGGAGGCTTGGCCTCGTTTTCTGGGTGCAAAAGTAGGAATAATTTATAATTGTTCCAAAAAAATTGGGAAATAAATTGTAATTATTCCAAAATAATACCTATTTCTTACCGGTATTGCTACCTTTATAGAGCAAAAAGTGAATTTATTGGGCATAAAAACATCTTTTTTGCGAGAAAAAAGATAATTTTAGAGAGAAAAGAGGGCCGATAATAGGAAAATTTGTAATTTTGCATGCAGAAAGACAAACGAACAATAAACTTACACATTTAATTTATTATTATTTATTTTTTGTTTATTATGAACAAATACGCAGGAACACAGACCGAGAAGAACCTGGAGGCCGCTTTCGCCGGTGAGAGCCAGGCTCGCAACAAGTACACCTATTTTGCCTCCAAGGCCAAGAAGGAAGGCTACGAGCAAATCGCCGCTCTCTTCCAGAAGACCGCCGACAACGAGAAGGAGCACGCCAAACTCTGGTTCAAGGAGCTGGAAGGCATCGGCACCACCGCCGAGAACCTGGCCGCAGCCGCCGCCGGCGAGAATTACGAATGGACTGACATGTACGAAGGCTTCGCCAAGACCGCCGAAGAGGAGGGTTTTCCCGAACTGGCCTACCGCTTCCGTGCCGTAGCCGCCATCGAGAAGACCCACGAGGAGCGTTACCGCGCCCTTCTCCACAACGTCGAGGCACAGGAAGTGTTCAAGAAGAGCGAAGTGAAGGTATGGGAATGCCGCAACTGCGGTCATATCGTAGTGGGCACCGCTGCCCCCGAAATCTGCCCCGTCTGCGCTCATCCCCAGGCTTACTTCGAGGTACACGAAGCCAATTATTAATCAGACAATCACCCCTTAAACACACAAGAGCCGGCCAGCCTACTTGCGGTGGCCGGCTCTTTCAAAACTAAACCGTTATGTCGCATTATTATTGCCCTCTGGTTCTTCTCCTTGCCCTCTTCGTTCAGGCCTGCACGCCGCATGTCGGCAAGGAACAAGGCCCTGCCGACGCGCAACCCGTAGGAGCCTTCACCCAGGGCGACACTCTCACTGCCGCCGACCTCGCCGCCTTCACCGCAGCCACGAAGGGCAACGACTTCTTCGCCCATTGGACGCCCCGCCGCGTGAGCCGGCAGGTCGTGGCCGGCACTAACTACCGCTTCTACTGCGAGACGGGCCACAAAGCCGCCGACCCGGCCGAAGAAGAAGTGGGTACGCTCGTCGTCTATCAGCCGCTGCCCGGCCAAGGCCTCACCCGCGTCACGGGAATCAACGGCCAGAACAATGCCGCCCTCGTCGTCATCAACAAGAAGACGAACAAAGTCGTAGGCCGCTACGAAGGCGAGACGGCAAAGGAGTATCGCGCCAGCCTACAGGACGAAGTGCGCGTGCTGAAGTCGAGGGCCCGCCTCGAACTGCGCAGTGCCGCCACCGGCGAGGGCTACGTGTGGCCCCGCAACTACGGCACGCTCCCCATTAAGCGCTCCCCCTCCGGCTACGGCACGCCCCTCGGCCACCTCAACTACGAGGAAGGCGCCCTCCCCGACGTGCTGCCTTGCACAGGCTTCGCAGACGGCCACTACCGCGTCATCATCGACGGCACATACGGCTACATTGAGGCCGAAAGCGCCCTGTGGGACGTTCTCAACACCTTCTGAACCCCGCCGCTTACGCACGTATATATATAAATAAGGTGTGGCAGGGCTCCGAAAATGCGCCTGCCGCGCTTTTTTTTGAAAAAAAAGAAAAAAAAATCACTTTCCGATTTTATTTTTACCTTTTTCTCCGGTCTTATAGACAGAGACACAGAAAAAAATGACACTTCGTCTCATACCCCGCAGCCGCCGAGCCGAAAATAAAGAAGAAGAGCGCTTCCGACAAATCATACAGCAATATCAAGAGCCGCTCTACCAGCACATCCGCCGCATCACCCCTACCCACGAAGACGCACAGGATGCCCTGCAGGAAACCTTCATCCGAGCCTACCGCCACCTCGACTCCCTCAAGGACACGCAGTCGCTCAAAGCCTGGCTCTACCGCATCGCCACAAACGAGGCCATACGTCTCTGCGAGCAGCACCCCACCGCCGACCTGGACATTGACCCGCCAGCCGAGGAGACTCCCGACTACGAAGCCCTCCAGCAGGCCCTCCAGCAGGCCCTCCTCGCACTCCCGCCCCGCCAACGAGCCGTCTTCACGATGCGTCACTACGAAGACCTGCCCTATGAAGACATCGCCCTCGCCCTGGGCACGAACGTAAAGGCCGTCACGGCCAACTACCACCTCGCAAAAGAACGCATAAAAGAAATACTCCTCACGCTATAACAGTCCTCACGCCATGGCACGCTTCACTTCCCAGCAAATAGACCAGTTCCTCGCCGCCCCCGGCAAGGAGGAGCCCATCCGCCTCACCGATGAGCAACGCAAACAGAACGAGGAGCAGATCATCAGCCGCATACACTCCCACAACGTCCACCGACGCACCGGCTGGATGGCCGCCGCAGCCTCTGTGCTCCTCATCATCGTGGCCGGCATCACCGTAGAAAAAATACCGCACCGCGCCGCTTCATCCCCCACCGCCGCCCCCGCGCCGCTCCAGGCCCTCTACGATGTCAATGAATACACCTCCGACGAAGAACTGGAAGAAGAAGAAACCCTCGTCGAGTGTGACACCTTCCTCGAACTCATATAGAAAATCCCAACACCCAAACAATACACATTATTATCTAACCAAAAACTTTTATTAACCCTACAAAACAAACAAAAAAAACAAAAAATGAAAGCAACCGCCAAAATTCTCTGCGCCATCTGCGCACTCACATTTTCCCTGATTACTTTCACTTCCTGCGACGACAACATTGACGACGTAAACATCCTCGTCGGCACCTGGATGCACCAGGACAACGACAGCCGCGACTACTATCAGTTCCTTTCCGACGGCAACGGCTACGAATGGGAAACACCCAAAGCCAACATCTCCGACTTCCAGCCCCGCAAGGAACACTTCCGCTACACCGTAAGCGGCGACAAAATCACCTTCGTTGAGGACGATGGCGACATCGACACCGAAACCATCAAACTCGTCAACGACAACCGCATCAAAATCGACGGCGAAACCTACGAACGTCAGCCCAACTGACCCCTCAGCCTATAATCAATAATCACTAATCCTCAAAAAACAACATAATAGTGAACTTCCGCATACTTTTCCTCGCTCTGGCCTTCATCGGCCTCACCACTACTCTCAGCAACGCCGCCACTCCCGCCAAGACTACCGGCAAGAAGACCGTCAACACCCTCGTCGGCACCTGGAGCCACAACGACGGCGACGACACCGACTACCTGCAGTTCCTCGCCGACGGCACGGGCTACGAATGGGAAGTGGAGAAGTACGCCCCCAAGAACTTCCAGCCCCGCAAGAAGCCCTTCAAGTACCAGATAAAGAACGGACGCATCATCTTCGTGGAGCACGACGGCGACGTTGACAGCGAAAGCCTCCACATCAAGAACAAGAACTCCATCAAAATCGACCACGACGTTTACCGCCGCGTAAAGTAAACATATCTTCAACACTCAGAAAAATCCTTCCTTTTCCTTCCCCCGCCCCTGAGGGGGGAGAAAAGGAGGGTCAATCCTTAACTATGAAACACCGCTTTCTCATTCTCGCCATGTGCCTGCTCAGCATAGCCGGCACGGCCAGCGCTGACAAGCCTCAGAAGGGTAAAGGCCACGGCGGCCCCGCCCAAGTGAACATGACCGACCGCATCGCCGACGAACTCGGTCTCGACGACGCCACCGCCGCCAAGTTTTCCACCGTTTACAATCAGTACGTCGCCGAGATGCACGCCGCCTACAAGCAGCACGCCATGACACGCCCGCAAAAGGGCGAAGACGGCAAGAAACAGCGGCTCACCGACGAACAGATCAAGCACAACCTCGAAGCCCAGCTCGACCTTTCGCAATCCATCCTCGACCTCCGCAAGAAATATTACAAGGAATACCTTAAAATCCTTACGCCGCGCCAGATTGAGAAGCTCGGAAAACTGGAGAAAAAGCAGGCCGGCAAGGTGCAAGACTCCTTCTCGCACCGTCAGATGCCCGAAATGCGTCCCGGCCAGCGCCCCGGACGCAGCGTCATGCCTCCCCGCGCAGAAAAGAAATAAGACAAGCGCCATCCCAACGACAGCGGACACATCTTCCAAACAGATGTGTCCGCTTTTTCGTATCCTATTGCAAAAGAAAAAGCAGGAGTTTTTGCGGGCTATGGCCGACGGGGGAGTTTTTTGTCGGCTTCGCCGCACAATGAAATAAAACTGAATTTTCGCGTTTTTCCGACGCCGTGAAACAGTAAAATATTTTGACAACTGAAAAAAACGGGAAAACGGTCGCGAACCGGCAACTTTGTCAGGCGAACATTGCAAAAATCTCAACGATTTCCGACCTGATTTTTCCGAATTTCGGCCCATTTTTCACGAAAGCCCTTTTAGCAGCCCCGATAGCCCTTTTAATTCAAACTAAAGCCCTTTTAGTTGAAACTATCCCCCTTTCAGTTCGTCCGATGTCCCTTTTAATTTTTCCGATGTCCCTTTTAGTTTTGCGCAAAATAGGGTATCGGAAAATTTTTTGAAGGGTGTAGAAACGCATAATTTTGCGTATCGCGCGGGCGGAAATAGCGATTTTTCGCGCCCAAAAGGGGGCTTAGGCGGTGTGAAAGGGAAGGCGGACGAAGCGCGCGAGGGTTAATGTGTAGTGTATCAATGATTTACCAACTCTCTCCAGAATCGCGTGTAGCAAAACGAAATCAAGGTTGGTGACTTTCACGGCCGCTACGAGCCGTGAAACATCGAAAAAAAGGCAAAATATTTTGACAAAAAAATATTAGTGTCCAGGGAAAAAGAATGAAATCTTTCGTATCACTTGAGAAAACAGTTATTTGAGAGATTACCAATAGTAGGGGCTTACCCTTTATGAAAGGGCTGAAAGCCCGAAACATCCTAGCCTAGGGCAGAGTGACCGAAGGGAACCCCGCCCTTGGTTTTTGATTGCAGACGCTGCGTAAGTATTCCTCCCCTTGGGGGGAGGTGGCGCGAAGCGCCG
>JAZRYH010000011.1:0-6805 GCA_045600685.1 Alloprevotella sp. | reverse complement strand
AAAGAACACTTGGAGAATGTAAAAATGCGTAGCATCAGTCTCTGGAGCAAAGAGTACTTGCTTGAAAATCTGGTAACAAAGCGATTAAAAACATTATCTCCTGCTATCGGTTTTTAGAACCAAATTTTGAGCACCCTACCCGCTGGGGCGGATATGGTACTACGCCCGCTCGGCCCGTAGGGACGCTTGCCAGAGCAAGAACCACCAGGGGCGATGCCCCTGGCTGGATTGTTTAACCCTGGCCCCCTTCTGGCTGCCGCCATCTTCCCCCTATTGGGGGCAGAGTCCGCTGCTTACTTCGTCGCAGCGGGGTATGCGTAAGCCCCCTCGCATAGGAATCTTTCAAATCTCCTGCATTTACAAGGGGATACGAAAGATTACTTTCTTTTTCCCCGGACAACAATATTTTTATTTCCTGCTGCTGCGGCGCGCAGAAGGCGAAAACATGGTTTTGCGGGCGGTAAAACTTGCAGTTGAACGGGCAACATTCTTCACTTTTCACTCTTAACTTTTAACTTTTAACTATTAATTGTGTAATTAGAGCATGTATGTCGCTTTTTTTTGCTAACTTTGCCGCGGGAATGTGTGATTTAAGCATTCCATCCTATATAATAAGATAAAATGTCAGGACAAGCGATATTTGTAACTGTAATTCTCGTATTTCTTCTCGTTGCGCTCATCAAGGAGGTGATGCGCCCGGGACTGGTGTTGCTCTCGGGAGCCGTGGTGTTTATGGCCACAGGCATCCTCTCGGGCAAGGAAATGATAGAAGGTTTCTCCAATAAGGGTATGATCACCGTGGCCATGCTGTTCCTCGTGAGTGAGGGCGTGAGGCAGAGCGGTGTGCTGGAGCAACTGATGGTGAAACTGCTGCCGCGGCGCAAGGTAAGCGTTCCGCGCGTGATGCTGCGCATGCTGCCGAGCATCAGTTTTATATCGGCCTTCCTGAATAATACCCCCGTGGTGGTAATCTTCGCCCCGATGCTGAAACGCTGGGCCGAGAAAATGAAGATGCCCGCCTCGAAACTGCTGATACCCCTGAGCTATGCCACCATCCTGGGCGGTATGTGTACGCTTATCGGTACGAGCACCAACCTCGTGGTGCACGGTATGGCGCTCGACGCCAGCCAGACGCACGCCGGGGTGCGCGGCCTCGGTATGTTCGAGCTCGGCATGGTGGGCGTGCCCGTGGCCATAATAGGCTTGCTGTATCTCACGCTGGTGGGCACTAAGTTGCTGCCGGAGCGCCGCGAGTCCCAGGCCGAAGAGGGTGGGGGACCGGTGAAGGAAGGCTACTTCCGCGTGGACGTGATGCTGGCTTCGCGCTTCCCGGCCATCGGGAAGCGGGTGGCCGACTTCGACTTTGCCGAAAAGTACGGCGCGCATCTCCTTGAGCTGCGCCGTGGCGGCGAGCGCTACATCGTGCACGATATGCGCAATATGGTGTTCCACGAGGGCGACACGCTGCTGCTGATGGCCGACGACGTGTTTATGAAGAACTGGTCCGACTCCTCCTTCTTCCTCATGGTGAGTGACTCGCGCGAGGATCAGCCGCAGAAGATGGGTAAGAAACTGCGCTGGTTCACCGTGGCCCTGCTGGCCCTCATGGTGCTGGGCGCCGCCATCGGCGAACTGCCCGTGTGCAAGGCCTGGGCGGCCGAGCATACCAACGGCATGGCCTTCGATATGTTCTTCTTCGTGTGCATAGCCTCCGTGATAATGGCGTGGATGAATATCTTCCCCACGCGGAAATACACCAAGTTCGTGTCGTGGGACATCCTCATCGCCATCGCCTCTGCCTTCGCCATAAGCAAGGCGATGCAGAACAGCGGCATGGCCGATGCCGTGGCCGGATGGGCCGTGGGGATGAGCAGGGGACAGTCGCCGTACTTCATGCTGGCGCTTGTCTTCATCATTTGTAACGTCTTCACCGAATTGATGACCAACAACGCCGCCGCTGCGCTGTCGTTCCCCATCGCGCTGTCGATGGCCGAGCATCTGGGCGTGAGCCCCATGCCGTTCATCGTGACCATCTGCGTGGCGGCCTCCTGCTCGTTCTGCACGCCGATAGGCTATCAGACTAACCTCATCGTGCAAGGCGTGGGCGGCTACCGCTTCGGCGACTTCTTCAAGGTGGGCCTGCCGCTCAACCTGATAGCCCTCGTCGTGAGCGTGCTGCTGGTGCCGATGGTGTGGCCGTTCTAGTTAATCTAGATTTTCTAGGTGTTCTAGATTTTCTAGATTTTCCTCCAAAAGAAACAACTAAACAACTAAATAACTTTTTAACTAAACAACTTCCAAATGAAACGTATCCTTTCCTCCGTCCTCTTTGTGCTCGTGGCCCTGACGGCAATGGCACAGGACATCACGTTCTCCACGGCCGACGCGCCTGTGTATTACCTCGTGAAGTTCACCACGGGTGGCGCCTACCTGAAAGACCAGGGCAACGGCCAGCAACTCATCACCGCTGGCACTCCTTCGCAGGACTGCTTCTGGGCCTTCATCGGCTCGAAGACAAACTTCACGATGCTGTCCGCCGACGGCAACTATGTGAACGTCAACGGTAGCGGCTACTTTGCCGCCACTTCTTCCGCCGCAAGTGCCCAGAAGCTCGCCTTCATCAACGGCAAGGCTTCCGGTCAGTTTGAAATCAAGACCTACGGCGGCAGCGGCCAGTGCGTTATGAACCAATGGGGCGGCGGCGGCAGCGGTCGCAGCCTCGGCAAATGGAATGCCGGCGACAGCAACAACCAGCTCGTCATCCTCAGTCCCAACGACGTGGACCTCACCGACTATTCCGACCTGCTGGCAAAGGCCGGCACGGAATACAAGACCGTAGGCGCTGGCAGCAGCTCTACCTTCAAGCCCGCCAATCCCCTGACCCTCTGGTACACCAAGCCCGCAACAAAGACCACCGTGGAAAACAAGTGGATGGAATACGCCCTGCCCATCGGCAACGGCCACCTCGGTGCCTGCCTCCTCGGCGGCGTGTATTGCGATGAGATACAGTTCAACGAGAAGAGCCTCTGGAGCGGCACCTCCACCGTAGGCGGCGACCACGGCTATTACCAGAACTTCGGCAGCGTATATGTGATTGACGAGTCAGGCGAGTTCTCCCTCGACGCCACCACTCCCCGTCCCAATAAGTATGTGCGCTACCTCGATATCGAAGACGGCGTGGCAGGCGTAGATTTCACCCACAGCACCGACGGCGGACAATACACCCGCCGCTACCTCAGCAGCGAGCCCGACGACATCATCGCCGCCCACTATGTAGCCCCCGAGGGTCATAAGCTCGCCTTCCAGGTAAGCTACTATCCCGGCGAGAACCTCAGCAACAGCCGTCCCGTCTATGCCGAAGGCTATGGCGAGTTCCACGGTAAGCTCGGCCTGCTCGGCTACAACACGCAGTTCCGCGTCGTTCCCGTAGGCGAGGGCGCCACCCTCACCGCCGACGAGGCAGGCATCCATGTGGCCGGCGCCGACGAGGTGCTCATCCTCCTCTGCGGCCGTACCGACTACGACGGCACCAATATGTCCACCTTCGCCACCGGCGAGACCTCCGAACAACTCTATGCCGACATTCGGGGGAAACTCGACGGCGCCGCCGAAAAGGGATGGGAACGCCTCCTGGCCGACCACACCGCCAACTTCCGCAGCTATATGGGCCGCGTGAAGCTCAACCTCAGCACCGGCACACTCGATGCTGCCACCACCAAGACCACCGAGGCCCTCGTCACCTACTACAACCAGAGCAGCACCAACCCCAAGACCAAGGACGGTCTCTTCCTCGAACAGCTCTACTTCCAGTACGGGCGCTACCTCGGCATCAGCTGCTCACGCGGCAGCCAGCCCGTGCCCAGCAACCTCCAGGGCCTCTGGAACGACAAGGCCAGCGCCCCCTGGCACTCCGACATCCACACCAACATCAACGTGCAGATGAACTACTGGCCCATGGAGCCCACCAACCTCTCCGAGTGCCACATGCCCTTCCTCGACTATATTATTAATATGGTGAACAGCCCCGGATGGAAGGGTGGAGCCGCCGCCGCCGGCAACAGCGGCTGGACTGTCCGCACAGAGAGCAACATCTTCGGCGGCATGTCGGGCTTTGCTCCCAACTATGTAGTGGCCAACGCCTGGTATTGCTCCCACCTCTGGCAGCACTACCGCTACACCCTCGACAAGGAATACCTCAAGCGAGCCTTCCCCGCTATGTGGGGAGCCACCACCTTCTGGCTCGAACGCCTCAAGAAGAACAGCAAGGACGGCACCTATGAGTGCCCCAACGAGTGGTCGCCCGAGCATGGACCTAACGAAGACGCCGTGGCCCACGCCCAGCAGCTCGTGCTCGAACTCCTGCAGAACACCAAGGATGCCTACGACGTCCTCGGAGCCGAAGCCACAGGCCTCACCGCAGCACAGGTGGAAAAACTCAACAGCCGCCTCGAAGGCATGGACAACGGCCTCCACACCGAGACCTACACCGGCGGATGGGGCGCCACCTTCCACGACGTTACCACCGGCACCACCATCCTGCGCGAGTGGAAGACCTCTGCCTACAACGCCGGCGAGAAGAACCACCGCCACAACTCTCACCTCATGTGCCTCTATCCCTTCAATCAGGTATATCCCGGCCACGAATACTTCCAGCCCGCCGTCAATGCCCTGCAGCTCCGTGGTGATGACGCCACCGGCTGGAGCCTCGGCTGGCGCGTCAACCTCTGGGCCCGCGCACAGGACGGCGACCACGCCCACACCATCATCAAGAACGCTCTGAAGCACTCCACCACTTACGGCACCAACCAGAGCGCAGGCGGCGTATATTACAACCTCTTCGACTCCCACGCTCCCTTCCAGATCGACGGCAACTTCGGCACCTGCGCCGGCATCGCCGAGATGCTTATGCAGTCCTGCACCGGCACCATCAGCATCCTTCCCGCCCTGCCCGCCGTATGGCCCAAGGGCAGCATCAGCGGCCTCAAGGCCGTAGGCGACTTCACCGTCAGCATCGAATGGGCCAAGCAAAAGCCCACTTACGTCACCATCGTTAACAACCAGGGCCAGCCCCTCCGCGTGAAGGCCGCCCTCAGCATTGGTGAATATCCCGTCTATGTCAACGGCGCCGAAGTGAAGCCCGTAGAGACCGCCGACGGCGCCTGGGAAATCCCCTCCGCCGCAGGTGACATCGTTACCATCGACTTCGCCGGCCTCACGAGTATTCAGGAACAACTGTCAACTGTCAACTGTCAACTGTCAACTGAATACGACCTTCAGGGCCGTGCCCTAAAGACTGGTCTCCAGCGTGGCGTGTTCGTAAAGGACGGCAAGAAAGTATTGAGATAAAATATTAAAAGACAACTTTAACAACTCCTACAACTTTCTTTCGCTCAGGCTACAACCGGCCTTCGCTTTGTTGATAATGTTGTAGCAGTTGTTAAAGTTGTCTTTAATTTATTCTTCACTCTTCACTTTGAAACCATTCTTCTCTCCCCGTATCGGTCCGCAGTATAATGACGGGTGGGACGGACTGCGCACGATGGTCATCGGCGTGCACCTGCTCTGCGAGGAAGACTGTCCCCACAAGGCATTGTGTACAAGTCCCGCCAGCGTGGCGAAGATGGACAACCAGTGTCCGTGCTACGCGCCGCACCGGCAGGAAGGCCATGCCGACTACTACCGTCTCAGCAACTGCAATGCCATAGAACTGGAGACCTACATCTACAAGGACGGCAAGTCGCCGGCCTTCTCCTCATTCACCAAGTACCTGTTGCACGAGCGCGATAACGTCACCTTCGAGCGGCGCGAGGAACTATGGGCCCACCTCGGCTTCTACAATTTCATGCAGTGCTTCCGCCCCGACAGTGCCACACCGCCCTATGCCGCTGCGCCCCACCTCTACGACACAGCCCTCCCCGCCTTCCGCCAGCTCCTCCGGGAATACCGTCCGCAGCTGCTCTACGTCTGGGGCCGTGAACTCGCCGCCTACCTGCGGCAGGCAGAAGTGGCCGGACTGGAGTATGTGCGTGAGACCGATATGCAGGCAATGGTCGTACACATTTTCTCCTATAACTTCCACCCCTACGGCAATGTCTCCACCGAGCAACTGCAGGTCAGCATAGCCCACAGCTTGCAGGGCCATCTTGCCGTGGATGATGCTACCTTCCGACACCTTTATTTATATATACGCCACGCGCTGCGCGAAGGCCTCATTACCTGCGACGGCCAGCACCTCTCCGTGCGTTCAGGCAAGAAAAAGTCCGTGGCCTACCTTTGCCGCATGCTCTGCCGCAGCCTCGACCTGCACTGGAACCACTTCGATGCACTCTTCAGCATAGGTCCCCACACCAGCCTGCGCCACGCCCACTATGCCGACGCTCCCATAGCCGACTGCGAGAAAATAGACGCCTGGGTGAACGGGGAAATTAGGGAATTAGGAAAATCTTTTTTTTTGAGAAAACATAAACATTAAGTAATGGTGAAATAATAAGTTCAGAAGATTTGGATAGGATTTTTGAGCTATTTTTGTGCTGCTCTTGAAGGACTGCATTTTGCACGTCTGCAAAAGCAGCGGGCTATGTGACTGAAAGGCAGCGCAAAAAGAGCCAAAAAGACAGCCAAAGCTGACGAATGCACTTCGTTACGAACTTTAGGAAGTTATTTTGGGTCATCCGACATTTGGAGTGATAAATCTCCCGCAGAGGCGCAGAGCTCGCAAAGGTTTACGAAGCGATTAATAATAGAGCTCGCAAGGTCGTGGAACACTCCCGGCAGAGCTCGCAAAGCCTGCGGATGCATTATCATT
>JAZRYH010000010.1:0-42911 GCA_045600685.1 Alloprevotella sp. | reverse complement strand
ACAGGCGGCGCTCCCCCCGAGAGGGACGAGGGCCCTCCGCTTGTGTTTTCAGGAAGGGGAGGAGGGGGCATGCCCGTTGCTGTTCCGCAAAGGAAGAACGGCGATAGATGTGTCTGCAGCGCCGTAGCAGTCGTTCTTAATCGGCATTTAGTCATCATGGCCACAGTAGTGACGCATACTTGGCCACAGCTGTGACCGATATATGGCCACAGTAGTGGCCAAGTATGCGTCACAGCTGTGGGCAAGACGAGCGGAAGGGGGAAAGCCCTGACGGAAACAGCGAAAAACAGCCGGCAGACGGGCGTGGGGCTGTCTGCCGGCTGATAAAGGGTGGGTGGAAAGGCGCTTTACCTGATTACCTTGCGGCCTTGCTGGATGAAGATGCCGCGGGCGGGGCTTGAACTGCCGTTCAAGGCACCGGACTTGAGCGTGCGGCCCGTGAGGTCAAGGAGACCCTCTAAATCTCCCTTAAAGGGAGACTTTTCGGCGCCGTCTGTCATCTGCAGCGTCGCGATGCCGTCGGTCTCTTCGGGGAGGACGCGGCAGCGGGCGGCATTGACGATTTCGCCCTTGGTGTTGAAGACGAGGGCTGTGAGGTAGATGGCGTCGTAGTCGAGGGCGGCCTTGAGGGCAGCGCGCGTGGGCATGGAGAGGGTGAAGGCGGCGATGTCGTAGGTCTCGCCGGGCTGTCCGCTGCGGGTGCCGGAGGGTAGCGTCTGCTTGAGGAGGTTCTTGCCGTCGGTGTTCCAGGAGGAGCCGATGAGCACGTCGTTATAGACGAGCTGGATGTATTCCTTGCCATACTTGCCGCCCGTGTAGAAGTCGGCGAACTCGGTCATGCCGGGGATGAGGCGGGCGCGCGTGATGTCGTCGTAGATGTAGTAGTTCTGCTGCTGCCAGACCTTTGAGGCACCGGTGAGGCCGTCGGCGGTGAGGACATAGCCCACGGTGAGGCCGGAGAGTTCGCCGAGGTACTCGACGGAGGAGGTGGCGGTGACTTTTGTCTTGTCGGCGTTGAATGTGCCGCGGACGTTGACGACGACCTCGGGGAGGATGGCGTTGGCGGTCTCGAAGGCGTCGATGATTTCGTAGTAGGGGTCGGTGCTGCCGCCGCGGCGGTCCACAAGGCAGGAGGGGGCGCCGCCGAGGTCTATCTTGTCGTAGTCGGCGCAGTACATGGGGTCATCGGCATTGAACTGGTGCACGGCGATGCCGATGAAACGGTCGGGGAAGGCCTCGCGCATATGCTCCATGCCCACCCAGCCGCGGGGACAGTTGCCGCAGCGCGTGCCGGTGTTTTCCTCAATGACGGTGTAGCGTTTCTCGGCGCGCACGAGGTTCTGGAGGGAGAGGGTGAGGGGCTTCATGGTGGCGGCATTGGCCTGGCCGTTCACCTTGTTGACGGTAAAAGTGGCGGAGTAGTGGCCCAGCGCGGCGGGGGCGGTGAAGGTGATGCGTGCGGTGCCCGTGCCGTGGTCGCCGGGAGTGGAAGGCGTGGCGAGGTTGGCGTGGCCGGTGTAGGTGTTATCGCCGATTTCCACGGTGTAGTCGATGTTCTCCACGGGCTTGAGGCAGGGGCATGAGAGGGTCGCGCCTATGGTCTGCTCCACTCCGGCGGCGGTGCTGAGGCTTGCTATGTCAGTGAACTGGGCAGCCTGGGCGGGGAGGTTGACGTCGGAGAGGTAAATCTGCAGGGCGGACACGCCGATGAAGAAATTGGAATAGTCGCGCCACTCCGTGCCGTTGTGGAGCCAGATGGAGCCTGCGGCCTCGCCGGGATGGGTGACGATGCACTCCTTCTCAAGGTCGGTGGTGCCGGTCACGGTGAAGGTGTAGCCCACCATGACGCCTTCCTCGGGGATGGTGACGGGAGTGTTGAGCGTCACGTAGTTGTAGCCCATGTGAATCTTGGCGATGTCCTGGGTGGAGAGGCGCTTGTTGAAGTTGCCGGCGGCGCTAACCCAGGCCTTCACGTTGGTGAAGCGGGAAGTGGTGAGCGGCACGTTGATGGCGCGTATCTTGGCCCCCTTGAGGGCACCGTCGCCGGGCACGAAGATGGCGCAGCTGAAGGTGCCGGTGGTGCCGAAGCCGTAGCCGGGCGTGGCGCCGTCCATGTCGGTGTAGTAGCCCCAGAGGAGGTAGTCGCTCTGGGCGCGGGCGGTCTGCACCGATGCCGTCATAAGGCAGGTGAGAGCCAGCAGAAAGAGGCGGAGGAAGGTATGTTTTTTCATAGGATAGGAAAAAATGCCCCCTTCATCTCTTGTGGGAGTTGGAGGGGGCGGATAAAGGTCTTTTGATTAGATACCGAGCTTCGTGCGAATCTTGGCGGTGACGTCCTCGCTGAGGGCCTCGTTGATGTAGAACTGGGGAGAACTCTGGCCCTTGTCGAGAATGTAGATGTAACCGCCTTCCTTGGCCACGGCAGCCACGGCGTCGTTCACCTTAGCGATGATGGGCTGCATCTTAGCCTGCTGGAGCTCCTGGAAAGCCTTGGCATTCTCTTCCTGAGCCTGCTGGAAGCGCTGCTGAAGGTCCATGATTTCCTGTTCCTTGCGCTCGCGGATGTTCTGAGGGGTCTGGTCGTTGACTTCCTTCTGATACTTCTCGATGCGGGTCTGGATTTCCTTCTGCATCTCCTCGAGGTCGGCCTGGTACTGCTTGCCGGTGGCTTCGAGTTCGGTGGTAGCGGTCTTGTAGTCGGGCAGGGCCTGAACGACGGTGGCATAGTCGTAGTGAGCGAACTTCTGCGCGCTGGCAGTGAAGGCTGCGAGGGAGAGGGCAGCCAGGAGAATAATTTTCTTTGTCATAATGTTTGGGATTGTTTATTAATTAATAATATTGTGTGCGGGGAATGAAAAGGGGACAGATGCTCCTCTGTTTAGTTGGCATAGCCGAGTTTGCTGAGCACGTCGTTGCTGATGTCGATGCTGGGGGAAGCGAAGATTACGGAGACGTTGTCGGCGCGGTCCATAACGAGCTGGAAGCCCTTGCTGGTGGCGAGGTCCTTGATGGCATTGTAAACTTCTTCCTGGATGGGCTGGATAAGGGCTGTGCGCTTCTTGTAGAGTTCGCCCTGCGGGCCGAAATACTTCTTCTTGAGCTCGGCAGCCTCCTTTTCCTTATCGACGATGGCCTGCTCACGGTCCTTCTTTTGCTGTTCGCTGAGGAAGACGCTTTCGTTCTGGTAGTTTTTGTAGAGGGTCTTGGCCTCCTGGTCGAGGGCCTCCACCTCGGCCTGCCATTTGCGGCTGATTTGGTTGAGCTGCTCGTTGGCGCGTTCGTAGGCAGGGATGTTGCTCATGATGTACTCCATGTCAACCATGGCGAACTTCTGCGCGCTGGCGGTGAGGGCTGCCACTAAGAGGGCAGCGAGGGTGAGAATCTTTTTCATATTTGTTGGTTTTTTTAGTTTGTAATCGTGCTAATTATAGATTCTCTAGATGTTCTAGATTTTCTAGGGATTCTATATTTTAGAATTCCTGGCCGATGATGAAGTGGAACTGTGAGCCGCCAATCTTGGTCCCCACGTCGTTGTATTTCTGGAAGCCGTAGGCCCAGTCGATACCCATGAGGCCGACCATCGGCAGGAGGATGCGCACGCCGGCGCCGGCACTCTTCTTCAGAGAGAAGGGGTTGAACTTGCTCACGTCTGTCCAGGCGTTGCCGGCCTCGGCAAAGGCGAGGGCGTAGATGCTCGTGGAGGTTTGCAGCATGATGGGCACGCGCAGTTCGAGGGTGAAACGGGTGTAGGCGTAGGCGTTGTCGTAGTTGGCACCTGCCAGTGAGCCGTTGTCGTAGCCGCGCATGCCGATGGTCTCGGTGGCGTAGCCCGTGCTGTAGCCCGACATGCCGTCGCCACCCACGTAGTAACTCTCGAAGGGGCTCTTCTTATATTTATTATAGTGGCCCAGGATGCCTACCTCGGCACGCGTCATCAGCACGGGGGTGTGCTTCTGACTCTTGGCCAGGGCGACGTAGTTGCGGAACTTGAACTTCCACTTGTGGTACTCAATCCAGCGGTACTTCTCCTGCGACTCGGCGCGGTAGTCCTTGCTGTAGTAGTTGGTAGCCAGGTTCTTGTAGTCGCGGCCGTCCCAGAGAGAGTAGGGCGGCGTGAAGGTGCCGGAGAGGAGGAACTCCGAGCCGCGGCGGGGGAAGAAGGAGTTGTCCGTTGACGTGCGGCTGAGCGTCAGGCTGAGGTTGAAGTTGTTGCAGTTGCCGTTCTGAATAATGAAGTACTGCCAGTTCTTCAGCATATAGCGGGTGTAGGAGAGCTCAGCCATGAACATGAAGAAATCGTCGGGCCAGCGCAGACGCTTACCGAAGCCCATGGATACGCCGAGCAGCTTCACGTATTTGTCGGGGTCGTAGTAGTTGCTGTAGTTGTAGTAGTTCGACGACGTGCCGTAGCCGTAATAGTAATTATAGTAGTTGGCGTAGTTGCTGTAGTAGTTGGAGTTCACGTCGGTCTGCTTCGAGTAATATACACTGAAGGAGAACTGGTTGGGACGCTTCTTGCCGAACCACGGATCTACGAACTGGAGCGAGTAACTCTGGAAGTATGTGCCGTTGGTCTGGCCTGAGATGGCGAGGGTCTGGCCGTCGCCCTGCGGAATGAAGCCTGCGCGCTTGTAACCCTTCTTGCCGAAAAGGTTTTGGATACTGAAATTCGTGAACTTGAGGCTTACGCGTCCCACGATGCCGGTCTGGCCCCAGCCGGCGCTGAGTTCTATCTGGTCGCCGCCCTTCGTGACGAGCGGGTAGGTGATATCTACGGTGCCGCTCTGCTCGTCGGGCTTGATACCCTTCTGTATTTCGCTCTGGAGGATTTCCGGGTCGAACTGGTTCATGCTTGCCAGTTCGCGGACGGAGCGTTCGAGGGCATCCATGGAGAAGAGGTCGCCGGGCTTCGTGCGGAGTTCGCGGCGGATAACTTCTTCGTAAACGCGGTCGTTGCCACTGATGCGGATATGGTTGAGTGTGGCCTGACGCCCCTCGTATATTCTCATTTCAAGGTCCACGGAGTCGGCTTCTACGTTCACTTCCACGGGGTCAAGGCGGTAGAACACGTAACCATTGTTGTAGTACTCCTTGCCGATGGCGTCCTCGTCCTCGTTGAGGCGCTTGCTCATGAACTGCTGGTCATATACGTCGCCGCGCTGCATCTTCAGCACGCTGCTGAGCTGGTCGGTGGTATAGACTGTGTTGCCTACCCAGTTGATGTTGCGGACGTAGTATTTCTGGCCCTTGCTGTAGTCGAGATAGATGTCCACGTGTTTCGGGTCGAGGGTTACTATGGAGTCCTTCACGAGGAGTGCGTCGCGGTAGCCCCAGCCGTTGAGTTTGTCGATGGTGAGCCATTTGTCCTCCTCGTATTTCTCGGGAATGAACTTCTTGCTCTTGAAGAAGTTGACGAGGCTTTTTTCGTGCGTCTTCTTCATTGCTCGCTTCAGTTTGCCGATGCTTTCGCCCTTGGGCAGGGAGTCGAGGCCCGTAACGAATATCTTGTGGACCCTTATCTTCTCGTTCTTGTTGATATTGACGTCCACGAGCATGGAGTTCTCCTTCGTCACGTCCTCCTTCTGCTGTATGTCAATCTCAGCGTTCTTATAGCCCTTGTCGTCGAAGTAGCGCTTGATGAGTTTCTTGGCATTGTCGATGAGATTGGGCGTTATCTGGTTGCCCACGGTGAGTCCGAGGCGCTGCTCGATGTCTTCGCGCTCGCTCTTCTTCACGCCGTTGTAGCGGATGCTGCTCACGCGGGGCTGTGCCGTGAGTTTCACGTGCAGATAGATGGTGCTGCCCACGATACTGTCGGCTTCGATGCTGACGTTGGAGAAGAGCCCTTGCTTCCAGTAGTTGTGGATGGCCTGGCTGATGTCGGCGCCCGGCACTTGGTAGATTTTGCCCACTTCCAGTCCGGAGTAGGAGAGGAGGAGGTCGTCGTCGTAGCCTTTTATGCCGTCCACGGTGAGTCCACCGAGGATGTACCGCGTGTTATTGGCGGAGTATGTGATGTCGGGCGTCACAGTGGTCTGCGCCGAGAGGCTCAGGCTGCCGAGCATCGTCATGAAACCACAAAGAAGGGCGAAGAAGGAGTATTTACGCATGAGTTAGAGGATAACGGGCTACGCATGGCTGACGCGGAGTCAGCGTTCAGTGTGCCGTTTTTATCTTTTATTTCAAATTAAGCTTATTATCTCAACTGTCAACTGTGAACTATCAACTATCAACTGCCCACCACCTGTTCCGAAGTCTTGCCGAAGCGTCGTTCGCGGGCATTGAAGGCTTCTATGGCCTCCATGAGGTGGGGCTCGTCGAAGTCGGGCCAAAGCGTATCGGTGAAGTAGAATTCGGCGTAGGCGAGTTGCCAGAGCAAGTAGTTGCTCAAGCGGAGTTCGCCGCCGGTTCGTATGAGGAGGTCGGGGTCGGGCATGAAGTTTGTGGCGAGGTGGCGGGCGATGGTCTCCTCGGTGATGTCGCTGGGGAGGAGAGAGCCTTCCTTACACTCGCTGGCGATTTGCCTTACGGCCTCGGTGATTTCCCATTTGGAGGAGTATGAGAGGGCTATGACCATTGTCATGCCGGTATTGACGCTTGTGCGCTCCTCGCAGTGGCGTATGCTCCTGACGACGTGCTCCGGCACGCGGCTGATGTCGCCTACGATGCGCATTCTCACGTTGTTTTTCATAAAGATTTCCTCCTCCAGCGCTTCGAGTATGAGAGCCATGAGGGCGGCCACCTCTTCGGCGGGGCGGTTCCAGTTCTCGGTGCTGAAAGTGTAGAGCGTGAGGTATTTCACGCCCAGGTTGGAGCAGGCGGTGGTGATACGCCTTACGGCTTCCACGCCTTCCTGGTGTCCCATGGAGCGGTTGAGGCCGCGGGCCTTGGCCCAGCGTCCGTTGCCGTCCATAATAATGGCGATATGTTGGGGGATGCGCATAAGGGAGACCCCCTCTAACTCCCCCTATAGGGGGAGAATAGATGCGGGGAGTTTATTTGAGGTTTTTATATATTCTGTTTCTTTTTTATTCTGTCTTTTCCCTCTTTGCAAGTCCCCCTTCGGGGGATTTAGGGGGTCTTTTTATTCGTCCCTGTTGCACGTGGGGCATTTCGGACTGATATCGTAGGTGAGCGATAGCATGGTCTTGGAGTAGAAGTCCTTGCCGTGGAAACCGCTTCCCTCAATGCCGGCGGGCGCTGCGAGGCCGTCGAGTTTGTCGCTGGGAGTGAAGTGCAGCGTCCAGTCGAGGGAGAGGTTGAGGCGCTTGCCTATTTTGTATTTCAGGCCGAGGCCTACGGGCAGGTCCACCGTGAAGGCTTTGCCAGCGGTGCTGTAGAGCATGCCGACGCCTAGTTGCAGATAGGGTGTCAGGCGTTTGTGGCCCAGATAGTTCCTGTACCAGCCGTAGGGCAGGAAGTGGAGTTCGTAGAGGGCGTTGAGGTCGATGATGCCACCGCTCATGCTGTATTGCAGGCGCTCCGTTCCGCTCTGTCCGACGACGGCGGGATAGAAGTCCTTCACTCCTTCCGTGTCGTCCCCCACGGCGTTGTAGCCGAGGGTGGTCTTTATGGCCATGCGGGGCGATAGGATGAAGCGCATGGCGGCTCCCCCGCTCAGATGTGAGGCGCCGTACCATTTATTGTTGAGGTCGCTGAGCATGAAGTTGATCCCCAGCGAACCACCTATTTCTTTGGTGTATTGCAGTTCCTCTTCCTGCGCCCAGGCTCTGCTGGCGGTCATCGGTGCCATCATGCCGGCCGTGAGGGCGAGCATGCAGCAAAGCAGGCGGGAGCGTCGGGCGAAACTTTTCATCAGGAAGGGGTTATCAATAGTTTATTGCGCGTTATCGGCAGGCGTTTACGTCTTTCCACCCCAGGCGGTTGAGGCGTCCGCGCCACAACTGTCCGTCGGCGGCGCAGAGAATCCAGATGAAGTTCTCTTCGTCCACGGTCATTACGGCCTTTGCCTGTGCGGGGAGTTGGGGGAGGATAATGCGTGTGGGGTCCCATGAGCGGCCGGTGTCGTCGCTGAGGTAGAGGGCGGCGTATCCGTTGGCTTTCGTGCCGAGGAGCGCTGCTCCTCCGTCGTAGAAGGCCAGCGAGGGCTGGTTCACGTTGGGTATCTGTCGGTGGTTGCCGTTTTCTGCGCTGATGTGTGTCCAGCGGAAGTCGCCCACGTCTTCCAGTTCGGCGGTGCGCATTTCGTTGCGCTTCCATGCCACGGTGCGTCCGCCGTCGGCGGTGCCCACGAGGATGATTTCCTCCACGTCGGAGTTGGTCAGAGTGGGCCGTGCGAGGGCTACGGCGCCGGTTTGCGGGATGGAGTCGGGCCGTGAGGCGGCATCGGCCGTCCATGTGGTGCCGTGGTCGGTAGAGCGCAGGAATCCCTGTGTGCCAATGCCGTAGAGGCTGCGTGTGGAGGCTGCGGCGAGGGCCGTGATGCCGGCGGGGCGTGTGGCCACGGCCGTCCACGTGATGCCGTCGGCACTCTTCACGACGAGGGATGCCGTCAGGGCGTAGAACGTGTCGGCCTGCTTCACGATGCTGGTCGGCTGGGGTGCGTTTTCGCCTATGATACACTTCTGCCATCCCCCGGCGTTGCTGCGCAGGGTCCACAGGGCCACGGTGTTTTCACCCTCCGTGCCCCATGCTATGAGGCTGTCGCCGCGCGTCATCAGTCTCAGGCCGTCGAGGCCCTGGGCCTGTGTGGTCGTAGTCTGCTGCTGCCAGCGCATGGAGTCGCCTTCTTCTTGGTGGACGCGCAGTTCCATGGTGTAAGTCGCGGTGCTGCTGCCGTCGAGGCCGTGGATGGTAATCTCACGCGGCTGTCGCAGGTCGGTAGAGTCGGTCGTGGCAAATACGGTGTCGTTTCCTGTCGTGAGGCTCTTGATGGTGGCCGTGCCTTGGCAGGTGAAGTTGGTGAAGGTCACCTTGTCCACGTGGGTATAGGTGGGCAGGGAGTCGCAGTTGAAGATGCGGCGGTTTACCTGGTCGATGGTGAGGGGATACATGCTGCCCTGCACGGTGCTCACGCTCACGGTGTCGGTGCCGTCGGCCTTCTTGAAGGGAATATAGCGCTTCATGCCGCCAATGATGACGTTGTTGACGTTGCAGAGGCCGGCGTAGTCTTCTGTAGAGTCGTCATCTTTCAGGCAGGAGGTGAAAGCCGTGGCCGTCACGGCGAGGGCCAACAGGAGGGAAAGGTATTTAGGCGTCTTCATGCTTATTTTGTGCGTCTTCTTACTCATTATAATAGATACGTAGCGGGCGTATGCGCGCGTTTGGTCTGCAAAGGTACGTTATTTTTTGGAAATAGAGAAGTCTGCGGCCTACTTTTCGCCGTTTTTTATGTTTTTTTATAAAGAATACAAATAAAGAGCAGCGGGTGATTTCTCATTTTTCACCCGCTGCTCTTTATTTTGTGAATTATGATTTCTATACCGGAATGCTCCATTGCCGGTAGGCCACGCCGTGTGCGCCGAAGCCTTCTTTCTGGGCCTGCAGGCCTTCGTTGAGGAAGCGTCCGCCCTGTTCGTTGCTGATTCCGAAATCAAAGTAGCGGAGGGACGGACGCTCCCTTTTGTATTCCTCAATGACGTGGAGGAAGAGAAGGTCCATCACGCCGTCTTTCTTGCCCTCCTCGCTGGCGTGGGGATATTGCGAGTGGGCCACCGTGTCGGTCTCAAACAGGAGCAGTATGCCGGCCTCACGCTTTTCTGCCTCCTGCGGCGCATCGGCCACCCACACCTTGATATTCCCGGGGAAGCGGCGCATGAGGAGTTGCATTTCCTGGCAGGAGTGTACGGGCCGCGTGGCGTGGCAGGCGCGCAGATTCTCCTCTATGAGAGGCCAATAGGCGCTGAGCTCGTCGGGGTCGGTGAGGCGGCGCACGCGATAGCCCTGTCGTGCGGCCCGGCGCTGGCCCCGTCCGCGGCGTTCCTCCATCGGGGCCTGCAAGGGGGAGCGCAGGTCGATGGCGGTGGCGATGTTGCACACGTCGAGGCGTGCCCCGATGCGCCAGAGGGCATACTCGTCGTCCTCTGCCGGTTGGCGGTGGTAGATGAAGGGCACCTGTTTGTAGCGCCACTGGTGGAAGCCGGCCGCGTGCAGATATTCGCGCGTCATGTCGAAGAGTGCCATCAGCGTGCCGGTGCCTACGCGGGGCGCCAGTATGAAACCGCCGTATGTCAGTCCCTGATGCGAGAAGAAATCGCGCTTCCCGTCGGGCTCTTCAGCCTTCGCCCCCTCGTTGGCGGGCAGCAGGGCCACCCATCCCTTCTCGTCGGTGAAGATAAGGGAGTGGTCGGTGAAGCGGTCGGCATGGTAGTCCATGAAGTCGCGGTGGAAGAGGAACGTGCCGTTGCGCGAGGCATCGGCGAAGGCGTCCCATTGCGACTTATCGGCGGGGGAGTAGCGGCGTATCTGCATTTGTAGAACCTTTCAAGGGGATTTTGTGAGCGTTTCGCGTGATTTGTGCTTGCAAAAGTACTATTTTCTTGCGAGAAAGCCAAGTCCCGCGGGAAAATGTTTGCCCATGTCGCGCGAAATGAGTACTTTTGCCCCGAATATAAGCCGCATGGCACAACATTTAGCCGCATCTTATGATACACACACAGGAACAACTTGAGCGCCTCATCCGCGACTGGGGTTTCATGCCCTTTTTCCGCAACGGCGTGGCGGGGTTCTCCATTGAGGAACTCACGCCGCCGGAACTTCTCTTCGGCGATGATTTTGAGCGTGGCCCGTGGAAATGGAAGGGCCCCATCATTGCCAACTGGGAGGCCGCCTACGGCAAATTCTTCGGCAGGAAGATGGCCGGCTACGTCAGTCTGGCGTGGCTCCCCGACCTCATGAACTGGCGGCGCTGGCAGTATCCGCTGGCGCAGGAGCCGGCCGACGCCCGCCATATCCTGGAGGTGCTCGTGGAAAACGAGTCCCTGCTCTCCAAGGACCTGAAGAAAAAGAGCGGTTTCAGCCTCAGCCGCAAAAAAGTACACTTCGACCCGCAGCATCCCGCCGACCCCATCGTGGAAGAGAGGAACGGCACGGCCGCCGACGCCCACATCGCGCAGTTGCAACTGGCCACGCGCGTGTGCATCGCCGATTTTGAGTATAAGGTGTCGAAGAGCGGCGAGGTGTATGGCTGGGGCGTGGCGCGTTATTGCACTCCCGAGGCCATGTATCCCGAGTTGTTCCCCATAGCGTCGGCCGTGGAGGGCCGCACGCCGCAGCAGTCGCGCGAAAGAATACTCGCGCATCTCGCCGCCCTCTTTCCCGATTGCCGGGTCGGGGCATTGGAGAAACTTATTTAGACACGGGCGGACCTGGAGGCGGTCCGCTTTTTTTGATGCCTAAATACCGTCAGGCGTTTATAGGATTTACGGATGATTTGCGGGCATGTGCTTCTTCATCTTCCCTATTTACCACGCAGAATAAATCATAAAAATCATACCCCATCATATAAATCATTATCGCGCCGCAGGCATAATGCGCTGCGCGGCTATGATGATATGTATGATGTCTTATTATGATTTTTATGATTTATTGCCCTTATAATTTTTTATTCATAATACGAAGCGCTTCATAACGATTTTTTGAAAGTTAAAAATATCTTGACAAAGCGAAAAAAGGAGAAAGCGCGACGATGTCAGCCCTAAACCTTCTTTCTGCCGAAAAGCGCGCGCCGCCCCTTCATTTTTTTCGCCGTCAGCCCCCCTCATTTTGTCCGATAGCCCTTTTACGCACAACTAAAAGGGACATCGGAAAAATTTAATGGGACGTCGGAAAAATTAAAAGGGCGATAGTTTCAACTGAAAGGGGTATAGTTTAGACTAAAAGGGCTTTAGTTTTTGCTAAAAGGGACAAATTTCCGAAAAAAATCGCAAAAACGACACCGCGCGGCGGCCTTTTTTCGCAATTAAAAGGGGGTGTGGCGAGCCCGAAGGAATCTCCGCCAAAATTTTTGCAAGCATAAGCGTCTATAAATGAGCCGTGTAACGGCGTCCTCAAAATCGCGTTTTTCCCGTCCGAACCTCCGCGCGTTCGCTTTCACGGCCAAAAAAACGGCCCTTAAACGCACGAAAAATGTAAAAAATCTTGACAAAAAATTTCAGTTACGCCCGTTTTGTTAAAGTAAAAGTTGAACAACGCGGCTCATCGTCGGCTGGCGGTGCTTCTCATTATGAAAATGCCGTAGGCATGAGAAAAGGTGCCAGCCATGAGAGAGGCGTGAGCCGAACGTAATGGCTGGTTGCTGGATGCAGACCCGCGCCTGCCGTCAGGTAGGCAATGATGAAGGCTTTATCAAGGAGGAAACAGAGGATGAAATTATCGCCTACCTACGGCAGGCGTCGTTCTCTGTCCGTTTACCAGCCATTGCGTCCTCCCTTCGGTCGTCCTTATGGCTGGCTACCTTATCTCATGCCTACGGCATTCTATGTTTGTGTGGTAGCCGTAAAAACGGCGGCGGACGGGTAAAATTGCTTCGGAAAGGGCTGGTGAGCCGGAATTTTAGGGCCGTGCATCAACTAAATGGGGGATAAGAGCGCTCATGTGGAAAAAAATATGTAACTTTGCGCCCGAAATAGTGTGCCTTGCGCCCTAAGGGGCGCGGGAAGCCCGCAAAACGACGACAGGAATACAATAAAAACATCAGATATGGAATACAACTTTCAAGAGATTGAGGCCCGCTGGCGCAAACAGTGGGCAGAGATGAAAACCTACCACGTGGAGGCCGACCCCGAACGGCCGAAATACTACGTGCTGAATATGTTCCCCTATCCCAGCGGCGCGGGTCTGCACGTGGGCCATCCCCTGGGCTACATCGCAAGCGATATTTATGCGCGCTACAAACGCCTTAAGGGCTACAATGTGCTCAATCCCATGGGCTACGACGCCTACGGTCTGCCCGCAGAGCAGTATGCCATACAGACGGGCCAGCATCCCGAAGTGACCACCAACGCCAATATCGCGCGCTACCGCGAGCAACTGGACAAGATAGGCTTCTCCTTCGACTGGGACCGCGAAGTGCGCACCTGCGCACCGGATTATTACAAATGGACGCAGTGGGCCTTCCAGAAAATGTTCAACTCGTTCTTCTGCAATGCCTGTCAGAGCGCACGGCCCATAGAGGAACTCATCGCGCATTTTGGGAAACACGGCACCAAAGGCATACAGGCTGCCTGCAGCGAGGAGCTTTCGTTCTCTGCCGAGGAATGGAAGGCCATGAGCGAGAAGGAACAGAGCGACGTGCTGATGAACTACCGCCTGGCCTTCATGGGCGAGACGATGGTGAACTGGTGCCCCGAACTGGGCACGGTGCTGGCCAACGACGAGGTGGTGAACGGCGTGAGCGAACGCGGCGGCTACCCCGTGGAACAAAAGAAGATGCGCCAGTGGTGCCTCCGCGTGAGCGCCTACTCCCAGCGCCTGCTCGACGGACTGGATACCATCCAGTGGAGCGAGAGCATCAAGGAGACGCAGCGCAACTGGATAGGCAGGAGCGAAGGCACCGAGATGCGTTTCCAAGTGAAGGGCCGCGATGAGCACTTCACCATCTTCACCACCCGCGCCGACACCATTTTCGGCGTGACCTTCATGGTGCTGGCACCCGAAAGCGAACTCGTTCAGCAACTCACTACTGAAGAGCAGCGCGAAGAGGTGGAGGCCTACGTGAAATATGTGAAAGGCCGCACGGAGCGCGAGCGTATGATAGACCACAGGGTGACCGGCGTGTTCTCCGGCTCGTATGCCGTCAACCCCTTCACAGGTGCTGAAATCCCCGTGTGGATTAGTGAATACGTTCTCTCCGGTTATGGTACGGGAGCCATCATGGCCGTGCCCGCCCACGACAGCCGCGACTACGCCTTTGCCCGTCATTTCAATCTGCCCGTCATCCCCCTCATCGAAGGTGCCGACGTGAGCGAGGAGAGTTTCGACGCCAAGGAAGGCATCGTGATGAATTCCCCCGCCGAGGGCGTGGAGACGCTCGCCGGCTTCAGTCTGAACGGCCTCACGGTGAAGGAAGCCATCGCCGCCACGAAGAAATTCGTGACGGAACAGAAGTTGGGACGCGTGAAGGTGAACTACCGCCTGCGCGACGCCATATTCTCGCGCCAGCGTTACTGGGGCGAGCCCTTCCCCGTGTACTACAAGAACGGCATACCTACGATGGTGCCCGAAGAGTGCCTGCCCGTGATGCTCCCCGAAGTGGCCGACTTCAAGCCTACCAAGACCGGTGAGCCGCCTTTGGGCAATGCGCAGATGTGGGCCTGGGATGAGGCCAACCGCTCCATCGTTGACAAGGCCCTCATCGACGAAAAGACCGTCTTCCCTCTGGAACTTTTCACCATGCCCGGCTTTGCCGGCAGTAGCGCCTACTATCTCCGCTATATGGACCCGCATAACGACGAGGCCCTCATCAGTGAAGAGGCCGCCGGCTACTGGAAGAACGTGGACCTCTACGTGGGCGGAAGCGAACACGCCACCGGTCACCTCATATACTCCCGTTTCTGGAACAAATTCCTCTTCGACCTCGGCGTAAGCAAGAGTGAGGAACCTTTCCAGCGCCTCGTGAACCAGGGAATGATACAGGGCTGGAGCAGTTTCGTGCATCGCGTGAAGAACACGCAGAAGTACGTAAGTTTCGACCTCCTGGAGGAACGTCTCAGCGACGACAGAAAAACCAAGCAATACTTCTACGAAGGGCAGGAGACCGACCCCATTCACGCCGATATCAGCCTGGTGAGCGGCAACGTGCTAAACGTGGAAGGCATGCGGCAGTGGCGCCCCGAATTTGCCGAGGCCGAATTCGTCGTGAACGAGGCCGGGCAGTACATCGTGAGCCAGGCCGTGGAGAAAATGTCGAAGTCGAAATACAACGTGGTAAACCCCGATGATATCTGCGAGAAATACGGTGCCGACACGCTGCGCCTGTATGAGATGTTCCTCGGCCCCGTGGAGCAGTCGAAGCCGTGGGACGTAGCCGGCATCGACGGCTGCTTCCGCTTCCTGAAGAAAGCCTGGGGTCTCTTCGACAAGGCCCTGGAAGCCCCCGCCGCCGAAGCCACGAAGGATAACCTGAAAACCCTTCACAAACTCATCAAGAAAGTGAGTGAGGACATCGAAGCCTTCTCCTACAACACCTCCGTGCCCGCCTTTATGGTGGCCGTGGGCGAACTGCAGCAGCAGAAATGCCAGAGCCGCGAGGTGCTGGAAGTGCTGGCCGTGCTGCTCGCACCCTTCTGCCCGCACTTCGCCGAGGAAGTGTGGCACCGCATGGGGCACGACACGACGGTGTGCGACGCTCAGTGGCCCGCATGGAACGAAGAGTATATGAAGGAAAGCGCCGTGACGCTCGGTGTGCAGTTCAACGGAAAAGTACGCTTCTCCATGGACTTCCCCGTGGATGCCACCTCGCCCCAGATGCAGGAAATGGCAAAGGCCGCTCCCGAGGCACAGAAATACTTGGAAGGCATGCAGATCGTGAAAATCGTTGCCGTGCCTGGAAGAATCGTCAATTTCGTGGTACGCCCCGCATAAGGATTATCCCGAATAAAGATATAGAAGGAACGAAACCCCGTCGCCAATGACCCGCAGCACAGTTTTCCGTGAGGCAAAGGACTATGTCATCATCGCTCTCGGCCTGGTGATATACGCCTTGGCGTTTACCTTTTTCCAGTTGCCCCATCAGATACCGTCGGGTGGGGTAGCCGGTGCCGGCGCCATCATTTTCTACGCCACAGGCTTCCCTGTGCAGTTCACTTATTTCGCTGTGAACACGCTACTGCTCATAGCGGCCGTGAGGACCCTGGGATGGAAATTCTGCGTCAAGACCATCTACGCCGTAGTGGTGCTGACGGTGCTGCTGAGCGTGGCAAAGTCGGGCTGCCAGTACTATGGCGCCCTGCACCCTGAGCTCAGCGTGTCGCCGCAGGGCCTCCCGATGTTGCTCGACGATGCCTTCATGTCGTGCATCTTCGGAGCGTTGCTGCAAGGTTTCAGTGTCGGCTACGTGTTCCTCCACAATGGCAGCACGGGCGGCACCGATATCATCGCGGCTATCACCAACAAATACCGCGACGTCAGTCTGGGCCGCGTCATGATGCTTTGCGACCTGCTCATCATCTCGTCCTCCATCCTCGTGCCGGGCTTCACCATCAGCAACCTCCTCTACGGCTTCTGCACCCTGATAATATCCTCCATCACCATAGACTATGTGGTGGACCGGAGGCGGCAGTCCGTGCAGTTCTTCATCTTCAGCGAGAAGTATGAGGAGATAGCCTCCGCCATCAGCGCCACAGGACGCGGCGTGACGATGCTCAAGGGCGAAGGATGGTACACGAAGTCGGACAGGATGGTGCTTGTCGTGTTGGCACGCAAGAGAGAAAGCAACCGCATCTTCCGTATCATCCAGACAATCGACCCTGCCGCCTTCGTGAGCCAGTCGAAAGTCATCGGCGTCTATGGCTACGGCTTCGACAAACTGAAAATAAAGGCCGACAAGCCCGCCGGCGCCAGTCCGCAACCCGGCGCCGACCATCAGCCTGCCGCCAACAGCCACCCCAATAACGAACAAGACAATGCGTAAAATCATCTTCGCCACCAACAACGCCCATAAGCTGGAAGAGGTGCGGGCCATCCTTGACGGAAACGTGGAAATCCTCTCCCTCGCCGACATCAACTGCCACGAAGACATCCCTGAGACTGCCCCCACGCTGGAAGGCAACGCTCTGCAGAAGGCTCACTTCGTGTATGACCGCTACGGCCTCGACGTCTTTGCCGACGATACGGGCCTGGAGGTTACCGCCCTCGATATGAGACCCGGAGTGCACACCGCACGCTACGCCTTCCCCGACCGTCACGACCCCAAGGCCAATACCCTCAAACTTCTCGGCGAACTGCAGGACAAACCCGACCGCACGGCCCGCTTCCGCACCGCCATAGCCCTCATTGAGGGCGGAAAAGAGACGCTCTTCGAGGGAATAGTGACCGGCACCATCGCCACAGAGGAACGCGGCACCGAGGGCTTCGGCTATGACCCCGTGTTTGTGCCCGACGATGCAGGCGGAAAGACCTTCGCCGAACTGGGCGTGGAGATAAAGAACACGATAAGCCACCGTGCCCGCGCCGTAAAGAAACTGGCGGAGTATCTAATGCGGTAACGCATGGTCATCCTCCAGAGGTTGTCATCCGAAAAGAATAATTAGCGTACACCTTTATGAAGAGAATACACATTATTATATATATAGCGCTCCTTTTGTGCCCCCTCTCGCTCCGCGCACAGTGGACCTTCCACAGCAGTTATCAGACTTTGACCGATGCCGTGGAGTGTGGCCCGCAGATTGTGGGGCTGTATGAGGGCGGCTCCGTGCTTTCGTACGACAAGGAGAGCGAGGAAGTACGTTTCCTCAACCGATCGACGGGCCTAAACGGCACCGTGGTGAAGTTCGTGGACTGGTGCAAGGCGCTAAAGACCCTCGTCGTCGTGTATGAGGACGGCAACATAGACCTTCTCCGCCTGCCCGCCGAGGAAGTGACCAATCTGCCGCAACTGCAGCAGAATCCCGAGGGCGTGCCTCAACTCAACGCCCTGTGGACGGGAGATCGTGAGGCATTGATCAGCACTGCCGAGGGCGTCATCCTGCTCAACGTGGGCGAAGCCTCCATAAAGGGCTACTATCGCATAGGAGCCATAAAGGAAGCCCGCATCCATGAAGGCACAATCTACGCCCGGAAGGCCGACGGCAGCATTGTAAAGTGCGCCCTCACGGCCAATCCGCTTGACGCCTCCTCATGGACGGCGGGCGGCTCCTCGCTGCCCGGCGCTGCCCGCGACAATAAAAACGCCCTCGCCACTCTGAAGAGCAATCTTGCCCCCTACGGCCCCGCCTCCAGCTATCATTATGCCCTGCGCTGGGACGCCGGTCGCCTGCTCAGCGTGGCCGGAAGAGTGGATGCCACCGACCTTGTGCATACTCCCCCCGTTATCATGACCTACAACGGCCGTGACTGGCAGCAGTTCAGCACGGATTTCAGCAAAGACCCCGAACCTCTGCCGTTCAACCAGTATTTTAATCCCTCCGACGCCATTACCGACCCCGCCGACACGAGTCATGTCTTTGTGAGCTACGGCAGTGTGGGTCTGGCCGAATATAAGGGCGGCAAACTCACCACCCGCCACGGCGTGAAGAACTCCCCTCTCGTCTGCCTCGTTCCCGGTCGCAGCGACTACATTCGTCTGAGCGCCTTAGCCTTTGATGCTGAGGGCAATCTCTGGATGGCTAACGACGGCACCGACACCGTTCTCGTCTGTCGCAAGGCCGACGGCACCTGGAAGAAGCATTACTTCGCCGATCTCAAGGGCAGCACCGAGGTGGAGCACATCACCTTCGACCAGGAGGGGCGTTTGTGGCTTGCCGACAAGCGTTATGCTGGCTCTCACCGCGGTGGCATCTTCTGCTACGACCCTGCCACGCGAAAGAGCCGCTTCCGCTCCTCCTTTACCAACGAGGACGGCACCTCTTACACCATAGGCTCGTGCTATACCCTCGTTGTGGATCTCAATAATCAGGTGTGGGTCGGCACGGATGAAGGCCTCTTCGTCGTGGAGCAGCCAGCCGACTACCTCTCCGACGATTTCCTCATGCTGCAAATCAAAGTGCCGCGCAACGACGGCACCAACTATGCCGACTATCTCCTTTCCGGCGTAGCCATCACCGCAATCGCCGTGGACGGAGCGAACCGCAAATGGATAGGCACCGCCGACAACGGCCTCTATCTCGTCAGCGCCGACGGCATAGAGACTCTCCATCACTTCACCGCCGAGAACTCCCCGCTGCCCTCCAACTATATCTATTCCCTGGCCATCGACCCTGCCACGGGCGAGGTCTATGTCGGCACACAGGGCGGTCTCGTCAGTTACGCCGGCACGGCCACCGAGCCGCTGCCCTCCCTCCAGAAATCAAATCTCCACATCTATCCCAACCCGCTGCGTCCCGAACATCCGCGTCTCATCACCATCCAGGGCCTCACCCAGAACGCCGAAATAAAGATAGCCACGCTCGCCGGCCAGGTGGTCAACTGCGGCCGTTCGCTCGGCGGGGCATATCAATGGGACGCCACCGACTTCCAAGGTCGCCCCTGTGCCTCCGGCGTGTACCTCGTGCTCGTCAGTGCAGAAGACGGAAAAACCTCCATCGCCGGACGCCTGGCCATCGTGCGCTGACAACCTTCACGAGAGCGTCGCCGCAATTTCTTTGCTGGGCGATGCAAAATGCGCTAAAGTGGCATTATTACTGCAAAAAACGTACAAAAAGAGGGCCGAAATGGCCGAAAAAAAGTTTTTTTTGCCCTTAAACGCAAAAAAAGTGGAAAAAAATTTGGAAGATAAGCCTAACTTGCTATAAATTTGCACTATGAAAAGCAAGTATTTTGCTCAGAAACACCATTTATTAACCCTTTAATAAAAAAATTTCACTATGAACAAGACTCAGCTTATTGAAGCCGTTGCCGCTCAGGCAGGTCTGACCAAGGTTGCCGCTAAGGCTGCCGTTGAAGCAACTGTTGACGCTATCGCCGCCGCTCTGAAGAAGGGTGAGGCCACTCAGCTCATCGGTTTTGGTACTTTCTCCGTTACCAAGCGTGCCGCTCGCATGGGTAAGAACCCCCAGACTGGCGCTCCCGTTAAGATTGCTGCCAAGAAGGTCGTTAAGTTCAAGGCTTCTTCCGCTATTAAGCTCTAAGCTTTAAGCGAACCCTTAAGCAGAACACAAGGGGCCGCACACCTGCCAAAAGCAAGAGTGCGGCCCACTTCTGCACATATTATCACACATCCTGCACCTGGGCTCCTTTCTGCTCACAAAGCACCTCCTGCGGGCCCTGAAAGTTCTGCGAGGCAAGGCCCTTATTCAAGGATGTGACAACAAATTTATACAATCATTAGCGAATGGCTATCAGAAAACGTAAGGCAGGCGGCTTCAATACCTTTACGGCCTGTATCAGTACCACCATGGTGCTCGTGCTCATAGGCACTGTGGCGTTCTTCATCAGTGTGGCCGACAATTTCGGTCGCTCGGTAAAGGAGAACCTAAGCGTAGAGATTCTTCTCTCCGACAGTATCTCGCAGAAGCAAACCAAAGATTTGCAAGCCTATTTGAAAAAACAGGTTCCCGTGAAGAGCGTCACCTACACGTCAAAGGAACAGGTGGCAAAGGACCAGTCGGAACTTCTGGGCTCCGACCCCGAAGAATTCTACGGCGTAAACTTCTATCCTGCCTCCTTCGAACTGCTCATCAAGGCCGACTATGCCAACAAGGATTCCCTCAACAAATACTTGCCCGCGGTTAAGTCGCGTCCTTTCGTGACGGAGGTCATCCTTCCCGACGAACTCATGGATGACATCAACCGTAACATCCACATGGCCGCCATTTTCCTGCTGAGCATAGCCCTCTTGCAGGTCGTTGTGTCGTTGGCGTTGATAAACAATACGATGCGCTTCTCCGCCTATGCCAATCGCTATACCATATACACGATGCGCCTCCTCGGTGCCCGCCAGAATTTCATACGCCGGCCCTATCTGCGCCAGGCCTTCTGGATAGGCTTCGTGGCCTCGCTGTTGGCCCTCGGCTTACTCGCGGGAGCGTTGCAAATCCTGCTCAAGTGGGACGCAGCATTCCAGCAATACATTGATTTGAAAGTGTATATCGTAACATGTAGCAGCGTAGCCGTCATCGGCATACTGCTCACCGTGGTATGCGCTTTCTTCAGCGTGACGCGCATCCTCCGCCTTTCGGGCGACAAAATTCATTTGCAATAATCCTATTCTTATGAAATCTCTCCAAACAGAAAACACCTCCAAAGAGCAGGCGCATGGCTTCGCCTTTTCACGCATCAATTACATCCTTCTGGCCGTAGGCATGGCCATTGTTATCCTTGGCTTCTGCCTGATGAGTGGCGAGGGAAGCGGTGAGACCACTTACAATCCCGCAATCTTTGATGAGCTCCACATTAAAGTGGCACCCGTCGTTACTCTTGCGGGCTACCTTTTTATTCTCTTCGCCATACTCTATAAGAAAAAGGGAAAATAGCGCATGGATACCCTTCAGACCATCATCATAGCCATTGTAGAGGGCCTCACAGAGTTCTTGCCCGTGTCTTCCACGGGTCACATGATAATCACGCAGCATTTGCTCGGCGTTGAGCCGGGCAATGATTTCGTCCACGCCTTTACCTTTATCATCCAGTTCGGAGCCATCCTCTCCGTCGTCTGCCTCTATTGGAAGCACTTCTTCCAGATTCGCAACAAGGCCGACTGGGAAGAGAAGAAACGCTTCTATATGCTCCTCATTGTCGGCGTCCTGCCCGCCGTTGTCGTAGGCCTCGCCGCCAAGAAGAGCGGCCTTTTGGACTGGCTCCTCGACAGTGTGTGGGTTGTCGCCATCACCCTCGTCCTGGGCGGCATCTTCATGCTTTTCTGCGACAGACTTTTCAACAAAGGCTCCGAGGACAATAAACTCACGGCGCGCCGCGCCTTCTGGATCGGTATGTTCCAGTGCCTCTCGGTCATTCCCGGCATGAGTCGCTCCATGGCCACCATCGTGGGCGGCATGGCGCAGAAACTCACCCGTCGCCGTGCGGCCGAGTTCTCCTTCTTTCTCGCCGTGCCCACCATGGCCGGTGCTACCATCCTCGACCTCTTCGACCTTATGAAGGAGGAGGCCGGCTGGGCCACCACCCACAACCTCACGATGCTCATCCTCGGATGCGTAGTCGCCTTCATCGTGGCCATACTCGCCATGAAGTGGTTCGTCAATTTCCTTTCCAAATACGGTTTCAAGGCTTTCGGCTGGTATCGCATCATCGTGGGCGGCATAATACTCATCATGTTGGCCACCGGCACCTCGCTGGTTATGGTAGATTAAATTCCCGCCGATGGAAACACTGCAGGACAACAAGTATTTCCAGGGTCAGGTGCTCGCCTTCGACAAGCCCTTGCGCTGCACGTCGTTCCAGCTCGTGGGGCGCGTGCGCTGGCTCCTCTGCCGCCACCTCAAGGTGAAGAAACTCAAGGTGGGGCACGCCGGCACGCTTGACCCCCTGGCCTCCGGCGTGCTTCTCCTCTGCACGGGCAAGGCCACGAAACGCATAGAGGAACTCCAGGCTCACGAAAAGGAGTATGTGGCCACCCTTCAGTTGGGTGCCACTACGCCGAGTTACGACCTGGAACACCCCATCGATGCTACCTATCCCACGGAGCACATTACCCCCGCCCTCGTCGCCGAGGTGCTCGAGCGCTTCACGGGCCCCCAGATGCAAGTGCCGCCAGCCTTCTCCGCCTGCAAGGTGGATGGCCACCGCGCCTACGACCTTGCGCGAAAGGGTCGCGAGGTGGAACTCCAGGCCAAGCCCATCGTCATACATTCCATCGCCCTTGAGGGGGCCGACTGGGAGAAAAAGTCCCTCACCCTCCGCATCCGCTGCTCCAAGGGCACGTATATCCGCTCCCTGGCCCGCGACATCGGCGAGGCACTCCAGACGGGCGCCCACCTCACCTACCTCCGCCGCATCCTCGTGGGCGAATACACCGAGGCCCAGTGCCTCACGCTCGAACAGTTCGAGGACATGCTCCGCGCAGAGGTGAAGGAGTGGCAAGGAATATCCGAATAACAAACAACGACAAGATATGAAACTTTCCCAATTCAAGTACAAACTTCCCCAGGAACAGATTGCCCAATATCCCGCCATGCATCGCGACGAGTGCCGCATGCTCGTGCTCCATCGCAAGACGGGCGACATTGAGCATAAGGAGTTCAAGGACCTCCTTTCCTACTTCTCCGCCCACGACACGTTCGTCTTCAACGACACGCAGGTGTTCCCCGCCCGCCTCTACGGCAACAAGGAAAAGACCGGTGCCATCATCGAGGTATTCCTGCTGCGTGAGCTCAATGCCGAGCAGCGTCTGTGGGACGTGCTCGTGGATCCCGCCCGCAAGATACGTATCGGCAACAAACTCTACTTCGGCGAGGACGAAGGCATCGTGGCCGAAGTCATCGACAACACCACCTCCCGCGGCCGTACCCTCCGTTTCCTCTACGACGGCGAGCACGACGAGTTCGTGCGCTCCCTCTACGCCCTCGGAAATGCCCCCATACCCCATTATCTCGGCCGCAAAGCCGAGCCCGAGGACAGAGAAAACTTCCAGACCGTCTTTGCCCGCAACGAAGGCGGCGTGACGGCTCCCACCGCCGGCCTCCACTTCTCGCGCCACACCATGATGCGCATGGAACTGGCCGACATCCACTCGGCATTCGTCACCCTCCACTGCGGCCTCGGCAACTTCCGCGAGACCGACGTGGAAGACCTCACGAAACATAAGCTCGACTCCGAGCAAATGTTCGTCAACGAAGATTGCTGCAGCATCGTAAACGCCACCAAGGAGCGCGAAGGCCGCGTGCTGGCCGTAGGCACCACCGTGCAGCGTGCCCTCGAGACCGCCGCCGGCCCCGACTACCGCCTCAAGGCCTTCGAAGGATGGACAAGTCGCTTCATCTTCCCCCCCTACGAGTTCAAGATTGCCACCGACATGCTCGTGAACTTCCACCAGCCCTATTCCACCTTGCTGATGCTCACCGCCGCCTTCGGAGGCTACGAAGCCACGATGCACGCCTATAATGTAGCCCTCAAGGAAGGTTACAAATTCGGTTGCTACGGCGACTGCATGCTGATTGTGGATTAAAAGACCCAGTCCTGACCCCTCCAGACCCACCCCTAACCCCTCCCATAGAGGGAGGGGAATGGAATGGGAGAGGAGTGAAGAAGTTTTACGGCTTAAGCACAATGCCGTAGGCATGATATCAGTAGCCCGACATAGCGCAAAAGGTGCCCGACATAGCGCACAATGCCGTAGGCATGATATAAGGTAGCCAGCCATGAGCGAGGTGTAAGCCGAGCGTCATGGCTGGTTGTTGTATGAGGGCGTGCGCCTGCCTTTAGGTAGGCGATGGGAGAGGGCTATCAAGAGAAAGCGGAGGGCTGATTTATCGCCTACCTAACGGCAGGCGTCGTTCTCCGCCCGTTTTCCAGCCATTGCGTCCTTCCTTCGGTCGTCCTTATGGCTGGCTACCCTATCTCATGCCTACGGCATTCTCTTGATGAGTAGCGGCACCAGCCGACGGGGGCCTCGCGCAGTTAAACCTTTACTTTAATAGGACGGATATAACGTTGGCTAAAATGTCAAGATTTTTTACATTTTTCGTGCGTTTTTTTGGTGAAATTCGGGCGTGGAGGCGAGCGCGCGGAGGTTCGGAGGGAAAAAACGCGATTTTTAAGACGACGTTACATAGCTCATTTATAGATGCTTATGCTTGCAAGGATTTTGGCGGAGATTCCTTCGGACGCGCTACACCCGCCTTTAAGTGCGAAAAAAGGCCGCCGCGCGGTGGCGTTTTTGCGATTTGTTTCGGAAATTTGCCCCTTTTAGCAAAAACTAAAGCCCTTTTAGTCGCAACTAAAGCCCTTTCAGTTGAAACTATCGCCCTTTTAATTTGACCGACGTCCTTTTTAATTTTTCCGATGTCCCTTTTAGTCGCGCGTAAAAGGGCTATCGGGAAAAATGAAGGGGGGTGGGGGAGAAAAAAATGACGGGGCGGCGCGCGTTTTTCGGCAGAAAGAAGGTTTAGGGCTGACATCGCCGCGTTTTCTCCTTTTTTCGTTTTGTCAAGATATTTTACACTTCAGAAAAAATCGTTATGAACGGTTATGTGTTCGGGCGAACGGGTGAAACGTAGGCGACAAAATGACAAGAAAGGCTCCTTCAGATTGCAAAAAAACCGTAAAAAATGGAAAATGTTATGCAAAAATGAGGAAAAAAAGCGGCCATGCAAAAAAATCTACGTAAATTTGCACACCATATTACATATATGCACCCGCGCGGAAACGGGACATGCGCCCGCCCGCGTAAGGATATCCCAGAGAAATTACTAATTAAAAACATTAAAACTCTATGAAACTTCAGAAACTCCTCCTCGTGCTCTGCGCATTCGCCGCAGTGAGCGCCGCAAAGGCCCAAGTGCCCGCATTCACCCTCAACGACATGGACGGCAACAAGGTGCAGACCGACACGCTCGGCACCCACGGCCAGCCCGTCATCATCGACTTCTTCGCCACCTGGTGTAAGCCCTGCAACCGTGAGCTCAGCGCCATCAGCGAAGTGTATGACGAATGGAAGGAAGAGACCGGCGTGCGCCTCGTGGCCATCAGCATCGACCAGGCCCAGAACATCCACAAGGTAAAGCCCCTCGTGGACGAAAACGGCTGGGAGTATGACGTGCTGCTCGACCCCAACAGCGACTTCAAGCGCGCCCTGGGCATACAGACCATTCCCTACGTGCTCATCATCGACGGCAACGGCAAAATCGTTTACCGCCACAACGGCTACACCGAGGGTGCCGAACTCGAACTGCTGGAGAAGCTGCGCGAGCTGAAGGCTGAGCGCGAGGCCGCTCCCGTGGAAGTGAAGCCCGCCGAGGAACCCGCCGCTGCGGAAGAGTAATAAAGGATTTTGAATTGAGAATTAAGAATTCGTTGTCAGTCTAATCCATGAAATATTCTATGAGAAAGACTCTTCGCTTCGCCGTCTGCGGTCTGCTGTCCGCCATCTGCTGCCCGCAGATGATGGCTCAGGTGAACGTCACCGGCTCCGTGCAGAGCGACATGATGGTGGCACCGCTGCAGGATGAGCGCATCGGCACCTCAGAGTACGACAATAAGTATTTCCTCACCAATACCTACGTTGACCTCATGCTGCAGAGCAAGAGCGTTGACGCCGGCGGCCGCTTCGAACTGACGCAGTGGCCCATGCCCGGCTTCGCCACCTCGCCCAACGAGGACTTCAAGGGCTGGGGCGTGCCCAACCTGTGGGTGAAGGGCCGCCTGAAGAGGGTGGAACTCACCATGGGCTCCTTCTATGAGCAGTTTGGCAGCGGATTTATCCTCCGCACGTATGAAGAGCGCACCCTCGGCGTAGATAACAGCCTCACCGGCGGCCGCGCCGTCATCACCCCCGTGGAAGGCCTGCAGATAAAGGCCCTCAGCGGCGTGCAGCGCAACTACTGGGAGCACAACGGCAGCATCGTCAGCGGTGCCGACGTGGAGATGAGCCTCGACCAGTGGATTAAGCCGCTGAAAAAGAAAGGCATGCATCTGCTCGTGGGCGGTTCATGGGTGAATAAGTGGGAGAACTACAAGGATAAACTCTACAGCAATAGCCCCCGCTTCAGCCTCAACGTGCCCGAGTTCGTCAACGCCTTCGATGCGCGCGTGAACTTCCGCAAGGGCGGCTTCAACATCCTCGGCGAATACGCCCAGAAGAGCCAGGACCCCAACTCCCTGAACGGAAATATCTACCGCACCGGCCGCGCCGCAATGCTCTCCGCCACTTACTCGAAGAAAGGCCTCTCCGTGCTGTTGCAGACGAAGCGCAGCGACAACATGGCCTTCCGCTCGAAGCGCAACGAGACGCATTCCACCACCTCCTTCATCAACCACCAGCCCGCCTTCACCCTTGACCACACCTACGCGTTGGCAGCACTCTATCCCTACAGCACCATGGCTGAGGGCGAGAACAACGGCGAATGGGCCTACCAGGGCAGCGTGGGCTACAACTTCAAGAAGAAGACGGCACTGGGCGGAAAGTACGGCACCAAACTGAAACTGAACTACTCCCTCGTGAAGCCCATCAACTACAACTGGCACGGCGTGGACGCCGACGGCAACGTGACCGACCTCCTCGCCACCACCGACGGCTACGGCTCCGCCTTCTGGAAATGGGGTCACGACACGTATTACCAGGACCTCGACATCCAGTTGGAGAAGAAACTCAGCAAGAAATGGGACATCCACGCGATGTATATGTACCAGGACTTCAACCGCATCATACAGAAGCACGAAGGCCACATCCGCTCACACATCTTCATCTTCGAGCCCAAATGGAAAATCAACAACAAGCTCACGCTGCGCGGTGAGGCCCAGTACCTCTACACCGACCACGAGAGCGGCGACTGGGGCTTCGGCCTCCTCGAACTCAGCGTAGCCCCCTACCTGATGTTCACCGTCAGCGACCAGATAGGACGCCCCGAGAAAGCCGACAGCTACGGCGACGTGACGCACTACTACAACTTCAGCGTGACGGGCAGCCACAAGGGCCACCGTCTGCAGATAGGCTTCGGCCGTACCCGTGCCGGCGTGAACTGCACCGGCGGCGTGTGTCGCTACATCCCCGCCTCGAAGGGCTTAACCATCAACTACAACTACAACTTCTGATTTTCCCCATCTGAAATGAAGCATATACATCTCTTTAGCCTCGCCGTGGCTGCCCTGATGGCCGCCTCGTGCAGCGATATCAGTTATGAAGACCGCCTCGTGGAGGAAAAGATTGACCCCGTCGTGCCCATCATGGGAGAAGCCCGCAATGTGTTCATTGAGGACTTTACCGGTCAGAACTGCCCCAACTGCCCCACGGCGACGACCGTCGTTGAAAACTTGGAGCACTTCTATTCGGGCCGCGTAGTAGCAGTGGGTATCCACAGCGGCATGCTCGGCATGGGCACTCCCCTCTTTACGCAGGAGGGACAGGAATATTTCCTGAAACTCGGCAACGAAAATCTGCCTCAGCCCGCCGTGCGCGTCAACCGCGTTGGCGATCCCCTCTGCGGCGGCCCCGAGGTGCAGAACCGACTGCCTGAACTTGTGCTCGCCAACGTCGGACAGACCACCCCCGTGAAGATTGACGACTACACCGGCACCGCCAGCGAGAGCGACGCCAACACTTATGACGTAAACTTCAACATCAGCACCACGCTGAGCCTCCACGCCCTCGTACAGGTGTGGGTGACGGAGAGCTACTTCGAGAGCTGGCAGAAAATGCCCGACGGCTCGCGCAACCGCGAGTTCATGCACAACAATGTGTTCCGCACCACCCTCACGCCTATTGACGGCGATGCCGTAACTCTGACGAAGGACACCGCCGTGCCCTGCCACTACAGCCTGGCAGTCAACAGCGCGTGGACGCCAACCAACATGAGTGTCGTAATAATCGTGTCCTCAAAGGACGGCGAGATGCTGCAGGTTAAGCGCTTCCCCCTCGTGAGCGCTTAACCCGCGGCATGCCGCCAACTCTTGATAAATCAAAACAAATAATAACTCAAAAACTCTTATTCTTATGAAGAAACTTTACGCTTTTTTCGCAGCCGCACTTCTGGCCGCCCCCACTTTTGCACAGAAAGAAGTAGTCCTCGTCAATCCTAACGACAACAAAGAGTACAAGGACGGCGAGACAATGATTATTCATCCCGAGGTTGACCCCGAATGGGGCGACGTAATCTTTGAGAGCCCTTCCCTGAAGAACAATGGCAAGTCCGACGCTAAGGTGACGATGAAGTTCGCTCCCAAATACAGCTTCGGCTCTTTCCAGTGCTGCCTGGGCGGCATGTGTCAGATGTATGCAGCCGGTGGTACCTACGAAACTGACCCTGAAACCATCAAGGCCGGTGAGACAAAGGACATCCTTACCGAGTGGAACTGCATGAACAACAAGACCTTCGAGTATGATCCCGGCGAGTGCGTCTGCACTATGGAGTTCTACGTAAACGGTGTGAAGGGCAACTCCTACACCGTGAAGTATATATATGACGGAACCGAGGGCATCCAGCAGGCCACGCTCAGCAGCAAGCAGCAGAAGGCCTACGACCTTCAGGGCCGCACCGCCGTGAAGGGTGCCAAGGGCATCTTCGTGCAGAACGGCAAGAAGGTTATACGCTAAGCGTACACCCCTCTAACCTTACAACCCAAAACCTCAACACCTGAAATATGAAAAAGTATCTCCTTCTCGCTGTGGCCGTACTGTTCGGCATCAGCATGCAGGCTCAGCGCCTTCAAAAGGCACAGATAAAGGCCCAGGGTCCTCTCCACGCCGCCTCTCTTGACGGCACGGATATGTGGGGCTATACCTATGACGACAACTTCAACAGCTATGCCTCTGTAGGTACAGGTGGAACCGGCGAGTTCGGCGCTGCCATCAAAGTGGTGGTGGACGAGACGATGGACGGTGCCAGTATCCAAGGCGTGGCCGTGCCCTTCTTCACCACGAAGGCTACGGGCGTGTCCATCTTTGTTACCAAGAGCCTGAGTGGCACAAGCCTTGCTACCAGTAAGCTCTCCGGCAGCCTGAAACAGGGCTACAACAACGTGGCACTCGAAGAGGCCTATACGATGACAAAGGGCGAGACCCTCTACGTGGGTTATAAGTTCACCATCAGTTCAGTGTCGGCCAATGCAGAGGCTTACCCCATCGTCGTGGGCAATGAGATGGTAGCCGGTGCTCTCAACCTGATGCTCGGCGGCCAGTGGAGCGACTACTCCAACCAGTTCGGTGCCAGCCCTCTGCAGCTCCTCGTGAAAGGTCTCAAACTCCCCGATAACAATGTGGCCATCTCCTCCATCGATGCCCTCGTGGGCGGTAAGGGTGACAAGGCTACCCTTAACTGCAACCTGCTGGGCAATAGCGGCAACGATATTACCAGCGTAGGCTACACGATAGAACTCGACGGTGCCACCGCTGCCAGCCAGGCCAGTGTCAAAGTGGCCAAAGGTGTCAACAAGCGCGGCGTTCTTCCCATTGAGATTACGCTTCCCAATGTCCCCGGCAGTTACAAGGCCAAGGTGACCCTCACCAGCGTGAACGGCACCGCCGTAACCTCCGAGGCCGTGACGGGCGAAGTAAAGGTTCTCTCCCGCGCCATCAAGCGTCACACCGTCATTGAGGAGTTCACCGGCACCACTTGCCCCTGGTGCACCCGTGGTTGGGCTGCTATGGAGTATATCAAGGAGTTCCGCCCCGAGGTAATCGGCATAGCCATCCATCAGTACGACTCCGCCGACCCCATGTATAATAATAACTACGCCTCTATCGAGTGGCAAGGTGCTCCCGGTGCCATGGTTGACCGCAAGGATGGTCAGATTGACCCCTACGAGGGAGGCTTCGGCCGTACCATCGACACCGACCTGGACTACTACGGTGCCATCGCCCCCTTCGTTGACGTCACCGTCAGCGGTGCCTACACCGACGACACCCACTCCAAGGTGGCCGCCAAAGCGAGCGTAGAATTCCTCACCGACTGCGAAGGCTACGAGATTGCCTACGTGCTGACCGGCGACGGCATGACCTGTCCCGAGGGAGCCTCCACCACTATCAGGAACCGCTGGAAACAGTACAACAATTATTCCAACTATACAACGGCTCAGGCAGGCTTCGACACCAAGACCGAACTCGGTAAGAAGGGTGCCCTCGTCTGCAAGGGTGGAACGTATGGTCAGAGCCAGATTGCCAACCTCGTCTTCAACGACGTGCTGATTGGCAGTTCCTGGAGCACGCTCCACAAGAACAAAGCCACCGCTCTTCCCACCCTTTCCAAGGCTGGCGAAACGGTTGAAAACGAATACACCGTCAGCGTGACCGCCTCCTCCTACGGCAAGAGCGCCATCAAGTACGACCAGGTGAACATCGTGGCCCTCGTGATTGATAAGATCTCCGGTGAAATAGTCAATGCCGCCCGTGCCAAGGTGGAAGAAGCCGAAGGCATCGGCACCGTATTGAGACAACAGACTACAGACAACGGACAGCAGCCTGCCGTTGACCTCTCCGGTCGCATCTCCACCCAGGCTCACGGCATCGTAGTCCAGAACGGCAAGAAGATACTCCGCTAAGACCTCATTCACTCCGCTACGGAGAAAAATCCTCCAACTCCCCTACGATAGGAATGCCTGCATGACAGGTGTTTCTATCCGTAGGGATATACCTATTTATATTTAACGCGTACGCATACGTACGTAAGAAACACGCGTATGAAGAAACCTTTACTCCGTTCCCTCCTTTTCTTATTCCTTTTCTTATCTCTTTTCGTTCTGCCCCTCACCGCGTTCTCCCAGGAAACCCTGTGGGGCTACAGCACCGCGCCCGATTTCTCCGTGGCCGGCAGTGGCGGCGGACGCACGGAGATAGCCATGTGGGTGCCAGGCGACGGCGAACTGAAGGGTGCCAAGATAACGGCCGTCAACCTTCCCTTCGCCACCGACGACGCCACAAACATCAGTATCTGGTCGGTGCCCTCCATAGAGTATGCCGCTGCGTGGCTGCCTACCAAGACCTTTGAACAGAAATACAGCGGCAAGGTGAAGGGCAACGGTTATACGCGCGTCGATCTCAAGAGCCCGCTCGCCATTCCCGCCGAAGGCTTCTTCATCGGCTATAGTTTCGACACCAATTACTACTATCCCATCTGCACCGCCGACGGCGAGGCGAAGGACGGCCTGTGGCTCTACGAGAACAAGTTCGGCCGCTGGTACGACTACCCCGAACTCGGCGTGAGCGCCCTGCAACTCTTCGTCACCGGCATGCAGCTCGACGAGAGCAAAGTCAGCATCCTTCAGGTGCAGAGCCGCAAGTGCAAGAAAGGTGGCGAGGCAACAGCCCAACTGACCCTTGCCAGCAGCAGCGCAACCCCCGTGCAGAGCATCGACTATGTCGTAGAAATCGCTGGCGACGAGCAGAGCGGCACCGCCACATTGGCCGAGCCCATCCCCGCCGGCCTCAACCAGTATGGCGAGGTTGCTCTCACCTTCACGGCTCCCAAGAAAGCCGGCAGCTATGAAGCCCTCGTGAGGCTTACGGCCGTCAACGGCAAGGCCTATGACGACCACAGCGCATACAGTTTCTACCTCGACGTGCGCGACGAGCTCTATCAGCGCCTCACCCTCATAGAAGAGTTCACCGGCACATGGTGCGGCAACTGTCCGCGCGGCTGGCTGGCTCTGGAACGTGTGCACGAGAAGCAGGCCGACCAGGCCCTCGTCATCGCCATCCACCAATACAACAACAACGACCCCATGTACTGTCCCGACTATGCCGACCTGCCCTGGGACGGTGCTCCCAGCTGTTGTGTAGATCGCACCGCCATCAACATCGACCCCTATTATGGCGAATGGGGCGAGGGTATGGCGCAGTGTGTGAATAAGTACAGCGACGTGGATCCCACCGCCGTCATCAGCGTCTCGGGTTCCTGGGCCGACGACAAGCATAGCAGCGTGCTCGCCACCGCCGACGTGACCTTCCTTGCCACGAGTCCCGGCAGCCGAGTGGCCTTCGTCCTCACCGCTGACGGTATCACCGGCACCGGCAGTCCGTGGCGACAGAACAACGACCTCTACCAGACCGACCCCAACGGTATGGGCGACCTCGCCATCTTCTGCCAGGGCGGCGAATACGGCACCGGCTACATCTTCCTGACCTACAACGACGTGATGTGCGGCTCTTCGTGGACGCAGCAGACCAACGGCGGCATCAAGGACGGCACCGCAGCCCTCTCGCCCACCACAAAGGGCGCCACCGCCACCGCCTCCGCCACCGTGGCCCTCAACGTCTCCAGCCTTATGCGCCAGGCCATGGACTTCGGCAAGGTATATCTCACCGCCATCGTCTTCAATGCCGACGGCACCGTGGCCAACGCCGCCCGCTGCCCCGTAGGGGAGACCGAAGGCATCGGCGTGTTGCGACAACAGCATGCAAACGACAGCCTTAACCCTACTGACCTCACCGGTCGCAGGATTTCCGCGCCGCAACACGGCAATATCTACATTCAACAAGGCAAAAAAGTAATAGCAAAATGAGTATAAGAAAAATCCTTCTCTTCATCGCCGTGCTCTGTCTCGGCAGCCAGTATGTGCAGGGGCTGGAAAGGCTCGCCCCCAGTGTCGATGGCACCGTGGCATGGGGCTTTGCCACCGGCGACCCCGCCGAGTGGAAATACACCAACGTGAGGATGCTCACCCGCATCGGCGTGGCCATGAAGATTCCCTACGACAAAACCGTGAAAGGCGCCACCGTCAAGGCCATAAGCGTGCCTTTCGTGAGCGACAACGTCAGCAAACTGCAAATCTTCGCGGGTGCCACGATGAATGAGGAGGGCGACGTCTTCATGCCCACCGACAGCCTGCTCGCCACCGCCTCCTACTCCGGAACAATCAACAAGGGCGGCTACACCACCATCTTCTTCGACGAGCCTGTGGAGATTAACACTGACGGCATCTTCGTGGGCTACACCTTCAACGTCACCCGCCTGCAAACCACCGAGGACGCCGAGGCCGTAGTCATGGTTGACATCCCCAGTGCCGAGCATTCCCTCTGGCTGATGTCCGGCACGTCGTGGGGCAACAACTCCTGGACCGCTTCCCCCACGGCAATGCTCGCCCACGTTGCCGGCACTTCGCTCCCCGACATCAATGTGGCGCTGAAAAGTGCCGCAGCCCCCACCGCCCCCGCCGGCTCCACCGCCGTGGTGAACGCCAACATCGTCAGCAACAGTGCCGAGGCCATCACCGCCGTCACCTACACCGTGGAAATCAGCGGCACGGCGCAGACCTACACCCAGACCCTCGCCACGCCCGTCCCCGCCGGTTTCAAGCGCCGCGCCACTCTGCCCCTCACCTTCCAGACCCCCGCCGCCATAGGCCCCTACGAGGGCAAACTAACCCTTACGGCCTTCAACGGTAAGGCCTCGCAGAAGGCCGTGACGCCCGTCACCTTCTCGTCCAACACCCTTGGCCGCATCGTGGAGCGCCATTCCATCGTGGAGGAAAGCACCGGCACGGGCTGCCTCTACTGTCCCCGCGGCTGGGTGGCCATGGAGTATCTCAAACAGCACGAGCCCCATTTCATCGGCATCAGCGTGCACAACTACAACGGCGACGACGCCATGGTGTGTGTTGACTATCCCCCAATCTTCAAGGGCTCACCCACCAGCATCATCGACCGCAAGCACGAGGCCTGCGACGCCTACTACGGCACATTCGGCCCCCTCGGCATCCGCAGCGACTTCGCCACCTATAACTCCGAGCCTGCCGACGTAGATATTCTCCTCACCGCCACCTACTCCGCCGACGGCAAGAGCGTGAACGCCAAGGCCGCCGTGGAATACCTCGGCGAAGTGGCCACGCCCACCATCGCCTTCGTCCTGACGGCCGACAGCCTGCGCGGCAACACCTCCCTCTGGCGCCAGAAAAACACCTGGGGCAGTTCAAGCAAGGAATCCATCCTCCTCACCGAGGTCTATGGCGGCATGACCGAGCTTGCCGAGTTCGGCGCCGGCGGAAAGTATGGCAGCAACGAGATTTTCATCCACTACAACGACGTGTGCATCGCCCACTCCTTCCACCCCACCACCGGTAAGTCGCAGGCCCAGATTGCCGCCGGCACCACCGGCAGCCGCGTGGAGTCGGCCTACACCCTCGCCCTCCCCACGCGCGACGTACTCCTCCAGGCCCTCCATCGCGACCAGATCTACGCCGTGGCCTTCGTCATGGACGCCGACGGCAAGGTGTGCAACGCCGCCCGTGTCCGCGTGGAAGAGCCCACAGGCCTGAATGTGTTGCGGACAACAGACAACGGACAACAGACAACGGAGGCCGGACAACCGACCTACGACCTCTCGGGCCGCCGCCTCACCGCCTCGCCTGCCGCCCACACCCTGCGCATCTCCGGAGGCAAGAAACATTTCTAACGGTGCGGCATAAAAAATAAGCCGGTTCACGTTTCGCAAGTCCGTTCTGGCTGGAAGCCAGTACTTCAGTAACCGGTTGCATCGACGAAGGAGATGCTGCCGGAGAAATACCTCACCCATTTGTGTGCCTGGAAGGCACTACCTCGGGTAAATGGCTTTTGACTTCGAAACAAGGTACTGCCTTCCAGGCAGCCACCCCTCTGATAGCTATCCCGGGCACTTCGTACCCGGTTACTGACCGCCTCTGCGAGGCTGTAGTGCCTTCCAGGCACACCCTGTGATCTTTAAAATTATCGGCCGTGTAACAACAAAACCGTTCATAACGGTTTTTCGGAAAGTGTAAAAAATCTTGACAAAACGAAAAAAGGAGAAAACGCGGCGCTGTGAGACTTAATCTTGCATTCAGTTGAAAAAGGCGCGATGCCCCGCCATTCATTGCCCCGCACTCCCCATCCTTTTTTACCGATACCCTATTTTACGCAAAACTAAAAGGGACATCGGAAAAATTAAAAGGGACATCGGACAAACTGAATGGGAGATAGTTTCAACTAAAAGGGCTATCGGCGCGACTAAAAGGGCTTTAGTTTTTGCTAAAAGGGACAAAATTCCGGAAAAAATCGCAAAAAAATCATCGCGCGACGCCTCTTTTTCGCACTTAAAAGCGGATATAGCGCGCCCAAAGAACTCACCGCAAAAATCCCCGCAGACGTAAGCGTTTATAAATGAGCCGTGTAACGGCGTCTTAAAAATGGCGTTTTTTCCGTCCGAGGCCCCGCGCGCTCGCCTCCACGCCAAAAAATCACCAAGAAAACGCACGAAAAGTGTAAAAAATATTGACAAAAAAATCAATGTTAAGTCCGTTCAGTTAAAGTAAAAGTATAACTGCGCAATTACCGCTTGAACCCAAAAATAATGAAACGCATCTCTCTTTTAATCATCCTTCTCGCCAGCCTCTGCGGCACGGCGCTCCGCGCTGCCGACGACACCATGCTGTGGGGCTACACCACCCCCGACTTCGCCGCCCTTCAGGGCAACGGCTTCAATCAGCAGAACGTCTTCGGCGCCGCCGTGCTCCTCACCGTCGATGATATGTTCAACGGCGCCAGCATCACCGGCATCGACGTGCCCTTCTCCACCGAGGAAGCCTGGGAAGTGACGGCCTTCGTGGCCTCTGCCGACGACATCAACACGCCCCTCGTCAGCACCTACAACGACGACGGCTCCAGCGTGGGCTACAACACGTATATGTTCAAGGAACCCTACAAGCTTGAGAAGGGCAAGAACGTGTATGTGGGCTATACCTTCCGCATCATCTCCACGACAACCAAGGAAGAGCGCGCCCCCATCCTCACGGGCGGCGAGGCCATGCCCGGCGGCTTGATGATATATAATAAAAAGGAGTGGAGCGACTACTCCGGCGCAGGATGGGGCAACAGCGGCTTGCAAGTGCGCCTCAAAGACCTCACCCTTCCTGCCGACAACGCCACGATGGGCAAGGCCTACGACTTCTGCGGCGCCATAAACGCCACCGCTACCATCCAGACCCTCATCCGCAGCAACAGCGCCAACGCTATACGCACGATAGGCTACAGCGTGACCCTCGGCAGCCAGACCAGTCAGGGCACAGCCGACGTCAATATCCCCGCCGGCCTCAGCCAGATGACCAGCGTCAATCTCAGCGTGCCCACGCTCCCCGCCACGGGACAGTATGCCGCCACCGTGACGCTGACATCCGTCAATGGTAAACCCGTCAGCCCCACCACCGCCACCGCCACCGGCACCCTCTACACGCGCATCGCCCCCCGCTACACCGTGATGGAGGAAAAGACCGGCACGGGCTGCATGCACTGCACCCGCGGCTGGGCCGGCATGGAATATATGCGGGCACACTACGACCGCTTCATCGCCATCAGCGCCCACAACTACAACGACGAGGATGCCATGGTCAACAAGAACTACCCCGACATAGGCCTCAGCGGCGCGCCCAGTTGCGTGCTCGACCGCCGTACCGGCCCCATCGACCCCCTCTACGGCTCCGACACCGGCAACCTCATCATCGCCGACTTTGAGGCTTGCAACGCCATCGTGCCCGAGGTGGAAGTCCACGCCTTCGGTGCGCTTCAGCCCGACGGCACCACCGTTGCCGCCAAGGCCAGCGTAGATTTCCTCTACGACTGCCCGGGCTACACCGTCTTCTACGCCCTGACGGCCGACGGCCTCACCTGTCCCGCCGATGCCGACGCCCAGACGCAGCGCCGCTGGATGCAGGCCAATATCTTTGCCCAGGCTGAGACGCGCGAACACTTCCGCGGCGACGGCAGCAGCGAGCTGCGCAATTTCTACGCCGAGTTCGCCAAGGGCGGCACGTATGGCAGCACCGAACTCTACGGCCTCGTCTTCAACGACGTGATGATAGGCAGCAGCCAGACCGCCGACGGCGCACAGCCGTCCACCGACGCCCTCCCCGCCGAGGGAAAGGCCGGCACCTCCGCCGAGACATCGCGCAGCGTAAATATCACCTGCAACAAATTCTGCCGCGCCGCCTTGCAATACGACAAACTGTACGTCGTGGCCCTCGTCCTCGATGACCAAGGCTGTATCGCCAACGCCGGCAAGGCCCGCGTAGAAGTGCCGGAAGGTATAGGCAGCGTATTGCGCGAACATGCTGCGGCCAACGGACAGCAGACGCCTGTTGACCTTCAAGGCCGCATGCTGCAGAGCCAGCCAGCAGACCACATTCTCTTTATCAACAACGGAAAAAAAATATTAAAATAACTCTAATATGAAACGTACACTCTATCTCGTAGCCCTCCTGTGCAGCCTCTGCATCAGCACCCTCCGCGCTGCCGACGACACCTTGCTCTGGGGCTACACCGACAAAAACTTTCAGGCTCTTGAGGGCCACGGATTCTCTACGCAGAGCATGTTCGGCGCTGCCGTGTTGCTCACCGTCGATGATATGTTCGACGGCGCTACTATCACAGGTATCGACGTGCCCTTCTCCACCGAGGAAGCCTGGGAGGTGACAGCCTTCGTGGCCTCCGCCGACGACATCAACACACCCCTCGTCAGCACCTTCAACGACGCCGGCTCCACCGTGGGCTACAACACCTATATGTTCAAAGAGCCCTACAAGCTGGAGAAAGGCAAGAACGTGTATGTGGGCTATACCTTCCGCATCATCTCCACCGGCACCAAGGAGGAGAAGAACCCCATCCTCACCGCCGGCACCTCGCAGCCCGGCGGCTTGATGGTGTATAACAAAAAGGCGTGGGCCGACTACTCCGGCGAAGGCTGGGGCTGCAGCGGCCTGCAGGTGCGCATGAAAGGCGTCACCCTGCCCGCCGACAACGCCGTGATGGGCCACGTTGCCGACTTCGGCGGCGGTATCAACTCCACCGCCAATATCTCCGCCGTCGTCTGCGGCAACAGCGGCACGCCCGTCAAGAGCGTGGGCTACAAGGTGGACTTCGGCGGCAAGACTACCGAAGGCACCGCCTCCGTGAACATCGCCACCGGCTTCAACCAGCTCCAGACCATCAACATCACCGTGCCCACTCCCGCCAGCATCGGCAAGTACACCGCCACCGTGACCCTCACCTCCGTCAACGGTAAGCCCGTCACGCCCTCCTCCTCCACGGCCACCGGCACCATCTATACCCGCGTCGTGCCCCGCTACACCGTGATGGAGGAGCACACCGGCACGGGCTGTCAGCACTGCACCCGAGGCTGGGCCGGCATGGAGTATATGAAGACCCACTACGACAACTACATAGCCATCAGCGTCCACCAGCACAACCAGGACGATGCCATGTACAACCCCAACTATCCTTCCCTCGGCCTCTCTGCCGCACCCTCCTGCCTCATCGACCGCCGCACCAAGTCACTCGACCCGCTCTACGGCTCCGACCCCGACAAGTGGATTATCGGCGACTTTGAGACCTACAACGCCATAATGCCCGAGGTGGAGGTACACGTGGACGGCTACCTCATGCCCGACCGCAAGACCGTCGTTGCCAGGGCCAGCGTGGACTTCCTCAACGACTGCCCCGACTGCACCATGTGCTATGCCATCACCGCCGACGGCCTCACCTGCCCCGAGAACCCCGACGAGCAGACAGCCCGCATGTGGCGCCAGGCCAACGTCTTCGCCAAGACGGAGACGCGCAACAACTTCCGCGGCGACGGCACCTGCGAGATACGCAATCTCTACGCCGAGTTTGCCCAGGGCGGCATCTACGGGGAGACCTACCTCCCCAACCTCGTCTTCAACGACGTGATGATAGGCAGCTGCTATTCTCCCCAGGGAGGCTACGACGTCAAGCCCCTGCCCGCCGACGGCAAGGCCGGCACCACCGCCGAGAACGACTGCACCATGCAAATCACCTGCAACGAATATGGCTACGCAGCCCTCAACTTCGACCAGATTTATGTCGTGGCTCTCGTCATCGATAAGGAAGGCCACGTGGCCAATGCCACCCGTGCCCGCATCCAGGATGCCGAAGGCGTAGGCAGTGTGCTCACCGAGCCCTCAACTCTCAACTCTCAACTCTCAACTCCCTGCGACCTCCAGGGCCGTCGCCTGCCCTCCGCCCCCGCCGCCGGCCTCTACATCCAGAACGGCAAGGCCCGCCTCGCCCGCTAATCCCTGCAACACAACAAACCACCATATTAATTATTACACAAATGAAAAAAATCTTCTCTCTCCTCGCAGCGGCCTTCCTTTCCCTGACGGCCTCTGCACAGGTCAACACCGACGGCCTCACCTCCGAGGCCCTTACCGATGGCCAGAAGTATTACATTGTCTGTGACAACGGCTACTTCCTCACCTCCAAAGGCACTGAAGTATTCGCCACCGCCACCGCTCCCGATGATCCCGAATGGAAAGTCACCAAGAGCGGCACAGCCTGGACCTTCCGTAGCGGCACCAACTACATGGACTGGAACACCGCCACCAGCCAGATTTATCTCTCCTCCACCAACAAGGCATGGGACGTAAAGGACAATGCCTACCGCAAAGGGTGCTACACCATCAGCGCCGATGTCCTCATCGAATTCTTCGGCGACGAGTTCACCGACAACGACTTCATCTATGTCAATAACGAAGGCACCACCATCAGCGGCTGGCCCACAGAGTACGGTATCAGCAACAAGAAAGATGATGAAGTCTGCATGGACTTCCTCTTCTTCCAGACCCTTCCCGCGCAGATTGACAACCGCGGCACTGGCGGCGGAGACGACGACGACCCCGAAGAAGAAATCGATATCGAGCCCAACGACGTGGAGGGCGACTTCGCCTACAACTGGAACAAGGGCATGCAGGACGCCAAGGTGCTGACCTACGCTCCCATGGACAACACCAGCGTATTCCTCCAGCACTGGATGCCCTACCGCAAAGGCGTGTCCTCCTACAACTACACCATCTATCGCGAGGACGTAGTCTCCCAGTTCTATGGCAACAAGGTGAAGAACCTCTGGTTCATGCTGCCCCCCAACGGCGCCGAGGTGGAAATCTACATCATCGACCCCATGGAGCAGGACCCCGAGAAGGCTGTCCTCTGGAGCGACTACTATGACTTCCGCGAGACCGTCAACAAAATCCTCGCCAAACCCAACGGCGTGAAGGAACACTTCATCGAAGGCACGCAGTATGGCTACGACCTCAACCTCGACGTCAAGGACCCCGACGACCCCTACTACAAGGCCGAGCAGGTGGTAGGCATCCCTTGCGACTACACCATCACCAAGGAACACCCCAACCTCCAGATAGGCTACACCATCGTCTATCCCGGTGAGTACAAGGAAAACTATCTCAACGGCCGCAACGCCGGCGGCGGTCTGAAGGAAGGCTACTGGTTCTCCAGCACCTACCTCCTCCCCACCTCCCGCACCTACTACGCCTTCATGAGCGGCGACGACGACCCCGACTGGCACAACGGCAAGGCCGAGGACTACACCACCTACGCCTCCAGCCTCATGTCACAGTTCCAGTGGACGCAGTACGCCTCCCTCTTCTGCTATGTCGAGACCGAAGGTGCCGGCGGCTTCCCCCACAACGACATCCGCTTCGACGACGTCAAGTCCTCACGCTGCTATGCCGGCGACGGCAAGGTGGCCTTCAACACCACCTTCACCAACTACGGCGTAGATGCCATCAAGAGCGCCACCTTCGACGTCACCGTGGGCGACGTCACCCAGAAGATTCGCTTCAAGGAAGGCATACGCTTCCTTGAGCAGGCCAACCTCAACGACGACATCAAGGCTCCCGCCGAGCCCTCCCGTCAGCACCTACAGATAAAGGTCAGCAAAATCAACGGCAAGGACGTCGATATCACTTCCAACGTCAACGGCTCCATCATCGCCGTCAATGAAGACGAAGACGTGGACCGCATGCCCGTCATCGAGGAGAACACCGGCACATGGTGTGGCTGGTGCCCCCGCGGCCTCGTAGGTATGGAGATGCTCCGCGAACGCTACGGTGAGAACATCGCCCTCATCGGCATCCACACCGGTGCCGACCAGAAGGCCTTCGGCTTTATGGACGACGTCATCGCCACCTTCGGCGCCACCGCCGCTCCCTCCTGCATCGTCAACCGCCAGTACGCCTGCGACCCCTACGGAGGCTCCTCCAACGGTTACTTCGGCATCAAGGACGACGTCGATGCCGTCATCCGCCAGATCACCGAGGCCACCCTCTCCTTCGACAAGGTGGTGCGCTCCAAGGACGGCCAGCACATTGCCCTCACCACCTCCGCCCTCTTCAACGTCAACTGCGACTACTGCCCCTACACCCTCACCTACGTCATCGCCGAGGACGACCTGCAGTACTCCACGCAGATGAACTACTACACCAACTCCTCGGAGGTCACCGCCGAGATGAAGGCCGCCTACAAGCAGAATGCCCCCGAACTCTACGAGCTCACACAGAAACCCTCCAACTGGCGCCCCGTCTATAACGACGTGATGGAGTACTGCGCCGAAGGCCTCGGCCTCGACGGCAGCCTCACCGGCGCCATCGTCAAGGGCGAAGCAAAGAAGCACAACTTCGTCATCGACATACCCCGCTACACCACCGGCAAGTCCCTCGTCACCGACATCGACAACTGCCGCCTCATTGCCCTCCTCCTCGACACCGAGAGCATGGAAATCGTCAACGCCTGCCAGGTACGCCTTGAGGACACCCCCATCGCCGACGACGATCCCCTCTTCACCGGCGTAGGCACCGTGCTCAGCGAGCCCGCCACCAACGCCGCCCCCGCCTACGACCTCCAGGGCCGTCCCGCCGCCAACGCCACCCACGGCGCCCTCCTCGTCAAGGACGGCAAGAAAGTAATCCTCTAACAGCCCCACTACACACAAAACAAAGCCGGCGAGCCCCAGTGGCCCGCCGGCTTTTCATATTATACTGACGAATGAACGACTAATGCGTCTCGTCGTAACGCTTGTTGGCAATGTCGCGCCGAGCGGCATTGGTGTGTACCACGCCCGACTTGTCGCGGTATAAATTCTCCTGCGTCCTTCTTAGAGCCTCCTCCTTCTTCTTCTGAGCATCGCCCGAGCCTCCGAATTTGATGGTAGTCTTAGTGAGGGCGGCAAACACGCACATGCCAACGAAGATGATGGTGATTGTCGTACCCGTGTGATTGGTCACCCAGCCCAGAAGAGCAGTAATACCTTCCGTAATACCGATATAAAGCGCCAGAAGACCAAGAAGGACTCCGCCAATATAGCACGCCCACTTCAGCAAACTGTTGAGCAGGGGAACAGGCAGACGGCTTAGGAATCTGCCGAGAATAAACAACGCCACAGCAAGAACTGCAAGAAAAAGAAAGGATGCCACAGGGCCCATAGCTGCGGCTAAGATCATTGATGTCATAGTTGTTAAACTTTAAAGGTAAAGATACGATAAGCGATGCAAAGATACGATATCTATTTTATAAAACAAAAAAAAAGTCAGCTTTTCCGTCCTTTTCTCCCGCTTCGTGGCCGAAAACGCTTATTTCTCCCCGTCGGGTTCTTTAATTAGTATTTTTAGTGTCCGCTAAAAAGTTTAGCCTGTACCCCGAAGGGGTTACACAACCCAGCCAGGGGCATCGCCCCTGGTAGCAAGAACAAAAGCCATGCACGCCCCAACGGGGCATAACGTCCATTGCCTCTTGTTGTTATGCCCCGCTGGGTAGGGTGCTCAAAATTTGGTTCTAAAAACCGATAGCAGGAGATAATGTTTTTAATCGCTTTGTTACCAGATTTTCAAGCAAGTACTCTTTGCTCCAGAGACTGATGCTACGCATTTTTACATTC
>JAZRYH010000009.1:0-15000 GCA_045600685.1 Alloprevotella sp. | reverse complement strand
TCTCTAAGGGAGGCAAGGTAAAGGGTACTGTGACGGATGTTAAGGGTCATTTCCAACTTGTTATTCCTGCTAATGTTAAGACGGTGACAGTGTCTTATGTGGGAATGAAGAAGAAGGATGTAACGGTTAAGCCTGGCGAGGAGTTGCATGTTGCTCTTGAAGCTTCGAACGCTATCGGTGAGGCAGTTGTGACGGGTATTGTCAATAAGAATAAGGAGAGTTTTACGGGTTCTTCGGCCACGTTCTCGGCAGAGCAGCTGCAGAGCGTGGGCACTGTGAATGTGTTGCAGAGTTTGAAGACGCTGGATCCTTCGTTTAACATGCTGGAGAGCGTGGAGTTTGGTAGTGACCCTAACCACTTGCCTGATATTGAGATACGCGGTAAGTCTTCGTTGATTTCGACGCGTGATGAACTTGCAGAGGACCCCAACCAGCCGCTGTTTATCCTTGACGGCTTTGAATCGACGTTGCAGGCCATCTACGACCTTGATATGTCGCGTGTGGCCAGCATCACGATACTGAAGGATGCTGCCTCTACGGCCATCTATGGTTCGAAGGCTGCCAATGGTGTCGTAGTCGTAGAGACCGTGAAGCCAAAGGCCGGTCATCTGGACCTGACGTATAGCGGCTCCGCCACTGTGTCGTGGGCCGACCTGACGAGCTATAACCTGATGAACTCAGAGGAAAAACTGCAGTTTGAGTTGCTTGCGGGCCGTTACAAAGGCAGCTCAACTAAGGATGAGATAGAACTTGACCGCCTGTATAACGACAAACTGGCTGACGTGCGCCGCGGCATCGACACCTATTGGTTGGCCGAACCTCTGCGCGTGGGTGTGAACCACCGCCATTCGCTGTATGCGCAGGGCGGTGAGGGCGCCTATCGCTTTGGCCTGGGTCTTTCATACAACGGCATCACGGGTGTGATGAAGGATTCGCGCCGCGACAACATTGCAGGCAATATCGACCTGACCTACCGTCTGGGTAAGTTGAACTTCGTGAATAAGCTGAGTATCCAGAATACATCAACTTCCGACCCCATCGTGGGCTTCTCGAGCTATGCCGACGCCAACCCGTACTATGCGAAGTACAACGAGGACGGCCAGGTGGAGAAATGGCTGGAATACAATGACTACGCGAAGGCAGCCAATCCCCTCTACAACGCCTCTCTGAACAGTTTTACGAAGACGGGAAGCCTGAGCGTGAGTGAGAAGTTCAACGTGGAATATATGCCCATCGAAGCCATGCGCATCCGTGCCCGTCTGGGTTACACGCACACTCAAGGGGGCGGCAACAACTTTATCTCTCCGAGCGACAGTCGCTACATCTCGACGGACTACACGAAGCGCGGCAGCTACAACCACAGCGAGAACGCCAGCGACAAGTATGAGGGCGAACTGACGGTGACATACGGTAAGACCTTCAATGAGGTGCACCTTATGAACATAGCTGCCGGTGGCTATATCTCTCAGACCAACAGCACGAACCAGGGCTACTCAGCCGTGGGCTTTCCTGAGGGTGACTACACACTGCCCTCCTTTGCCAACGGCTATCCCGAAGGCGGCAGTCCGAGCTACACGGAGGATATGGCACGCAGCGTGAGCGCCTACGTCATCGGCAACTATGCCTACGACAACCGCTACCTTCTGGACTTCAGCTACCGTGTGAACGGTTCGTCGGTGTTCGGCAAGACGAAGCACTTCATCGGCACATGGGCCGTGGGTCTGGCCTGGAACCTGCACCGCGAGAAGTTCATCCGCGACAATATCGACGGTATCAGTATGTTTAAGATCCGTGGCTCCATCGGAAACCCCGGCAACCAGAATTTTTCCACGTCGCAGACCCTGACGACGTTCCGCTACAACTTCAATATGTTCAACTACTTCGGTATGACGACCTCGCTCGCGCAACTCGGCAACGCCAACCTGAAGTGGCAGACCACGTTGGACCGCAACATCGGCCTGGACATCACCGTGCTGCACGACCGCCTGACGTTCACCGGAGACTACTACTACAAGACCACCGACCCGCTGCTCATCGGCATCTCCATGCCTCCGTCGTCGGGTGCAACGGACAATACCATCTACGAGAACTTCGGCATTCAGACCTCCTCGGGCTACAACGCTCAGGCCACATATTATATAATAAGGCGCATGCGCGAGCGCGTGTGGTGGAATGTCCGTGCCAATATCCGTCACAACCGCAACGAACTCTCCGAGATAGGCAACCGCCTGGACAAGTTCAACACCGAGGGCCGTACCAACAACTCCACGAAGCGCTACTACGACGGAGCCGACCCCGATGACATCTGGGCTGTGCGTTCCGCCGGCATCGACCCCTCCACCGGCCGCGAGGTGTTCATCACCAAGGACGGGGAATATACATACGACTTCAACTACGCCGACGAGGTCATCGTAGGCAGCAGCCGCCCGACTATTGAAGGCGTACTGGGCACGAACTTCAGCTACAAGGGCTTCTCTGTGACCCTGGACTTCCGCTATCGTCTCGGTGCCAAGTCGTTCAACAGCGTGTTGTATAACAAGGTGGAGAACATCTCCGCTTCCAGCCTTGTGAACAACCAGGACAAGCGTGCCTTCTACGACCGCTGGCAGGCCGTGGGCGACCTTGCAAAGTTCAAGAACATCGGTGATTCGCAGACCACCCCCATGTCCTCACGCTTCGTTCAGAAGGACAATAACTTCACGCTGGAATCCCTGCGCGTAGGCTATGAGTTCGACCAGGAGAAGATAAAGAAAGCCCTTCACATCAGTTCGCTGAAGCTCAACGCCTATATGAACGACATCTTCCGCCTGACCACCATCAAGCAAGAGCGCGGTACTAGTTATCCGTTCTCTCGCAGCATATCCTTCTCACTTAACATCACCCTCTAATTCTCAGGAAACATCATGAAAGCACTTAACAACACCCTCCGTACATTAATGCTTGCCACTGCTCTGTTCCTGCTGTCAGGGTGCAGTGACTGGCTGGACTACACACCTAAGGACAAACAGACCGAAGAGCAGCAGTTCGCCACGAAGAATGGCATACTCTCCGCCGTCAACGGTATCTACAACGGTATGAGTTCCTCCTCTCTCTATGGCTGCTACCTCTCCTATGACTTTATCGACATCCTCGGTCAGCGCTACGAGGTGAACCAGACCGATGAGGACAGTTATTCGCGCTACTGCCGCGCCCTCGTGGATTACAACTACACAGAGGAAGGCACGCAGTCGCGTATCAGCAGCATCTGGGGCTCTGCCTATCAGACCATTATGAACATCAACGTGGTGCTGCTCAATCTCGACCGCGACCAGGACGAACTGGAAGGACGTCATCTCCTCTCTCCCAGTGAGTATGACATGCTGCGTGGCGAGATGCTGGCATGCCGCGCCATGATACACTTTGACATGCTGCGTCTCTTCGGCCCCTGTATGACTCGCACTCCCGACGGTGAGGCCATCCCTTACAACGAGAGCACAGAGACGAAGATTCTCCCCATACTCACAGCCCGCGATGTCCTGGACAACTACATTCTGCGCGACCTTATCGAAGCGCAGACATTGCTGCAGAATACCGACCCCGTCATCCAGTATGGTCCCCGCGTTGAATACGACGAAGTGAGTGGCGACAACTCCGAGCGCTACCGTCAGTTGCGCCTCAACTACTATGCCGTCAGCCTCCTCGTGGCACGTGCCTACCTGTGGGGCGGCAACTATGAGAAGGCCCTCGAGGAGGCTACCGCCATCATCAACGACCCGAAGGTGCGCGAGCATTTCCCCTCCGTGGATGCCGGCACCCTCATCGGTAACACCATCAACCCCGACCGTATGTTCTCCACCGAGTCCTTCTTCGGTATCTACAACAAGGACCGCGGTCTCATCTACGACTATCACTTCGGTAACGAGAACTCCGGTCGCCAGCTCCTGATGCCGCGCATCGGCTATGTCGATGGCATCCTTTTCGCCGGCTCTGACATCAGCGACTACCGCTACCAGTCACAGTGGGAGAGCGGCACCACGCTCTCAGGCGATGTGTCGCGCCGCTTCACGAAGTTCAAGGACATCACCGACAACGACCGCGCTGCCGCCGAAGGCACCACGAGCGACGAGAGTGTCATACTGCAGGCACAGACCTTCTATGGCACCTACTGCTCCCTCATTCGTCTGAGCGAAGCCTACTACATCGCTTCCGAAGCCGCCTATAAACTCGGTGACACGCAGAATGCCTCCAACTATCTCAACTATATGCGCATCATGCGCGGCACACCCTATAAGGCCGACATCCTCACCTCTTACGACGATATGCTCACGAAGGAATATATCCGCGAGTTCATTGGCGAAGGACAGGTGTTCTTCTTCTTCAAGCGTCGTAACCAGGCCTTCGATAACGAATACAACGGGCAGAAGACCGTCTCCACCGCTATTATGCCGCCTTTCGTCTATGACGACACCGAAGGCGTGAGCGAGGAGGAGAAGGAAGCCCGCTACAAACTGCCTCTCCCCAATTCGGAACTGGAGAACAGGTGATTAGCAGATTAGCAAATGAGCAAATTAGCAAATGAGCAAATTAGCAGATTTTACAAGATGAAACACCTTATATATATACTGCTCCCCCTGTCGCTTGCCGCCCTGGCTTTGACAGGTTGCCAGACGGAGGAGATAGACGTGTTCTCCACCGACGATGCCCTCGTCTATTTCCAGCGTATATCCTATACGTCAAGCAATGGTCAGGAAGGCTATGCTACCAATACCAAATATTCCTTCGTGGGAGCGAGCGAGAAGATGACCCAGGCCACCTTCAAGGCCGATGTCCGCCTTTTGGGTAAGGTCGTTGATTACGACCGCCCCCTCAAGGTGGTGGTGGATAAGGAACATTCCACAATGGACGAAGGTATCGACTATGAGATAGACTTCGACACCCTGCGCATCAAGGCCGGCACCAATGCCACCCAGGTGCCTGTGCGCTTCCTGCGTAACCTCAGTTTCCGTGAAGGTCCCGACACCCTCGTCGTCCGTCTTGAGGCCAACGAGCATTTCAGACTCCTTGAGAAGTACAACACCACCAATGCCTACAACGGAAACAGCGACGAATCCAACAAAATGGACGGCACGCGCTATACCTTTGTCATAGATGAGGTCTATACCTGCCCCGACGGCTGGCATACCCTCAATGCGTCCACCTATTTCGGAGCATGGACAGCCACCAAATACATTTACATCAATGACACCCTGGGCTTCAGCACCGATGACTGGATATGGATCAACGGTGCCGGCTCCAAGATTACCGCAGGCCGTATGCCGTATTACGCCCAGCACTTGCAGAAAGAACTGCAGCGCCGAGCCGATGAGGGCGACCCCGTCTATGATGAGGACGGATCCTTCATGCAGCTCGGTGAGAACTATCGCGTTGACTACTCCAAATACATAGAGCAATAGGAGTGAACAGTGAGTTTTGATTATTAACTTTTAACTTTTAACTTTTCAATGTCCCTCCACAAGATAATACCCGCGGTCCTCGTCCTCTTCCTGACAGTGGCTGCCTGCACCAACGACTTGGGCAACTACGACTATGAAGACAAGGCCGTCGTCAATATCGACATCACGCCCAGCCTCACCGTGCTGGCCAATGCCGAATATATCGACGTCAATCCCGTCATTACGTCCTCCCTTGAGGGTGTCATCACCCCCGACAACCCCAACTTCGAGTATTCTTTCCGCTATAAGAACTCCGACGGCGATTGGGTGGAACTTGATACGCTCCACACCCAGAGCGTGCACGCCCTGGCCAAGATGAGCATCGGCAGCTATCCCTGTTGGTATTCCGTCACTGACAAACGTACAGGTGTGCGCTATTCCGCAGTAGTCAATGTCAATGTGGTGGTCAGCACCAGCGAAGGGTGGATGCTTCTCTGCTCCAAACCCGAAAACGACGAGGTGCGCCTCGATATGCTGGCCCAGATCTCTATGGACCGTATAATGCCCGTCTATGACATAGACCTTTACACCCAGATAGCTCCGCTCCATCACCCCACGCAGATTGCCACCTTCTACAACCGGCGAGGCACCATCGGCGACAAGATAATACTTATGTCGCAGGACGAGTCCTATCTGCTGGACAATACCTACCTCACCATTAACAGTGCCTACGGCCTGAAGAGCTCCGTTTTCATCGCTGCTCCTGCCGACCACATCGTGCGCTTTGCTGGTGTGCCCAGTAGCGACAATATCACCTGTCAGGCTCTTCTCTGCGTCAGCAGTGAGGGCAATGCCTTCGTGTGGAACCCCAATGACACGGGTGGCGGTGCCTTTGAGGACCCCGTCAATACTTCTGTGCGCGGTAATGACCCGGAATATCGCGTAGCTCCGTGGATAGGTGTCAGCACCATGCGCGGCGACGGCTTGCAGGGCTACGGCGTGGCATTGCTCTACGATACGGACAACCATCGCTTCATCGGATGGGACGGCAGCCGTGAGAGTTCTGAATATCAGACTATGACACCCCTCGTCAATCCCGCCAATCCCCTGTTCTCCTTCCAGACGGGGACGATGGACCTCGTGGCAATGGCGAATACGGGGTTCTCCAACGGCACCACCTACTGCATTATGCAGGAGGGCGAAAAACGCCATATCTATGCCGTATCGGTGACGGACAATTCCTTCTCGCAGCAAGCCTGCTGGATGGATGTGAAGACTCCTGATTTCCGCCAGGCCACCGTTTTCTGTGCCCATTCGCAGTACCAGACGCTCTACTACGCAGCCGGCAACAAGGTCTATGCCTACAATCCCGCTTCCAACTACTGCTCGCCCTGCGTCACCCTCGACCCCAATGAGGAAGTCACCTGCATCAAGTTCTGCACCTACGACAATCCCGACATCCAGCGCCTTGTATCGACCCTCACCGAAGAGCAGGCTCAGGAGTTCATAGCCCGCCAGTACGACCTCGTGGTGGCCTCCTATGACAAGACTTCTGCCAACGGCAACGGCGGACACCTGCGCTTCTACAAGTCCGGCTCACCCGGCACGACTATGACCCTCAAGCCCGGATGGGACTACGATGGCTTTGGCCGTATCGTGGATATCTCTTATAAGGAAGTGAGGAAGTAAGGCACAGAAAGACCCTCCCCCAAAAGACCCTCCCCCAACCCCTCCAGACCCTTCCCACCCTTCCCAGCCTCTCTCCGGCTCCGCCACCTCTCCCCTGTTGGGGAAAGGGTCCGCTGACGCGGGGAAAGGGTCCGCTGACGCGGGGCAGGAGGTCGCTTTTCAAGCGAGGCGGGGAGTAGAATGGGTGAGGTGGTTGAGATACCTTTCCACCCCTTAACCCCAACAGAAGCCCCCTTCGGGGGTTGGGGGTCTTAACCCTAACAGAAAGCCCCCTTCGGGGGGGGATGACATTGTAAATGAAATAACTTTTCACTTTTAACTTTTAATTTAATATGACAAGACCTTTACGCATTTTCTTTGCAGCGCTTGCTGCGGCTGTAGCCCTCAGTGCCCAAGCTGCCACCGATTTCGTGGGTGTGTATGAGTTCAGTTCTACCACCACAGTCCTTAATTCCATGAACAACTGGGAACAGTGTGCCGTCAGTGACTTCACTTTCTCCGTTGACGTCAACAAAGGCGAGGATGCCGCCACGTATCCTTACATTGTCAAGAACTTCCTGCCCCAGAAGGATCATCCTTATGGCATGGTGGTCGCTAATCTTAAGGCAAAACTCACCGAGGATGGCTATTCCCTCGCCATCATTGCCGGCGACGAAGGTATCCTCCTTGATAAGGTTCCTCACCTCTGCGCATGGAGCGGCGAAGGTAAAGAAGGTGCGGGCGGCAAGATTCTTCTTACCTGCAACGGCTCTGTCTATACGATGAACGACATCGTCATCACCTGGCACCAGAAGATTGACATGGGCTTCTTCGTAGATGACACCGCTAAGGATCTCGTGCGCTATTCCTCCATCAAGGTGACCAAAGCCGAATCCGGTGCCGTAGATTTCTCAGGTACTTATGCGCTCACTTCCACAAAGGAAATCCTTGACGACCGTTTTGCTCAGGGTTTCTGGCTGATGCCTGAATTTACTTTCACGATTACTCCCAACGATGGTCGTTTCGAGGAAAAGTATGAGTTTATGGTCCACGGATTTATGACCCTCGACCAAGGCAACGTCATCCCTTCGGATGAAGAAGAAACCACTGAAGGCGAAGATGGCGAAGAAGAAGGTGGCGAAGGCGAAGTGCCTACCGAGCATTCCATTACGATGACGCAGTCCGTGCCCGCCTATCTTACTCCTGATGGTCAGTCCCTCGTATTCAGTATTGGTGAAGACCACCACCTCTTGGAAGGCGGTACCCACTTCTGTGCTTGGGGTGGCCGCGAAGGCCAAGCTGGCGGAAAGAACGAAGTCACAATGTCTCTTGCCGGCGACGGCCAGGGCTATGTGTTCAACGAAGAGATATGTATCTGCTACCACAACCTTATCTATTTCGGCGATTTCCTCTTTGCTGACGAATGTTATCCTGCTGCTTGTCTCACCGATATCTACGCCCAGAAGCTTTCCAGCGAAGTGACAGCAATTCAGCAGCCGGCTGTTGTTCCTGCTGCTCAGACTACCCGCGTTGCCTACGACCTCACAGGTCGCACCGTGAATGCTGCCAAGGCCCATGGCCTCTTCATGGGGGGCGGTAAGAAGGTGCTCGTGAAGTAATCCCGAATTATCGATTTCTCGCATTTTCGCATTATTAACCCTCATAATCAAAATTTATGAAAAAACTGTTTACCCTCCTGGCAGCTTGCCTTGTAATGGCAATTCCTGCCTCAGCAGCCGTTTTCCAGAAGACGCTGCTTAGCGAGACATTTGCGCTCTGTTCGCAGGGCAGCATAGAGACTCCCACCACGGAGAATATCTATGATGCAGCCACAGGCGAAATCTCCTCGCAGTATCTCACCACTTCCGGCTGGAAGTTCGTCACCCAGTCCGGCACCCCCGCCACAGGCTTCCTGACACAGGGCGGTGGCGCAGCCTATGTGGAAGGTGGCGGCTATGCCACCATGCTTCAGAGTCCTACCATTAAGTGGGCTGGCAGCACTGACGGCATGGTTACGGTGACCTTTGAAGTCTTGACATCTAATGCCGAAAACACCGACATGATGTTTGAAATGCGTACCAGCAGCACTGGTAAGAAGCAGAAAATGGTTACTCTCGTCCCCGGTGAATGGCAGACCATCTCTCTTACCTACAACGCTCCCGGTGATGAGGGCAACGTCCGCATTGACGGCGGTGATGACCCCTATTTCATCCGCAACCTCGTTGTGTCCTCCAACGTAGAGGCTCCTGACTACAGCGGCTCCTACGACTTCACCTCCACGCTCTCTGTTATTAACGAAAAGTCCTGGACGTCTTTTGCTATTGCTGACTTTACCTTCTCTGTAGAGCCCAATACGGGTGAGGATGCCGCTACGTATCCTTACATTCTGAAGAATTTCCTGCCTTACAACATGCCCACAGGCAAGGCTCCTCATGACCTCAAGGCCTTCTATGGTGGCGATGGCAGCCTCGTTATTCAGGGTGGCTGCGATCCTGCCCACTATGTGTATGGCGAGAGCAACGAATCTGCCCACCTTTGCATCTTTGATACCAACGGCTACGCTGGCGGTAACGGTCAGATTGTTCTTTCCAAGACTGAAACGGGTTATACCGTCACCAATGGCTTTGTAGCTGTGCAGCACAGCAAGTATGACTTCGGCTTCATGAAAGACGACACCCCCACCGACATCGTGCGCTACACCAACGTTGCCATCACCCGCGCTAAACCCGCAGGTATTGATGAAGTAATAGGCACATATTACGTTAAGGGCACCCGTAATGCTGAGAGCCTCGTTGACCTTAGCAGTCCTAAGAGTTGGAAGTTTGTTGACGGCGAAGGCTCATTCACTGTTGAACTCAACGAAGGCGACGATGCCGTGCAATATCCCCTTATCATTAAGGGCTTCCTCGGTACTCCCGAGTTCGCCGTGAAGGACATTAAGGCTCACTACGCCGATGGTGTGATAAGCATTCCTCAGGGTAAGAACGTGGCTCTTTATGGCAGCAATCCCCGCGCTTTCCTCTGCACCACCACTGCTGATACCAAAGATTATACCGCTACTGAAGAAGATATCGTTCTTGAAGCCGCTGCCGATGAGGGCCTCGTGCCCAGCGCCACTGTAGCCGTGGGCTATCATGAAGATGGTATCGCCCTCTTCGGAATCCCCGACACTGATGAAGTGGCTTACATCTACAGCAGCCTTGTTTTCAGCAGAGAACCTTTCATAACTCCTGAGGCCGACACCGAGACCCTCTACTTCACCGCAGAACAGCTCCGCGAGGAAGTGGCCAACATCGGTCAGGCCCTCATCGGTATCCTCAACGTGACCACCACTGGTGACAAGTACATCAATGGCGCAGCCCAGACCGAACGCGCTTCTGCCGACGGCACCCTCGCCGGCGTTCGCGCTCCTCAGGAAGCTGAATACATCGAAGTTCTCCCCGCAGAAGGCGGTTACTACCTCCGTCAGCACAGCGCTGAAGGAGGTCAGGGCTACCTCGCCTGCGCAGCCACTGGCAACTTCTCCATCACCGACCAGGCTGGCGCCAACATCTGGACCATCCTCGGCCCCGATGAAGAAGGCTACGGTGAAGTCTCCAACTTCGACGATATCTACTCCGACATCGCTGCAGAAGTTAACCCCAACATGGTACGCTTCATCTCCAATGGTCAGTACCTCAACGGTCAGGCCTTCGGCGCTACCGGCGGTCTCCGCGGCGGTACCGGCGCATGGAGCTTCAACTATGTGCGCAACGCCAACTATGCTGAGGCCGTCAACTATCGTCCCGCCCTCGAAGAGGCTATCGCCGCTGGTAAAGAAGCTCTTGAAGAGCACCTCCTCGACGAGCCTTTCGTAACCGTCAAGGGCGAAGGTCTCATCACCACCTCCGACCAGTTCGCTTCCGAGTACGCTGACTCCGACGAAGGCAAGGACTTCGGTGCCCTCATCGACAACGAGCCCTCCACCTTCTGGCACACCGACTGGCACGGCTCCGCTCCTGAAGGAGCCCACAGCTTCGACGTCAGCCTGCCCGAGAACACCCTCACCAGCCTCGCCGTTGTTTATACTGGCCGCCTGAACCAGAACAACTGCTCTCCCATCGTTATGACCGTCTATGGTAAGAACGAAGGCGAGGATTGGGAAGTCATCACCACCCTCACTCAGGAAGACGGACTCGGCGCTTATGCTGGTCAGGGTCGCACCAAAGACGTTGACGCCCTCACCGGTGGCTTCACCTTCCAGACCGAAAAGGTTTACACCAACTTCCGCTTCGAGGCTCACGCCGTATGGGCCGACGCAGGATTATGGACTGATATTGATGGCTTCGAGATGCCCGAAGGCGCTAAAGCCAACGATGAGAAGTGCTTCAACTATTCTGAGTTCCAGATGTACGAAGCTGAAACTTACAAGTACGACATCGATCCTGAAGTAGCTGCTGCCCTCGAGGCTGCCGTAACGGAAGGTAAGGCTCTCCTGAACGACGAGACCGTAGCCGATGACGACGCTCAGCTTCAGACCGCTACCGAAGCCATCAACGCAGCCATCGAGGCCGTTGAAGGTGCTCAGAAGGTGGTGTTCACCTACACCATCGCCATTGAAGGTGCTGCCGAAGGCGGTGCCATCATCGACGGCGAAGAGTGTGTTGACGGTATGGAAATCACCGGTCTCGTAGAAATCACAGCAGAGAACGTTACCCCCGTTGAGGTAGAAGGCTACGAAGCCGTGGTAACCGTAGAGAACGGCGTCATCACCGTGACCTACACGCAGACCACCGGTATCAACGCCATCGCAACCGACGCCAAGAACGCCGCTATCTTCAACCTCCAGGGTCAGCGCCTCAATGCTGCCGGCCGTGGTCTGAACGTAGTGAACGGCAAGGTTGTTCTCAAGAAATAAGCGCAGAGATTCGTAACCATCCCACATTCGCGCCTTTTTATCAGGGAGCGCTGAAAGTGCGACATAATTCAAGCAAAGTGATAATTATGTCGCACTTACAGCGCTCCCGAATTTGTATAGATACACAAAAGATAGGGCGCACGCTCTATCCTCCAATATGTCGCACGCCCCCCTCCACCTCCCCCCTGTAGGGGGAGAGGCCGCTCTTTGAGCGGTGCTTTGGCGTTGCTGGTTAATTGGTAAGCCCCTCCTACCCATAACCTTTCAAATCACCGGCATTTACAAGAGGCTTGAAAGCGCAACCACTCCTTATATATAATACGCACGCACACGCGCGGAGCACATTTTTTCTTACACATGCTACACACCCGCCTCTAACAATGCGCGCCGCCAAGGATTTCCCCGGCGGCCCTAACTGTACTTTAACGGATGCTGACCCTTTAGGCATATCCGCTCTTTCTTATGTTCAACGCGGACTACCAGGCATCGCCGTAGCCGTCGTTGTCGGAATAGTCATTGTCCTCCGTCGATACGCCTTCATCTACGTTTATCGTCAATGAATTGTCAAAACTGCCGCAGAGCATCTGCGTGGGACGTGCTGCCAGAGTATCGGCCTGGGGAGTTATATAGGATTTTTTCATGCTATTATTTGATCGTCTAAATCTCCCTTAAAGAGACCCTCTAAATCTCCCTTAAAGGGAGACTTGCAGAGAGGGGTGAGGAAGACCCTCTAAATCTCCCTTAAAGGGAGACTTTTCATGTCCTGATTAGTTAATTTTTTAATGTTTCGCTTATTTGGTGAGGTCACCCTCTGGGCTCCTCCCTTTAAGGGAGGTTGGGAGGGTCTTTACCTAATGACTTTCTTTCCGTTCTTAATCACGACACCCTTATAGTTATTGCTCACACGCATACCAGTGACGTCATAGGCCACAGTCTCTCCCCCTTCGGGGGAGTTGGAGGGGGTCATTCCTGTCGTGCTTTCTCCCTCAAACTTAAAGATGAGTGCCTTGATGCTTGGGTCGGTTAGCGTCAGATACGCCTTGTGTGCGCTGATTGGCTGATTCTTCCAAAGGTAGAAGCCCACGCCGTTATGACCGAGAGAGAGAGCATAGTCGTTTGCTCCGAGGGCATCGATTGCGACATCCGTACCTGTCAAAGCATTGTCATCGCTCTTGGTAGCAGTCGTTGTCGTAGCGGTCAGGGCAAACTGCTGCTTCGTTGCGGTATTGTCTGCCGTGGTCAGTCTCAGTATCACTGCCTCACCGGCAGGGATAATGCCATCGGCTATTGACGTCAGTTTCAGTACATTTCCATCCACTTCACCTGTATATGCTGTCACGCCTTCTGGCCCCTGGTAAGCATTCGTGCTTGAATAGAATGTTGAATAGTAGTGCTTCGTGTCGTCCGGGTCCTGATTGGCAGTTATTTCCATTACGTCGTTATAGGAGAACACCAGTTTGAAGCGTGCGATGTCATCTGTGGCTTTTGCGGAGAAAGTGTAGGATTGGTCCTGTGGCAACAGATCCACATCGTTTCCCGTCAGATTATCCACTAGATGCAGGTATTTCACAGACACGTTATCTACATTCATAGCGAGGGTGTAGGTACCGTCAGCAGCAGCTTTTAAATTAACCGGCATCTCACCGCCCTGCGCGGTTGTGGAAACGACAGCGAAGTCCTTGCCGCCCTGCGTGATGTAGAGTTTTGTGTTATTGTCGTTGAGCATCATCTTACTCAGCATCCCGCCATCACCCAGGTGTACTATGGCGCGGTCGATGGCTGTGCCACTGCTCTGCTTGAGGGTAAGAGCGACGGTTGGCAGTATCTGTCCTTGTGGGGCAGAAGTAGTGAACCTGAGGCTTTCGCCAGTGCCGTGCGCCTGCACGAACACGCCTTCGCAAGGTGCGATGGTTGGATTTGCATTATCCACAATGAGTTCCGTGCCGCTTTCATTCATGCGGTAGAAGTTCCTGCCGTCGGCAAGGTAGGCGTTGCAAGGGTAGGGGTTGCCCACCAGGTTGAAGCCTGCAAATTTTGCATTTGCATCGTAAGCCAATGTCTTGGCTCCAGTGTCGGCAAAAACTCCACTGAAAACAATCGTCCTGTTGTTCTTGCTGGCATAGAGGTAGCCGCGCTGGTTCTCAAGTTCGAAATATCCGGCCTTATAGTTGAGCCATTCGTTGCCTTGGCTGTCGCCCGCTTGGTCGAAGCGGTAAAGGTCGTATCCATCCGGGGAGGTCAGCATATTTGGATACCAATAATAACCGTCTTTATCCACAGGCGGTGAAACCAGATACCAGTTGCCGGTGCCTGTATCATAGCCTGTAATGTCTTTCTTCACAGTGAGCTTGCTGCAGTTAACCGTTCCGTTGTTGAATAATTGCGCACCGTCTTCAAGGGTGATGGCGTTGCAGTTAACCGTTCCGTTGTTGATTAATTGCACACCATCTTCAAGGGTAACGCCGTCGGACTTCAAGTTTTTTTCGGTATCGACGGTGAGCGTCATGCCTGCGGCAACGATAATCGCTCCAACTTCGGCATCAGCATCCACCTGACAGTCGGCATTGATGAACACGCTTGGACACTTATTGGTAGGCAGTGCGTTTTCCGCCCAGTTGCTTGCATCACTCCAAGCGTTGCTTGAGTTGCCGTTGAAGGTGCAGGATTCTCTGTCTTGTTCAATGAAGTTATAGCCAAATCCGCCCCATTTTCTTTGGTAAGATTCCGATGCACCTGTAGGAATGTACACATTGTTTGAGGCATTTGGAATTTTTGAAGCCAAGGTTGGTGCGGTTTCGGCTTTGGAAATGATGTTGGCGAAGTTGCACTTCTCAAAGGCTGATCCGCCAATGCTTTCCACGCTGCTTGGAATGGTGACGGAGGGCAATTTTGTGCAATCGTAAAATGCAGCTTCACCAATGCTTTTCACGCCGTCTTGCAGTATTACCGATTCCAATCCTGAACACCCATTAAAAGCAGCCATTCCAATGCTTTCCACGCTGCCCGGAATGGTGATGGAGGGCA
>JAZRYH010000008.1:0-39762 GCA_045600685.1 Alloprevotella sp. | reverse complement strand
TTTTCGTTTCCCCAAAACAGGCCGTGCAAAGCAGTTTTGGGGGATTTTTTTGTTTCTTATGCAAAGATACAAAAATCTTATAATATTGGCAATTAAATCGTTAGATTTATTTCGCTTAATTTGCGACAATCCCTATTTTAGCAAAAACTAAAAGGGACATCGGTGAAATTAAAAGGACGATAGTTTCAACTGAAAGGGCTTTAGTTTCAACTAAAAGGGCTTTAATTTTTGCTAAAAGGGGATTAGTTTTCGGTTTCGCCCGCCATTTTCCGAAAATTTTCGGCCAAAAATCATTTCGCGACGGCCTTTTTTCGCACTTAAAAGCGGGTATGGCGCGCCAAAAGAAATTTCCGGCCAGACTGTCGCAAAGTTAACCGTTTATAAATGAGCTGCGTAACGGCGCCCTTAAAATTCGCATTTTTCTGTCCGAGACCTCGCGCGCCGCTCTCCACGCCCGAATTTTGCTAAAAAAACGCACCGAAAATGTAAAATATCTTGACACTGAAAATTTCAGTTACACGCGTTCAGTTAAAGTAAAACTATAATAGCGCAGCCCTCCGCAGAAGGTTGCGCTATTCTTTGTCGGATGATGTCGTTATGAGATATTTTACGCCAGGTATTACTGACGTTTCTGCTGCAACCGCGATACAATCTCCCGTGCACAGCGCTGGGGTGCTCCCGGCTCACCGAGGCGACGGCGCATCTCGGCATAATCGGCCTGCTGCTGACGGCGCGCGGGGCCATCAGGGAGAAGGGCTGCGAGATGTTGCTGGAGAAGCTGCGGATTCATGTCGGAGGCTACGAGTTCGGGGATTATCTCGCGGCCGCAAATGAGGTTGGGGAGGGAGATAAAGGGCACCTTGAGGAAATAGGGGCGCAGGGCCTTGACGAGGTGGCCACAGCGCATATAATAGCACACCACCTGCGGGACGCCGAAGAGAGCGGTCTCCAGCGTGGCGGTGCCGGAGGTGACGAGAGCCGCCGAGGCTTGCTGAAGGAGCGTAAACGTATGGCCAAAAAGCACTTCTGTCTCGGGACATAGGCGCTGATAAAGCGCTGCTGGCTGCGACGGAGCACCGGCCACTACGAGGCGGTAGCCCTGCTCTGCAAACGGAAGGGCTGCGGCATACATGCGGGGGAGATTCGTCTCTATCTCTGCCGTGCGGGAACCGGGGAGAAGGGCGATAAGTCTCTCTGCAGGCGGAAGGAGAAGGGATGGGGTTTGTGCCACCTCGTCGAGTGAGGGATTGCCTACATAGCTAACGGGGCAATGATGTTTCTTCTCAAAAAACTCCACCTCGAATGGGAGGATGGAGAAGATATGATCTACATCGCGACGGATGCGCCCAACGCGGCGCTCCTTCCACGCCCACACCTTGGGGGCGATATAATAATATACGGGGCAGAGGGCTTCCTTGTGGATGGTGGCGGCGACTTTGAGATTGAAGCCGGGATAGTCCACGAGGATGAGGCAGTCGGGGCGCCACTCACGTATGGCGTCGCAAGCCTGACGGAGGCCGCGGATGATGGTGCGGAGATGGAGCGCCACCTGTATGAATCCCATATAGGCCAGCGTCCTGTAATGGCGCAGCGGGGCACAACCGGCCGCTGCCGCCATGGCATCGCCGCCGAAGAAGCGGAACTCGGCCTCGGGGTCCTGCTGTCGCAGGGCCGCGATGAGATGAGAGGCATGAAGGTCGCCACTGGCCTCGCCGGCGATGAGGAAGTATTTCATAAAAGGAGACTCGAAGCCTGCAGGCTTCCTACATTACTTTCTGCAACGGCTCTAACAGACCGTACGCCGTGACGTCAAAAGTGGTGGGGGTGATGGCCACAAAATCGTGGGCAAGGGCCCAGCGGTCGGTGTCCTCGGCTTCGGGCTCAAGGTCCACGCAATCGCCTACGAGCCAGTAGTAATGGCCGTTGCCGCGCGGATCCTTGCGCTGCTGCAACTCATTGACCCACTTGCTGCGCCCCATGCGGCAGATGCGCACGCCGCGGAACTTCTCGCACTTGGGGAAGTTGACGTTGAGACACGTCATGGGCGGCAGGCCGATGCTGATGGCCTTGAACATAAGGTCAACAATGTAGGGACGGAGCGGCTCGAAGTTGGCCTCGGGATTCCAGTCGCAAATGGAGAAGGCGATGGAGGGGTAGCCCTGAAGGGCACCCTCGGTAGCCACGCCCATAGTGCCGCTGTAATGAGAGTTGACGGAGGCATTGTCGCCGTGGTTGATGCCACCGATAACGAGGTCGGGGACACGGCCTTTGAGGAGGCGGTCAACGGCAAGCTTTATGCAATCGACGGGCGTGCCGGAACAGGCATATATGGTGAGGCCGCGACGATGGCTAACGCAACGACAACGTATGGGAGCGTCGCAGGTGATGCGGCAGGCGCTTCCGGAACGGGGGCCTTCGGGAGCCACTACGAGGATGTCGGCCACGGGACTGAGTACTTCTATCAGGAACTGCAGACCTCGGGCCTGATAGCCGTCGTCATTGGAAATAAGGAGAAACGGTTTGGCGGAACGCTTACTCATGTATGGGGAAAGTGATGAGTGAAAAGTGAAAAATACATTAAAGTGGGTTGCAAAGTTAATAAAAAGTTGCGTTATAGGCGAAGAAAAGAGGCGTTTTACACGTTATCACACTAAAAAAGCCTTAAAAAGGGAGAAGTTCGGCATTTTTTTTGTATCTTTGCTGCGCATTTATTACGAAATCTTTGAATGCCATCAAAAACTATGGGTAAGATAATTGCTATCGCCAATCAAAAAGGCGGTGTGGGCAAGACCACAACCTCAATGAATCTTGCAGCCTCTCTGGCTACGTTGGAGAAGAGTGTGCTCCTTGTTGACAGCGACCCGCAGGCCAATGCCTCGAGCGGTCTCGGCGTGGACGTAGGCAGCGTGGAGACGAGCCTCTATGAATGTCTCATCAGCGCAGAGGGCGACATCCGCGAGGCTATCTACGAGACGGAGATTCCCAAACTGGACATCGCGGCCTCCCACCCCAACCTCAAGGCGGCCGACGTGGAACTTCTGCAGATGCCGCAGCGCGACTTCATCATGAAGAAACTGCTGGAGCGCGTGAAGAAGGACTACGACTTCATCATCATAGACTGCATGCCCTCGCTGGGCCCGCTGACCGTAAACGCTCTGACGGCAGCCGACAGCGTGATTATCCCCGTGCAATGCGAATACTTCGCTCTGGAAGGCATCACACAGCTGCTGGCCAGCATACGCCTCATTAAGAAAAAACTCAACCCCGCTCTGGAGATTGAGGGCTTCCTGCTGACGATGTATGACAAGCGTCTGAGGCTGGCCAATCAGGTGTACGATGAGGTGAAGCGCCACTTCCAGGAACTAGTCTTCAAGACCGTTATCCACCGCAACGTGAAGCTCAGCGAGGCTCCCGGCCACGGCGTGCCCGTCATCCTCTACGACGGCGAGAGCACCGGCGCCACCAACCACCTGGCCCTTGCCAAGGAAATCATCAAGAAGAACGCCAAATAGCTCCAAAACATCGAAATATCGAAACATCGAGAACTCGAAAAACAGAAAAGAAACATGCCTGCAAAAAAGAAATATCCCGCCCTGGGCCGCGGCCTCGACGCTCTGATTTCCACCGACATCATTGAGGTGGAGGGCAGCAGCAGCGTGGGCGAAGTGGAACTCAGCCTAATACACGCCAACCCCAACCAGCCCCGCCGCGAGTTTGACGAGCAAGCCCTCGACGAACTGGCAGAAAGCATACGCCAGATAGGTATCATCCAGCCCATCACCGTCCGCAAGATGGACGACGGCACGTACCAGATTATCGCCGGCGAACGCCGCTGGCGCGCCAGCCAGCGTGCCGGGCTCAACACCATTCCCGCCTACATCCGCACCGCCGACGACGAGCGCGTAATGCAAATGGCCCTGGTGGAGAATATCCAGCGCGAGGACCTCAACGCCATTGAGGTGGCCATGGCTTACCAGAATATCATAGACCAGCAGCATCTGACGCAGGACGCTCTGGCCGAGAAGGTGGGGAAGAGCCGCGCCGCCGTGGCCAACAGCCTCCGCCTGCTGAAACTCCCCGCACAGGTGCAGCTCGCCCTGCAGGACCATAAGATTGACCCCGGCCACGCCCGTGCTATTCTGGCCGTGCCGCAGCCCAGCGAGCAGGTGCGCCTCTTCAACGAAATTATCCTCCACGGCTACAGCGTGCGCCAGGTGGAAGAAATGGCAAAGGATCTCAAAGAAGGCCGCGACGTGAAGAGCGGCGGCCGCACCATCAAGTCAAAGAGCGGCAGCCAACTGCCTGCCGAGTATGAGCCTCTGCGCCGCCAACTTTGCGATTACTTTGCCACAGAAGTGCAGATGACCTGCAAAAACGGCAAGGGCCGCATCAGCATACCTTTTGCCGACGAAGAAGAGCTGGGCCGTATTCTCTCCATCTTTGACAAATTCCACTGATGCAACTGCGGCTGATAGTCATAATCGTGATGTGCTGCGTCTGCGGCAGGACGGCATGGGGGCAAGATACTCTCATCGTTCATGCAGCCGACAGCGTGGCAAGCGAGAGCATGGCCGCCGCCTACCTGAAGGCAGAAGGCGACACCGTAGCCTTCAACACGGAAGCACTTCCGCCGCTCATTAATATAGGAAACGGAGACTTCGCCGCCCAAAAGCCGAAGTTCATTCCCAATCCCCAGCGCGCCCTCTGGCTTGCTCTGCTCCTGCCCGGAGCAGGACAGATTTACAACAGAAAATACTGGAAGTTGCCCATCTTCTACGGCGGATTCCTCGGTTGTGTGTACGCTTTCACGTGGAATCAGCAGATGTACCTCGACTATTCGCAGGCCTACCTTGACATTATGGACGACGACCCCGCCACGAAGAGCTATGAAGCCATGCTTCCCTACAACTACGACATCGCTGGCAACACCTCGCGCCTACAGACTCTCTTCAAAAAGAAGAAAGACTACTACCGCCGCTATCGCGACCTCTCAGCCTTCTGCTTCGTAGGCGTTTATCTGCTGAGCGTCATTGATGCTTACGTCGATGCTCAGCTCAGCGAGTTCTCTATCAGCGACGACCTCAGTCTGCGCGTGTCCCCTGCCGTAATCAACAACGAAACTTATACAAACACTCATAGCTACGGCCTCGGCTGTAGCCTGAACTTCTAAGAAAGAAACATGACTAAGAAATTTTATTTATCACTTCTTCTTTTCATTCCCGCCGCCCTGTGCTCTCAGGCTCAGGTGGTAGAGGACAGTGAGGAGGAAGTCGAGATCTTTACTGCAGCAGACGAAGGCAACACTCCCCCCAGCAACACCGCGGAAACCGCTACCAATAATTCGGGCGCGGAGGATGAACTCGCCCAACCCTTGGGAGCAGCCGCCAACATCGACTCCTTGCTACAGCTCTGGCACTTCAAGCAATATCTTGACCAGAATCCCGAAAGCGGTTCTTACTACCCCGCCGAGCCCATTCTGGCAGACTCTGCCACCTACGTGCTTCGCCTCCGCCGCCTGCCGACAACCATCGACATGCCCTACAACAGCATTGTAAAGAAGTACATAGAGGATTATGCCGGCAAGCATGCCCGTTCCGTCAGCTACTGGCTGGGGGCACAGAACTTCTACACCCCAATCTTTGAAGAAGCCCTTGAAGCCTACAATGTGCCTTTGGAATTTAAGTATCTCCCCATCATCGAGTCAGGGCTCGACCCCAACGCCGTCAGCCCCGCCGGAGCCACAGGCCTATGGCAGTTTATGATGTCGGCCACCAAGGGCTACGACCTCGAAGTCACCACTCTCACCGACGACCGACGCGACCCCGTCAAGTCATCATGGGCTGCCGCGCACATGCTCCACGACCTCTATAATATATATAAGGACTGGGAACTCGCCATCGCCGCCTACAACTGTGGCCCCACCAACGTAAACAAAGCCATCCACCGTGCCGATGAGTCCCACGACTTTTGGAAGATATACCCCTACCTTCCCAAAGAGACACGCGGCTATGTGCCCTCATTCATCGCCATCACCTATATCATGAACTACTATTGCGAGCACGGCATCCGCCCCATGGCCGCCTCGTTGCCCCTTGCCACCGACACCATCGTCGTCAACGCCGAGGTGCAACTCCAGCGCGTGGCAGAGCTCTGCGACGTACCCCTCGAGGAACTCCGTGCCCTCAATCCTCAATACCGCAAAGACGTCGTGCCAGGTCTTTGGCGTCCTTGCACCATCCGTTTACCGCAAGAGGCCATTGTTAAATTCATCAATAGCGGCGATGCCATTTACGAAAACGCCACCAATACGCCAAGTTCCCGCCGCAGCACGGTAGATGTCAGCGACACCGAGACCAACGTCACGGCAAAAGACACCCGCAACTCACGCAACGACAACTCCTACTCCAGCCGCAGCAAATCAAAGAGCAAGTCTAAATCAAAGAGCAAGCACAGGTCGGCCACCGTCACCATCAAGAAGGGCGAAACTCTCAGCGCCATCGCCAAGCGCAACGGCACCACCGTGGCCAAACTCCAGAAACTCAACGGCCTGAAAGGTACAAATATTCGAGAAGGCAAGAAACTCAAAATCAAATAGCCGGCACACCCCGCCCCACTCCTCCACAACACCATCTTCCTCGTCATGACAGAACAGGAACTCCGCGATGAAGAGCTCATCAACGCCGCCGCGCAGAAACTCTTCGACACCTACATGTCTTCCAACCACCGCGGAAAGTTGGAACTCATCCAGAAAGCCTTCAATTTTGCAAAGGAGGCCCATCGCGGCGTGCGACGCCTCAGCGGAGAGCCCTATATCCTCCACCCCATCGCCGTGGCGCAAATCGCCTGCGAGGAGATAGGCCTCGGCTCCACCTCCATCTGCGCCGCACTCCTCCACGACGTGGTGGAAGACACCGAATACACCCGCGATGACCTTGAGAACCTCTTCGGCACGAAGGTGGCCAACATCGTCGAGGGCGTCACGAAAATCTCCGGCGGCATCTTCGGCGAGAAAGCCTCCCTCCAGGCCGAGACTTTCAAGAAGATGCTCCTCTCAATGAGCGACGACATCCGCGTCATCCTCATCAAAATCAGCGACCGCCTGCACAACATGCGCACGCTCGCCGCACAGCGTCCCTCAAAGCAATATAAAATTGCTGCGGAGACGCTTTATATTTTCGCGCCCCTGGCCGACCGCCTCGGACTCAACCGAATAAAAAACGAACTCGAGGACCTCTCCTTCCGCTACGAGCACCCCGAGGAGTATGCCACCATCGTGCAGCAGCTCCACAACTCCCAGATGGAGCGCGAGGAGACCATCGACAAATTCACCCCCGCCATACGCGAACAGCTTGAGAAACTCGGCGTAAAGTTCCACATCACCGCCCGAGTGAAGAGCCCTTACTCCATCTGGACAAAGATGCAGCGCAAGCACATTCCCTTCGAGGAAGTCTTCGACATCCTTGCCGTGCGCATCGTCTTCACCCCCGCCGACCGACAGCACGAGATAGAGGAATGCTATCGCATTTACGGTGCGATAACCCGCATCTATACCCCCCACCCCTCCCGCTTCCGCGATTGGCTCGCCAGTCCCAAGACCAATGGCTACCAGGCCCTCCACAACACCTTCATGTCCCACGAGGGCAAGTGGATAGAGGTGCAGATACGCTCCGACCGCATGGACGAAGAGGCCGAGGGAGGCTTTGCCGCCCACTGGAAATACAAAGACCCCAAGGCACAGTTCGACGAGACCGAGCTTGAGCACTGGCTCGGCTCCATCCGCGAAATCCTCGACGACCCCCAGCCCGACACCCTCGACCTCCTGGACACCATCAAGCTCAATCTCTTCGCCTCCGAGATACACGTCTTCACGCCAAAGGGCGAGCTCCGCACCATGCCGCAGGGTGCCACCGTCCTCGACTTCGCCTTCGCCATACACTCCTTCCTCGGCTCGCACTGCATGGGCGCAAAGGTCAACCATAAGCTCATGCCTCTCTCCTATCAGCTCAAGAGCGGCGACCAGATTGAAATCCTCACCACCGAGAAGCAGCACGTCTCCCCCGACTGGCTCAACTTCGTCACCACCGGCAAGGCCAAAGGCAAGATACAGGCCATCCTGCGCCGCGAAAACCGCGAGAAGCAAAACCGCGGCGAGGAAATGCTCCGCCACTTCCTCACCCTCAGCGGCGTAGCCATCACCACCGCCGTGTACGACCGCCTCGCACTCCTCCACGAGCAGCCCTCGCGCCAGCAACTCTTCATGGCCGTAGCCGACGGCCTCATCACCCCCGGCGATGACGACCTCCTCTTCCTCCGCGGCAAGAAGAAACTCAAGAGCCAGAAGCAAAGCGGATGGCGACGCTTCATACCCTTCATCAAGAGCGGCGAGAACAATTCCGCAGTCGGGAATCCGGAAAGTGCCGAACAGGCCCAATCCTCAGCAGAGTTCGTGCGCGGAATCAATCGCAAGGCCGTGCTCGCCCTCAACGAGGACGTACTGACCCACGCCTGCATATCCCCCTGTTGCTCCCCCATTCCCGGCGACGAAATCCTCGGCTACATCACCCGCGACCACCGCCTGGAAATCCACCGCCGCTCATGCAGTGAAGCCACCAAGCACAAAACGCGCCACGGCGACGACATCATCGCATGCTCATGGGACATGCACCGCCAGATACAGTTCCCCGCCACAATAAAGATAAAAGGCGTTGACGCACACGGCGTGTTGCGCTCCATAGCCGAGATTCTGGACGATATGACGCAGTACACCGTCAAAGGTATCAACATAAGCACCAACGACGGCATCTTTGAGGGCAGCATACAGGTCTGCGTCTTCGACGCGGACGACTGTTCCACCATCTGCTCGCGTCTTCTTACGCTCAGCAACGTCACCCTCGCCGTCCGCCTGGAGTGATGCCCATCCCCACCGACTCCTTTTTCATACGGAACATCCCCTCCTATTGATAACCTTTCGTATCGCTGTCATTTACAAAAGATACGAAAGGTTATACTTGTTTATACCGCGGACTAATTCGCTAATTCGGGATAAAAATTTTTAGTGTCCGGGGAAAAGTTTAGCCTGTACCCCGAAGGGGTTACACAACCCAGCCAGGGGCGATGCCCCTGGCTGGGTTGTGTAACCCCTTCGGGGTATGCGTAAGCCCCCTCGCATAGGAATCTTTCAAATCACCTGCATTTACAAGAGGTTTGAAAGATTACACTTATTTTCCCCAGACAGCAAGGCAGCAGGCCTTGCGCGCCAAGAAAAACGACGCATAACGTTTTTTTCTAAAGTGTAAAAAATTTTGACAAAGCGAAAAAAGGAGAAAACGCTGCGAAGTGAGAGCAAAATGCACCTATAGGAGAAGTGCGCGCGCCTTTCCCCCTTCAAACGGCTCCAATCCCCCTGTTATTTTTCACTAAACCCTATTTCAGTGAAAACTAAAAGGGACATCGGTGAAATTAAAAGGGATATCGGCGAAATTAAAAGGGACTTAGTTCAAAATAAAAGGGACTTAGTTCAAAATAAAAGGGCTTTAGTTTCTCAGGAAACTGGCCTTTTTCTGTTTTCGTACGCAAAAAAGTCATCGCTCGACGGCTTTTTTTTGCACTTAAATGCGGGTATGGCGCGCCCGAAAGAATATCCTCCCAGAATCTTGCAGAGTTAAGCGTTTGTAAATGAGCCGTGTAGCGGCGTGCTCAATTTTTGAATTTTCCCGCCCGAACCTCCGCGCGCTGCCCTCTACGCCCGAAAAATGCCAAAAAAACGAACAAAAAGTGTAAAAAATTTTGACAAAATAATTTAAGTTACGTCCGTTCACTTAAAGTAAAGATATAACTGCGCAGCCCATAGCATCCGTTTGCGCTATTCTCCGCCGCTTTTTGCGGTACGCTCCTTTATTCCCGCCAGGGCTGCGCGGAAGTCGGCTGCGCGTGAGGTGGGTGAGGAGGGGGTGAGCGTGTGCATCATACGGAGGCGGTGGCGGGAGATGTCCTGCCGCTCGCAGTCCAACAGGGAGGCGGATTCCTGCCCCGTGAAGTTGCAGAGAGCGAGGAGGGCTATGTGTTCGTCCGTCAGTGAGGCGGCGGGGAGCGTGCGCCGGAAGGCGGGGAGGAATTGCGGGTGGAGTGCTGCGAAGAGCGTGTGGAGCGTGGCGAGTTCCTCGTCCGTGGCCGGGCGGTGGGCTGCCGCTTTCTGGCGGAGAAGAAGGATATGTCCGTCCAGTTCCTGCCGTTTTTCCGCTTTCGCCCCGTCGGCTAAGGCATCTTCCTTGGCGGAGGCGTGCTGCGGAGGTGTCGTGGTGTCTTCAGGGTGCGCCTTTCGGGGAGAGGGTAGGGCGGGCCTTCTCCTTATTATAAGTATGACGGCGAGCACAACTGCCATTATGCCTGCCAGGCCCAGGAGTATATGGCGGAAGGCGAGGCGTTGCTGCAGGAGTTGGCGGTGCTCGGCGCGGTAGGCCTCGTGGAAGTCGTAGTGGAGGTTGATGAGGGGTGCCAGTTCCGTCATCACGGCGCGGTAGTGCGGGTCGTCGGCATCCAGGTGGAGGGAATCGGCGGCTTTCAGGGCCGCTTCCAATCGGGCAATGGCCTGCGCCGTGTCGCCGCGCGTGAGGGCATAGGTGGCTTGCTCGTAGCGTTCGGCTACGGGCTGCGGGTCGCTGCAGGACATTGTCAGAAAGCCCCACAGCAACAGGAGGATATACGCGGGCCTCTTCATTGCTTGCTGCAAAATTAAGAAGAAACACGCATACTTTTGCACACGTTTTCGTAAAAAAACACGCAAAATACAAGAAAATTACAAAAAGCCTACAAGAGTTTGCTCTTTTCTTCATAATTTCGCACCGTCAAAAAGTGTGTAGTCGATGCCAAAACGCTTCTTTTTACTTCTTTCAGCCCTCATGGCCCTTCTTTCGGGGTGCCGCACGCTGCCTCAGGAACTGGCCCGGTTCCGTGAAGTGGCGGTGCTGCCGTGTGCCCGTTCCGTGGATGATGCGGAAGGTGCTGGCGTGGCCGTGGTGACGGTGCCCGCCGACCTCGACACCGCCGACCTGCGACCCTACATCGGCGAGGAGCGCTGGGTGCCCCTCAGCCTCGACGGGCGCGCCGCGCTGGGGAATATCACGAAGATAGTGGGCGACACGGCGCGCTTCTACGTTCTCGACGGCCAGTTGCAGCAAGTGCTGCGCTTCAATGCCGACGGCCATTGCACCGGCCTTGTGGGTCACCGCGGCGACGGCCCCACCGACTATTCCTCGCTGACCGACATTTGCTATGACGCCCCCTCCGCCTCCCTCTCCCTCCTCGACGGCGAGCGCGGCGAGGTCGTCATCTATGACAGCCGCCGGCGGCAGACGGGGCGCAGCGTCCTGACCCTCAACGCCAACCGCCTGGCGCGCGTGGGGCGCGGCTTCGCCTTGAACTGCCCGCGCGGCGACAATCTCGAGGCTCCCGCTGTGGACGGCTATCGCCTCGTGCTCACCGACAGTCTCCTGTGCCCTTCCCGCAAGGCCCTCACCTGTTCGCCGCAGGAGCGCGAGCATCTCCACTGGAGCGTGGAGCAACCCCTGCGCACCTTCGGCTCGGCGTCCTACTACACCGTGCTCCTCGCCGACACCCTCTGGCAAGTCACCGACTCACTCCTCACGCCGCGCTACACGCTGCGCTACGAGGGTCAGCCCGCGCTACTCTCTTCCGCCGACCGCACCGCCCTCTCCGATGCCGCCCTCGTGGCGGCCGTGAAGGACAGGGCCTACTTCTCCGGCGCCTACGTCCTCACCCCCTCCCACGCCTGCTTCGGCATCAACACACCGCAGGGCACGCGGGCCGTTTTCTTCGATGAATCCGCCCAAAAAGTGATTGTAGGCCCCCGCATGCCGCTCACCGCTATAGGCTCCTGGTTCGTTGAGCTATGTTGGGAGCCCAAGGCCCCCGCGCCTGTGATGCATTGGTATAGATTGAAGGCTCATTCCCAGCCTCACCCCGTCGGAGCCACCTGCGGTGCTCCGCCACCCCTCCCCGAATAGGGAGGGGGATATACTCCTAAAGGTTCAAAATTTAATAATCTCTAATCCCATACCCCAACATAAAGCCCCCTTTAAGGGGGTTGGGGGTCTTCCATTAATGCTTCGTTCCTTATTTATATTATTATCCGCCTTCTCCTTCGTTCCCGTCGCAGCGCAGGAGGTGCTGCCCTTGCCGGAGGCGATGACGCGGTTGCGCGCCTTCTGTCAGAACATCAACACCTTCCAGCGGCTCTTCCCGCAGGAGAAAGTCTATGTGCAAACCGACAACACCGGCTACTACCAGGGTGAGACCATCTGGTGGAAAGCCTACGTGAAGACCTTCGTGGAGGAAGATGCGCGCGCCGGAGCCGACTCGCTGCGCAGCAAGGTGCTCTACGTGGAACTCGTCAGTCCCGTCGGCACGGTCATCAAGACGCAGAAGGCCGAGATTATCGACGGCGAGGCCCACGGCGACATCCGCCTTGACGGCCCTATGATGAGCGGCTACTGCGAACTGCGGGCCTACACGCGTTTCCAGACCAACTTCCACCCCGCCACCACCTTCTCGCGCGTCATCCCCATCTTCAAGGAGCCGCGCAGGGAGGGCGACTACACCGACCGCAACCTCCGCACCGACGCCCGCCTCCGTGTGGAGGGCGTGGAGGGCAACCTTGACGTGACGGCCCGCCACACCGCCACCCGCCGCCTCCTACAGAAACCCACCGGCGACGACGACCTCCAACTCGCCCCCGACGACGTGCCGCAGAGCGTGCAGTTCTTCCCCGAGGGCGGACACTTGGTGCGGGGCACCGACTGCCGCGTGGCCTTCAGCATCAGTTGCGGCTATCCCGAGCCCTACCGCGTGCACGTCTTCGACTCCCACGGCCGTGAGGTGGCCTCCGCCTCCAGCCTCCACGAAGGCCGCGGCACGCTGCACTTCGCCGTGGCCGACACCGCCTACACCGCCCGCGTTGAGGGCCTCGCCGCCACCTTCGCCCTGCCGCGTGCCGAGCTGGAGGGAGTGGCGCTGATGCTGCGTGAGACACCCGACACCGTGGCGCTCCACCTCACCACCCGCGGCCACGCCGACGAACTCCTCGGCCTCACCGTGCAGCACGAGGGCCGCGTCGTGCATTTCGACACCCTCCGCATCTCTACCTCCGGCCTCGACCTCCTCCTGCCGCGCCGCGTGATGCAGGGTGGCGTAAACCAGATAACACTCTTCACCCCCGCCGGCCGCATCCTCGCCGAGCGCCTCTTCTTCGAGTCACCCCGCCCCGGCGATATCGTGCCCCTCACCGTCAGCACCTCCTCCGAGGTCGTGGCCCCCTACAGTCCCGTGAGCATATCCCTGCAAGGCCGGAGCGGAGCCCGCGTGGCCGTTGCCGTGCGCGATGCCGAGACGACACCCACCGGCACTGACGGCCTCTCCCTCGCCTCTTATATGCTCCTCGCCTCCGACCTCAAAGGCTACATTGCCCGCCCCGACTACTACCTCGAAAGCGACGACAGCCTCCACCGCGCTGCCGCCGACCTCCTGATGCTCGTGCAGGGATGGCGCCGCTACGACTGGAAAATGATGGCCGGCCGCGCCACCTTCTACAAGAACCAGCCGCGCGAGGACGGCCTCTACATCAACGGCTATATCGCCCCCAAACACCGGAAGCGCCGCCGCCCACAGTCCGTCGGTGGCGTCTATCTCGGCGCCACCCTCTACAACCGCGACGGCCAGCACCTCCGCGGTGCGCTCCTCACCGACGACTACGGCCGCTACGTCTTCCGCGTAGATTCCTGCCGCGGAGCCTTCAGCGGCTCAATCGTCACCCGCGACAAGGACGGCTTCGACTGCGACTACCGCATCATCCTCGACCGCCACTTCTCGCCCCCGCTGCGCTCACTTTCCCTTGACGAGATACACCTGCGGCCCCTCGGCGGCGCCTGCCTTCTCCCCCTGCGGGCCGACAGCGTGGCTCCCGGCTCACCCCTCCGCTTCTTCCCTGCCTGGAACAACCGCCTCCTCGGCGAGGCCCGCGTCGTGAAGAAACGCGAGGTAAACCCCAAGTATGCCTGGGCCGGACTTGACTACCTGAAGGAGTTCGACGCCATCCACTTCGATGCCGCCGAAATAGTGGACGACTACCTCGCCCGGGGCCGCGACATACCCCTCCTCACCGAGTGGCTCAACGAACAGGAATGGTACAAGGCCATCGAAGACAAGGACGAAGTCCTCCTCAACATCCCCGATATGTTCCGCTCCCCTTCGCCTGAAGTCGTGCCCTCCTACATCAACTATGGTTGGGAAAGTTACCTCGGCGCCCCTCCCCGCACCTACGCCAACCTCACCAGCGGCCTCTATTCAGTAGGCTATGAATTGCCCACCATCTCCAGCGGCTACTACGGCACCGATGCCAGCAAGGCTGCCGTCCGTATGGACGACATCAGCGAAATCTTTATCTATCGCGTAGAACTCGAGGACAGCAAGGCCCGCTCGCGCTACGGCCGCTACCCCCTGCGCATCGACGTCTTCCCCACGCTTGCCCGCTCCCCCTCCCGCAAGGGACGGCGCAAGATTCCCTTCGAGGGCTACAACGAGCAGCACACCTTCTCAATGCCCGACTACAGCCTCATACCTCCCGAGCCCGACTTTCGCCGCACCCTCTACTGGAACCCCGCCGTCACCCTCGACTCCAGCGGCCGTGCCGACCTCACCGTATGGAACTCCACCAACTGCCGCCGCGTGGAAGTCAGCGCCGAAGGAGTAACTTCTGACGGCCGGCCAGTAAAGACCTTCCAGACCCTACAGACCCTCCCCCTTACCTCCCCCGCTCGCAGAGCAACTCTTGCCCCGCGTCTGCGGTCCCTTTACCCAATAGGAGCGAGGTGGCGATGCCAGAGAGTGGCTGGGGAAGATGGCGGCAGCCAGAAGGGGACTGGGCGGGGAATATACTCCTAAAGGTCGTGCCCAACTGTCAACTATTAACTATTAACTGCTAACTTTTAACTTCTTTATGCGCTCCCTACTTATCCTCCTTACGTCCCTCCTGCCGCTTGGCGGCATGGCGCAGGACGAGATGACGCAACTGAACGCCTGCGTGGAGAATGCCGCGCGCTTCTGCCGGCAGTACCCGCGCGAGAAAGTATATCTGCACCTCGACAACACGGCCTACGCCACGGGCGAGACGCTGTGGTTCAAGGCCTATGTGACGGGCAGCGACGGCAAGCCCACGAGGTTGAGCCGCGTGCTCTACGTCGATTTGCTCAACGCTGCGGGCGAGACGCTCCACCGGTTGCTGTGCCCCGTGGATTCTCTCGGCCAGGCGGCAGGCTCCTTCTCGCTGGCCCTGCCCGTGCAGAGCGGCTACCACGAGGTGAGGGCCTACACCCGCGAGATGCTCAACTGGGACGGAGGCTACTTCTCCCGCGTGGTGCCCGTGTATAAGGCATGGCCCGTGGAGGAGAACGCCCCCCTGCCCGCGTTGGAAGTGCCCGCGGAGACGGACTTCCCCTTGGGCCACAGCCGCCCCCTGATGCCGGAATACGGGAAGGACGTCCGCCTGGACTTCTTCCCCGAAGGCGGGCAGCGCGCCGCAGGGCTGCCGCAGCGCATAGCCTTCAAGCTGACCGACGGACGCGGACGGCCCCTGGCCGATACGCTCTCGGTGCTCGACGCCGCCGGCAGCGTGGTGGCCACGGCCGTGCCGCTGGTGGACGGAATGGGTTTTCTCCCTGTCGGCAGCACGGACGATAAGGTCAGCGTGGCGGGCCGGACGTTCCTCCTTCCCGCCGGCACCTCCGACTACGCCCTGCAGGCCACGCCGCAGGCGGGAGGCTATATGCTGGAAATTGCCCGCAACCTCCGCGACGACACGCCGCGCATCCTCGGGCTCCTCGTCACGGGACGTCAGGCTCCCTGCTATTTCGACACCCTCACGGTGAAGGCCGGCGAGGCCGTGGCGTATGAACTCGACGCTACCGCCCTGGCTCCGGGCGTGAACAGCATCGACCTCTTCACGGCCGACGGCACATGCGTGGCCCACAGGCTGCTGTGGGGCGGACTGCCGGAGAAGGCTCCCGCCGCCGTGAGGCAGAACAAGGCGCAGTATGCCGCCTTCGAGCCCATAGCCCTCGAGGTGGAGTCAGTGCCCGACGCCACGCTGTCGCTCTCCGTGCGGCAGGCCGACGGAAGCCCCGGCGACGACATGGCCGTGGAGCTGCTCCTCGCCTCGGAAGTGAGGGGCTACATCCACCGCCCCGCGCAATACTTCGCCCCCGGCGCCTCGCCCGCGCTCCTCGACCTCCTGCTGACGGTGCAGGGCTGGCGGGCCAACGACTTCTCCACCCTCTCCGGCCGCACGCCCTTCACGGCGCATCATCCCATAGAGAACGGCGTGACGCTGACGGGGCAGGTGTTCCACGACAATGAGCGCAGCCAGCCCTATGCCGACCTCAACCTCCTCCTCTCCCTCTACGCCCCCGACGGCTCTGCCTTCAGCGGCACGGGCACCACGAAGGCCGACGGCTCCTTTGCCTTCCGCATGGCCGATGGCTTCTACGGCGACTACTGCGCCTTCATCACCTCCACGGATGACGGCGGCAAGAAAAAGTGGTCGCGCCTCGCCTTCAACCGTCCGCAGGGCCCCGCACCCCGCGCCTTCGATGCCGGCATCTTCGACATTTCCTCCCCGCTTCTTGCTCCTCCCATCAAGAGAGGCGGGGAGGCTCCCCTCTTTGCATGGACGGACACCATCCAGCGCTTCCCCGCCAGCGTCCAGTTGCACGAGGCCAGCGTGAAGGAGAAGGGACGCTATCGCGGCTTCACGGGCAACCGCTACACGCAGAACGGCGGCGAGCGAGCCGGCATGCGCCGTGCCGACCTCTTCGTGGATATTCCCGCAGCCGTGGAACGCTACAAGGACAAGGGACTGGGCGACCCCACCGTATGGCAGCTCCTCCACGACGTGCTGCCCGACTTCGAGGCGCGCACCATACCCGACCCGGCCGAGCTGGACAAATTCTACAATTATTCCGAGGACAATTTCTCGCCCGACGATATCAACGACGACCCCGCCGCCGCCCTCGGCCTCGCGCGCGTCAGCCAGCGCGGCCTTCCCGCCAGGCTCCGCAACGTGGGCTCCGTGAACTACGATATCAACTACGGCGGCCGCCGTCTCCTCGTCTTCGTCAACAACAAGCTGCAGGTCAAGAGTCTCGCCTCCGGCATAGGCTCGAAGAGCGACGCCATCTACGAGAGCATGATGGCCGAAGACTTCCGGAGCGCCGTCATCATGACGCAGCAGAGCGACTGGGACGTCTTCGTGCCCTCCGCCCTGCAGGACGCCGCCGCCCTCAAATCCGAAATGCGCAAGAACGGTCTCCTCAATCAGGAGAACAGCACGCAGGAGATACCCTTCGACCGCAACGCGCCCGGATGGTACGCCCTCTTCCTCTACGAGCGCCCCGACTGGTACTGCCGTCTGCCGCGCAAGGGGCGCGACCGCCGTTTCGTGCAGGGTCTCCACCGCCCCGCGAAGTTCTATTCCCCGCAGTACAACGGCATAGACCTCCCCACGCCCGACGACCGCCGCCGCACCCTCTACTGGACCCCCTCTCTGCGCACCGATGCCCATGGCCGCGCCTCCGTAATCCTCTACGGCAATGCGGCCGACGGCCTCACCCTCGGCATATCCCTCCGCGGCCTCACGCCCGACGGACAAATCATCAGCTACGAGCGGTGAGGATTCCCTAAACCCTACATTAAATCCGTCAGCACACGTGTCCCGAGATCTCCGCACACGTGTCCCGAGACCCCCGCACACGTGTCCCGAGGTCTCGGCACACGTGTGCAAACGAAATTAAAGGCGACAATAATACAATTCGGCTTATTGAATTTACGATAAATTCACGGGAAATTCAGGAACATTTGCGTTAAAAATAAAATAAAGGCCTGCGGCGCCACGCGAATTTACCGCGAATTTAATCGTAAATTATTTTTTGTACGCCAAAGTCTGCGGCACAACCTTTTACAGCCTATTTGCCACGTGACGCAATTGACTATAAAGTAAATAAAAGGAGATGAATAAGGGTTCATTCTGCCATCCTGATATTGCAAAAACGGGGGGGGGGAATTTAATTGTAAGAATTCCGCCTTTAGCGCGCGTATATAGTATAATGTGCGTAACTTTGCGGCAAGTAAGGAGACGTTTCTCCCTCATACAAACCTTAAAAACTGTCTGATATGAAAAGAGCAATTTTTTCCGCAGCATTATTGCTGATGATATCTGCGTCGCTGGGCGCACAGACCATTGACAACGCCAAGGGTTCATTCCCCTTCGCGTTCTTCAACAACCTGGAGGAGATACAGGAAACGGAGGACAACACTTTCGTGTCGCCTCTCTCGCTTTGGATGGCCATGGGAATGGTGCAGAGCGGCGCCAACGGCAACACGCTCACGGAGGAGCTCCAGACGTTGGGCCTTGACGCCAACATCACGTCCGACAGTCTCAACGCCTACAACAAACAGCTGATGGCCGCCCTGCGCGACCCCCACGAAATCCTCGGTCAGGACTTCTTTATTGAAGAGGAAAAGGTTTATGCTCCCGTGCTCGAGACGGCCAACGGCGTATGGTCGGACGAGGGCTTCCCCTTCCTGAACAGCTTCTACGGAACCGTCACCGACAGTTATGACGCCCACCTCCAAACGCTCGATTTGTCCCTGCCGTCCTCAATGGACGCCATCAACAGATGGGTGAGCGACAACACGCACGGCACCATCGGGAAGCTCGGCGTCCAGCCCTCCGACGGACTCAGAATGATGCTCGTGAACACCCTCTATTTCAAGGGCAACTGGAGGTGCTCCTTCATAAAGGAATTCACCGACCGTAACGGCCTATTCTATAATTACGGCACCGCTCCCGTGGGAGCCACTATGATGCACGGCAAATTCAACTCAGTGGAATATGCCCACACTTCGGGCATCACGGCCGTGGCCCTGCCTTACGGGATGTTCGGAAGATACAGGATGAACGTCCTGATGCCTGACGACAGCGCCCTGCGCCTCACACCCGAAACGTATCAGCAGGTGAAGGAGTCCATGCAGCAGTCAGACATTGACCTCACCCTGCCCAAGTTCAGCCTCGACTGCGATTTCAATCTTTGCGACGTGCTCCCCCGGATGGGTATGCGCGAGGCCTTCACGCCCCAGGCCGATTTCTCACGTATGTCCGAGGAAGACCTGTTGATAACCCAGGCCAGGCAACTCTCCCATCTTGAGATTGACGAGGACGGAACGATAGCCTCTGCCGCCACCGTCTTCGGATTTGACTCCGAAGGTTTTGATGAGCCCACGTTCGAGCCCGTAGCTATCGACCGTCCCTTCTACGTCACCATCGAGGACACGCAGACAAACACCATCCTCTTCATCGGCCATATCACGAACATCAGCAAGGCGCAGAAGCACTTGGCACCGGCCACCATTCAGTCCGTGCCCAAGGCCACTCCGCAGCCGTCGCGCCTGATGCTCACCGACGAGGGCCGGCTCCTCATCCGCAAAGACGGCAGAGACTACACTCTCGAGGGTATTGCCGTCAAATAGCAAGTTGGCACAAATCTATTATTTCTGGAAATAATTTCTTTTAAGCCCCTTCCCTCGCTCGCAGAGCGAACTCTTTCCCCAACAGGGGAGAGGTGGCGGAGCCGGAGAGAGGCCGGGAGGAGAGGCCTTCTTATAAAGACATGAAAAGATACATTGCTTTATTCTTCGTTGCGGCGTGCAGCATCGCGGTGTGCTCGTCGGCTTACGGGCAGCGTAACGAATACGCGGGTTACATCATTACTAATCTGGGCGACACGGTTCGCGGCATCCTCGATTTCAGGAGCAATGACCAACTGGCACGCTCGGTAAGTTTCAAGGCTACCGCGGCGGAGGACTACCGTACGTTCCAGCCCGGCGAAATCAGGGGCTTCCGAATCGATGACAATGGCAAATATTACGTGGCGCGCGAACTGCCCTTCACCGACGGCTCGCGCAAGTGCTTTGCCGAATACCTCGTGGAGGGCAAGATGAACCTCTACTATGTGGCCGACGGCACGGAGAGAGCGTATTTCTTTGAACGCGAGGACGGGGAAATCGTGCTCGTGCAGACGAAGACCTCACTGACGGCCGGCGGTGACGAGCGTCGCCGTGAATTTCTGCAACGCGGCAAGCTGACCTATCTCATGCAGGACTCGCCCGCGGCTATGAAGACGCTGGAGACACGCCACAAGATGGAGCACAAACTCGCCATCAGCGCGGCGAAGAACTACCACCGCGACCTCTGCGGCAGCGACGAGGGCTGCATAGAATATCAATACAAGAGTAAGTCGGGGCGCAACAAGGCGCACTTCAAGGTGCTGGGCGGCTACAACTACTACTTGCCAAAAATGGTGCGCCGCATGCCGTGGGACATCACGGAGGAACAGGCCATGTGCCACACGGCGGAGATAGGCGTGGGCGTGGATGTGAATATGGACCGCGCTGTGAAGGGCCTCTCCTTCCAGGCTTCGCTGGACTATTCGCACTATCGCTCCGCAATGGGGCACTCTACGATTGAAACGTACAATATACAGGACGAACTCGTGAGTAGTCAAGAATGCAACTACCGCGCCGTGGGCAATCTCGTGACGTTGCAGGCGGGCTTCCAGTATGCCTTCGGCACGGCCCGCATAAAGCCGCTGGTGAGAGGTGGCGTGTCGTATATGATTTGCATTGAGGACTTCACGCAGGATAACGACTTTGTGGTGCTGGAGCCCAGCCGCGACCACTATTACCTGAACGGCGAGGTGGAATACCCCGGCTTTTATGTAGGCACGGGCTGTCTGGTGGCCTGCGGAAAGCACACCCTCGGCCTGCACCTGGACTACGGGATGAAGCGCGTGGGAGCGACGCTGGAGTTTGTGTTTTAGGAATTTACAAAATTGAACATTGACAGAAGGAGCCCGTTATCTCAAAGGGTAGCGATAAGGGCTATTTCTGTTCGTTTTCCGATGATGACTCTTTGTTTAGATAATATTAGGAAACACATCTTTATATGTTTGTGTGTTTTCTATTCAACATCTTGCATGTCCGCTGCCCTTAACGATTCTATCAATCTGACAGGGTTTGTTCGCGATGCTTATACGCACGAGGCTCTTGACAGCGTGCGAATTGAAGTGCAAGCCAAAGAAGGCATCAGCACATTTGAAAACGCTTTCTTTACCTACGACTTTGCAGCGGAGACGCGTAAGATGTATAATATGGACATTACCTCTTGTCCGCCACAGATTTGCTACCATATAAAGTTACCCACTTCCGGTACTTATATATTATCCTTATCGCGCAAAGGCTATACCACGCAGGATGTGGAGGTAAAAGTGCCCGCCCGCCATTACGGCCGCAAGACGCGACTGTGGGATGCGAAGGATATTCTCCTACGGCGCTCACGCGAACGAGTGCTGGACGAGGCAACCGTCACGGCCACGAAGGTGATGATGGTGCACCGTGGCGATACGGTGGTGTTCAACGCTGACTATTTCGAACTCTCGCAGGGCTCTATGCTCGACGAACTCATCAGCCGTATGCCGGGCCTCGAAATCAGAAGCGGCGGGCAGATATTCTACAACGGCAACCGCCTCAACTCGCTCCTCGTCAACGGTAAGGACTTCTTCAGCGGTGACCCCGCCGTTGCGCTCCAGAACCTGCCCGCCTACACGGTGAAGGAGGTGAAAGTGTTCCACAAGGAAAATGCCGACGAGCGTTTTGCAAAGTATCACAAAGAGGAGTACAAGGTTCCTAACACCCTCGATGTGGTGCTGAAGAAAGAGTACAGCCACGGGTGGATTACGAACTATACTCTGGCAGGCGGCTTGCCGCTTGAGCACCAGACCTGGAACGATGCGAAATACCTTGCCCGCCTCTTCGCCCTCCACTATGGCAACCGCTCCCGCTTGGGTATCTTCGGCAATTTCAATAATGTCAATGATGACAATCAGGTCGACCTGAACGGCGGTTGGCGTGGAGGACGCTTGGACCAAGGCCAGACGAAGACAGCATGGGGCGGCTTGCTCTACTCCATTGATTCGAAGGACAAACGCACAAGTTACAACTTTGACTTTCAGGCCAAGCACCTGATAACCGATGAGGAGAGCCAGACATCCACTACGACTTTCCTCAACACGGCCGATGTGTTCCGCCGTAGTGCCTCACTCTCCAACAAAACCTCCACGCACCTAAGCACCAGTAATGTACTGAATTGGAAGGGGAATCATGCCGAGCTGGAGGTTAATGTCTCCGGTGAGTATAACAATGAGAACAACAACAGCCACTCTCGTTCGGCACAGTTTGCCGGCGACCCTAAAGATGCCTATCGTGGCGCTTCACTCGATAGCATCTTCGTGGGGGCCTCCAGTCCTCGTCTGGCGCAGTGGCTCACCAACCGCCTTGAACAATCTATTCTCCGCCGCCGCCACTGTTGGGAACAGGAAACGACAGCCAAACTTGATTTCCGCGAACCCATCCTCGGCAACTTTGGCTTACTACAAATGGGCTATGGATACCAAGGACAAAGCAATAAGGAGTTTGAGCACTACGACTTGCGGTATAATGCCACCAGCGGCCAAAAGGATGACTACCGAAACCGCTACACCCGGTCGCCCTTCAGCAACTTCTATTTTACTTCGAACTTCGACTATAGGTTTGACAATATGTTTAGCGAAGCCACAGCCAAATGGCTATCGCTCAGCCTCTGTTATGATACTGAAGTGCAGCGTCAATCGGGTGAGCGCCAACTCTGCAACCTCCACAACCTCGCCGAAAGTAGCACTCTCCCTCTCGGCACGCTGCCCTCAATGGCCAACTGGCAGGCATTGACCCTCTCCTTACCCGATTCTTACGAGAGCATTGGCTTCAGGATGAGCCATAAACTGGCTCCCAGCATCGGTTTCGGGGGTGGAAGGGAAAAGTTCGGGATGCTCTCCCTCACCCCTTGGGTAGATTTCTTTCGCAATCGCTACGACGACACACGCTCGGCCGCCAACGCTGACCGCGCCTACACATTCTTCACTCCCAGCATTCGTTGGCAACGCTCTATTATTACGGAGAGCGAAGGCGTGATGGATCGCATGCATATCATCCGTATCCGGTACAACCTTGGCCGCACAGCACCTGAAGCAAACCTTCTTCTTGATATCCTCGACGCCTCCAACCCACTCTCCATCACCCTCGGCAACGGTTCGCTACGCCCTTCCACCACTCATCATACATCGGCCGATTGGCTCTATACGCGTGACTCCCGAGAATGCGAGTTATCTATCAAAGCCGACTACTCCCATACGCAGAACGCCGTGGCCATGGGTTACTCCTATAATAATCTTACGGGAGTCTATACCCACTGGCCGCAGAATGTGAACGGTAACTGGCAGACTTCGTTGGAAATGAGATTCAACCGTCCGCTTGACAAGAAGCGCTACCTGCATCTCTACGCAGACCTGCAGGGCACCTATCTCAACTCCGTTGACTTCGTGAACAGCCAACGCTCCGAGGTGCGGAATCAAGATATCTCCCTCAATGCTCGCCTCAGTTATAAACTCGGTCAGAAGTTAAGCCTTGAACTCTCTGCCTTCCCCCGGTTCCAACACGCCACATCTGACCGTCCGGATTTCATAGAGCGCAGCACATGGAACATCAACTACGGCCCTTGGATCAACTACAAACCCATATGCGACCTCGCCTTATCGACAAACCTGCGAATCTACTCCCGCCGCGGTTACGATGATGTCACGATGAACACCAACGATTTTGTGTGGAACGCCTCCCTAAACTACGACTTCGACTTCCGTCGTTCGACGTACAAGGGGAAAGGCAAAGGTCTGCGCCCCTGGAGCCTCAAACTTGAAGGTTTCGACCTCCTCCACCAACTTTCCAACACCCGCCATGTGCTCAATTCCCAAGGTATCATTGAGACATGGACAAACGCTCTGCCCTCATACATAATGCTACATATCTCGTATCGCTGGAACAAGCAACCGAAGAAGAAATAAGCTACGCCTTATTTGAAGTCTATAAACGGAGGCTTTTCTTCCACGCTGAAGCAAAAAAAGAGAGGGCAACGTTTGTTGTCCTCTCTTTTGCGCTTCAGGATGGGCTTGAACCAACGACCCCCTGATTAACAGTCAGGTGCTCTAACCAACTGAGCTACTGAAGCGGGTTTTTTTGCAATTTTTTAGGGCTTTCCTGTGAATTGCTGTGCAAAAATAGTGATTATTTCCGAAATAAACAATAACTTTGCAGAAAATTTTACGATTATCTCAAAAAAAAGACAAAATATGACCAAAATTGCAACGTTGGGTAACGCTTTGACGGATGTTCTCACCCGTGTTGATTCCGAAAACACTCTCCAGGCTCTCGGGCTTCCGAAAGGTTCGATGACGCTCATCCCGGCTGAACGCTTTGCGGAGTTCAGTAAGTTGATGGAAGACCCCTCCACGGAAATCGCTACGGGCGGCAGTGCTGCCAACACCGCTCTGTGTGTGGCCCACCTCTCCAATCTCTATCCTGGGAAGCCCGTTGAGGCGGCTTTCGTGGGCAAGATGAGTTTTTCCGACCGCTTCGGCCGGAACTTCGCCGCCACCTTCCGCGAAGCAGGCGTGAATCTCCACGCCATAGAGGCCACCGACACGGCCTCCGGCGTGTGTACGGCTTTCGTTCTTCCCGATGGTGAGCGCACGATGGCCACTTTCCTCGGTGCCGCGGCGAAGATGAAGGCTGAGGAACTCACGCCCGACATGTTTTCCGGCGCTGACATCGTGCATATTGAGGGCTACCTCGTGCAGAACCACGACCTCATTCTCCGCGCCGTAGAGTTGGCCCACGCTTGTGGTGCCCTCGTCAGCCTCGATATGGCCAGTTACAACATCGTGGCCGCCGAGCGTCAATTCTTTGCCGAACATCTCCTCCCGCATACCGACATCGTCTTTGCCAATGAGGAAGAGGCTGCCGCCTGGCTGCCGGGCACGCCGGAGGAGTCGCTTGCCAGCCTTGCCAAACTCTGCCGCGTGGCCGTGGTGAAGGTGGGTGCTCAAGGGGCGTGGGCGCAAAGCGGTGAGGAGCGCGTGTTCTGTCCCGCCGAAAAGATAGAAAACGTCGTCGATACCACCGCTGCGGGCGATTTCTTCGCCGCCGGTTTCCTCCACGCCTACAGCGTGGGCAAGGACCTCGGTAGCTGTCTTCACTCCGGCAGCGTGTGTGCCAGCCGTGTCATACAGGTAATGGGCACGGCCCTGCCTCAAGAAGCATGGGACGACGTGCAGGCAAGACTGAAAGACTGACCTGCATTTCCGCACGCGGATAAAAGTCCGCAACCTCTTCCTTATTTTGAAATAAACGCCGAAAACCTTACACCGCAATGCACTCCCCACACATTATTATATATATAAGGCGCCGCACATGGCGGAACCGCCACCTCCACGTCCTGACCCTCTGCCTGGCCAGCCTGTTCTGTATGTCCCTAAGCGCCCAGACGGCCAACTACAACTTCGAGGCCACCAAGCAACTGGAGATTTTCAATGCCGCCTACTACAAACTGCACCTCAACTACGTGGATAGCCTCGATGCCAAGAAGCACGTGGGCGACGCCTTGAACTATATGCTTAGCCAGATTGACCCTTACACGGAGTATTATGCCAAAGAAGACACCGAGGACCTGAAGGCGCTCAGCACTGGCAAGTATGCCGGCATCGGTTCGCCCATCAATTATCGCCGAGACCTCGACTGTGCCGTATTTTCCGACCCTTATCACGACATGCCGGCCTATCGCTACGGCGTACGCTCGGGTGACCGCATAATTTCGGTGGATGGCCACGTGGTAAGCGGCGAGCACCCCGCAGACGTGCAGGACTACCTGTCCTCCATCACCAGCCGCCTGCGCGGAGAGCCCGGCACCACCGTCATGGTGGAACTTCGCCGTCCCCGCGTCGCCACGCCCGACAACCCCGACACGCTGCAGTCGCTCACCCTTTCCATAGTCCGCGAACAGATACGCCGCCCCGACATTATGTTGGCCAAAATGCTCGATGAAACCGTGGGTTATGTGTGCCTCACCGGCTACACAGAGAACGCGGCCGACAATTTCAAAAGCGCCGTGCAGTCCTTGAAGAGCCAGGGCATGAAATCCTTGGTGATAGACCTGCGCGGCAACGGCGGCGGATTGCTTTCCGAGGCCGTGAAACTGGTGGGCCTCTTTGTGAAGCGCGGTTCGGAAGTGGTAAGCATAAAAGGCCGTAACGGCAATTCTAATTACACCTATACCACTCCCGCTTCGCCTCTCGACCGATCCTTGCCCATCGCCGTCCTCACCGACTACGGCACAGCCTCGGCCGCCGAAATCACCAGCGGTGCCTTGCAGGACCTCGACCGCGCCGTCATCGTGGGCAACCGCACCTACGGCAAGGGCCTCGTGCAGAGCAGCGACGATCTCCCCTACGGCAGTGCCCTGAAGTTTACTACCGCAAAATACTATATACCCTCCGGTCGCTGCGTGCAAGCCCTCGACTATGCACACCGCGGAGAGGACGGGCAGCCCACCCACCTCGCAGACTCGCTCTGCAAGGACTTCCTCACGGCCAACGGTCGCCTTGTGCGCGACGGAGGCGGTATAACTCCCGATGTAATCGTTCAACTGGACACACTGCCCTCCATAATTTCTTATTTGGAATACAGTCCGCAATTCTTCGATTGGGCCGTGCTGTATCACCACTCCCATCCCACGATCGCCAGCCCCGAGACTTTCCGACTTTCTTCCGATGAAATGGCCTGTTTTAAGAAATATCTTGAAGAACATGGCTTCAAATACGACAACCGAAGCAAGGAGCTTCTCTCCTATGTCCGGTCATGGGCCAAGACGGAAGGCTATGAGGAAGATACAGCCGAACTTTTTGACAAACTTGAGGCCACCCTCACGCATAATCTCGACCACGACTTTGCGCGATGGAATAAGGAAATTCGCGAGGTCGCCGAGAACGAAGTGATATCCCATTATTATGATTCACAAGGCTGTGCAGCCTATTCTCTGCGCAACGACCCCGTGCTCGATGAAGCCCTTGCCATCCTCCACTCGCCGGAAAGATACAACAGCATACTCCAAGGGAAAAAGTAAAAACCCGTATCTTTTTTCACAAAAAACCACGGATTCACCGAAGAAATCACATAATCACACGTATATGAAAAAGACATTTATCCTACTCCTGACAGCCCTCCTATGTCCTTCTATGACATCGGGCCAGTCTCTCACCGCAGCACACCTCAATGAGGTAGCGCTTGAACAAATGGCAAAGGCGCAGAACATTACCCTCACCGGGCAGTTGGCCGCCACCGCTCCGTGGAGCAACCGTGGCGGTACCGACTGGCGGCAACTGCGCGACTGTTGCTGCGCTCTCCGACACCTGGACCTCTCACAAGCCACTGCCGAGCGCGTGCCCGACAATGCCTTGCATTCGCGCCATCACTTGCAGAGCATTCTCCTGCCCAAAGACATCAAGGAAATAGGCAGTCAGGCCTTCTTTTCCTGCGATTCCATCGAAGAAATTACCATTCCCGCCACTGTGGAGAGAATAAGGCAGAGCGCCTTCAGCCAGTGCAGCAGACTCCGCAAGGTGGTGTTTGAAGGGGCACCCGAAGTAGAGAATTTTGCCTTTGCCGGTTGCACGGCGCTGCAAGATATCATCGTAAAAGGCCAGCGCCCCGATTTTGCCCCGCTGGCCTTCTACGGCACCCGCAGCGTTTACGAGGAAGACCTTATGGACCTCGACACACTGCTTAATAGGTTCCATCTTATCCCTCAGCCCGCCGTTGTGCGCCGTGCCAATCGCCTGCCCCTCGACTGGGCTGACCTCAACGGTATCAAGGCGGACAAAAAACTTGCCAACGAAAAGAAAGCACTTGAGGCTCTTTTGCGCGAATCCACCGAATATTCCGGCCATTCTTTGGCGGGCACGGACGGTGTGGCCACTCTCACGATAGACCCGTCGCTTCCCGATCCCGAGGCATACGTTCTCGATGCCGACGTGGCCGGTCTGACCATCCGCGGCGGCAGTCCTGCCGGCGTTTATTGGGGAATAATGACGCTGCGGCAACTCTTGCTCGACAGCAACGGCTATGGTACGCGCCGCTACAAGATGAACGCCATTCACATAGAGGACCAGCCGCGCACGCATCTCCGCGAAATAATGGTGGACCCCTCCCGCACGTTCATCCCGTTCGACGACCTCAAAGCCCTCGTGCCCATCATTGCGCAGTATAAGTTCAACGCCCTGCATCTCCATCTGAGCGACGACCAGGCCTGGCGCATGGAAGTGAAGAAATACCCCCTGCTCACCGAGGTTTCCTCCGTGCGTCCCGCAATGGACGATATGCTCACGCCCTCGCCCGGCTACTACACGCAGAAACAGATGAAGGAACTCGTGGCATGGGGCGAGCAGCACCACGTGATGATTATCCCCGAACTGGAAATGCCGGGGCACGAAGTGGCAGCCGTGCATGCCTATCCGCAACTCACCTGCGGCGCAAAAGAAGCCCCCATCCGCACCATCTGCGGCGTGAGCAACGAATTGCTCTGCCCGGGTTCGGCCTTTACGTTGCAGTTCCTGAAGGACGTGTTGAAGGAATACGCCAAAGTCTTCACCTGCCCCTACGTACACCTCGGTGGCGACGAGGCCGGTCAGCCCCCTCTCGGTTGCTGGACTGACTGCCCCGACTGCCAGGCGCTGAAGACGCGCCTCGGCATCAGTCCCGTGGATAAGCGCGCCGACAACTGGCGCCTGCAGAAGTACCTCTTCGACGAAGTCATCACCTATCTGCGCGACGACCTGGGCAAGACGCCGATGTACTGGTACGAGCCTGACTTCAAGGAAATCCAGCCCGGCAGCGTGACCTTCGCCTGGCGTGGCGGCCAGACCGACGTGGCCATAGACTCGGCCCTTAAGAACGGTGTAAAGGTGATGCTCTGCCCTGGCGACCACTGCTACTTCGACTATCCTATGGCCCCCGGCGACATGCCCGAGGTGAACTGGGGCATGCCGACACTTTCCCTCAAGAAGACCTACGCCCTCGACCCCGCCTTCGGCCGCGATGCGAAGTTTGAGAAGGAGACACTCTTCGGCGTGGCCGGCACGCTGTGGAGCGAGAGTATCAACTCCCCCGAGCGCATCACCTACCAACTCTTCCCCCGCGGCCTTGCCCTTGCCGAAGCAGGCTGGAGCCCCGCTTCCGTGCGCAACTACGACGATTTCCTCCGCCGCCTGCGTCCGCACCTCAACGACCTCCAGCGCCGCGGCATCAGTGTAAGCCTCGCTGGCGAGAAGTAGCCGAAGCGCGGCGCGTTGCACATCGTAAATTCAATACTGTGTTGTCCGCTGAAGGATGAAAGTCCCGAGGCGGACAACATTGTATAGGGCCGGGCGGAGGCCTTGCTTTGCTCCTCAATAAAAGCACCGGCGATTTCGCGCCGCCAACACAACATTGAGCGCCGTAACTGAAAAAGTTTTGTCAAGATATTTTACAATTTTCAAGTGTTTTTAGGCCGTTTTTTCGGGCATGAAAACAAACGAGGCCGTCCCCGCGCGAAAATACGCGATTTTAGAGGACGTCGTTACACGGCTCATTTATAGACGCTTAACTCGGTAGAGGCTTTTGCGGCGACACCTTCGGGTGCGCTATATCCGCTTTTAAGCGCGAAAAAAGACCGTCGGGAGATGTTTCTTTTGCGATTTTTTGGAAAACAGAGCGAGAAGGGGGGCATTCATCCCTCTTTTAATTGAAAATATCCCCCTTTTAATAGAAAATATCCCTCTTTTAATTGAAATTATCCCCCTATTAATCGAAATTATCCCCCTTTTACTTGAAATTATCCTCCTATTAATTTGAACTATCCCTCTTTTAGTCGCGCCGATGTCCCTTTTAATTTTGCGTAAAAGGGACATCGGAAAAATTAAAAGGGAGATAGGAGAAAAAGGATGGGGAAATGGGTTTTGAGGAAGGGTTTTGAGCGGAAAAAAGGCGCCTGGCGGCGGGAGCATGAGCCGTTTCGGCCGGATTTTTTTGCACGGAGGCGACCATTGCGGGTCGTTTAGGGCCAAAAATCTCTGCAAAAAAAATGTCAAAATTTTTTCAACATTGTTTTTTTTCAGAAAATGCGCTGAGTTAAAGTAAAACTTTAAGTGTGCGAGCGGTTCGCAACGCAATATCGTGGGCGGAAATGGTCGCGCGTGCGCATTTTATTATAATTAGGTGGAGAAATTCGCCTTTTATTCGTATCTTTGCAGCGCATATAGAGAAAGTAAAAAACAAAAAGAAAGAAAAAAGAGAAAAAACAGTAAGTGGCGCAGATCAATAATAACATCAAAAATATGAAAAGAACACTACTCATTATCTTCTCCCTCGTGTGTGTGCTCACAGCAGGGGCCACGCCCGAAAACAATTTCCGTGCACAGCGCACAGAACTGGCCGGCCGGCACGTGAAGCGCGCTCCGTTTACGCTGACGGCCAGCAACGTATCTTCTGCTATGACGCAGGCGGACATTTCTTGCGGCGTGACAGTGGCCGAAAGCCCGCGCCTTAACGCCGGTAGCCTTCGCGCTCCCAAGCGTTTGCCTGCCCAGAATGGTCTCTACGGCTCTTATATGGAGGACACCCCCGGCTCCACAGACGGCCTGGAGCCCACCATCGTGTGTATGCCGGCAGAGGTAAGCCCGTATGAATATACCGATGAAGAAACGGGCGAGCATATCGTGCTTGTCAACCTCAACGGCATCTGCCAGGGCGTGGCCAACGTCTCCGGCGAGTACGATCCCGAAGAAGGCACCATCTTCATTCCTGCCCAGGTGTGCTTCGACGACCCCTCCAACGTGCGCGTGCCGAAGGCCTCCCTCTTCGGCATTGAGAGTATCGATGCTCAGGGCCACCTCGTGCTGAAGGCCGGCATCACCCTGCGCGTGCAGGAAGATGCCAACGGTCTCTACATCACAATGGACGAGGACGAACAGGTGGGCTGGGCCCTCTATGCCGAGGAAGGCGAATGGAAGGGCTCCGTAGTGGGCTATGCCGAATATCTCACGCTCAATCCCACCACCCACCACCTCACCTACGCCTACCTTGATATCGGTCTGCCCGTCACCGAGCGCCTGTGGTATGAAGGCGGGCAGAGTTCCTTCGTGGAAGACCTCGGCGACGAAGTGCTTATCCACGGCTGGCTGGGCGAATATGCCATCCGCCTCACCGTGAAGGACAACGGCGACATCGTGCTGCGCAACGGCCAGAAGGCTTACTACGGCATCTCCGACCATATGTGGTGGAGTTGCTACACCTTCGGCAGCGACCGCAAGCTGACGATAGACCCCGCCGTGGAGTCGCCCGTCATCAAGAACACGGCCGGCACCTACATTTTCGGCTCCAACAACGCCGAAACCGGCGGCATCAACTGGGACATCTTCTGCTGGGGCTACGTGGGCGACGACGGCCAGGGCCGATGGACCGGCGTGGAGTTTGCCAACGTGGGCCTCGTGCCCAATGCCGTGTGGGAGGACCTCAACGGCATAGAGGAAGCCACCTCCATCTCCCCCAAGGGGAAGAGTGCCGTGGCCTACGACCTCACGGGCCGCCGCGTCTCCTCCGCAATGCGCGGGCTCTATATCCAGGCCGGCAAGAAGATACTGGGCCGTTAGCCCGCACGGTCTTAATAAAAATATGATGCGCCACCTTCTTCTTCTCATCACAGGCCTCGCCGCCATTGCCACACAGGGGCAGCCGACCGGCTGTCCGGCCGTGGAGGGCCTCTCCCGCACCACGCTCTTCGGTGTAGGCCGGGCGAGCGTGATGGACACCTATCTCTCGCCCTACGCCTATACGGGGCCGTCGCTCTCCGTGGCAATGACCACCGAGCGCCCCACGCATTGGGGCCGCGGCCTCACCACCATGGCGCGCTACGCCGTGGAAGGCACCTATGCCAAGTCGCCCGTCAGCGGCGCGCATCAGTGGGACGGCAACCTGCGCCTCGCCGGCGGCTGCCACTACAACTGGACGCTTGCCGACGGCAGGCTGCGCCTCGCGGCGGGAGCCCTTGCGGAGTTCGACGGCGGCGGCACCTACAGCACGATAGGCGGAAACAACCCCGCGCAAGCCCATATCGGCGCCGACCTTGCCGCCTCCGGCATCGCCGCCTACACCTTCAGCGTGAAGGGTCATCCCTGGCAGGCCGACATTCAGGCCGACGTGCCACTCGTGGGGGTGCAGTTCGCCATGCAGTACGGCCAGAGTTACTACGAACTCTTCCATCAGGACCACTGGAACGGCAACCTGCGCTGCACCTACCCCGGCAACGCTCCCTCTTTACGACTTCAGGCCACGCTGGCCATACCCGTGAGGAAGTCGCGCCTCGTCGTGGGTTACGGTGGCGACGTGCGGCAATACAGTCTCAACGGCATCAGGCGCCACGCCTGGTATAATCAGTTCCTCATCGGCTTCAGCCGCAAACTTAGCATACAGAAATGAAGCGCCTCATCCTCCCCCTCCTTATTATATATAGTACGTGCGTGGGCTGTATCACCGAGGAACTGCCCTCCGACGCCACCCCCACGGCGGCCTTCGAGGCGCTCTGGCAGACGCTCGACGAGCACTACTGCTTCTTCGACTACAAGAACATTGACTGGCAGGCCGTCCACGACCACTACGCCCCGCTCATCTCCGACACGATGAGCCGCGCCGCCCTCTTCGACACCCTCTCGCGCATGACCTACGAACTGCGCGACGGGCACGTCAATCTAATCTCCGGCATGAACGTCAGCCGCTATGGCGCGTGGTACGACGACCACCCCATGAACTTCTCCGACTCCCTCCTGCGCAAGACCCTCGGACGCACGGAGGAGTTCCGCTCCGTCGGCGGCATGCAGTACCGCATACTGGCCGGCGACAGCATAGGCTATGTCCGCGTAGGGTCCTTTGAGACGCAGCCCTCCGTCACGGCCATGAGCGAGATGCTCATGTCGTTCAAAGAGTGCCCCGCCCTCATCATCGACATCCGCAGCAACGGCGGCGGACTCCTCACGGCGGCAGAGGCCCTCGCCTCGTCGTTCGTCACGGAGCGCACCCTCGTGGGCTATATGCAGCACAAGACCGGCCGCGGCCACTCCGACTTCTCCGCCCCCGAGCCCGTCTATCTCAATCCTTCCAAAGGCGTGAAGTGGATGCGCCCCGTCGTCATCCTCACCAACCGCCGCACGTATTCTGCCGCCAATGCCTTCGTGATGTACCTCAAGGACCAGGCCCATGTCCTCCTTGTGGGCGATGATACGGGTGGCGGCAGCGGTCTCCCCTTCACCGCCGAACTCCCCTACGGCTGGGGCATACGCTTCTCGGCCTCCCCCATGCTTGACCTGGAGAAGAATCACGCCGAGTGGGGTATAGCCCCCGACATCCGTGCCGACATCACCTCCGCCGACTACCAGAAGTCGGAGGACACCATCTTGAAAACCGCCCGCATCGCCATCAACCGCTGGCTGGGGCAGAAAATAGAAAAAGAATAGGGCACAATGAACAAACATATCTCCCGTCTTCTCCTCATCATCATCCTGTTCTCCCCCCTTGGTGGGATAAGAGAGGGACTTGCCCAGTCTCTTGCCGACATTCGGGCCGACGTCACCCTCTCCGCCTCCAATTACGTGTGCTACCGCGGTGCCGCCGCTCCTGCCCCCACGGCGGCTCCCAAGGGCTATAAGCCCTGCTACATCAGCAGCTATGCCCGCCACGGCTCCCGCTGGCTCATCCAGCCCGACGAGTACGCCTCCGCCTGTCGCAAGATTCACCGTGCCGACTCCCTCGGCCTCCTCACACCCCGCGGTTGCGAGGTGATGGAGGTGCTTGACTATATGATGAAAGTTTCTGACGGCCGCCTCGGCGAACTTACCGACATCGGTGCCGAGCAACACCGCGGCATCGGAGCCCGCATGGCTTCCCGCTGGCCCGAAATCTTCAAGAAGGGTGGCCTCATCGAGGCGCGCAGCACACCCGTCATACGCTGCATCTTCAGTATGGAAAACGAGCTGTGGAGCCTCAAGCAAGCCTTCCCCGCCCTCGACGTCCGCAACGATGCCTCGCAGGCCGACCTCTGGTACCTCAACTGTCAGGACAGCAAGAAGCGCCGCCATTTCCTCACCGACGAGCAGTGGCGTGCCGGCATGGATGTCGCCCGCCAGTTCGACGTCCGCCATGCCGAGGAACTCGTTGCCATCAACGCCCGTCTCGCCCTCACCCTTTTCACCGATACGGCCCGCGTGAAGGACGTCGTCAATATCCCCGCCCTCCGCGACCAACTCTTTGACATCGCCGGCAACATGCAGAGCCACGCCTTTGCCACACGGGGCGGCCATGCCGTGTCCCGTCCCGTCATTGAGGCGCGCTACGACCTCTACGACCTCTTCCCCGCTGCCGACGCTCATCTTCTCTGGAAGCGCGCCAACTGGGCGTGGTACGTCCATTACGGCCACAACCCCGTCTGCGGTGCCGAGGCCCCCTTCTCCCAGACCTATCTCCTGCGCTCCTTCATCGCCGCCGCCGACTCCTGCCTCGCCACCCAGCAGCAGGGCCGCACGCCCCGCAACGTCGCCACCCTCCGCTTCGGCCACGAAGTGTGCGTCCTGCCCCTCGCCTGCCTCATGGAACTCGGCTCCTGCGGCTATCGTGCCACCGACCCCGACGACCTCGCCGCCCATTGGCGCAACTACGAAATCTTCACCATGGCCTCCAACGTCCAGCTCGTCTTCTTCCGCTCCAAGAAGGCCGGCGCCCCCATCCTCGTCAAGCCCCTCCTCAACGAGCGCGAAGTAACCGTCGCCAATCTCCCGCAAGTCGCCCCCAGCTATTACAAATGGGACGATATTAAGGCCTTCTGGCAAACAAAACTTGCTGGAAAATAAACTTTTCCGCCCAAAAGTTTGGCTCTTAAGAAAAAAAGCCTTACCTTTGCACCGACATACAAAAAATGAGAGAGTTCCACGGCCTCACACGCCAGGGAATTCTTTCTTTTGTAGTATCTCTGAAAATAACAAATAACAATAATATAACAAAACAACCCCATTCCATCCCCATGCAGTTCTCCCCCCCTCGGGGGAGTTAGAGGGGGTCTTATATTATGGCATACATGACACGTGAAGGCTATGACAAGAAAATGGCCGAACTCAAACACATGGAAGAGGTAGAGCGTCCCGCCGCCTCCGCCGCCATCGCAGAAGCACGCGAAAAGGGCGACCTTTCAGAAAACTCCGAATACGACGCAGCCAAGGAAGCACAGGGCATGCTCGAGATGCGCATCGCCGTCCTCAAGGACCAGCTCTCCAAGGCCAAGATTATCGACCCCACCAAGCTCGACACCTCCTGCGTGCAGATACTCTCCACCGTTGAGATGAAGAACCTCACCAACGGCATGCAGATGCGCTACACCATCGTCAGCGAGACAGAGGCCGACCTCCGTCAGGGCAAGATATCCTCCGCCACCCCCATCGCCCAGGGCCTCCTCGGCCATAAAGTAGGCGAGAAGGTCAGCGTCACCACCCCTATGGGCACCCTCCAGCTCGAAATCCTTAAGATAACGTTTGAATGAGGATTATGAGATTATAAGATTATTATTTACTCAAATAAATTCTCATCCTATAGTGGTATTCTCCCCTCCCTATTCGGGGAGGGGTGGCAAAGTTCCGAAGGAAGCTTTGACGGGGTGAGGCTTTTACTATTATGACCATCTTTTCCAAAATCGCCGCCGGCGAAATACCCTCCTACAAATGTGCAGAGGATGACCGCTTCTACGCCTTCCTCGACATCTCACCCCTGGCCATAGGCCACACCCTCGTTATTCCCCGCCAGGAGACCGACTACCTCTTCGACCTCGACGACGACACCCTCGCCGCCCTCCAGCTCTTCACCAAGAAGGTGGCCCTCGCCCTCCGCGCAGCATGCCCCTGCCGTAAGGTGGCCCAGGTCGTGCTCGGCCTTGAAGTGCCCCACGCCCACATCCACCTCATCCCCATGCAGAGCGAGGCCGACGTAGATTTCCGCAAGGAGCACCTCTCTCCCGCTCCCGAGGTCATGCAGCAGACTGCTGACCGCATCTTCGCCGAATTCCAGAAACTCCAGTAATCATTCGTGGGGCATCCCCCACTTCCCCCTCCCCCCCCTCCATATAAAAAGGCCGCAGGAACTATCCCGCGGCCTTTTTCGTATAGGAAATGCTATTATTGTCGCCTTTCATTCCATTTGCACACGTGTGCCGAGAGCTCGGGACACGTGTGCGGAGGTCTCGGGACACGTGTGCTGAGATCTCGGCACACGTGTGCGGACGGATCTCATGTAGGGTTTAGGAAAAACTCAGCGCTCGTAGCTGATGATTTGTCCGTCGGGGGTGAGGCCGGAGATGGAGAAGGAGAGTTGCTGGTCGCCGCGGGCGTTGCTGAAGAAGATGGCGGAGGCGTGGCCGGTGGCGTCGGTGCGCAGGGCGGGGGCCCAGTAGAGCGTGCGGCGGTAGTCGGAGGGGTTGTCCTTGGGGAGCTGGTAGTAGTTGAGGCGGGGGAAGGCTACGGGCTCGGCAAAGCCCCAGATGTGGCGTTTGGTGAAGCCTTTCTTCTGACGCCATTTGTGCCAGTCCTCACGGGTATAGACAAAGAGGTACCACGTGGGAGGCTCGTCGAAGATTTTGGGTTGGTGGTAATTGTGAGTGAGCATGCACGACTTTATTTCTTCGGGCCTTGTGACGGGGAATGCTCCTTCGCTGCCGTAGCGATCTGTGGCTACGGCGCCTGCGCCGTTGTTGAGGTAGATTTGTACGGCTTGTCCGCCATAATATACGGTGCTTTCCTTGTTTTTGTCTTCGGAGTCTTCGTCGGCAGGCAGGATGTTGGCGTTTTCATCCATCTCGGGGGGCGTGTCGGCGAGGATTGCCTGATCCTGGCGGTAGGTGTCGTAGGCCAGAGGGTTGTGGTTTAGTAGATAGTTGAAGAAGTCGTGCATGGAGTAGAAGTCGAGGCCCGTGTCCTTGGCGCGCTCCAGCTCAATGGGCACGTTCCAATAGTACTCCATGTATTTGTGTCCCATCTTCTCGCCGCCCATATAGGTGTAGTAGCTGAAGTTGAGGCCTTTGTAGCGGTGAGGGTCTTTGGCTTTCACGTGGGCTTCGTTGAGGAGATAGGAGCGTATGTTGGTGAGGGTGTCAGTCCACTGGAAGAGGTCTTGGGAGGAGAGAGGAGTGGAATTTTGAATTTTGAATTTTGAATTAAGATTTTGAGGGTGGGAAGCCTGGCTTTCCAGGTTCATTTCCAGGGGACTGTACGGGCGCGGCACGGGGCCGAACCAGCGGTCGAGCATCACGCGTGACCATTTGCGCTCTTCATCGCCTATGTCCTTCACGTTGAAGATGCCCATGAGGTCGCCGGTATAATCCACGTTGGAGAGGAAGGCGAACTCGCCCCGCTCGTCGGTGACGGCCTCGCCCGTGGCGGAGTGACCGTCGGGAGAAAGGAGCGTGAGGGAGAGTTTCATATTGGGGTAGGGCACTATCTTGTTTTTGTCCTTGATGACCTTGCCGCGGAGGATGAGGCGGTCTTCGATGGGCTGCCGGAGGTCGAAGGGCTCCGCGCCTGCCATCACGCTCACGGGCTGTGCCGTCCAGCCCTGCACCATGAGGAGGAGGTCGAGGGCGCGCCGGCGCACGGGGTCGTCGGGCTGCTCGAAGTACCATTCGGGAGAGGCTACGTAGCCCTTCACTTCGGAGGCCAGCAGCCACTGGGCCTCCATGCGGGCGGAGGCGTCATAGATGAGATTGCCCCGGGCATCGCGCACGGAGAGGGCAATGTCCGTGGCGAGGGGCCGGCCTTCGGCATCGGCCACATTAACTTCTATGGCGATAGGGCGGAAGGGGTCGTAGTATTCCGCACTCTGGCGCACGCAGACCTGGGCTTTGCGCAGGGGACGGGCGTTGCCCCAGAACTGGCGCTCAGCGAGTGTCTGGCCTGCGGTGTCGAACACGACGAAGCGGTTGACGCCGTGGCCCAGCAGGGCGTGGGGAAGGTTGATTTCCCGTGGGCCGGCGGGTATGTTGAGCGTGTCGCACCACAGGAGGCGCTCGCGGCAGAGCAGGGCGGCGGCCACCTTGCGCGGGGCGTGGCCGCAGAGGATAATCTGGAGGCTGTCGGCGTCCTGCCGGATGTCGGCGGTGAGGCATTCGGCATGGGCCTCGGGCAAGTCAAACTTCTTATGCCCCACCTCGGCATAGCCGCCCTCATAGCCGGCGGGCAGCGTGAAGGAACCCATGCCGAGGTGCTCGGGGGCGGAGGAGAGGATGAGGCTGCCGGCGGCATTGTAAATGCGCAGAGTGTCCTCGCACGGCTCATCGTGGCCGTTCATCATCAGATAGGCGATGCGCTGCGGCAGACCGCCCACGCGGCGACCGCCCTCGGGGAAGAAGAGCACGCGGCGGGAGGCTTTGCGGCCGAAGTTCCAGGGACGCTCATGATAGTTGACGAGGTCGTATTCCGCCTCGGGACGCTTGATGTTGAGGTGGGAGAAATCGCCCGCCGCCTTGGGCCTCTCAAAGACGGGCAGCACGCGGCTGTAACAGGCGTCGTCGCCCCAGTTGCGCATTTCGCGGGTGTAGGCCCTCACCTCATAGAAACCGTTGGTGACGGGGAGGTTGAGGTCGAACATGCCGTCGCCCTGGCCGAGGGAGTCGAGGCGGATGAGTTTCTGATCCATCATCTGCCCGCCGGCGTTGAGTAGCTCCACGTAGAGCACGCGGGAGAGTGTGGTGGGCCGGAGGTCGGTCTGCACCACATAGGCCTTGAACCAGAGCGTGTCGCCCTCGATGTAAGCCGTGTTGTCGAGGTGGAGATACACTTTTTCGCGCGGGTATTCGTGGTCAAAGCCGGCGATGTTGCGGAGCATGGCGAGGCGGTCGGGACAAAGCGCGGCATCAGACTCCTGCGCCCACCCCTGCGAAGGGATGAGCGCAAGAACAAGACACATTATTATATATAAGGCGTGGCGCACGCAGAAGGGAAGTCGCGAAAGGCACGAGATGAGGGCGGCTGCGATGTGGCTGAAGCCGTTTTTGAGGGGTGCGAAAGACATCTTTTGAGGTTTTACGCAGCAAAAGTACGATATTTTAGGGACTTTTCCAAAAGTTTTGCGTACTTTTGCCCTGTGAACAGGAAGGAATGAGTATGACAGACACATCTTTACACGATATTTACGACAGTAGCCGCGAGGAACTCGTGCAGGAATTGCGCGAGAGTCTGGCGCTGGACGTAGAGAAGGGCTACCGTAAGATGCGCAGCGTGTTGCGGCGCTATGCGGAGCAACAGACGCGCTTCACTCACCTGCAACACCCCACGCTCTTCGCCAAAGTAAACTACCTGCTGGGGCAGATGGGAGCGGGGAAGGATTTGCGGAGAAGGGTGAATGAGGCGAGGATGAGATACCCCCTCCCCGCTCCCCCGTTAGGGGAGAGCCTCAATACCGAAGAAACTCGTTTGATAGAGAGGCATAGGTTAGAGGATGTCAGGGCTCTGGAAGAGTTTATAATGGGCTCATCCACTACCCCCTTGACTACCCCCTCCGGCGCGTTGCGCCACCTCCCCCTTTATGGGGAGGCCTGCGGACGAGAGGAGGGGGAGAAACATACGGGCCAGCCGGATGGCCTCCCCATAAAGGGGGAGGTGG
>JAZRYH010000007.1:0-10421 GCA_045600685.1 Alloprevotella sp. | reverse complement strand
TGGTAGCCGTCCAAACGTTTCACGTAGGCTTCGCTTCCAGCTGTTTCACGACTAATTTGCATGATTTTCTCGCGATCGAGCAACTTTAATACCTGACTATACACCGGCTGTCCGGTAAAATTACTATCTTTGCCCATGATTGATTACTTTGGTTTTGTGGCGAAAGCAAAGATAATCAAAAGGGCTGATACTTCATACAGTACCAGCCCTAAATTTATCAACTCAAAAAAGTTTTACCGGACAGCAATAAAAAATTTTAGTACACAAAGAAGGCCACGCATTTCTGCGCAGCCTTCTTCTATATAGTGCGGGGAGTGTTTACTTGTCGTCTTCTGACCAGTTCCTCCAAATGCCATTATCGTGGCGGGTGAGGACTTCGTCGTGAGTTGCGCCTTCACCGCTCTTGGGCATGCTGATGTCCAACAGGGGAGCTTCTGCACTCAGGTCAATGAAACGTGTCGCGGGGGAGAAATATGTCTTTTTCATTTTCATAATCTTTTTATTTCGATAATTCGAGGATTCGATAATTCGGGATTACTTAAACATTACTTTCTTGCCGTTAATCACGTTAACCTGACCCTTTTCAGCCTTGTCGAGGCGACGGCCCTGGAGGTCGAATATCTCGTTGTCGCCGGTATTGCCGTGGAGAGCCTCGATGGCGGAGATGATGTCGTCGAAGGAGAACTGTACGCACTCGGCATCAGCCGTGTAGTTGGAGAACCAGATGGCCTTGCCCTTGGGGAGACGGTCATCGGCTCCATCATTGTACTTGTAGTACCCAATGACTCTATTCTTTTTGGCAAGGACATAGGGCGTGCCGGTGGGGTTGCCCTGGGCTTCCAAGAAGGCGCTCCATGAACCTGGCTCCTTCTCTTTCGAGGGATTCTCGGTGCTTCCCACGAAGGCATTATCTTCACAAGGCGTCACGTCATTAGGAGCGGCAGGAGCGGGGAGTACGAGAGGCAGATTATCCACGTCATCGGGGTCGGTGTCCGTCGTCTGTTCGGGTGTGCGGAGGATATATCCGCCGGCAGCCACTGTATTCCCTTCATTAACCTTCGTCAGGATGAGGATGCCGTCGTTTTCAACGTTGGTGGCACGATAAGCCTCTACGCCCTCGGGGAATACCATGGGGAAGGGCAGCCAGATGGAGGCATAGCCACCATCGTGGTCGTCGGGAGAACCGTAGGCGAACACGGGCTTGTTGTAGGGGTAATCGACCTCTTCCAAATAGAACGCAGAGGTCTCTGTACTATTTTCTCCATAAGTTACACAGGGAGTCGTACGCAAATCAAGACTTGCACTTGTGCCTGTTACCACATTAAGAACCTTGCCTTCGGCATTCTTGATGAGGAAAGAACCATAGAGATAAGCAGGCTGCTCCTCAATATTTTCACCAGTGACTTGAGCCATGCCTTTCATCATATAGTCACATTTGTCTGCGGCATAAGCAGAGCCCGTGTTAGACATATTTGGCAGGTAGTTGCAAGCACTGTTACTATTGGAAGCAAAGAGGAGACTACAATCTTCGTCATCTGTTGAACCAACCACATAGACTTCTGCTTCGTCTTTATTAGTTGTGAGATGGTCATTGGCCAGATAATACTTGGTGGCATCGCCGTCCTTATCTACATATTCGTTCTTGACGTAGAGCTTATAGGCTTTGCCTGCTTCAGGCTTAACAACATCCACAGAGGCCACCAGTTTATTGTAACGGCCAAGCGCGTCCTTATACTCATATGCATCGTAACCCGCCATCATAGCTACTATAAGAGGATACGTCAATTCTGTTCCGTCAAACTCGTCTGGGAATTCAGGTATATCCTCATATCTAACATACCCTAAATCATCTGTGTTGAGCATGAAGTTCAACATCTTTTCAATAAGGACTTCAATCAAATCCTCATCTTTCTGAGTATAATAGTAAATATGGAGGAAACCGTCAGCACCTAAAAGATTCTTCACTAAGCACTTTGTGAATTTAAGTCCGTCCTCATCACAAGTTACGTGAGACATATCTCCATAGCCATAACTGCTAGACATCCAGTTGCTGCTTGTTCTGTCAACAAGAAAGCCTCCATCGTGAGCATACTGCATAATGGACGCATTGCCTCCGACTTTGTATGTGATGTATCCTTCTTTAAGAACTTTATAGTGCTCTTCAGAAGTTGACGCATACAGCACTCTCACAAGGTGAGCCGGATATTCCTGTGTAGAAGGAGCGCCTTCGTGGCTAACCGTTATTTTCCCCAGCTCTTCAAACTCCCAGTTTACAGATGCCAGGTCAACGGTATGGGTTTCATCAGTGCCGCTGGCCTTGTAGCCCGTTCCCTGTCCATTGGTAAGAGTAATGCTGGTGCTTGTGCCATCAGATACAACGTGCCAGAGGTACCTGTTGTCATTTTCGACCTTTGAGCCAGAAAGGGTTTGAGCAAGAGCGGTCGTTCCTTCGCTTGTAATGGAATTGTTATACAAATACTGTCCGCCGTTACTCTTATCCTTGATGTAGTAGTAACCCGTTGCGGGAACTACAACATCAGGGTCAACGGGAGCAGGCTCTTCAATTTCCGTAATCGTAAAGTCGCAGCAATTTTCGTGGTTTTCGAAACAAACGGGACCCTCGGTAGGACTCCAGCCACAAGAGGGATGGAGGTATTTAGTGTTGTCGCCGTCCAGCAAGAAAGAGAACGTGCCATCGGTATTCTTTACATAAGTGAACTCGGCGGGATTGTCGCTCCAGACTGCCTTGTTGCCGTTGGCAGCGATGTATTTACCATTCTTTTGACAATAGAAGGTAACGCGGTTGCTGCCATTTTCTGTGATAGTCCAGTTGATTCCTACACCTTCAGCCGTAGAAAGTGGATGCTTGTCGGCATAACCATTCAAAGTTACGTCTGCAAGACCTACATAGGTAGTGGACGCAGGGTTATAGGCGATATAGCCTCTGTTGTCCCTCAAATCGCGCAGGGTGTAGGTCTTAGCGGGGTCGAAGGTGTAGATAGCATTGTATGCTGCTTTGTAAACCTCATCACTTACAGTAGCTGCGGAAATCACTGCATAAGCATTACCACCATCAATGTTGCTGGTGGAGCCGAAGTCATAGCCCTGAGCATTGTTCCAGTGGGTAAGGTTAATGGTCTGGTAGTTGCCGCTGACATGCTTTTCGGAACCGATGGTGTAGGGCCAATCCTGTTTGTTGAAATCGCTATAACCGTTATAGCCCTGGCTTGTTGAGCCCGTCTGACCATGAGCCCAAATGTAGAACTTCACGGGCGTATCAGAGAGCTTGCAGGCGCCGGCAGTGTTGCTGCCAGAAGTTACGGACTCACGAGCGCCGAGGAACTTACGGGCACCTACGCTATAGACGTAGTAAGCACTTTCTTCACCTGTTACAGGGAAGAGAAGGAACTGGAACGCAGCATCAGTCGTGCTGAAGGTGTGTGCCGAGTTGTTTGCAGGAAGGTCAGTAGCCTGAAGATACTGAGATTCCGTGCAAAGCAGTGCACCACGGGGAGTGGTAAACACATAACTCTGGGCACTTGCTGTGGTTGGAAGTGCGGTTACACAATTCGCATTGGTAGTCATACCTTGCGCCCACGCTCCCGTCACCACGAGGCAACAGAGAGCGAGAAAAGTGAATAGTCTTTTCATTGTGTTAGTTGTTTTTGTTAATAATGTGAATTGAATTTAGATGTTTGTTGTTTGAATTTACCTTATTGTATATAACGTGTGCGCCTACGCGCGAATATTCAAAGAAGTGGGCCAGTGCTTCACAGCAGTAGCCCATCCTTTTAACAAACTTTTTGCGGTAATTCCGGTTCTCACGAATGGGAGATTACCTGAATCTATTGAAAAGATTTAACTTGATGGCAAAATTACATATATATTCCACACAGTGATAACAAAATGCAAGAAAAATGACGAAAAAATTACCCCCCCCCCGTTTTCTGCTATGCAGAGATAGCAAATAGGGCGAAAAAGTGAAAAATAACTTCATTTACAATTTATTGTTGTCCGGGGAAAAGTTTAGACCATACCCCGAAGGGGTTACACAACCCAGCCAGGGGCATCGCCCCTGGTCGCAAGTGCGACCGCTCGGCCCGTAGGGACGCTTGCCAGAGCAAGAACCATGCACGCCCCAACGGGGCACAACAACAAGATAAATGGACGTTATGCCCCGTTGGGGCGGCCGTAAGTACGGCAACCATGTACCAGGGGCGTTCTCGCTTTGGCGAGTGGCAAGCCGATTAGCCCCTGGCTGGGCTGTTTAACCCCTTCGGGGTATGGTCTAAACATGCCGGATAGCAATAATTTAGAAATGTATGCGGAGGTCGAGGCCCACCTGCAAGGGCTGGCCCTTTTGGGCATAGCCGCGGGACATGCTCTCGAAGTAGAAGGCATCGTAGGAGGTGGCGGTGAGGTTGCGGCCCCAGAGGGTGATGTCGAGGTGGGGCAGGCGGTAGCCGATGCGGGCACCGAGGAGGAGGTAGAAGGGCTGAAGACCCTCTAAATCTCCCTTAAAGGGAGACTTACCGGACTCCGTCCAGTAGATGGGGCCGGCGCCGGAGAGGGTGAGGCCCAACAAAAGTCCCAGCCTCTCCCCGTCGGAGCTGCCTGCGGCACTCCGCCACCCCTCCCCTATTAGGGAGGGGGAGGATACTCCTGCGGTTAGGGAACAGGGGATGAAGTAGGAGGCGTCGAGGTTGAAGGTGTGGGCAGGGACGAAGGGGACGGAAAGACCCTCTAAATCTCCCTTAAAGGGAGACTCTTCTTTTGGGCTGCGGAAGGTAGCGTGGGTGTAGCCGTAGTTGGCGGCGAGGTTGAGGTGGGGGATGGGGCGGAGGTGGAGGGTGAGTTCGGCGCCTATGTTGCGGCTATGGCCGGCATTGACGGTGATACGGCCGAGGCCGCCGGTGGTCATCTGTGAGAGTTGGAGGTCGCTGACTTCGCTCCAGAAGGCGCTGACGTCGGCCGTGAGGCGTCCTTGCCAGAGGCGGAGGTGGGAGCCGAGTTCGTAGTTCCAGGCGTATTCGGGCTTGTAGCGGCAGGCGGCGGGGATGTCGCCGGCACCTTGGTTGGCCATAGCGAGGAGGAGGTCCTTGGCGGTCTGCGGCATATACTGCGCGGCCTGGGGCACGGCGAAGGTGGCGGTGCAGACGTCGAGCATCATGTCGGCCTGCATCTGGGTCCGGAGGAGGTCGCTGACGTTCTGGATGTTGTAGCCGCCGGAGCGGAAACCGCGAGCCACGGAGGCATAGAGGTTGCCGGCGGGGAGGTCGTAGCGCAGGGCGAGGCGGGGCAGGACTTGGAAGGATTCGGTGGAGGCCTTGTTGGCGAGGGAACGGCTGACGGGAAAGGACGTGGGGGGAATCATCGGGATGTCGCGCTCGTTGCCGGGCATGGTGAGGTGGCCGGAGAGGGCGTAGGTGTGGGAGAAGTCGTAGCCGGCATCGTAGCGGAAGCCGTTGTATTCGTAGTCGAGGCGTAGGCCGGCGAGGATGTTCCAGTGGCCGAGGGTGAAGGTGCTCTGATGGAAGAGGGCGAGGCCAGTGGTGGGGGTGTGGAAGTCGTTGGCGAAGAGGAGGGAGGATCCGTCGATATTGTCGGAGAAATTGAAGGCCATGGACATGGGCCCCATCTGCACGTCGGGCATATAAGTGTTGCCCTTGTCGTTGATGAGGGCGTTGAGCCACGCGATGCCGTCGGGGCGGAAGGTGACGGGCGCCGTGGTGTGGTTGGCCTGATGGTAGAAGTTGGCGCCGGTGAGGCCCTGCCACCACTTCGCGGGGCGGAGTTTCAGGGTGAGTTCCTCGCTGATGGTGGTGATGTGCTGGCGCTGTTCAAGGGAGTAGATGTCGGGCTGGATGAAGTCCTGATCCATGAACATGCGGTCGGAGAGGTGTTGCAAGGCCGTGACGGCGTTGAAGGTCCAGGTGGGGCGTATGAGCTCCAGGTTGAGGCCGGCGCCCAGGAGGGCGCGGCGGTAGCGGCCGTCGAGGTTGGGGGTGAGCAGGCCGACAAGGTTGGGGTATTGCTCCTTAGCGGGGTCGGTGGCACCTTTATAATAATAAGGATAGGCGCCGGCGTTGGTGTAGTCGAAACTGACGTTGCCGTCGAGACGCAGGCCCTTGTCGGAACGGTAGAGGGCACGGAGGCGTGCGCCGCCGGCATTCTCGCGGTCGGTGTGGCGGTCGGTAACGTCGTGGCGGAAGAAACCCTCCTGGCCTTCGTAGTAGCCGCCGCCGCTGAAGGCGAGGCGGGGATTGACGCGGTGGTAGTGGGTGGCCGAGAGTTGGCGCTGCCAGTTGGGGGCAGCGAGGCCCACGTGAATGTCGGTGCCTTGGTAGCGGAAGGGACTGCGGGTGTTGACGCGTATGACGCCGGCCATCGTGTTGCGGCCGTAGAGGGTGCTCTGCGGACCGCGCAGCACCTCGATGCTCTCAATGTCGTAGAAGGGGAAGTCGAAGGCCGACTTGTCGTACCAGGGCACGTTATCTACGTAGAGCCCCACGGCGGGCGTGTTGATGCGTGAGCCGATGCCGCGGATATAGACGGCGGAGGTCTGGCGGCTGCCGTAGTGGGGTATGAAAAGGTTGGGGACTAAAGTGCCGAGGTCCTTGACGGAGCCTACGTGCTGCTGGGTTAGCGTGCCCTGCGTGACGGAGGAATAGGCCGTGGCCTGCTGCAGCATGGTGCCAATCTCCTTGGGGTGGGAGAAAACGGCAGCCTCGGTGAGGATGGTCGTGCTGATGGTATCAGCGGGCTGGGCGAAAGCGAGAAGCGAAAGAAGAGGGAGGAAAAGGGAAAGGAGAGTGCGGCGCATGTTTTTTTTGCGTTAAAACGCTAAAGATTGGGGGGGGCTTGGAAGACTAAAGATTACGGGTGCAAAGTTACGAAGAACTCTGCACCCGCGCAATCCTTATTTATGAGGAAAAGAGGCTAATAAAGGGGCTTGTCGATGGAAAACGGGGAGTCGAAGTCGGCGAGGAGGGGGTGCTTCGTGTCCTTTTCGGAGAGGATGGCCTCTGCCGTGGGGATGTGCCAGTCGATGCCGAGGCTCTTGTCGAGGATGCTGATGCCGCCGTCGGCCTGGGGAGCGTAGAAGTTGTCGCATTTGTACTGGAACACGGCCACGTCGCTCAATACGGCAAAACCGTGGGCGAAGCCGCGGGGCACGAAGAACTGGAGACCCTCTAAATCTCCCAGACCCTCTAAATCTCCCTTAAAGGGAGACTTGCCGTTGTCTTTGAATTCCTGTGCAATTCTTTTTCCTTCTTCATCGCGGCCTGTGAGGAGGCAGGCCACGTGCTGGCCGTAGGTGGGACTGCCCTTGCGGATATCTACCGCCACGTCGAGGACGGCGCCCTTGACGCAGCGCACGAGCTTGGCCTGGGTGAAGGGCGGCAGCTGGAAATGCAGGCCGCGCATCACGCCGCGGGAGGACATGCTCTCGTTGTCCTGAACGAAGCGAACGGGCCCCACCTTCTCGTCAAATTCCTGTTGGTTGTATGATTCAAAGAAGTAGCCGCGCTGGTCGTGGAAGACCTTCGGCTCTATGACGACTACGCCGTCGATGGCTGTTTTGATGACTTGCATATCCTAACGTCCTTTATACATTTCCTCGTAATACTTCTCGTACTCGCCGCTGGTGATGTTGTCCATCCAGGCCTCGTTGTCGAGATACCAGCGTACGGTCTTCTCAATGCCTTCCTCAAACTGCAGGGAAGGTTCCCAGCCCAGTTCGCGTTGGAGCTTGGAAGAGTCGATGGCGTAGCGCAGGTCGTGGCCGGCGCGGTCGGTGACATAGGTGATGAGATTCATATCCTCGTCCTCCTTGCGGCCCAGCAGACGGTCAACGGTACGGATGAGAACCTTAATGATATCGATGTTCTTCCATTCATTGAAGCCGCCGATGTTGTAGGTCTCGGCCACGGTGCCCTCGTGGAAGATGAGGTCGATGGCGCGGGCGTGGTCCTCCACGAAGAGCCAGTCCCTCACGTTCTCACCCTTGCCATAGACGGGCAGGGGCTTGCGGTGGCGGATGTTATTGATGAAGAGGGGGATGAGTTTCTCGGGGAACTGATACGGACCGTAGTTGTTGGAGCAGTTGGTGACGATGGTGGGCATGCCGTAGGTGTCGTGGAAGGCGCGCACGAAGTGGTCACTGCCGGCTTTGGAGGCAGAGTAGGGGGAGTGGGGGAGGTATTTGAGGTCCTCGGTGAAGAACTTCTCGCCGTAGGAGACCCCTCCAACTCCCCTTAAAGGGGAGCGACTGGTTGCCTTCGTGGTGAAGGGAGCAGGCTTTCCTTCGGGATGCGTCATCTCCAGTGCGCCATAGACCTCGTCGGTGGAGATATGGTAGAAACGCTTGCCCTCATACTTCTCCGGCAGGCTCTCCCAGTAGAGTTTGGCGGCCTGGAGGAGCGACAGCGTGCCCATCACATTGGTACGGGCGAAGGTGAAGGGATCCTTTATGCTGCGGTCCACGTGACTCTCTGCGGCGAGGTGGATAATGCCGTCCACGTGTTCGTCCTGCATGAGTTTGTAGAAGGCGTCGAAGTCGCAGATGTCCATCTTCACGAACTTGTAGTTGGGCTTGTCCTCGATGTCCTTGAGGTTGGCAAGATTGCCGGCGTAGGTCAGTTTGTCAAGATTGATAATCTTGTAGTCGGGATACTTGTTTACGAAAAGTCTCACGACGTGGCTGCCGATAAAACCGGCGCCGCCCGTGATAATCAAGACCCTCCTAAATCCTCCCTTAAAGGGAGGACTTTGCAGTTCCTGTGAGATGTTCTCTGATAGTGGTAATGACATATTCTATTTCTTTTATGATTTGTTCGTTTGTAAAGCGTAGGATGGTGTAGCCTCTCGCTTCCAGCCATTTCTGCCGGGTGAGGTCGGCTTCCTTTTGTTCTCCAGTAGCGTGGTATTCGCCGTCAATCTCAATAATAACCTTACTTTGCCGAAAGAAGAAGTCCACGATGAAGTCGCCGATGATATATTGGCGTCTGCATTTCTCGCTGAGGCCGCAACTTCTGGCATATTGCCAAAAGATGGCTTCGGCCTCGGTCATTTCCTTGCGGTTGTTCCTTGCATTAGCTTTCAGCAACCCATATTCCACAGGGTCTGCCGTCTGCCACTTTGGCTCTTCTTCCTTCTCTTCAAAAAGGTATTCCATCGGCTCTGTAAGTCTCCCTTTAAGGGAGATTTAGAGGGTCTCTTTCTTCAATAACCTTGAGGAGATACTGTCCGTACTGGTTTTTGATCATCGGCTGGGCGAGTTCGCGCATGCGGTCGGCGGTGATCCAGCCCTTGCGGAAGGCGATGCCTTCGAGGCAGCCCACTTTCAGGCCCTGACGCTTCTCCAGCACCTCGATGTACGTGGAAGCCTCGGAGAGGGAGTCGTGGGTGCCCGTGTCAAGCCAGGCGAAGCCGCGGCCCAGGGTCTGCACCTTCAGTTCTCCGTCGGCGAGGAAGCGCTGGTTCACCGTGGTTATTTCGTACTCGCCGCGGGCGGAGGGCTCGATATGACGGGCCACGTCCACCACCTTGTTGGGGTAGAAGTAGAGGCCCACTACGGCGTAGTTGCTCTTGGGTTTCGCGGGCTTCTCCTCTATGGAGAGACAGTTGCCCTCGCGGTCGAACTCGGCCACGCCGTATCGCTCGGGGTCGCTTACCCAGTAACCGAAGACGGTGGCTTTGTTGTCCTCCTCGGCGGTGCGTACGGCCTCCTGGAGCATGGCGGTGAAGCCGGCGCCGTGGAAGATGTTGTCGCCCAGCACGAGGCAGGCGCAGTCGTCGCCTATGAAGTCGGCACCGATAGTGAAGGCTTGTGCCAGACCGTCGGGCGAGGGCTGCTCGGCATATTCAAAGTGCACGCCGTAGTCGCTGCCGTCGCCCAGCAGGCGGCGGAAACCGGGAAGGTCGAAGGGCGTGGAGATAATCAGTATTTCGCGTATGCCGGCCAGCATGAGCGCCGAGATGGGGTAGTAAATCATCGGCTTGTCGTAGATAGGCATGAGTTGCTTGCTGATACCTTTCGTGATGGGGTAGAGGCGGGTGCCGGCACCGCCTGCGAGTACTATTCCTTTCATGGTTGGTAAAGTGGTTATTCAACCACTTAACGCAGAAACGCCTTATTTATTGTATGCGCGCGAGGAAAATGCACTTTGCAACCCGGTTGCGCGTATTTTTCCGTAATTTTGCAGCCAGAAAGACCTCCTCTGGGTTTAGAGTGCCACTATTATAGAAGTTGCAGAACACCCAGAGCGGATAAAAAGGGGTCATCCGACATTTGGAGTGATAAATCTCCCGCAGAGGCGCAGAGCTCGCAAAGGTTTACGAAGCGATTAATAATAGAGCTCGCAAGGTCGTGGAACACTCCCGGCAGAGCTCGCAAAGCCTGCGGATGCATTATCATT
>JAZRYH010000006.1:0-27975 GCA_045600685.1 Alloprevotella sp. | reverse complement strand
CCTAAAGCCCTTTTAGTCGCAACTAATGCCCTTTTAGTTGAAATTATCTCCCTTTTAATTTGAACAATCGCCCTTTCATTTTTTCCGATGTCCCTTTTAGTTTTTGCTAAAATAGGGTATCGGGAAAAATGAGCGGGATATTTGAAAAATTTGAACTGATTTCAATTTTTCGGAAACGGGCGTTTTTCGGCCGAAAGCGGGTTTATACCTTCGCGAGCCTCGAAAACAGTCAAAAATCCGTGCAAAAATTTATCGCGAAATTTCGCACTTTTCAAGAAAGAGGGTGTTGGCGTAAAGCCGCATTCCCTTTGAATAATTTTTTTTTGAATTTCTATGCAGGCATTGCCGAAATACGCCAGAGGATTCGGGAAGCCGGCAGCCTGTCCGCCAATTTCCTAATCATAGGACAAACGAAACTTTTCGCAGACTCGGAAGAAGCAAGATGCGCACCAAGTAGGATGAGGAGAACTTCCCCTTTTTGCCACCTCTCAACTCGCAACTTCCCTTGAGGTTGGAACAAAAAGAGAAGAAATATGTTAAAAAATTATGCTACTTCAAAAAAATATCGTACCTTCGCACCGCAATAGATAAAAAAGGACGCGTTCCTTATATATTATTGCGCACATAAGAAGCAACACTTTTTTTATTCACCCTTTTATTAACTAAATCCTAAACACAAAATGAAGAAGTTTTACACTCTTCTGGCACTTTGCCTCTTCGGCCTTGTGTCAATGTCAGCCAAGGATTACTACACGCTTGAAGGCATAAGCAGTAGTGAGTATCCTTCCGTTGACAAGATTGAGACTGGCGTTAGCTATTTCATCGGCAACGCCCGTACTAACTCCAGGAGTTTCCTGTGCCCCACCGGCGCCACGACTGCCCTGAGCAGTGCATGCCTCTATCAGTTTGAGGAAGCTGGCACCGACAAGCACGGTACCACTACCTACATCATCAAGAACGTGGAGACTGGTCAGTATCTGAGCGACCCCTCCACCTACACGGCCAGCCGTAGCCGCGCCCAGGAATTCACCATTCTGCCTGGCGAGGTATTCCACGCTGAAGCCACTGACGGCGGTGCTCCTTATCATGTAGATTGGGCCAACGTGGATTACGACCCCCGTAACGCTACCTCCGACTACGACACCAACGGTAACTTCATCCTCGCCGACGAGTTTATCGACGGCTCCAAGACCTGCTGGGTTTTCTGCCTTGCCAACAGCGAGAGCGGCACCGGCGAAGAGGGTGAGTCCGAACCCAGTGCCACTTACCTCAGCACCTATGGCGGTGCCTCCATTATGGGCTATCGCGACACCAACTGCTGGGCCATCTACGTGCCCGCCAAGATCACCGGCGAGGCTGCCATGGACGCAGCCTTCCAGGACATCCTCGGCGGCGTTGAGTTCGACCCCGATAACTATCGCGTAGGTTCCGGCCCCGGCGAGTATTCCCAGGAAGCCGTTGACGCTATGATTGCCGCTTGGGAAGTATTCTCCGAGCTCTACAACTATGGTGGCGACGACGCTGCCTGCGACGCTGCCATCGCCCAGCTTCAGGCTGCTGCCGACGCCCTCGCTGCCAGCATGGGCACGCTGAACGACGGTCAGTACTACCGCTTCTGGAACTGGCGTGACAACGGCTCTTTCGCCGGCTGCGTGTATGAAGGCAACAACCAGGTGAAGTGGACGGCCAACTACACCGCTCCCGACGTGCTTGACATCGAAGGCACCCACTACATCTGGAAGCTCGTCAAGATTGACGGCAAGAACTACTTCCAGAACTACTACACCGGCCGCTACATGAGCGATATGGATGGTTTCTCCCAGGCCTTCCCTTCCACCGTTGAGCCCACCACCTCCTTCACCATTGAGCCCGCCGACGCTGCCGGCACCTTCAATATCCGCGGCGATGAGCGTAGCGCAAGCTGGGGTATGCACACCCAGGTGAACGGCTACGTTGTCGTTTACTGGAACGCCGGTACCTCCGAGAACAACCAGGGCTCTCTCTGGCGCGTAGAGACCATCGACCCCGCCCAGATTGAAGCCCTCGAGGCAGAACTGGAGCAGGCCCACAAGAACCAGGAACTCTCCAACCTCCTCGGCGACGCTACCCTGACTTATGACAAGGGCTTCGCTTATGATCAGTACCTTACCAGTCTCAGCCAGGTATCCTTCAACGCCACAGAAACCTCTGAAGGTTCTGAGGAAGCCATCTGCGATGGTATCCTCAATAACTACTATCACTCCAGATGGAGCTCAGATGGCGACCTCGGCCAGCCCCACTGGTTCCAGGTAGAATGCGAAGAGCCCGTTCAGGAGTTTGCTCTTGACGTTTACCGCCGCCAGCTCACTGGCAACGCCAATGGCCGCGTTGTCCGCTGGTTCGTTGCCGGCACGAACGATGCCAGCCTTGCTTCCGCCGAGGAGTATGTTTCTGGTGACATGGCTGCTACTTTTGAAAACTACAAGAACACTTGGGACACTTGGCAGATTGTTAATGGCGAATACAACAATGATGTCAACTATAATGGCGTCAACTATACCGATGCCATGGCAACCTTCGACGTTAACCTCGGCAAGGCTTGCAAGTACATCCGCTGCATGGCCGTCCTCCGCTATTCCGATAAAGTCGTTCGTGACACTATTTCCGTAGATCCCCTTGAAGTTGTAGAAGGTGAAATCTCCTATGGCGACGCACCTAAAAACAACGTTTACATGCACTTCGGCGAAGTAGTAATGCGCAGCCAGAAGATTAACGAAAGCATCAGCCTCATCAACGCTGTTCCCGCTGACGTACGCAAGGCTCTCGAAGACGCTATGGCCAAGGCTAAGGAAGAACTCGCTGCAGAAGCCGCTACCGACGCCACCATCGCTGAACTTCAGAAGGCTTACGACGACTTCCTTGAAAACTTCCCCGAGCCCCAGGTACTGAGGGATCTCCTCGAGGACGCTCAGGGCTGGGTTGACGAAGCTCCCATCGGTGACGAAGTAGGTTACTTCCCCGATGGCGCTACCGCAGAACTGGAAGCCGCCATTGAAAAGGTGGGCGCTACCGTTAAGGACGTTATGAGCATGGAAGAAATCAACGCCGGCAAGAAGGCCCTGAACGACGCCATCGATGCCCTGCAAGGCAAGCTCATCTATCCTGAAGAAGGTATCTATATGATCCAGAGCACCACCGAAGGAGCTGCTGCCGACAACTATGTAGGCAACCTCTGGAGCGGTGAAACCCAGCTCATCTGGGGCGGCAACGGCGAAGAGCTCGAAGCTACCAGCCATCCCGGCTACTTCTGGAAACTTACCAAGAACACCGACGGCACCTACAGCCTCTGCAACTACGGCACCGGCAACTACCTGCAGGCTCAGCCCGAAGAGACCTCTCCCGTAGGCGCAGCCGCTGAAAAGAGCAGCTTCAAGCTCCGCAGCGCACGCCTGGGCGGTAGCTTCAACCTCGTATTCGGTGAGAACAACTTCATGAACGCCGACCCCAACACCGGCCGCATCGTAACCTGGGGCAGCGCCATGGGTGCTGACAACAGTTCCTTCGCCTTCGTTGAGGCCAGTGAAGAATGGAGCGGCGACTATGGCTTCTACTACGAGGCCGGCAAGCCCCAGATCATCACTCTGCCCTTCGACATCGTGAACGACAGCAGCGAACCTCTCTACAAGCTCGTAGGTACCTATGAGGGCGCCTTCCAGTTTGACTACTATGAAGACGACGCCGTTATCCCCGCAGGCACTCCCGTGCTCTACTACAGCGAAGACGACAGCTACAGCGTTGACATGTTCGGCACCGTTGCCGGCGAACTCGACAAGCTGACCTACACCACCGAGGCCAAGAGCCAGGAAGGCATGATCGGTGTCCTCGCAGGCATCGAGAAGGCTCCTCTCGGCGTGGGTATCTTCTGGGGTAAGAAGATTGTAGCCGCTGAAGACGGCGACCAGATTGAACCCAACACCGGCTTCCTGCTCCGCGGCGAAGACTGCGGTCGTGAAGGCGAACTCGCCATCTACTACGACAGCACCGTGGGCACCCTCACCGGCATAGAGAACACCGTAGCCGTGAAGAAGAGCAACAACCGCGGCACCTTCAACCTCCAGGGTCAGAAGGTAAGCGGCAAGCTCCCCGCAGGCCTCTACATCGTGGGCGGCCACAAGGTTGTTGTGAAGTAAGCACTTCCCATAGTGCAGAGCCCTCAGGGCCCTGCCCGTGAACACATAATGACAAGGACCGCATCCCGCGTGGGGTGCGGTCCTTTTTTTGTCTGTAAGTCCTTGAAAGATCGACAAGTTTTGCCGACTCTAACCGTATAAGTCAAAATTCATCATATAAATCTCCATAACGCCGCAGGCCGCTGCGCTGGCTTTAATGATTATTATGATTTTGAAGACGAGAAGTTTATCCCTGCCGGAGGTAAGTAGTTGTTCTTAGTCGGCATTTAGTCATCATGGCCACAGCTGTGACGCATACTTGGCCACAGTTGTGACCGATACTTGGCCACAGCTGTGACGCATACTTGGCCACAGCTGTGGCCATGACGACGATGTCGGCGAAAGCGTGTGCTGGAAGGGCGGAATCGCTTGCCGCTTTCCTATGCGGGAATTTGCAAACCTTGAATGAGAAGACTTATCCCGAACAGAGGCGAAAGGAGAGAGGGACTAAGAGGGAAGCGGGGGAGGAGGCAACGCGGTGCTGCAAGGTTAAGAATGAGAAAAAGTTAAGATAGGTTGCTGCTATGTGATATTATTTTAGTAATTTTGCAGCGTGGAAAAATTTCTCGGATGGAAAAGTGCCCTACATACCATGTTCCCGTGCTGCTGCGCCCCTGTATTGAGGCGTTGGTCACACGCCCCAACGGCGTGTATGCCGACATGACTTTCGGCGGCGGCGGTCACAGCCGCGGCATACTGGAAGCGCTCGGGCCACACGGGCATCTCTACAGTTTCGACCAGGATGCCGACGCAGAAAAGAACGCCACGGCAGCGGCCGAGGGCTCTGTGTTTCGGGATAAGGAGCGCTTCACGTTCGTACGCTCAAACTTCCGCTACCTTAAGAACTGGATGAGGTATTATAGCCCCCTCACCCGCTCCCCCAAGGGGGAGTGCCTCGCTGCGCTCGAGTCCGCCTGCGGCGGAGATACTTACGAGCGATTGGAAGGAACAGGGGGTGATGGGGAACAGGCGGCGGCGTATTGCTGCCTGGACGGCGTGCTGGCCGACCTGGGCGTGAGCTCGCACCACTTCGACACAGAGGAGCGCGGCTTCAGTTTCCGCTTTGACGCGCCGCTGGATATGCGCATGAACGGGCGCGGCGGCAAGACAGCCGCCGACGTGCTGAACACCTACGACGAGGAACGGCTGACGAAGATTTTCCAACTCTACGGCGAGATACGCCAAGGGCGCGCGCTCGCGCGTAATATTATTAAGAGGCGTCAGCAGCAGCCCATACTCACCACGGGGGAGCTGCGCGAGATGGTGTCGGGGAGCCTCCTGGCACAAGCCTTTCAGGCGCTGCGCATAGAGGTGAACCACGAGATGGAAGCCCTGGAAGAGATGCTGGGAGCCGCCATAGCGTGCCTGAAGCCCGGCGGAAGGCTGGTGGTGCTGACCTACCACTCGCTGGAGGACCGCATGGTGAAGAACTTCATCAAGGCCGGCAACGTGGAAGGCCGCGTAGCGCAGGACTTCTACGGCAACCGTCTGACGCCCCTCAAGGCCGTTAACAACAAAGTCATTATTCCCTCGGCAGAAGAGCAGGATGCCAACCCGCGCTCACGCTCGGCCAAGCTGCGAATAGCCGAAAAGATATAGCCCACCATGAGCAAGAAAAAGAAAAACAGAAAATTCCGCTCTCCTTTTGAGTTCTGGCGCGAGGTGATGGGCGGCAAATACCTGATAGGCGAGCCTATGCGCCGCAATATCAAGTATCTGCTGCTGATAATCGTGCTGGCCATCGTTTACGTCAGCAACCGCTATCAGTGTCAGCAGGCCATGCTGGAAGGCAAGCAATTGAACGACACCCTTATGGACCGCAGCTACAAAGCCCTGACGGCCATGAGCCAACTGAAGAGAGCCACACGCCGCTCCATCGTGGAGGAAAGCGTGGCCGACACCACGCTGAGGACGTCCAAGGACCCCCTGTTCATAGTGAAATAGCCCCCCCCCTGCCCAAGACCGCCCCCGTCAGGCCCAGACGCAAACAAGATGCAAGAGAAGAACAAGAAGACCAAGCCCAAGGGTAACCGCACGAAGGTGATGAACCGCTACTTCGTGGTCATCACCATAGCCTTCCTGTGCGGTGTGACCATCGTCGCGCGTATGTGCCAGCTCACATTCTTTCAAGGAGATTACTGGAAGGCCGTGAGCCAGCGCTTCGTGCGTGAAAACGTGCAAATACCCCCTCAGCGCGGCAACATCCTTTCCGCCGACGGACAAATACTGGCCACCACCCTGCCCGAATACCGCCTGTACATGGACTTCATGGCGCAGGACAAGGACAGCGCACTGCAACGCAAGGCTCAGATGTGGCGCGACTCCATTATTTGCGCCGACACCCTGCGCGTGATTCCCGGACTGCTCAACCGCCACAAGCAAGTCATCCCCGAAGCCACGCAACGGGCCCATATCGACAGCTGCCGCCGCGTGCTGACGGAACTGTGTGAGGGCATGCACAAACTATTCCCCGAAGATATTGACGCAGAGGCCTTCCGCAAACACCTCATCGAGGGCAGGAAAATAGAAAACAAGCACTGGCCCCTCCTGAACAAGAAGGTCACCTACATACAATACTGCCAAGTAAAGAAACTCCCGTTCTTCAAATACGGAGGCAACCGCAGCGGTTTCCACGTCAAGGACTACCCCACCCGCCAGAACCCCTACGGTAAACTGGCCGCCCGCACCATCGGCGACCTCTACGGCGAGAAAGACTCCGCCCGCTGCGGCCTGGAACTTTTCTACGACTCCCTCCTGCGAGGCAAGCCCGGCAACTGCCACCGCCAGAAGGTGCTCAACAACTATGTCAGCATCTACGACGAGATGCCTGAGAACGGCTGTGACATCCGTACGACACTCGACATCAATCTGCAGGACATCGTAGAGAAAACCCTGGGCGAGCACCTGCAAAGCATCAGTGCCGACTTCGGCGTGTGCGCCGTGATGGAGGTAAGCACGGGCGACATCAAGGCCATGAGCTCCCTCGACCGTCTGTCCGACGGTTCGTACGCCGAAATCAGCAACCGCGCAGTCAGCTTGCTTCGAGAGCCCGGCTCCGTCTTCAAAGGCGTAAGCTTCATGGTGGGACTTGACGACGGCGCCTTCACTCTCGACACCAATGTCGAGACCTACTCCGGCGAATACAAAATGTACGGAAGAAGGATGACGGACTCCAACAAGTCCTCCGGCGGCAACCATCTTATCAATGCAGCGCAGGTGTTCGTCAAGTCCAGCAACATCGGCACCAGCCGCCTCATAGACGAACACTATCACGACAAACCCGAAGAATATGTCAGAGCCGCTTATCGCACAGGCATCAGCGCCGACCTCCAACTCCCTCTCCCCGGCTATGCTAAGCCCAAAATACGAGAGCCCAAGAAGGACAAGACCGGACGCTACTGGGAAAACTGGAGCAACACGGCCCTGCCCTGGATGAGCATAGGCTATGAGACACAGGTGCCGCCGATATCCACCCTCGCCTTCTACAACGGCATTGCCAATAACGGCAAGATGATGTACCCGCGCTTTGTAAAAAGCATAGAGAAAGACGGGCAGGTCATCCAGGAACTTCCTCCTCGCGTCGTTAAGGAACAAATGTGCAAAGCCAGCACCGTGCGCGACCTTCACAAGATACTTCGCGACGTAGTGGTAAAAGGTACCGGCAAGAACTGTGGCTCAAAGAAATTCAAAATCAGTGGCAAGACGGGCACGGCGCAGGTATGGACCAAGAACGGCCGCAGCAACAAGTACTTCGTAACGTTCGTGGGATATTTCCCCTCCGAAAGGCCGCGATACACCATGATAGTGTGCGTCCAGAAGGACTATCCTGCTTACGGCGGCGCCACCTGCGGCCCAGTATTCAGGAAGGTAGCCGAGAACCTCATGGCACAAAACATGGAGACGAACCTCGCCATGAATGTTGACAGCGTAAACTCGCTCCAGCCCCTCGTAAAGCCCGGCAACCTCGTAGCTGCCCAAAAGAGCCTCAATGCCCTCGGCATCAACTGCAACACCGTTAACAGCAACAAGACTTGGGGCTCGGCCACACACAAGGGTAAGTCATACGCCCTCAGCACCGAGAACGCGCGAACCGACATCATGCCCGACATGAGCGGATATGGTCTGCGCGACGCCGTGTTCCGTCTGGAGAAGATGGGGCTCAAGGTGAAAGTGACAGGTTGCGGCCGCGTTGTAAGGCAAAGCATCGCACCAGGAACGAAAATAAAAAAAGGCGCCAGCGTATCACTTGAACTTTCAAACAGCAACAAGAAAACGGGAAGCCTCCCCGTCAGTCCGCCTCAGCAGTCCGATGATACTCATCAGCCGTCTGCTATGGCGACATAAAGTTAACGCATAGCGTAATCCTCAAGGATAAACGTACAAAACGAAATCAGGACATGCTACTCTCAGCCCTCCTCAAACAATCCCACATAGCCGTCGTTGCATCTTCCGGTCTGGCCGACACGGAAGTGAGCGGCGTGAGCCTCGACTCCCGCATGGTGAAGCCCGGGCACCTCTTCTTCGCCGTGAAAGGCACACAGGCCGACGGCCACGCCTATATTCCCAAAGCCCTCGCTCAGGGCGCCACCGCCGTTATCGGCACCGAACCTGCCGCCAACGTGGACCTCTCCGCTGCATCCCAAGACGGCGTGGCCTACATACAGGTGGCCGACAGCCAGGCTGCCGTGGGCGCCGTAGCCACAGTATTCTACGGCAACCCGTCGCAGAAGTTGCGTCTCGTAGGCGTGACCGGCACCAACGGCAAGACCACCACCGCCACGCTGCTCTATCAACTCGTGCGCCTCCTGGGCCACAAGGCCGGCCTGCTCAGCACCGTATGCAACTATGTTGACGACCGCGCCGTGCCTGCCGCGCAGACCACTCCCGACCCCGTCACCCTCAACGCCCTTCTCGCCGAGATGGTGGCTGAAGGTTGCGAGTACGCCTTCATGGAATGCTCCAGCCACGCCATTCACCAGCGCCGCATCGCCGGCCTCACGTTTGCCGGCGGCGTGTTCACCAACCTCACACGCGACCATCTGGACTACCACGGCACCTTCGAGGCTTACCGCGACGCCAAGAAACTCTTCTTCGACGAACTGCCTCGCGAGGCTTTCGCCATAACCAATGCCGACGACCGCAACGGCCTCTTCATGACGCAAAACTGCAACGCCGCCATCCAAACCTACTCCACCCGCACCGCCGCCGACCTCAAGGCCCGCATCGTAGAAGAGAGCCTGGAAGGCATGCTGCTCCGCCTGGACGGCGAAGAGGTGAGCGTGCGCTTCGTGGGCCGTTTCAACGTGAGCAATCTGCTCGGCGTTTACGGTGCCGCCCGCAATCTGGGCTTCCCGAAGGAAGACGTGCTGCGCGCTCTGTCGCTCCTCCAGCCCGTCAACGGACGTTTCGAAGCCATCCGCTCACCGAAGGGTGTCAGCGCCATAGTGGATTATGCCCACACCCCCGACGCCTTGGAGAACGTACTGAACGCCATCCACGACGTGCTCCATGGCCGCGGCCACGTCATCACCGTGTGTGGCGCCGGCGGAAACCGCGACAAAGGCAAGCGTCCCCTCATGGCACAGGAAGCCGTGCGCCAGTCCGACCGTGTCATCATTACCTCCGACAACCCTCGCTTTGAAGAGCCCGAAGCTATTATTCAGGACATGCTTGCCGGCCTCAATGACGAGCAACGTCAGAAGGTTCTGACCATTACTGACCGTCGTGAGGCCATACGCGCCGCCGCCATGATGGCACAGCCCGGTGACGTCATCCTCATTGCCGGCAAGGGACATGAGCCCTATCAAGAGATAAAGGGCGTGAAGCACCATTTCGACGACCACGAAGAGGTACGCGCCGCCTTTCAATGAATAATTCTAAATCGAGTAATCGAATTATCGAGTAATCGAATCATCCAACATGTTATACTATTTCTTCCGTTTCCTTGAAGGCTATGGCATCACGGGCTCCCGCCTGTGGGGCTATATATCCTTCCGTGCGCTCCTCGCGCTCATCATTGCCCTCATCATCAGCATGTGGTTTGGCGAGCACTACATCCGTTGGATGAAGCGCCACAACCTCAGCGAAGAGCAGCGCGACTTCAGTATCGACCCCTACGGCGTGGCCAAGAAAGGCGTGCCCTCTATGGGCGGCATCGTGATTCTCGTCGCCGTGCTCGTGCCCTGCCTGCTCTTCGGTCGTCTGCGCAACATCTACATACTCCTCATGCTGGCCGCAACCGTTTGGTTTGCCGGCATAGGCTTCCTTGACGACTACATTAAGAACTTCCGCCACAACAAAGACGGCCTCGCCGGTCGCTGGAAGCTCGTGGGGCAGTTCATTGCCGGCCTCGCCGTGGGCCTCACGCTCTATCTCTCCCCCGACGCCGTGATACGTGAGAATGTATCCACTATGCAACGCAACGGCGTAGTGGAAGTCGTCCACAAGAGCGAGCCCGTGAAGAGTACCAAGACCACCATCCCGTTCTTCAAGAACAACAATCTAGACTACGCCGAGGTGGTGGGCTTCCTCGGAGACCACAAGCAAGCCGGCGGCTGGATACTCTTCGTACTGATGACAGCCTTCGTCATCGCCGCCGTGAGCAATGGCGCCAACCTCAACGACGGCATGGACGGCATGTGTGCCGGCAACTCCGCCATTATCTACGTAGCGCTGGGCGTATTGGCTTACGTCAGCTCCCACATAGGCTTTGCCGGCTATCTCAACACGATGTTCGTGCCAGGCTCGGAGGAACTCGTGGTGTATTGCTGCGCTATGCTGGGAGCCCTTATCGGTTTCCTGTGGTACAACACCTACCCCGCCCGTGTCTTCATGGGCGACACGGGCTCTCTGATGATAGGCGGCACCATTGGCGTGCTGGCCGTCATCATCCACAAGGAACTTCTCATCCCCATCCTCTGCGGCATCTTCCTTATGGAGAGTATCAGCGTCATCCTCCAGACAGAATACGCCAAGGCCGGCAACCGTCGCGGCAAGAAATGGCGTGTCTTCAAGCGCGCTCCGCTCCACGACACCTTCCGCGTGAAGCCCGAGGAGATGCTCCCCGACGCCAAATACATCTTCCGCAAATGGCCCAAGACGCCCGCCCTGGAGTCAATGGTCACCGTCCGCTTCTGGATTGTCAGCATTCTACTGGCTGCACTCACTATTATAACGCTAAAGATAAGGTAACGCTCAATGAAACTCGTTGTATTAGGTGCAGGAGAGAGCGGTGTAGGCACCGCCATCCTGGCCGACAAGAAAGGTTATGAGGTATTTGTCTCCGATATGGGGCAGATACAGGACAAATACGTGCAGGCCCTCGAAGCCCATCAGATAGAGTGGGAAGAGTGCGGCCACACCGCCGAGCGCATCCTCGATGCCGACGAGGTAGTGAAGAGCCCCGGAATCCCCGACACCGCCCCCATGGTACAGGCCCTGCTGGAACGCGGCATACCCGTGCTGAGCGAGATAGAGTTCGCCTCACGCTACACCAAGGGCCACTGCGTGTGCATCACCGGCTCCAATGGCAAGACCACTACCACCCGCCTCATACATTATATATTTACTCGCGCGGGACTCAACGCCGGTCTCGCTGGTAACATTGGCCACTCCTTCGCCTGGCAAGTGGCAGAGGACGACAAGGACTGGTACATCCTTGAACTCTCGTCCTTCCAGCTCGACAATATGTTCGGTTTCCGCGCCGCCATCGCCGTGCTGATGAACATCACGCCCGACCATCTGGACCGCTACGACTACGACTTCCAGCACTACGCCGACTCCAAGATGCGCATCATCCAGAATCAGGACAAGCGCAACTGCCTCATCTACTGGGCTGGTGACCCCGTCATACAGCGCGAACTGAAAAAGCGCGAGGGTGACTACCGTGCCCCCGCCCCCACCCCAACGAGCCACAGTGCAGTGCCCGGCCACCCCAACCTCATCGGCTTCACCGACGACGTTTTCTCCCAGCTCCGCCTCTCCTTCTCGCAGATGGGCCGCCACAACCAGCGCAACGCCACCGCCGCCTACCTGGCCTGCCGCGCCGCCGGCATCAGCGACGACATCATTCGCGAGTGCCTTGAGGACTTCCCCGGCGTGGAGCACCGCCTCGAGCGTGTCGGCGAATGGGATGACATCCTCTGGATCAACGACTCAAAGGCCACCAACGTGGACGCCTGCCTCGTGGCCCTGCAAGCCATGGACCGTCCCACGGTGCTCATCGTCGGCGGCAAGGACAAGGGCAACGACTACTCCGTGCTCTTCCCCCTTATTCAGGAAAAGTGCCGCGCCCTCGTCTATCTCGGTGCCGACAACCAGAAACTCCACGAGAGTTTCGACCATCTCGGGCTCCCCGTCACCGACACCCACAACATGGCCGACTGCGTCAGTGCCTGCCGCGGCTTTGCCGAAGAGGGCGATGCCGTGCTCCTCTCCCCCTGCTGCGCCTCCTTCGACCTCTTCCGGAATATGGAGGACCGCGGCGAACAGTTCCGCGCCTGCATCAAGGCCTCGCAAGGTGAGTAGAATTACCCATTACCCTTGACCCATCACCCCTGACCCTTGACCCATCACCCCTGACCCCTGACCCATCCATGCCCAAAACCTTTATCCGTCTAAAAGGCGATCCCGTAATCTGGGGCATCATCTTTGCCCTCTGCGCCGTATCCCTCGTTGAGGTATTCAGCGCCACCAGCATGCTATCCTACGGACACAGCAGCTACTGGCAGCCCTTCATCCGACAGGGCACTCTCCTTGCCATCGGCCTTGCCATCTGCATCGGCATGCACTACGTGCCCTGTCACCTATATCGCTACATCTCGGCAGGATGGCCCTTCATCGTCGTCATTCTCCTCATTATGGCTTTCACGGGAGGAGATGTCAACGGTGCGGCCCGTTGGGCTAAAATCGGCGAACTCACCTTCCAACCGTCGGAATTGGCCAAAGGCATACTCGTGGCCACCGTGGCGCTCGTCCTCTCCCAATGCAGGGAGGGCAATGGCGTCAATAAGTCTGCATGGAAGTATGTTGCCTTCTTCTCCTTGCCCATTATTATCCTCATCTTCAAGGAGAACATCAGTACGGCCGTATTCTTATGCGGCGTAGTGTTCGTCATGATGTTCGTGGCCGGCGTCCCCACCCGCCAGATGCTCACCATCTCTGCCGTAGGCATAGCCCTGGTCGTCATTGGAATAGCCAGTCTCAAAGCGTTCCCCAGCAATGCGGACGACCCCTTCTACAAGACTTCCGTCGGCAGCGTCTTCAAGCGCGTCCCCACGGCAAAGGAACGAATCTTCGGCAACAGTCTTGTCATGACTGAGAACCCCGACAGCCTCGTCCTCTCCGACAAGAACATGCAGGTGGTACATGCCCGCATCGCCGTGGCCAACAACAACCACGGCCTCGGCCTCATGCCCGGCAACAGCGTGGAGCGCGACTACCTCCCTCAGGCCTACAGCGACTTCATCTACGCCATCATTGCCGAAGAGACGGGAATCTGGGGCGCAAGTATCGTTCTCTTGCTCTATCTCGTTCTTCTCTATCGCATAGGCATCATTGCCAACAACTGCGGCCGCGACTTTGCCGCCTTCCTCGTCATGGGGCTCGGCGTGCTCCTCGTGGGACAGGCCCTGCTCAACATGTTCGTAGCCGTAGGCCTCGGCCCCGTCACGGGACAGACGCTCCCCCTCATCTCCCGCGGCGGCACATCCACATTTATCACCTCTGCCTATTTCGGAATACTCCAGAGCGTAGCATGGAGCGGAGTGAGAAAGAAGGCAAACCCCGCACCCGCGCCCCAAAGTCCGCAATCTGCCCACGAAGAGAAGACGCCGAAGGACAAAGCTCCCCTGCCCGCCAATCCTCAGGACAAGAAATCCCGCGAAAAGGAGGAGCCCGCCGACATATCCGAGGTAGAAGTTCTCCCGAACGACGAGAGTGCGGAGGACACACCATGACCTCGCCCGCTCTCGTCCTCCACACCCGGAAATACTCCGACGACCGCCTCATCGTGGAGACCTATACCGAGGCCGCAGGTGCCGCATCCTTCATCGTACGCATCAACCACGGCGGCAGAAAGGGCAACGTGCCCCACACACTCTTCCAGCCGCTCGCCCTTCTCAGCATCAGTTGGGACGAACACACCCGCTCCACCCTTCTGAAGCCCACCGCCGCCCATCTTCTCACGGCCCAATATACTCCCGTCCCTGAAAAAGCCCACGAAGGACAGACCCCTGACCCATTACCCCTGACCCATTACCCATTACCCCTGACCCATTACCCACTACCCCTGACCCTCGGTCCCGTAAAGTCCGCCCTCAGCCTTTTTCTCGCCGAATTCTTCCGCGGCGTACTGCGACAGGAGCCCCCTTCGCCCCCAATCTTCCCCTATATTGCCGGTGCCGTGCAATGGCTCAACATCGCCGACGGCCGTTCCCTGGCCAACGTCCACCTGGCCATCCTCATCCGCATGGCCAATCTCCTTGGCATACGCCCCTCCGCCGAAGAACTCCTGCCCATCTGTCCAGCCGCCCATCGCGAGGCCATCCCCACCCTCCTGCGCATGAACCTCGCCAACCAGCATCTCTATAAATTCACACGCGCACAGAGGGCCGAAATTCTGAGCATTATCCTCCTCTACTACAAACAGCATATACCCGCTTTCCCCGAAATAAAAAGTGTAGAAGTGCTCAGTCAGATTTTCGTTTAGGAGCATTAATTTAAGAAAAAATGCAAAAAAATGCTCTTATTCCTTTGTCAGTTCAAAAAAAAGCCGTACTTTTGCATCCGCAATTGAGCGAAAAGCCCGAAAAAAGGCAAAAAACTCATAGCAAGGTCCCTTCGTCTATCGGTTAGGACGAGAGATTTTCATTCTCTAAAGAGGAGTTCGACTCTCCTAGGGACTACAAAAAGACATTAAACGTTAGATTATAAAAAAAACAGTAAATAATAATGGCAAATCACAAGTCATCTGTAAAGAGAATCCGTCAGACCGCTACCCATCGCCTGCACAACCGCTATTACGCCAAGACCATGCGTAACGCCGTGCGCAAGCTCCGCAGCACCACTGACAAGGCTGCTGCCACAGAGCTCCTGCCCCAGGTGCAGAAGATGCTGGACAAGCTCGCTAAGAACAACACCATCCACAAAAACAAGGCTGCCAACATCAAGAGTGGCTTGATGGTGTACATCAACAAGCTTTCCTAATAACGGAAGCGCGCTGAAAAAAAGACCTAAAGCTGGACAACGTTGAAGTTGCTCAGCTTTTTTGTTATTCACAGCCATGAGAACGATAAAACCTCTCCTCATCACCATCCTCATTACCCTCCTCGCCGCCCTCTCATCCACGGCAGGAGCGCAGAACGCACAATCTGCAGAGGCCGACAGCCTCACCGGCACATGGACTCTCACCCATGCCGCGCTCACTTTCGAGAGCGAGGCAACCGGTCAGGCGCAGGCCGGCAACCTCACAGTGGCCAAAATCCGCAATTTCGTAGTCGCAGCCCTCCAGAACGCAGGGCTTGAAGAAGGCACGCTGGCCCTCACCTTCAACCCCGACGCTACCTGTGCCGTGGCGGCCAATGGCATGGAGATTGCCACAACATTCAGCGCCAACGATGGGCGCATTATCATCAATTTCCCCAGTTCTTCGCGCTCTGGAGGTAATACCAGCGAGCAAAGCGCTACGCCCAGCGAGAAAGGTTTAAGCGTCGGAGCACGTTACAAGCAAGAAGCCGACAGCCTCATGCTCGCCATACGCGCAGAGAAGCTCGCCGCCCTCCTCCAGACTTTGGGATTTGAGCACGATGCCGTATATAAAATCATCACAGTGGGAAAATTCATGAAAAACCACCCCGGCTTGCTCATCGGCCTTAACTTTGAGCGCTGACCCATTACCCCCTCCCCATTACCCCCTCCCCATTTCCCCTCCCCCATACAGCCACTTGCATCACTAAAAAAAGTATGCACGTGGCTTTCTTTTTAGGTAGGTTCTATAAATTAGCTCGTGACGGTTTTTCGGCTCTTCCGCAGTAGATTTCTTTCTTTCATAAAGGAGCGTAGCGGGCTACGTGACTGAATGAAAGAAAGGAAGATACAAGAGAAGAGACCAAAAGCGGCCGAGCATAGAAAACTATCCGAAATGAAAGAGAAAACTAATTTATAGAACCTACCTTTATCGTTTTTGCATTCATAACGCTTTTTTTGAAAGTGTAAAAAATCTTGACAAAGCGAAAAAAGGAGAAATCGCGGCGTGGTCTGCCCTAAACGCGCCATTAGCTGAAAAACGCGCGCCGTCCCGTCATTTTTTTCGCCGTCGCCCCCCCTTATTTTTTCCGATAGCCCTTTTACGCGAAACTAAAAGGGACATCGGAAAAAATGAAAGGGACATCGGAAAAAATAAAAGGGCGATTGTTTCAACTGAAAGGGCTTTAGTTGTAACTAAAGGGGCTTTAGTTTTTGCTAAAAGGGACAAATTTCCGAAAAAATCGCAAAAAACGACATCGTGCGACGGCCTTTTTTCGCACTTAAAGGCGGATGTAGCGCGCCTGAAGGGATTACCGCAAAAATTCACGCGGAGTTAAGCGTTTGTAAATGAGCCGTGTAACGGCGTATTAAAAATCGCGTTTTTTCCGTCCGAACGTCCGCGCGCTCGCCTCCACGCCCAAATTTTGCCAAGAAAACGCACGAAAAATGTAAAAAATCTTGACATTTTTTCCAACGTTATATCCGTTCAGTTAAAGTAAAGGTTTAACTGCGCGAGGCCTCCGCGGCGGGCTGCACTGTCCGCCAATCAATGCCGCAGGCTTGAAATGGGACAACTGCTGCAAATACTACCGGCGGAAGAATGATGACTTCTTCAATGCAGACCTCCCGTCGTTCTTTTCCCTTGGTTGGTAATGAACTTTTGGCACCTGAACATTGCAAATGAGACTGTTTAAGGGCGAAAAACAAGACAATTGGTGAAATAGCCCCCCCTGCCTCTGGTATCTCTCTTATTTTTTCGTAACTTAGTCGCGGATTCCGCGTGCGCGGACGTAATCGATAATAATAATATAATAAATATAGCTATCATCTCCAACATGAACTCTATTTTAACTAAACATTATCCGTGCAGATTATTCAATCTGCTGGTTGTTGCTTTGTTAAGCCTGGCAAGCCTCAGCGTGCTGGCCAGCGGCAACGATGAATTTGAAAAAGAGTACAACTTCATGTGCTACAGCAAGGGCCCCGGCATCCTCCACTTCAAGTTGCTGGCCTTCTCCTGCGGTGCCTACGACCACTGGGCCGGTACGTGTACCAGCCCGCGCTCGAACATCAACCTTACCCAGCAGGGCTCCTCCACGGCGACGCAGATCCTGACGTGGTGGGTGCAGGACAACAGCAAGCAGCGCAGCTACAACAGCGACGACGACCATGTATATGGCCGCCTGACGCTCAACTTCAAGGGCCCCGGCTCCATCGTGGTGACGAACCTGCAGGACGGCACGAGCAGCGCGTCCATCACGGACCACAACGATCACGAGTTCACCGTGCAGCGCGAGAACAAGCCCGACCGCTACCGCGTGTTCCTGGAATTCGACTGGTACGCCCCCGCCGAATATCTGGAAAAGACGTGGCTGGTGAAGGCGCACGTGCTGGATGAGCGCTGGAACGACCATTGGGGGCGCAACTATACGCTCGGCACCTTCGACCTGGGCAACATGCCGGCGGCCCCCTCGCTCTACGACCCGGTGCTGAACAGCGCTGGGCCCGAAGATTCGGAAGATTTGGCTACGGCGCTCGTTCCCTATTCCTCCACTGCGGGCATCTACACCATCAAGACCTCCACGGGCGATGAGATTGCGACCACCCAGCAGGGAGGCACCTTTGCCGTGGCGATGAAGGACAGCGCCTACACGCTGAACGCGCAGTTTGACGTTGACTACAATCGCTCGGGCGGCCACACATGGGTGACTTCCAACAACGTCACGGTGCCGGCCTACCACGCCATCTACGACATGGACATACAGCATGTAGTTGATACGCTCACCTTGCTCGATGAGGCAGGAAACAAGAAGGCCGTGCCCATGTCCAGCTCCCGTAACCGCATCACCTGGACCACACATTATTCCCAGCACGTGGATGCCGTTCAGCAGGATGTGTTTACCATTGAGCGCGCTCACAAGCGTGACTTCAGCGATGCCACAGCCATCGGTTCTGTAAACATGCTGCCGCCCATGAAGTCGTATAAAGGCGACAAAAACATTGGAGGCGCCACGGAAGATGAGACGGAAGACATGGTGCAGACCTATTCTTTCATCGATGAGAATCCTTATTACACACCTGATGGCAGCACAAACAAAAGGACATACTATCGCGTAAGGCGCGGCACAGCGTCTATGTGGGGCTGGAACCACCGCTATGCGGCCTCCGACTCTATTTCAAACGACATTCATGTAGCGTCCATTGACAAGGTTTATTCCTCTATTTCTCCCACAGAGGATGGGCACGGGGTGAACATAAAGGTTATCCTCCAGCAGTCTGGCGACGCTGATACAGCACCACCAGATGACGAATGGTATGAACGTGCCATGGCAGATTATTATAGCGATGCCAGGATTGACCCCAACATGAAGGTGGAAATCACGCGCACTGACGAAATCGGAATTACCAGCAAAGTCGTGCTACCCGTTGACAGTGTGCGAGTCATTAATGATGTGGAAACATTCATAATGAAAGACCAATCCATCTGCGCCAGAACTAAGCCTTCTTGTGTAGATTGGTGGCCTTATAATGCGCCCGTAGAGAATCATAGCGTGAAATGGCAAATGCTTGCAAAAGACGGTGTGAGGTTGGATGCTGTAAGGTTACATCTTCCGCTTGGATGCAGCGTCACTGCCAGCTATGGTGAAATATACGCTGACAGTCCGGAAAATATCATCTGGCTACCCGACAACACCACCAGTCTTAATAAAAATTTGACTTTCACAATGACTTTCCCGTCTAATTTTTCTAATGAATTCATCCGTGAGCTCATTGTTAATAAAGACCCAGTAAAATTGGATGGAGTACCCTATTCTATCAAGTTTGACGTAACATACACGAAGGCATTAGAGAAATACAGTATTCTTTACAGCGAGCCCCTTCCCAGCGCTTGCATGGAATACACTTACGGGGCTAGCATCGATACTTCCGGCTGCCTCTTGCCTCTCGCGACGGACGACGATACCTACAGCTACACCCTTGAGACGCTGAAGACAAAGGATGGAGAGATCTCTTTCTTCTTCGGCGACATACCTGAAATCACTTCCCTCTCCGCCACGCAAGGCGAATACCTCAAGCAGGTGGCGCTGAAATGGGAAACTACTTCCCCGGGCATTGAGTACTACGACGTTCTTTGCGACGGCAATCTGATTGCTACGAACATTAAGGAACAGTTCTACGTGGACTCCATCCATAGCGGCGTTCTCCTCGCCCCCGGTCAGGAGTACTCCTATCAAGTGGTGGGCCACCTCAATTGCAACGGCCAGCAAACCGCCAAGAGCCCCTCTGCCAAGGGCTGGCGCTCCCGTTATGGCCGCATTGCGGGCCGCGTGCTTTATGCCGACGGCACGGCCATGGCTAACGTCCCCCTGCTCATCGAGCCTACCGACGGCAGTGAAACGCTCCGCGTCATCACCGACGAACGTGGCCGCTATGCCGTGGACAGCGTGGCATACTCTCTTACTGACGGCACGCGCTACCGTATCGTGCCGCAATCGGAATATGCTATGTTTGAAACGACCTCTTTCGACATCAGCCTCACCTCTGCCGAGCCCGAGCCGAAGATTCCCGACTTCATCAACACCGCCATCGTGCGCCTCTCCGGCCGTCTGCTCTATGAGAAGAGTACCGTGCCCGTGGTGGGAGCCTCGTTCAAGCTGAACGGCTGCGTGATGCACAAGGAAAACGGTGCCGCCGTGGAGACCGACAACCTCGGCAACTTCACCCTCACCGTGCCGAAGGGCGCCCCCATCACCCTGCAGGCCGTGCGACAGGGCCACACCTTCCTGAACGACGGCTTCGTGGAAATGGACGGCAGCACCACCCTCTCGCTCCAGAAGAACCTTGACGGCGTGCGCCTCTGGGACACCACGAAAGTACACCTCACGGGACGCATCGTCGGCGGCAACGTGCAGGCCGCCCTCCCGCTGGGTCAGGGCCTCTCCACCAACAACATCGGCGACGACCTCCAGTTCGTGCTTGAACTGGAAGGCGACAATATCTCCCACCTCGTTTACGACGAGAACGACCACTCCTACGTGGAGACCGACCGCACCTTCCCCCACGCCACGGAAGGCCAGCAGACGCAGGTGCACTACACACAGAAGCGCATCACCGTGCAGCCCGACATCAAGACCGGCGAGTTTGAACTCGACCTCATCCCCGCCGACTACAAAGTAGTGCAGATGACCGCCAAGGGCTACTCCACTCTCCTCACCGCCGGCACCGGCATACCGACCATCACGCTGCGCAACGAGACCGACAGCGCCACCTACGTCCACACTTACCACGGCAACGTGGCCGCCACCTACAAGCAGATGCTCTACGGCATGCCCGTGGACTACCTCGGCGAGCGCCAGATGCTACACTACGACCTCGCCCAGCAGCCCTCCTCCATACAGACCACATGGAAGGACGACGCCGGCCAGTGGCACTATGTCTTCGGCCATCCTGTCTTCCAGAGCGGCACCACCTACAACATCCTCGTCAGTGCCCATGAGGACTTCTACTACAACAACGACCGCACGCAGCGCCCCGACGTCGTGATGCTCACCGGCTGCCCCGTGAAGATTTACAACGGCCTCAACGATGCCGCCGATGTGATAGAGGGCACACTCGACGAGAAAGGCACCGCCCTCTTCCCCCTGCCCGCCGCCAACGCCAACTTCTCCATGACGGGCGACGATGCCCTCCGCACCGTGGACTTCAGCGTACTCGCCGACGGCGCCTACGTCAACGCCACACCCCTTCAGGGCTACGTCACCGGCACCCGCCAGAAGGCCTCCTCCGTCGTGGGCAACCCCGACGTGAAGAAGCTCACCTCGCAAATCACCGTCACCGACGTCCTCCGCGACCCGCCCGGCGCGAAGAGTTATGCCTACATTGAGAGCGGCACCTCCTACGAGACCACCTACCAAATGCACTACAACTTCCAGATTGGTGCCAACATTACTATACAACTCGGTGCCAACTCATCTTCCCTCGTAGGCACGGTGAACTCTGTGCCCGGCCCCGTCACCGGCCTCATCATGCAGACCACCAGCATGAAGCAAATCCCCATCCCCGCCTATTATCAGCAACAGGAATACTGGCAGAGATACACCTACGGCTTCAAGACTACCCAGCGCATACAGACGAGCAGCGAGTTCTCCATGGTGGGCGACCCCGCCACCATCTTCATCGGTATGGAGCCCGCCGTTTATGCCATGCATAACGAGTCCGTGTGCGTCATCGACAACGCCACATTCCGCAGCGTGCAGGGCGCTGTCAAGGCCGGTAAGGTGAAAGTCATCAGCAGCGGCATCGACGAGAAGGGCGACAGCATCCACCTCGTCATAGGCGAGCAGATGGCCTACGGTACCGCCGTGGACGGCAACTTTGCTTACACGCGTAAATATATAGAGGAGCAGCTCATCCCCTCCTATATCCTTCAGCGCAACGCCCTCCTCGTCACCGGCGACGCTGCCGAACTGCAGCGCACTGCCGATGCCGCCGACCGCATCATCTACCACAGCCTCGTGGAGCCCGGCGACGAGAACTTCGGCATCGAGGGCTACTACGAGATGCTCTATCCCTCCCGCTGGAGCGAAAGAGTTTTTCAGCGCGACGAGGTGAAGGCTTGCAACGACTATATGATGCAATGGATTGAGGTTCTTATCAATGAGGAAGCCACACAACTCACCACCAGCCGCTTGCCGGCCACTATCATAGAAAATATCAGCGGAGGCGCTTCCTCTGACCATAGCGAAACCACAACCTTCTCCCTCTACAATCAGGACAAGAACGACAAGAACAGTTGGGCTGGCTTCGGTAAGCACGCCGCCTGGACCGTCGCTGACGGAATCGTAGGTGCCGCCGTGGGGTACGGGTGGGATAAACTAATGAGTCGCTTCACAAAGTACGAGGTATTCACAAATCCCACTACAAACTTCGAGAACCTTATACAATCCTATCAACTCGATGACGAAAGTGAGTTTGTACAAAAAGAGGACATCAAGGGTATCAATTACGCGCTCTCCTTCTCCATTGAGCCCGTCTTCGATATGAACGAAAAGGAAAGCAATGGCGAAACAAGAGCCCAGACGAAGACGGTGGGCTACCATCTGGAGGACACCGCACTGGGCAATCTCTCCGTGGCCGTTCACCGCATGACGACGCATACCAACGGCTTCAACCAGCAAGCCTACGAAATGCTGAAAATGGCTGCCGACTACGACAACAGCGCCGTGGCCGACCCCACAAGCCAGACCGCCGACTTCGTCTATACCCTTAAGGCCGGTGCCACCCGCTGCCCCTACGAAGGTCCCGTAGTCACGAAGTTCATTCAGCCGGGCAGCATCATCTCCAACGGCACGCTCAATCTGGAAGAAATCCATCTTGACATAAACACCCACGAGGCCAACGACGTGCCACAGGACGGCACCGCCTACTTCGACCTTGCCCTCAGCGTGTCCTCGCAGGTGCCCGTGGCCACCAACGAGGCCTTGCCTGGCGAATATGTCCTTGTGGCCGACGATGCAACGAATGACAAGGGCCTCCTTCTCTCCATCGATGGTCAGAACCTGGGCAATGGTAAGGTATTCTACCTCGCCAACAACGGCGAAGTCCTCCACAAGACCCTGCAGGTGAAGCGCGGCAACGGCTTTGACTTCGACAATATCAAACTGAAACTCATCTCCGACTGCGACCCCCGCAACGCTGCCGAGGCTACGCTGTCGGTTCACTTCATGCCCGCCTCATCGCCCGTGAGGCTGGGACGCATCTCGCAGAATTGGGTGATGAACACGCTCTCGCCCCGCGACTCCGTGGGCTACTACCTCCCCGTGGAGATTGACGGCTTCGACACTACCGACCCCAACTTCGACCACATTGAGTTCCAGTACAAGCTCTCCTCCGAGAGCGACGACAAATGGGTGAACCAGTGCGCCTATTACCCCTCCACCGACTCCCTGCGCTATGCCCAGGCGTCCGGCAACAAAGCCATGTTTACCGGCGGCATTATCTCCGGCATCCACTTCTATGGCGAGCGCGACCCGATGGAACAGCGCTACGACCTCCGCGCCGTCACCTACACGCGCCACGGCTCTGCCTTCATCACCGCCTCTTCTGAAGTACTGACGGGCTTGAAGGACACGCGCTGCCCCACGCTCTTCGGCGTGCCTGCCCTGCAGGACGGCGTGCTGCGCTTCAACGATTACATCAGCATTCCGTTCAGCGAGCCCATTGCCGGCAACTACCTTGACGAGGACAACAACTTTGAAATCGTAGGCTACACGAATCAGGACGGCATAACGCGCTCCACCTCTCTCTATTTCGACGGCAACAACAAGACCGTAGGCTTTACGAAGGTTTCACGCACTGTAGGGCCCGAAGGTTTCTCCATTGACATGATGATACGTCCAGCAGAGGAGAACGGGACGACCAACTACTTCTGCATGATAGACGAGACGGGCAATTCCCTGATGTATCTCGACAAAGAGGACAATCGCCTTTGCCTCTACACGGCCTACGTCAGTGGAGACGACATTCAGGTAGCGTCCTCATATTCCAAGCCCGTGCCCGACTTCATTGACTGGACACGCATAGCGGCCACCTACGACCCCTCGGGCAAGGTGCGTTTCTACGTGGGCAGTGCCGACTACACCGACCCTGACGCCCGCGACGCCATTCCCAATTTCAGCGTGCACGGAGCGCTGGCCTTCGGTCTGGCTCTTTCTTCCAAGGATGCCTTTAAGGGCAATATGCTGGAGGCCCGCCTCTGGAACCGCACGCTGGCCATGGATGAGATTGCCGCCTACAACCAGGTGCGCCTCACCGGCCACGAGGACGGTCTCCTTGCCTACTATCCCATGAACGACGGCCAGGGCACCATAGCCGCCGACAAGGCTCACGGTGCCGACCTCGCCCTGACCTCTGCCTCGTGGACGCGCCCCGTGGGCCTCTCCCTTGAACTGCCCGACAGCAACACCGAGGGCATACAACTCGACCCCACGGCCTGGGTACGCAACCACCTGCAGGACTACACCCTCAGCCTCTGGTTCAAGGGCCAGCCTGAACAGAAGGACCACATCGCCACGCTCTTCGCCGCCGGTGCCGGCACCACCGAAGAAGTTGACGGAGAAGGCCACCTCTTCATCGGCCTGAAGGACGGCGCCATCATGGTGCGCCAGAACGACAACGTCATGCAGTCCGAGGCCAGCTACCTTGACGGCAACTGGCACCGCGTAGGCCTCATCGTCAACCACAGTCAGGGCGAAGCATCCCTCTACGTGGACAATGAGCTTATCGACAAGTGCGATGCCGCCTTCTTCACCGGCATCGACGGCAACAGCCTCTACCTCGGCGCCTGCCACGCCTACAACAGAATAAAGTCAACGGAAGACGGGCCGCAGATTAAGGAGGCCGACCGCTGGCCCTTCACCGGCGTGATTGACGAAATTTCGCTCTGGGAGACCGCTCTCTCCGAGTCCTACTTCAAGCTCATTGCCGACCAGACGCCCAATCCCCGCGCTATGGGCCTTCTCTGCAACCTATCCTTCCAGCGCGACGTCCTCAATGCCAGCAGCATCTATGAGACCGTCTATAGCCCCTACAACACGAAGGTCTATACCGACCCCCTGACAGGGCAGGAACTCGACAAGCTGGTACGCCTCGTGCGCACCGATGACGACGTCGTGAAGGCCATGATGCTCTCCGGCGCCGGGCCCGTGCGCGAGAACGACAAACTCTCAAAGCTCAACTTCAACTGGACAAGCAAGGACAACGAGCTCGTCGTCAACCTCAACATGGCCGACCGCGAGATTAACAAGCAAAACATCTTCGTGACCCTCCGCGACGTGGAGGACCTGGCCGGAAACAAACTCGTCAATCCCGTCTCCTTCACCGTCTATGTGGACCGCAGTCCCGTTTACTGGGTACAGCCCTACCTCAACCTCGAGGCCTACAGCGGTGAGACGCTGAACTTCAGCCTCGACATCACCAACGTCTCCGGCAAGACCACCAACTACCGCATCGGCGACCTTCCCTCCTGGCTCTCCTGCGATTACGCCGAGGGCTTCATCACACCTGCCGCCACCAAGTCGGTGCCCTTCGTCCTCAATGCCAACGGCACGCTGACGCCCGGCGACCATCTGGCCACCATCTCCCTCATCTCCGACGAGGGCCTCACGGAGAGCATCGACCTCAACGTGAATTGCCTCTGCTTCGAGCCAGATTGGGCGCCCGACCGCTCTCTCTCGCAGAGCATGAGCGTCATCGGTCAGGTCAATCTCACCAATGCGCGCGGCATCACCATCGACGAAGACAAGGCCGACCTTGTCGGCGCCTTCATCGACGACCTCTGCGTAGGCACGGCCCACATCTCTTCCGAGACGGGCACGAAAGCCAACCTCATGATGAGCGTCCGCGGCAAGGGTACCTTCGTCGGCAAGACCGTAACCTTCCGCCTCTGGAAAGCCAACACCGACATCATCTACATCCTCGAGCCCGAAGAGCCCGTAATCTTCTACCCCGAGAATCTCTACGGCACAGCCGCCAAACCCGTCGTCTTCAAAGCCACCTCCCACAAGGTGCAGAAGATTCCCGTGGAGAGCGGATGGAACTGGGTCAGCTTCTGCTACCAGACACCCTCCGACATCGGCAGCCTCTTCGTGGACAAGGGCAACCTCTCCCAGGACGACATGATAAAGACCTACTACGGCACCGCCAAGTTCTCCACCTACCAGACGGCTACCAACGAATGGAAGGGCTCGCTCACCAAAGTTGATTACCATAATATCTATATGGTCAACGTCCAGCGTGCCGGCACCCTCAACGTTGACGGCTACAACCTCGACACCGACCTCCAGCGCACCGTTGACCTCACGGCCGGATGGACGCAGCTCCCCTATCTCCTCGACTATCCCCTCGCCCTCAACGTGGCGCTCGCCGACTATTTCGACAAGGCCTCCGACGGCGATGTCGTCAAGAGCTACCGCCAGTTCGCCGTCTTCGATGCTGCCTCACAGCAGTGGATTGGCTCCCTCAAGGTCATGCAGCCCGGCACCGGCTACATGCTCCGCCGCATGGGCGAGGAGGACTGCACCCTCACCTTCCACGACATGCAGAATGCCGCCCGCCGTGCCAGAAAGCCCGCAGCCGCCGCATACGATGCCGAAGGCGAAGAAGACCTCCACGCGCCCCTCCACTACGAAACAAACATGTCGCTCATCGCCCTCACCGAGGGTGCCTCCGACCTCATCAGCCAGCCCGGCGACGTGATTACCGCCCTCTCCGCTGGCGAAGTGGTAGGCCGCGCCACGGCCGACGAAGACGGACGGTTCTTCCTCACCGTCAGCGCACGCGAACAGGCCGACGTGTCCTTCCTCCTCTCACGCGACGGCGACGTCATCGGCCAGTCGGAGCGCAGCATCAAGTACGCTGCCGACCGCGTCACCGGCACCCTCGCCTCTCCCTACGCCATCAAACTGCACACCGCAGGAGAATGCCGCAAGGTGCTCGAAAACGGCCACATATACATCATCCTCGACGGCGCACGCTACAATGTAGAAGGCACGCGCGCAAACTATTAAATAAAAAGTAAAAAATAAAAAATATAGCCTTATGACAACTTTCCGACGCTTCTTTCCCAAGCAGAGGCTCTCTCCCAAAGGGGGAGCGGGGAGGGGGCTCCTTCTCCTTCTCCTCCTCTTTGCCCTCACGTTGCTCGGCGGTTGCAATACCGACGACCCCGCAACCGACGACCCCAACCTGGGCGACACCCCCACCGAGCCCTTCGGCCCCGGCATCGACCCCAACGACCCCACAAAAGAGCCCGACTGGACCTACACGCCCAACGAGGAGGACTACCAGACGATGAGCGTCATCCTCCGTCTGCCCGATAACCTGAAAGCCAATGCCGCCGCCAATGACCAACTCACGGCCCTGGCGGCCAACGGCACCGTGTGCGGCTACTCCGAACAGGAGACCGAAGACCCCGACAACAAGTACTCGCTCTATTATCTCACGATAGGCGCCCCCGTATGCGAGAGCCGCGAAATCACCATCGCTTACTACTCCGCCAAGAGCCATCGCATCTATCTTTCCACCGAAAAAATCACCTTCTCCCCCGACGAAATCATAGGCACCTACGGCAACCCCTTCGTGCCTGCCCTCAAATAACGCGCCATCGCTCCATTCACGTCTCATAAAGAAGAGCGGAAAGCCCCCATGCTTCCCGCTCTTTTTTATAATATTCTATTGCTGTCCGGGGAAGTTGAAATCTCTTAGCATTGGGCTGAAAGCCCTTAATTGTAGAGCCTAGGGCAGAGTGACCGAAGGGAACGCCGCCCTAGGGTCGCAGGTGCGACAACCATGCACGCCGCAACGCGGCATGATTGTTTCGGGGCAGCGCCCCAATGCACTGGCCTGAAGGATATAGCCCCCCTCCGGCGCTCCGCGCCACCTCCCCCGCGGGGGAGGGACACTTACCCAGCGTTTGCTTGATAAACCTAGGGCGGCGTTCCCTTCGGTCACTCTGCCCTAGGCT
>JAZRYH010000005.1:0-33302 GCA_045600685.1 Alloprevotella sp. | reverse complement strand
CTATCTCGCCGCGGATTTCTTTTCAGCTTCGCAGAAGCATAGCGAGCTATGGTTCAAGAAGATGGGAAGAAAGACGCAAGAGAGAGGCCTAAAGCATCCGAGATAATTCATAGAGAATTTAGTAATTTATAGAACCTACCTTAAAATATATGCGCGAGGTGGCTCTGAAAAACCACCTCGCGCATTGTTATCGAGGTTTTATCTTGCTATCTCAAACGGAGTACAGGACTTAGCGCAGCACCTTCTTGCTGCCGACGAGCATCACGCCGCGGCTGCCCGAGGCGGAGACGAGGCGGCCCTGGAGGTCACGGACGGCAGATGGCTGTCCGTTGAGGGTTGTCTGCTGACGGCTGATGCCGTCCACAAGGGAGGCGTCAGCTACGGCCATCTTGGCGGCGTTGAGGACGCGGCAGTTGTTGCAGTCAGCGCCGTCGATGTTGGCGAGGAAGCCTACGATTTCCATATTCTCGGGTTTCCAGGATTCGTCAAGGGTGCAGGTGTAGGTGCGTTCGTAGGTCGCGCCGGAGAGGTCTGTCTTATCGCCCCAGGAGGGGGTGAGGGTGAGGCGGAAGACGTTGTTGTGGATGTAGTCAGCGCCGAGGGGGGTGCCACTCTGGGGCATGGGTTTGCCGTCGGCACGCACGGCCTTGAGGTTGCTCTCGGTGAGCCATACGTTGAGGCGCGGATCGGCAGCGAGGGGGTCGCTGAGGACGTCGCCGGAGGCAGTCACGGTAAGCTGGCGCGTGGTGGGGTCGTAGGTGGCGGCGAGTTTCACATCGACGGTGGTGGGGATGTTGGTCAGTGTCTCATATACCGAGCGGATTTCAGTGGGTTCGGCAGGATAGAACACGGGGCCGTAGTAGCCTGTAGTGTAGAAGGAGCTGGGGTTGGTGCGGTCCATCATGATGGCGGGGGCGAAGGTGCCGCCGTTGTAGAACCATGTGTAATCCTTGTCGGCTGCAGTGGTGAATACGTCGTCGTAATAGCCGCTGTGGTGGGTCACCATGATTACGTCTGTGCCGCTGAAGGCTTCGGCTTCGCGCTCGTGGGCAGCGGGGCAGTTGCCGCAGGTGAGGCCGGTGAAGGTTTCCACGAGGACGTTGCGGGGAAGGGCGTCGGAAGCGTTATAGACGGTGAGTTTGAGGGTCTGGGTGTTGTCCTCGGGGTGGATATCGGCGTTGCCGTTGGGGTTGCTGACGGTCACGCTTATCTCGTGCTCGCCGGGAGTGGTGAAGGAGATTCCTTCAAGGGTGAAACCGGCGTTCTCGTTGTAGGCAAAGCCTTTCTCGGCGGTGAGGGTCTTGGTGGTCTGGAGGACACCGTCGAGGGAGTAGGCGACGTCGAAGCTCTTGACGACGTTGGCGGCGCTGTTGCGTACGATGCAGCGGTAATTGTACTTCTCACCCGTCTTCAGGAACTCGTCACCCTGAACGGCGAGGAGGGATATGTCGTTGGTAGGTAGGGCTCCGCCGGACACGCGCACCTTGAGCATGAGGTTGGAGCCGTACTCGGCCATATTGGTCTGTGCGAGGGGACACCAGTGATCCTGACTTTCAGGGAAATATACGATGGAGTGAGGGTCGGTACCGCCGTTCTCAAGGGCCACTACGGCGTTGCTGGTGGCACCGGGGGCCTGGAACACGCGAAAACCGGCGTAGAAGGGCACGCCTGCCTGGATGGTGTAGGCGTTGTCAAGGGGTTGTTCCACCCATTTCCAGGCCAAGTCCTGACCGGCGGAGACGTCTATCCAACCTTCGTAGGGGAAGTGGAAGGCATAGCCTTTGTAGTTGCCGGTGGCGCACTTGTAGTAATCATCGGAGGTGCGGTCGTCGGGGTTAGTCATATAGGGCACTTCGGCGGGGAGCTCATCGGTGAGCCACACGCCGGCAGTCTTGCCCACGATGCCGGCCATACATACACTGACGCTGGACACCTGGCAGCCAGCATACTGTTTCGTGAACTCTTCGTCAAACTTCACGCAGACGAAACTCTCACGGCGTGCGCCGCCGAGCACCATACCGGAGAAGGGCGTGTCCTTACAGTAACCCAGGAGGAGGGAACCGGCGTCTTCCTGTGCCATAGCTGGCATGGCGAGGAGGAGCATTGCGAAATAAAGTAGAAGCTTTTTCATAAGAAGAAGGTTGTAGGTTAGGGATATAGTTAATTATTGGTGCCTAATATCAGTGCGCCTTGGCGGCGAATGTCATGGACGGGTAGGCGGAGGGAGTCTGCCTCGTGCGCGTACGTATTATAATAATAAGGAGTGAGGGAAGCGTCGAGCACCACCGCCTTGGGAGCGTAGTAGGGGAGCCAGTCGGAAAGGTGGCCCTTGGCTCCGCGACAGAGCCAGAGGTAGTCCACGGGGAGGGGCTGCTGCGGCTTTCCGTAAGGATGCTTGCCGTCGATGCGCGCCACCCGGCCATATTGCGAGAGGAGCACGTTGCCTTGCCATCGGCCGGAGGGGCAGTGCAGTTGGGGCCGTACGGGACGGGAGTATATGACGAAGGGCGGCGTCTTCTCCCATTGGTACGTCAGGTGGCCGCCGGGCAAATCGGCAAACCAGCCTACGGAGCCTATCAGCGCCGTCAGGAGGCTTTTCAGCACGACGGACATCACGCTGCGCAGCGGCACCAACACGAAGAAGAGCACGGCGGCAAGCAGGATGAGATAGGCCAGCGGTATGACGACGAATGTCAGCGGCAGCCCCCACAGGGGGATGGTGTGGAAGTAGTAGAGCACCAGCGGGAGGGTGGCGAGTTGGGCGGCGAGGCTGACTACGGTCATGTCCCACAGGAGGCGGCAGAGCGTACCCAGCCTTATGCGCAGAAAGATGCGGAAGCGCTGGAGGAAAGGCAAGCCTTCGGGCATGTAGTCCTTGAGTTCCAAGCGCTGGGCCTCCTCCGGCGAGGGCGCGGCCATCATCGCCTCCTTCAAATGCTCACGGCCGATGGCCTCGCGGGCCTCTTCGGCGAGATGCATCCGCGTAGAGAACCACCTACACCACCTTTCGGGGAACGGCAGATAACGTACAGCCACCACGATGGCGGCAACAGCGGTGAAAGAGAGCTGGAAGCCTGTATCAAAGAGCGTGCGGGGGTCGTAGAGGAGGATGAGTAGCGCGGCCAGGCTCAGATTATTGAGCGAGAGGCCGCGGCGCTCAAACATACTGCACAGGAGGGCGAGGCCCAACATAAGGGCGGCGCGGACGAGTGAGGCGGGTGCTCCGGCCAATAGCACGAAGACGCCCATCAGGAGGAGGCCGCCTATTCCGGCACCTTTCTCAGCCCAACGCCAACGGCGCAGCCAGCGGAGCAAGCAGAAAGAAAAGAGCGTGACGAGGATGCTGAGGTGCAAGCCCGAGAGGGCGAGTATGTGGCTGGCTCCTACGGCGGAGAAATCATCGCGGGTGGCGGCGTCAAGGAGGCTTTTGTCTCCCACCGTCATGGCGGCCAGCACACCGAGTTCAGCGCCTTGGAAATGGGCAGCGTAGGTCGCTACCGTCTTCTCGCGCCAACGGAGGAGGCGGAGATGCCAGGGCAGCGAGGGGCTCTCCCCTACTCTCTTCCAGCCGTCACCATAGCAGAAGAGCGTGCCGCTTACACCGTGGCGGCGCAGCCAGGTGCCGTAGGCCATCTCGCCGGGGTTGTGGGTGTCGCGCGGCGGCTCTATCGCGCCGTGGACGAGGAGGATGTCACCCGCGGAGGGGAGCATGCCGTTCAGGGAAGAGCCCGCGGCCTTCGCCTTTGGGAGCGTGTCGTTCACCATCGCCGTAAGCATCAGGCGGCGGCCTCGCAGGGTGTCGGCAGCCTCACCGAGGAGAACGGCCTGTGCCGTCCACGTCTTGGTCTTCAGGCGCGGCGTCTCCTGCAGCATCACGCGACGGGTGGCGACGGGCGCCTCGGTCAGCGGCTCGCGCAGAGACCAGTGCCACACGGTTTCCGTCGCGAAGAGCATGGCGATGAAGGCCAGCGTGACGAAGGTGACGGGGGTGAGGCGGGAGAGGATATGGAGCAGAGGCTTTTGCATAGTCTTCCGCAAGGGTAGAACCCGGCGGAGATACGCCGGAAACGGGGGCTGGCGGGGAGGTTTAGAGCGTCTTCTGCAACTCGGGCCAGGCCTGGGCCAGGGTGGTCATGGAGGGGAAGACCCAGTCGGCACCCTCCGCGAGGAGGTCGGCATCGTCAAGGATGCCGGTGTTGACGGCGATGGTGCGAATGCCGGCGGCTTTGGCGGCGCGCACGCCGAGGGGGGCGTTCTCCACGACGACGGCCTCAGCTGCTGTCACGCCGGCACGCTTGAGGCCCATCAGGTAGGGCTCGGGATTAGGCTTGCCGAGGGTGTAGTCCTTGCCGCTGATGACGCGCTCACGGACGAAGTAGCCGGGGAAATGGCTGTAGATGCGGTCGAGGAGGGAGTCCTGCGCCGAGCCGGTGACGATATAGATTTGCTGACCGGTGCTGAGCACGGCATCAAGCACGGCTATGGCCCCCGGCATGACGGGAGCCTCGGGATAATTCTTGAATTCCTCGCACTTGAGGCTGTAGATTTTGTCCACCTCCTCCTGATTGGTGCTGCGGCCCCAGGTGCGCTGGGTGAGCACCTCGATGGTGGAGAGCGCCGTGCGGCCTTCGTTGAGATATACGTCGCGGACGCTCATCTGCAAGCCGTATTCCGTGCAGACCTTCGCCCACGAGGCGGCGTGCGCCGGCATGCTGTCGAAGAGCACGCCGTCCATATCGAATAAAACGGAGTGTATCATAAACTAAAGCCCCTCCCCGTCGCGGCTGCCTAACGGCACCGCGCCACCCCTCCCCCATAGGGAGGGGAATATACCTCTATAGGTTGTAACGGCTCCTCTATAGGAAGGGATTATACCTCTAAAGGTCGGGGAGGTCTGGGACTTGGTTATTACTATTAATAAATTATTTATGCGTACTGGAGCCCTTCGCTCAAAAGGCTCCAAACTTTAGGCTATTCTCCCCTCCCTATGGGGGAGGGGTGGCGGAGCGCCGCAGGCGTCTCCGGCGGAGAGGGGCTTTATAGCCGGCTCTTGATAGCCTCCGTCTCCTTCTCGTAGCCGGGTTTGCCGAGGAGGGCGAACATGTTCTTCTTGTAGGCTTCCACGCCGGGCTGGTTGAAGGGGTTCACGCCGAGCACGAGGCCGCTGATGCCGCAGCCCACCTCGAAGAAGTAGATAAGCTGGCCGAGGCAGCGCTCGTCGAGACGCGGCATGACGAGGCGCACGTTGGGCACGCCACCGTCCACGTGGGCCAGTTGGGTGCCGAGTTCGGCCATTTTGTTCACCTCGTCCACGCGGCGGCCTTCAAGGAAGTTGAGGCCGTCCAGGTTCTCGTCGTCGTGGGGGAAGAGGAGGGTGTGGCGCTGCTCGATGACGCTGATGACGGTCTCGAAGATGGTGCGTTCGCCTTCCTGAATCCACTGGCCCATGGAGTGCAGGTCGGTGCTGAAATCTACGGCGGCGGGGAAGATACCCTTGCCGTCCTTACCCTCGCTCTCGCCGTAGAGCTGCTTCCACCATTCGTTCATGTAGTGGAGCTTGGGCTGGAAGTTGACCATGATTTCTATTTTCTTGCCTGCCTGATACAGGGCGTTGCGCACGGCGGCATACTGCGCTGCGGGGTTCTCCTCGAAGGGGGTCTCCACGCCGCATAGACGTTCCATTTCCTGCGCGCCCTGGACGAGAGCGTCGATGTCGAAGCCGGCGCAGGCCACGGGTAGCAGTCCCACGGGCGTGAGCACGCTGAAGCGGCCGCCCACGTTGTCGGGAATGATGAAGGAGGCGTAGCCTTCCTTGTCGGCGGTGGTGCGGGCAGCACCGCGCTTGGCATCGGTAATGGCCACGATGACTTTGCGGGCCTCTTCCTTGCCGCGCTGTTCCTCACACTGCTTCTTCAGCAGGCGGAAGGCGAGGGCGGTCTCTGTGGTGGTGCCGCTCTTGGAGATATTGATGACACCGAAGCGACGGCTGCGGAGATACGCGGTGAGTTCGCTGAGATAGTCCTCGCCGATGTTGTTGCCGGCGAAGAGAATGTCGGGGTTCTCGCCGCGATTGGTGAGATAGCTGAAACTGTTGCCGAGGGCTTCGATGACGGCGCGGGCACCGAGGTAGGAACCGCCGATGCCAGCCACCACGATGGTGTCGCAAAGCTGGCGCAAGGTGTTTGCGCATGCCTTAATCTCGGAGAGGAATTCGGGGGTGATGCCTGTGGGCAGATGCAGCCAACCGAGGAAATCGTTACCGGCGCACTGGCCACTCTCGAGAGCCGCACGGGCGGCCATTACTTGAGGCTTGAGAGCCTCCACACTGCCAGCGGCGAGGAACTGCCCGGCCTTCTGGAGTTCAATCTGTATGTTTTGCATGTTTTTTTGCGGGAGGGAGTCGCGCGGACTCCCGAAATTATATGTTTTTGTTATCTGTTTTCGCTTCGTCATTTACCATGCGCATACAACGCGCACTTGCAAATTTACACATTATATATAATATACGCGCGCGAAAAGCGCGATACTTGCGACGCTGCGCCCGCTCCCGCCGCGTTTTGCAAGGTTAAGGTGGCAAGACTGCCGACAACGGGCCGTGCGGCCACGGTTGCCGAGGTCTTTCCGGAAAACCGGCGGAAATTTGTCGGGAACGGGGGCGCTGTCCCCGCCGCTCCCTTGAACGTCGGGCAGAAGGGCTTGTTCTTATCCCCCTTTCAGTCATCTTGGCCACAGCTGTGACGGATATCGGTCACAGCTGTGGCCAAGTATGCGTCACAGCTGTGGCCAAGTATGCGTCACAGCTGTGGCCATGACGAGAGGGCCGGACATAAAGGTTGCGGAGTCGGCAGAAAGATTTACGGAGAGAGGGGTAAATACTCTCTCAATCGGCTGGCGAAAAGACATAATGCCATCTCCTTTGCATTATTTTCGCACAAGAGGGCAACTACATGCGGATTTTTTTGTAACTTTGCAGCGCATGTTATAGCGCATACGCGATGAGAAAACTCACACAACAGGACTTTAAGCAACTGCTCGCCGGAAAAATCTTCCAGAATATCGGCGCCACCGCCGATGAACTGGGAATGGAATGCTACGTGGTGGGCGGCTACGTGCGCGACCTCTTCCTGGAACGTCCCAGCAAGGACATCGACGTGGTGGTGGTGGCCTCCGGCATAGAGATGGCGGAGGCCTTCGCCAAACGTCTGGGAAAGGGCGCCCACCTGAGCGTATATCGCAACTTCGGCACCGCACAGGTACACTGGAAGGGGCAGGAGGTGGAGTTCGTGGGGGCCCGCCGCGAAAGTTATGACCGCGGGAGCCGCAAGCCCGTGGTGGAGGACGGCACGCTGGAGGACGACCAGAACCGGCGTGACTTCACCATCAACGCGATGGCCGTGTGCCTCAACAGGGAGCGCTACGGCGAACTGGTGGATCCCTTCGACGGCGTGCGCGACCTGGAAGAACGCGTGATTGCTACGCCGCTCGACCCCGACATAACGTTCAGCGACGACCCGCTGCGCATGATGCGCTGCGTAAGATTCGCCACACAGTTGGGCTTCGTCATTGAGCAGGAGACGTTTGATGCCCTGCGCCGCAACGCCGAGCGCCTGAAAATCATCTCGCAGGAGCGCATCATCGACGAACTCAACAAGACGCTGGCCGCCGCCTACCCCTCGCGCGGACTTCTGGACCTCTACAGTACCGACCTGCTGGACATCATCCTGCCGGAGGTGACGGCGCTCGACGTGGTGGAGACCCGCGGCGGACGCGCCCACAAGAATAACTTCCACCATACGCTGGAGGTGCTCGACAACCTGAGCCACGAGGCCATAAGCGTGGATGACCACCGCCTATTCCTGCGCTGGGCCGCCCTGCTGCACGACATCGGCAAGCCGAAGAGTAAGCGCTGGGACCCCGTGCTGGGATGGACCTTCCACAACCATAATTTCCTGGGACAAAAGATGGTGAAAGGTATTTTCCGCCGCCTGAAACTGCCCATGGACGAGCGTATGAAATACGTGGAGAAACTCGTGGGCATGCACATGCGGCCGCAGGCCATCGCCGACGAGGAGGTGACCGACAGCGCCGTGCGCAGGCTCCTCTTTGAGGCGGGCGACGACATAGACGACCTGATGAAGCTCTGCGAGGCCGACATCACAAGCAAAAACGAACAGAAGAAACAAAACTTCCTGGAGAATTTCCGCCTCGTGAGAGAAAAACTGGCCGACCTGCAAGTGCGCGACTACCGCCGCCTGCTGCAGCCCGTGATAGACGGTAACGAGATAATGGAAATGTTCCACCTGACGCCATCACCCGTGGTGGGGACGCTGAAAGAAACACTCAAGAATGCCGTGCTCGACGGCGACGTGCCCAACGAGCGTGAACCGCTGATGGCCCTGCTGCGCGAGAAAGCGCGGAAGATGGGGCTGACGGCCGTGTGCGGACTGCTATGCCTCACGATGGGCCTGACGGGCGCGTGCCAGAAGCAGGACAAGGACGACCAGAGCAAGGCCCGGCAAGCCGACGAGGCTGTGGCCGCCCTGATGCTGGACGAGGCGCGCGAGGCACTGGCGAAAGACAGCACAGAAGAAGCGCGCACCATTATCAAGAATATGCGCCGCCAGCACCCGCTGGCCCTCACCGCCCGACGCCAGGGCATACTGCTCATGGACAGTGTGGACATGGAACAGGCAAGGCTGGAGGGCAACGAAGATATGTATAAGTTCTATCAGCGGAAGCTGAAATACGACAAGAAAGAAAAATGAAAGAATACACGCTTACAACCCAAGTGCGCGTGCTCACCATGGAAGAGCTCACGCCTGAAGAGAGCCGGCTCGTGGAGCTGGCCAAGGAAGCCACCTACTCCAGTTATTCACCCTACTCACACTTCTGCGTAGGCGCTGCCTTGCTGCTTGAGAACGGCGAGACCGTATGCGGTTCCAACCAGGAGAACGCCTCCTTCCCCGTAGGCTGCTGCGCCGAACGCACGGCCATGCACTACGCCGGAGCACACTACCCCGGCGTGGGCATCAAGGTGCTGGCCATCGCCGCCCGCGACACCAGCGGAGAATTTACCTCCGAGGCCACGGCGCCCTGCGGTATGTGCCGTCAGGCTCTGGCCGAGGCTGAGCACCGCTTCGGGCCCATACGCATACTGCTCTACTGCACGGAAGGCGTACACTGCATCGACAGCGTGGGCGAACTCCTGCCTATGACATTTACTTCTGAAGCATTATAACATAAAATAACACAAAATGAAAAGACTCTTCACTTACATCCTCTGCCTCTGCGCAGCCACAGCAGCACTGGCCGTAACGCCGCAAAGCGGAAAGCTGTACCGCATTAAGCACCTGGCCTCGGGCCTCGTCATCAGCAACAACGACAAAGCCTTCAACGACACACCCGTCGTGCTGGCCAAGGAGTCGATACTGAGCAAGGGACAGGGCTGGATGTTCTTCGGCACCAACGACATGGTGTACTTCCGCAGTGCAGTAGATAACGGGCAGGCCATCGACAAGGCCCCCACCAACAAATACAAGCCGCTGATGTGGAAGTTCAACTCAGGCGACAATGAAAAGTTCACCCTCCGCGCCGTAGAAGGCAAGAGCGACACATACCAGATTCTGGACGCCATAGACAACACCCGCGTTCTAACGCGCATTGATGAGAAAGACCTGTGCGTGCAGACCGGAGCCGAGGGCGAGGAAACTTACTTCCGCTTTGAAGAATACGTCGAGCCGGGCGACATTGACTTCCCCGTGGCCTCGGGCTACTTCATTCTGCGCGACAAGACCTCCGGTCTGGCTCTGGCAGCCAGCGACAAGGACGACGATGCCGCCGTCATCAGTGCCACTTACGACAAGAGCAATCGCCTGCAAATATGGCATCTGCTCAGCAGCGAACGTAGCGAAGAGACTCTGGTGGTGGAAAACTCCGGAATAGGAATGTCGCTGGCAATTTACCCGAACGATGTATCCGCCCCCGTCTTTGGCAATACAAGTCCTGCCAGCACCCTGCAAGCTTGCACCTTTGAGCAGGTGGGCTCCAAGCACGAATACCGCATGTCCTTCGTTTCCAGACAGACATACTACCTGCAAACCACTGCCGACCGCAGCGTACACTTTACTACCAACGCTTCCAGCGCTTCCATCTTCACCCTGGAGAACGTTGACGCGCCAGTAGGCAGCATCAATGAGTGGGAGAATCAGGCCATCTTCGGCATAAACAAGGAAGAGCCCCACGCCACCTTCATCCCCTACCCCTCCACCTCTGCCCTGCAGGCCGACGCCGAGGTCTATGCCAAACCTTGGCTGACCCCAACGGCCAACGGTTCCTATCTCTCGCTCAACGGCACGTGGAAGTTCAAGTATGCTCCCACGCCAGAGCGCCGTCCGCGCTCCGAATTCTACGGCGACAAGGCCGACGTCTCCGCTTGGGACAACATTGAGGTGCCGGGCTGCTGGGAAATGGCCGGCTACGGCAAGCCGATGTACATCAACGTGAACTACGCCTTCGAGGACAATCCGCCCTACATCAAAAACAAGGTGGCAAACGTTGACGACAACCCCGTAGGCTCCTACCGCCGCGACTTCACCCTCCCCAACGGCTGGGAGAGCCAGCGCGTCATCCTCCACTTCGACGGCCTCTACAGCGGCGCCTTCGTATGGGTGAACGGCAACAAGGTGGGCTACACGCAGGGCGGCAACAACGATGCCGAGTTTGACATTTCCTCTTACGTTCGCACGGGTAATAATAATATATGTGTGCAGGTCATCCGCTGGACTGACGGCTCCTATCTGGAAGGTCAGGACATGTGGCACATGACTGGCCTCCACCGCGACGTTTATCTTTATGCCGTGCCCCGCACCTACCTCCGCGACCATATCATCACCGCCGACCTGAAGGCTACCACCTACCGCAACGGCACGCTCTCCGTAGAGATGGAGATGAGCAACCCCGACGGCAAGGCCGACAAGAAGCAGGTGGGCGTGACGCTCCTCGACCCCGACGGCAACACCGTAGGGCAGTGGAGCAAGGACTTCGCCTTCGCCGAGGGCGAGAAGACCCTCTCGGCCACCATCACCTCCGACGAACTCTCCAACCTCCAGCTCTGGAGCGCCGAACAGCCCGTGCTCTACACACTCCTCTTCAGCCAGCGCACAGCCGACGGCAAGGAAGAAATGGCCTTCCAGACGAAATACGGCTTCCGCGACGTGCAGATAAAGGGCAACCTTGTCTATATCAACGGCAAGCGTGTCTATTTCCGCGGCGTCAACACCCAGGACACTCACCCCACGAAGGGCCGCGCCATCGACATAGAGTATATGCTCAAGGACATCACCCTCATGAAGCAGGCCAACGTGAACACCGTGCGCACCAGCCACTACCCCCGTCAGGCCAAGATGAACGCCATGTTCGACTACTACGGTCTGTACATCATGGACGAGGCCGACGTGGAGTGCCACTTCAACTGGAACAACGGCGGCTCGCTCAACTCCGACCCCACATGGCGCCCCCAGTGGCTCGACCGCACCCTCCGCATGGTGCGCCGCGACCGCAACCACCCCTCCGTCATCTTCTGGAGCCTCGGCAACGAGAGCGGCCACAGCGGTTCAAACATTGAGGCCGCCTACTCTGCCGTGCGCGCCATCGACAGCCGCCCCATCCACTACTGCTCGGGCAACACTGCTGCCGGCGCCACCATGAGCGACCTCCACAGTGTGATGTATCCCGAGATGAACACCATCACTTCCGGCGTCAAATCCTCCTCACGCCCCTTCTTTACCTGCGAATACGCCCACGCCATGGGCAATGCCGTAGGCAACCTCAAGGAATACTGGGACGTCATCGAGGGCAGCAACACCGGTATCGGCGGCTGCATCTGGGACTGGGTGGATCAGAGCGTCATCCACCCCGACGGCGTGCGCAAAGGCCAGCTTGAGAAGAACGGTTTCCCCTACTATATCAGCGGCTACGACATGCCCGGCCCCCATCAGGGCAACTTCCTCAACAACGGCATCATCCCCCCCGACCGCTCCTGGTCGCCGAAACTCACGGAGGTGAAGAAGGTCTATCAGCCCGCCGAAATCGCCTACAAGCCCACCACCAGCGGCACGCCCCGCCTGAGCATCAAGAGCAAGAACACCTTCGTCAACCTGCGCGACATTTTCTCCGCCCACGTGGAATACCTCGATGCCGACGGCCGCAGCCTCGGCACGGCCGACTATGACCTGCCTTCTATCTCCAGCGGCAGCACGGGCTACGTCAGCCTGTCGTCCCTCCCCGACGGCACGACCTACATCAACGTGGAGCTCTGCCTCCTTGCCGACCAGCCCTACGCCAAGAAGGGCTATGCCCAGGCCTCGGAACAGCTCGCGGTGAACGACAGCGCCCCCACCCTGCCTGCCATCACTCACCCCGCCGGCACACAGCCCCTCACCGCCTCTGGCACCACGACCATCCGCATCTACAACGACCAGGTGGACCTCTCCGTGGCCTACGCCGGCTACATCACCCGCTTCATCTCCCACGGCGTGACGCTCATCGACAATCCCGACTTCAAGCAGCCCATCTACAGCAACGTGCGCTGGATAGAGAACGAAAGTCCCTACGGCGGCCACGTCTTCGGCCCCCGCACGCCTGAAATCTCCAGTGCCAAGCGCTCCAAGGTCACTGTCTCCGACGACGGCATGACCGCCACCTTCACCCAGACCGTGCAGGACGACGAGTGCAACTACATCATCACCTACACGCTCCACGCCACCGGCGAACTGGACATGACGGTAGATTACTCTCCAGCTAAGGACGGTCTGCGCCGCATCGGTCTGGACATGCGCCTGCCGGGCAGTTTCGAGAACGTGGAATACTTCGCCCGCGGTCCGTGGGAGAACTACACCGACCGCTGCACGGGTTCTTACATGGGACGCTACTTCACCACCGTCAGCGACCTCTTTGAAGCCTACTACATCCACCCGCAGAGCAACGGCAACCGCCTCGACCTCCGCGAACTCTACCTCAGCAACGACGCTGGCGAGGCCCTGCGCATCCAGACGGAGGGACAGGTGGCCTTCTCTCTCTCCCACTACGACCAGTCGCAGTTCCTCACCGGCACCATCCACACCTACGACCTCGCCTGCAACCCCGACGTGACCTACGCCACCTTCGACTATCTCCAGCGCGGCATCGGCAACGGTTCCTGCGGCCCCGGCACGCTCGGCCAGTACTTCTGCCCGTCCTCCGGCACCTTCTCCCACACGCTCCGCTTCTCCGGCATCCCCGCCGGCCAGTACGAAGGCGTTGAGGAGCTGACAACGGACAACGGACTGCGCACCACCCTCTCGTTCGACCTCACCGGCCGCGCCCTTCGTCAGTCCCGCACTGCGGGCCACGGCCTCCTCATCCAGTCCACGCCGCAGGGCATGCGCAAAGTGCTGCGCTAAGTCCCGCGAAGCCTCCTTCCCATACAATACGCCACCGCCGGAAAACCTCACATGAAGTTTTCCGGCGGTGCTTTTTCAATTCTTTGCACGGCGCTACCGTCCGAAGAACTGCGTCATGCGCTCTATGGCCTCGCGGGGCGGCACGCGGCGATAGAGAATGTTATATACGGTGTCCACGATGGGTGTGGGCACGTGCAGCGTCTGATTCATCTTCATCATGCAGGCCGTGCCGAAGTAGCCCTCGGCCACCATCTTCATCTCCGTCTGGGCTGCCTTGATGGAATAGCCCTGCGCGAGCATGGTACCAAACTGGCGGTTGCGCGAGAAATTACTGTAGCCCGTCACGAGCAGGTCGCCCAGATACACGTTGTCACAAATGTTGCGGGGCACGGCATTGGCGGCAGCCAGCACACGCTGCATCTCCCGCGCGGCGGTGCTCATGAGCACGGCCTGGAAATTGTCGCCATAGCCCAGTCCGTGGCACACGCCGGCGGCCACGCTGTAGATATTCTTCAGCACGCCGGCCATTTCTATGCCGCGCACGTCGTTGCTGGCCGTCAGCCTCACAACGTCGCTCTGCAGACGTTCGCAGATTTTCTCCGCCGTGTGCAGGTCGGTGCAGGCCACCGTGAGATAGGTGATGCGATCCATCGCCACCTCCTCAGCATGACTGGGGCCAGAGAGCACGCACATGTTGCTGGGTCGCACCTGAAACTGCTGCTCGAAATAGTCCGTGAGGATGAGGTTCTCATCGGGCACGATGCCCTTGGTAGCAAAGACGAGAAGCTTCCCCTTGAGTTCCACCTCAAGATCCTTGAGCGTGGGCTTAAGATAGGGCGAGGGTGTGGCAAAGATTATGGTGTGGCACGTAGCGATGGCCTCGTTGATGTCGCGTGTGAAGTGGATGCAATCCACGTCGAAGGGCACCTGCGAGAGATAGTCGGGGTTGCGACCCGTACGCCTGAAGGCGTCAATAGCCTCCTGACGGCGGATGTACCACGTGATTTCGTCCTCCTTGGCCAGGACTATCTTAGCCACAGCCGTGGCCCACGACCCGCTGCCTATGATGGCCACGCCCTTGCCGCGGTCGTGAACGTTCTTATATTTACTGCCTCCGAAGAGCCACTTGAATATTTTCATGGTAGGCGTATATGCGCTTGGCAATAAGGTTTAATCCGCTACAAAAGTACAAAAAAGCGTGGGAAGAGCCAAGTGAAACGCTGTTTTTCTCGGTTTTTCCGGGCGAAAGCATCTAAAAACAAAGTTTGGAGTTACGAATAATAAACTCTTTTTCACCATACGTCAACAGTTTATTACTGTTTCCTGCCCGCGCCATAAAAGTTCTGCTCACTTATACCAACACTTTAACTCAACGCACGTAACTGTTATTTTTTTGTCAAAATTTTTTACATTTTTCGTGCGTTTTTTTAGCGATTTTCGGGCGTGGAGGGCAGCGCGCGGAGGTTCGGAGGGAAAAAACGCTATTTTTATCACGCTTTTACACGGCTCATTTACAAGCGTTTAGCCCTACGAGGATTTCGGCGCAGTTTTCTTCGGGCGCGCTACACCCGCCTAAAAGTGTGAAAAATGGCCGTCGGACGATGGCTTTTTTGCCATTTTTTTCGGAAAACTGCGGGCGGGAGCGAAAATTATCCCCCTTTCAGCAAAAACTATGTCCCTTTTAGCAAAAATTATGTCCCTTTTAGTTCGTCCGATGTCCCATTAATTTTTTCCGATGTCCCATTAATTTTTTCCGATGTCCCTTTCAGTCGCGCGTAAAAGGGACATCGAAAAAAAAGGTGGGGGGAGGCGGAGAAGAAAATGACGGGCCAACGAACGTTTTTCTGCCGAAAGAAGGTTTAGGTCGCGTAACGCCGCGATTTCTCCTTTTTTCGTTTTGTCAAAATTTTTTACACTTTTCTAAAAACCGTTATGAATTTGTTTTTGATTTATCGACATGAAGACAAAACGCGATTATTCCTCAAATATATGCGAAATGTAATTGCCCAGGCGCTCCACCCATTGGGAACGGCCGCCCCCGGGACGAGTGGGTCGGGAGCCGGGCACTTGGGCAGAGGGGGAAGAAGACGATGAGGTGCATGAGGAATCGGCGGAAACGGCGGGAGCAACGTCAGCGGTGGGAGCTTCGTTGCATGCAACGGGCTGTACTGCCTGCAAGCCTTCCTGCTGCTGCGGCTGAGCGGTCTGGTGCGAGGCGGGAACGGCGCCATAGTATTTTTCATAAAGGAGGTCAACGTCGGCAGGGAAATCGTCGTCAAAGCCGCTGGCCACGATGCTGACCTTCACCTCATCGCCGAGGGCGGGGTCGGGATAGAGGCCGAAGATAAACTCCACATCGGGCGAGAGGCCTTCCATAAAGTCCTGTAAATCATTGAACTCGTTGATGCAGACGGGAGACTCTTCGCCGGTATAGACGATGCAGAGCAGGCGTTTGGCATCCTCGATGCGCACACCGGTGAGAAGAGGCGAGTTGAGGGCGTCGTGCATGGCGCGGAAGATGCGCCCCTCACCCGTGCCGTGACCTACGCTGATGATAGCCGAGCCTCCGTCGCGCATGGTGGACTGCACGTCGCAGAAATCACGGTTGATGATGCCCTCTACGGTGATGATTTCGGCTATGCTCAGGGTGGCGCGCGAAAGAATGTCGTCGGCACGTTTGAAGGCTTCGAGGGCCGTAGTGCATCCGTCGGCATAAATCTGGAGAAGGCGCTCGTTGTTGATAACAAGGAGGGCATCTACGGTTTCGTGCAGGCGGATGAGTCCCTTCAGTGCCTTGTTGATGCGACGGCGGCGCTCGAAGGCGAAGGGCAGCGTAACGATACCGATGGTGAGGATGCCGCGCTCGCGGGCCTGACGGGCGATGACAGGTGCTGCGCCGGTGCCTGTGCCGCCGCCCATGCCGGCTGTGACGAACACCATGCGCGTGGCCTCATCGAAGAAGCCCTGCGTGGCTTCGAGGCTCCGCTCGGCGGCCTCCTGACCCTTCTCGGGCACACCGCCCACGCCGAGGCCTTCGGTGCCAAGGAGCACGCGCACGGGCACGGGGCAGTGGGAAAGGGCCTGAGAGTCGGTATTGCACACGGCAAAGCGCACACCGGTGGGGTGTTCGTTGTACATATTGGCCACGGCGTTGCTGCCGCCGCCACCTACGCCGATGACTTTGATGATGTTGGCGCTCTTGTCCTCTACGGGCGGGAACATGTCCACGAGGAGGTCGTCATTGGCGTTTTGCGGGAGGGGTTCGTTGGGCTTTTTCATAGGGCTGTTTTTGTTTATATTTGGGCAATGATATACTTTTTGGTACAAACCTGTCTGTCTTTTATTTTTATCAAGAATTACAGAATTAAAGAATTACTTCGTTAGCCTTCTGCCTGGAATTCTTTTGAATTAGCTGCCTGATGCAGCGGAATTCCTGCGGGCAACAATTCAACAGTGCTCCAGCACTGCGTAATTCCTAAAAATTCATTATTGGAACACTGCGAAAATTTCCTTAATTCTTTAATTCTTGATAAAAAAAGATGTTGTGCAAAATTGCTATCGTCTCCTTAATTTGACTTACGTCCGCAAAAATAAACATTACGCGCCGCATGCACATGAAAAAAAACGCTGCAAGCCTTGCAGAAGTGGTTTTACAAGGCTTGCAGCGGGAAAAAAGAGGGGCATCCGTAAGCATTTCTGCGCGTTAAGGGGCGCGGAAATGACAGAGAGGACGCGGTAAAGGCGGAAGGGGCCGCAAAGATGGCGGGAATGGCCGCCGGGATTACTTCACCTCGGGCTTCATGGTGGGGAAGAGGAGCACTTCCTGTATGCTGCTCTGGCCGGTCATGAGGATGGCAAGGCGGTCGATGCCGATGCCGATGCCGGAGGTGGGAGGCATGCCGTACTGGAGGGCGCGTAGGAAGTCGTGGTCGATGACCATGGCCTCGTCATCGCCCTTGTCGGCGAGCTTCATCTGGTCAATGAAGCGCTGCTCCTGGTCGAGGGGGTCGTTGAGCTCGGAATAGGCGTTGGCGAGTTCCTTGCCGTTGACCATAAGTTCGAAACGCTCGGTGAGGCCGGGCTTGGAGCGGTGCATCTTCGTCAGGGGCGACATTTCCACGGGATAGTCGGTGATGAAGGTGGGCTGGATGAAGGTGCCCTCGCAGGTTTCTCCGAAGATTTCGTCGATGAGTTTGCCGCGGCCCATCTTGTCGGTATCTTCCACGCCGAGGCTCTTGGCTATCTTGCGCATCTCGTCCTCGGACATGGCGGAGAGGTCGTGGCCGGTCTTTTCCTTAATGGCGTCGAGGATGGGAAGGCGGCGGTAGGGGGCCTTGAAACTGACGACGTTGTCGCCAATCTGCACCTCCGTCGTGCCATTGACGGCGAGACATATCTTTTCGAGCAACTGCTCGGTGAAGGTCATCATCCAGTTGTAGTCCTTGTAGGACACATAGAGTTCCATGCAGGTAAACTCGGGGTTGTGGCTGCGGTCCATGCCCTCGTTGCGGAAGTTGCGGCCGATTTCATACACGCCCTCGAAGCCGCCCACGATGAGACGCTTGAGATAGAGTTCGGTAGCGATACGGAGGTACATGTCGGTGTCGAGGGTGTTGTGGTGGGTGATGAAGGGGCGTGCAGCAGCGCCGCCGGCGATTTGCTGGAGAATGGGAGTTTCCACCTCGGTGAAGCCGGCCTCATCGAAGACCTGGCGCATGGTGCGCAGGATGGTGGCACGTTTGAGGAAGGTGTCCTTCACGCCGGCGTTGACGAGGAGATCAACGTAGCGCTGGCGGTAGCGGAGTTCGGGGTCGGTGAAGGCATCATAGACGTTGCCGTCGGCATCGGTCTTCACCACGGGGAGGGGCTTGAGACTCTTGGAGAGGAGGCAGAGTTCCTGGGCGTGGATGCTTATCTCGCCGGTCTTGGTGCGGAAGACATAGCCCTTCACGCCGATGAAGTCGCCGAGATCGAGGAGTTTCTTATAGACCACGTTGTAGAGGGTCTTGTCCTCGTCGGGGCAGATGGCGTCGCGCTGCACGTAAATCTGTATGCGGCCACGGCTGTCCATGAGTTCGGAGAAGGAAGCCTTGCCCATCACGCGGCGGCTCATCATTCGGCCGGCCACGATGACCTGGCGGCTGTTCTCGGGCGTGGCTACGCCGGGCACTTCGTTGCCTTCTTCATCGGTGGTGGTGGGGAGATCTACGAAATTGGCGCGGATTTCATCGGAATAGGCATTCACGGGAAATTCTGCTGCGGGATAGGGGTCGATACCCAGCTCACGCAGGGCGGTGAGGGCCTGGCGGCGGCCCAGTTCTTGTTCACTAAGTTCCATAATGGTATGTTTTGTTGATTTGTATGCGGGAGAATTATATTAGAGACGGAGGCCACGGATTATTTGCCGGCTTGCATCTGCTCCAGTTTGCGGCGAATGGCCACAAGATGGGAGAGCTGGCCGACATAAGTGGGGTTGCCGGCAGACACGTCGGCTAATTCAAGATATTTTCGTACTGTGGTGGGGAGGTCGCGGGCCACGACGCCGGGAAGGACTTCCATCTCCTGCGGGATGTCAGGCTTCTGAGTCTTGAACCAAGCGACGGTCTCGGCCACTTCTTCTGGGGTGATAAGATCGTGGTGTGCCATAGGGAGTATGTTGTTGTTGAATATGCGGAAACGGAGCGTGAGGGCTCTATGAGGCGCGGAGGATGTTGAGGAGTTCGGCTGCCTGGCGGAGGCTGTCCACATCGTTGACAATCAAGCGGAGGCGCTCCTTGCCTTCATCAATCTTGCAGCGGCGGAAGTGCTGCATGGCGAAGTTTATCACGCCACTGAAGGCCGCGCTCTTGAAGAACGCGCTGTCGCGCTGGGCCACAAAGTTGAGGACGAGGGTGCCATTCTTGAGCGTGAGGCGCTCCACGGCGAGCTGTCGGCCCATACGACGCAGTGCCACGACGGAAAGTAGTCCTTCGGCCTCGTCGGGGAGGCGGCCGAAGCGGTCCTCGAGGCGCTGGCGGAAGGCTTTTACTTGCTGACTGGTCTGCAGGCCGTCGAGTTCGCGATAGAGGAGCATGCGTTCGCTGCTGCCGGGGACGTAGGTCTCGGGGAGGAAGGCGGGAAGGTCGGTATCAAACTGGCAGTCGTCCACAAACTCGGAGGCATCGTGCTCGCCGCCTTGCCGGGCCATGGGCAGTTCGGCGGCCTCGGCCATCTCTACGCGCAGTTCGGCCACGGCCTGGGCAAGAATCTTCTGATACGTCTCGTAGCCGAGGTCGGCGATGAAACCGCTCTGCTCTGCACCGAGGAGGTTGCCGGCGCCGCGGATGTCGAGGTCCTGCATGGCGATATGGATGCCGGCGCCGAGGTCGGAGAAGTTCTCCACGGCCTGCAGACGCCGACGGGCATCATCGGGCAGCGCGGAGAGGGGGGGCGCCATGAGGTAGCAGAAGGCCTTGCGGTTGCTGCGCCCCACGCGACCACGCATCTGATGGAGGTCGGAGAGACCGAAGTGGTGGGCGTTGTCGATGATGATGGTGTTGGCGTTGGGGATGTCCACGCCGTTCTCCACGATGGTGGTGGAGAGGAGCACGTCGTACTCGTAGTCGGTGAAGCCGATGATGATTTTCTCCAGTTTCTCCGGCGGCATCTGGCCGTGGCCTACGGCGACGCGGGCATCGGGCACGTACTTGGCGATGAGTTCGCGCAGATGCTCAAGCTGGCTGATGCGATGGGTGACGATGAACACCTGCCCGCCGCGCGACATTTCAAAGTTGATGGCTTCGGCCATGACTTCTGCGGAGAAGGTGTGAACCTCGGTCTGTATGGGGTAGCGCCCCTGCGGCGGCGTCTGTATGATGCTGAGATCGCGGGCTCCCATCAGGGAAAACTGCAAAGTGCGCGGGATGGGCGTAGCACTGAGCGTGAGGGTGTCTATGTCGGTCCGCAACTGGCGCAGGCGTTCCTTTACGCTGACGCCGAACTTCTGCTCTTCATCTATGATGAGCAAACCGAGGTCCTTGAACTTTACGGCCTTGCCGATGAGCTTATGGGTGCCGATGATGATGTCGATGCGCCCTTCTTCAAGGTCGGAAAGTATCTGTTTGGTGTCCTTGGCGGAGCGGGCGCGGCTGAGGTAATCCACACGGACGGGCATCTCGCGGAGACGGTCGCGGAAGGTGCGGTAGTGCTGCAGGGCGAGGACCGTGGTGGGCACGAGCACGGCCACTTGCTTGCTGTCGCAGGCTGCCTTGAACGCGGCACGCACGGCGATTTCGGTCTTGCCGAAGCCCACGTCGCCACACACGAGGCGGTCCATCGGCCGGCGGCGCTCCATATCTTCCTTCACCTGCTGCGTGACGACCTGCTGGTCGGGGGTGTCCTCATAGGCGAAGGAGGCCTCGAGTTGCGTCTGCAGCGAGCAGTCGGGGGAGAAGGCGAAGCCGGGACTCTCACAACGGCGGGCATAGAGGAGGATGAGGTCGCGGGCAATGTCCTTGAGTTTGCTCTTGGTGCGTTCCTTCATGCGCTCCCAGGCCCCGGTGCCGAGGGTGCTGAGTTGAGGAGCTTCACCCTCGCGGCCTTTGTATTTGCTGAGTTTGTGGAGGGCGTGGATGCTGACGAGGACAATGGAGTTACGGTTATAGACGAGTTTGATGCTCTCGCGCATCTTGCCGTCGGGACCGGGCTCTCGCACGAGCCCCTGGAACTGTCCTATGCCGTGGTCCACGTGTACCACGTAGTCACCCGGCTCAAACTGCATCAACTCCTTCAGTGAGAGCGCCATCTTGGCGTTGCGGGCACCGTCGGTGCGGAGCGGGGCGTGGTGGTAGCGATCGAAGATTTCGTGGTCGGTGAAGAGGCAGAGGCCGGCCTGCTTGTCAATGAAGCCGGCGTGGAGTGTCTGGCCTACGCCGTTGAAAGCGGCCACGTCCTCCAGTATCTCGCGCAGACGCTCCAACTGTTTTTGCTGGTCGGCGCAGAGGCAGAGCGTGAGACCCTCGTCAACAAGCTGGCGGAAACCACTCTTGAGGAGGTCGAAGTTGCGATGATAGAGCGGCTGCGGGGCCGTGGAGAACTCAATCTCTCTGACGCGGCGGCCTTCCAGACGCTTTTGCTGCAGCAGCTGATGACCTTTCAGCCCGTCGGCTATCTCGTCGGCCGTGGCAAGGAGGTGCCGGATGTCGGGGAGGTCGCTCTCCGTGATTTGGGCGGCGTGGGAGAAGCCTTCGTCACTGGCACGCTGCACGAGGTCGAGGCAGAGCGCAAGGTCGTCGGTCACCACGGCCGCGTCCTCCGGCAGATACTGCGTGAAGGGCACGAGCGCCACGCCGTCGTTGCCGCCGCGCTTAGCGGCCACGGCCTGCTCGGCATTGATGAGCGTGACCTCACGGCGCTGCTCCTTGCTCAACTGGCTCTGCACCTCAAACGTGCGGATACTCTCCACCTCGTCGCCGAAAAAGTCGAGACGCAGCGGGAGGTCGTTGGTGAAACTATAGACGTCGAGCAGCGAACCGCGCACGGCATACTCGCCGGGCTCATAGACGTAGTCGGTGCGACGAAAACCAAGTTGAAGCAAGCGTTGCTCAACCTCCGTGAGGTCATGCATCTCCCCCACCCTGATGGTGAGGCTGCTGGCCTCCACGTCGGTGCGGGCTGGCACTTTCTCAGCCAGTGCCTCGGGATAGGTCACGACAACGGTGTTCTCCAGACTGCGCGTAAAAACGTCGGTGCGGAGTATCTCGCTGGCGGCATCCCGCTGGCCGTACTTCACGGAGCGGCGGAAACTGCTGGGCAGCAACACGGCGCGCTCTTCACCCAGGAGAAGCCGCAAATCATTGAAGAAGTTCTCGGCCGCCTCGCGCTCGGAGAGCAAGCAGAGCACGGTGCGTTCCACGCCCTTCAGTCCGCAGGCCAGCATTACGGCCAGCGCACTGCCGTGAAGCCCACTCAGATGCACCTGAGCCGGTTTCCCGTCGCGCAACGCCGCATGCAAATCTCGCACACTGGCGCCGCGCCCTATCATGGGCAGGATTTCCTGTAACTTCACCGCTTTCCGATGGTCTTTTTTCCCTTGTAGTGTTTACTGGCCCGCATTTAGGCTTTACCGAGTCGCCTTTAGTTTAAAGTAAGTCGCCTTTCGTTTTGATTATGTCGGCTTCCGTCTTGCTTAAGTCGGCTCTTGTTTTTACACTCTCAAGAGGAGTTCAGAACAAAGCACCCGCAAGGCTTCATGCCCCGCGGGTGCTCCTTATTTATTATTAGCGTGCGCGCACACGAGGCTTACACGCCTGGGCTAAAACTTATAGCGGTTGTCAACAACCTTGGCCTTGCGATAGAGGACGTTGTTTATGCCATTCATGCTGGGGCTCATGCCATACATGCTCTGCTCCATCAGGCCTGCCATCTGCATTTGCATGCCTACGACCTCGTTGCTGACGGCCTTGGCATCCCTCTGCTGCTCGCTCTTCTCGGTGCTGAGAACCTCAACAACGTAAGCGCCATTGCTACCCTTGACAACTGCGGTCTGGCCCTTCTTGAGTTTTGCTACGGCACCGCTGATGGCGGGCTCTACAGCGCCAACCTTGGGCACTACGGGAGAATTGTAGAACTGAACGTTGATGGTATCAACTTCTGCACCCTTCTTCTGAGCCTCGGCAACGGTCTTCACGCCAGCGAGCTTCTTGTAGGCAGCTTCGCTCTTTGCGCGGCCGTTGGCCACAGCGTTCACAAACTGCTTATACTGGGGGTTCTCTACATCGCAACCTGCTTCATGGATGCCGGTGACGGCCACAAGGAGCAGATGATGCTGCTGACCGCATTCATAGAGACGGCTGAGGTCGCCTTCCTTGGCTTCGTCGAAGATCCACTTGATGGCTTCCTTCGTGTCATCAATCTGTGCGATGCGATAGGAATTGCTGTGGAAGCCCTTCATCTCACGAACGTTGTACTCGTATTTGGGAGCGTTCTTCTCTACGTCGGCCAGAGTCTTGCTGGCAGCGAGGAAACGATTGAACTTATTGATCTCGGCGTTGTAGGTATCGTTGCTGTAGTCGAGGGGCACCTTCACTACGGCGGCGTTGTACTTGGTCACGGGGCTCTTGCGGTTCACTACCTGGAAGATCTCGCAGCCTCCGTCAACCTCAAACTTCTGATATTCGCCGATGGCGGCGGTGTTGAGCAGAGTGAAGAACTTAGCATTCGTCTCGTCCTCGAGGCCCTGCTGATACATTTCGCTCGTGAGCCAGGTGGTGTCGCCGGGCTGGCCATACTTCTGAGCAATGGACTTGAAGTTGGCACCGCCCTTGAGAGCGTTGAGGATGCTGTCGGCACGTGCGGCAAGCTTCTCTTCACCCTCGCCCTGCTTCAGGATGGGCTGAACGCGGCATACTTGGATGGAGTCGGACATCTGCTGGCGGCTGATGAGGCGCACGATGTTGTAGGTGTTATCCGTCTGATTGAAATAAGGCCTTGTCGTGGTACCTACGGCGATGGTGTCGAGCAGAGCGGCAATGTCGCTGGGGAATGCGGCCTTGGTGACAGGAGCGTTGATGTAGCGCTTCATGCTGTTGGCGGCATTAACCACGGCTGCGAGGTCTTCGCCGGAGACAACCTGCTGATACGTCTCCTCCATCTTGCTCTTGAGAGCGGCACTGTCGGCAGCGCTGGGCGTTACCTCAACGTCAATGTACTTGATATCGCGGGTTTCCTGGGGCTGCATCATAACTTCCTTGTAGAGGTTGCTCACAGCCTTGACGTCGTCTTCGCTGGCCTTGGCTTCCTTGTCGGAGATGGAAGCGGCAGGGATGCTGGCTACGAGGACCTTCGTGCTGTTGTTGACGTCGGCCAGATATTGCTGCGTGGCTACGTCATTGCTGATGAAGGAGCCGAACAGGAGAGCCTGATACTTCTGAACCAGAAGTTCGCTGCGGAGACAACGCTCGGTGTATTTCCAGATGCGCGTCAGCATGTCCACCTGTTCCTGCTGGCCGGGGGCAGCCTCAGTGCCCTGCATCTTCTTGGCTTGCTTGAAGAAGTTCTGAAGGCCAGCGTAGTCAAAGCGGCCGGTCTGAGGGTCGAGTATTTGGCCCAGACGCTGGAGACTGGAAGCCTCGCCCTTGGCGATGGCGGTCTGTATCTCCTCGTCGCTTACGGTGAGACCGAGCTTCTCAGCTTCGTGCTCAATGAGCTTGTTTTGTACATACTGATTCCACACAGATTCGCGAATCTGCTGCTGTTCATCTTCGGTGAGGTTGTCATCACCCGTCTGCATCATTTTCTGCATCTTCATCATTTCAGAAGCGTCGTTCACTTCCTCAATGAAGTCGTTGTAGTTGAGCTTTTCACCGAAAACCTTGCCTACTACGCTGCGGTTCATGCCGAATATTGATTCACATGACTTGAAAAGGTCGCCAGCAATAAAGGCAAAAAGTGCAAGACCGATAATGGCAATCAGAAGGATGCCATGCTTGCGAATAGATTGTAATGCTGCCATTGATTTTAGTTATTTTTTAGTTATTATTTTATTGGCAATAGGAATGAATCGGGCGTTTTTGCCCATTCAGCGCGCAAAGTTAGTAAAAAAACGGCAAAGCGCGCCACTTTTCTTAAGAAATTTGCATTCTTCCCTTTATTTTATAACAAAAAAGCGCGCCGCACCACCTATTTTGTGCGGTACAGTTTGCGCTACTGCGCCATTCTCCTTATTTATTTTACGCGCGCGTCGCACTTTTCTTGTCACTTGCGCCACCTCCGCTTTTACTCTTCACCTATTATCTGAACATGTTCAGGGGCTATACGGGCGGAGAGGCTGCCGAGCAAGGGGAAGCTCACCATGAGCCAGGGTTGATGCTCGTCTTTATCGCGCAGCAGTGTGCCCTCCATGCCGTGGAGCGGCCCGCCGATGACGCGGATGCGGTCGCCACGGTGCAAGGCCACGGTGTCGGGGGCATAGTAGCGGAGCTCTTCGCCCATCTTCTCCACGGCCTGGCGGAAGGCCTCCACCTCCTCGTCGGGCACTTCGAGGATGGCGAAGCCCTTTTCACGCTTGCGGAAGGCGAAATGCAGGAAGTCGTGTCGCCGCACGAAGGTGTTCACCTCTTCATACGGTGCCCTCACCAGCAACATATTGCTGATGAGGGGCCGCTCCACAAGGCGCCGCACACCGTGCCTCTCCTCCGCCACCATGTGCATAGGGAGGTAATGCTCAAGGCCTGCGGCCGTAAGCAATTCCACGGCCTTGCGCTCGCGCCGGCCGGCTTTGAGAAGGAAGTAGGACATAGAAAAAGCCTCACCCCGTCGCGGCCACTTCGTGCCGCGCCACCCCTCCCCTATTAGGGAGGGGAAAATACCTCTACAGGACGGAGTTCGGTGAAGAATAGTTAATAGTTTGCAAATAAGGAGAGGAACGCCCGCACCACTACCTTTAGTAATGGTAAAAAAATAACTTCCTAAAGTTCGTAACTAAGTGCATTCGTCAGCTTTGGCTGTCTTTTTGGCTCTTTTTGCGCTGCCTTTCAGTTGCATAGCCCGCTATGCGCCTTCAAGAGCAGCACAAAAATAGCTCAAAAATCCTGTCCAAATCTTCTGAACTTATTATTTCACCATTACTTAGGAGTATATCCCCCTCCCTCGCCCAAGAGCGAACTCTTTCCCCAATAGGGGAGAGATGGCGGAGCCAGAGAGAGGCCGGGAGGGGTGGCGCGGAGCCGTAGGCTACCGCGACGGGGTGAGGCTGTTGGTCATCTCAAACGTCAGCCTTCCGCCCTGCATCAACTGCTTATGGGAGATGGTGGCTTTCTTGTAGGGTTTGCCGTTCCAGAGGATGCGGCGCACGTACTTGTTGCTCTCGCTCAGACCCTTAGCCTCAACGGTGAGTTTCTTGCCGCCCTGCAACTGAAGGACGACGCGCTCCATCTGGGGGGCGCCGAGTACGTACTCACCGCCCACGGGATCAACGGGGTAGAAGCCCATCGTGGAGAGCATGAGCCATGCAGACATCTGACCGCAGTCATCGTTGCCGGAGAGGCCATCGGGCGTGGTGCCGTAAAGGGTGGAACACACCTGCCGCACGATTTCCTGTGTGCGTTCGGGCTGGCCGGCGAGGGCATAGAGATAAGCCACGTGGTGGGAGGGCTCGTTGCCGTGGGCGTACTGACCGATAAGGCCCGTCACGTCGCTCTCCGTCGTCTCGAGGCGCAGGGTAAAGAAGGAGTCGAGTTTCTGGCAGAAGGCGTCCTTGCCGCCAATGAGCTTGATGAGGGTGGGCACGTCGTGCTGCACGTGGAAGGTGTATTGCCAGGCATTGCCCTCGGTGTAGTCGCCGCCTACGCTCTCGGCGTGGCCCACGGAGGAGGGATCGAAGGGGCCCTTCCACGTGCCGTCAGCCTTGCGGGGACGGGCGAAGCGCGTGGTGGGGTCGAAGACGTTCTGCCAGTATTCGGCGCGCTCGCCAAACATCTTGGCGTCGTCCTTCAGGCCCAGGCCTTTCGCCATCGTGGCGGCGGCATAGTCGTCGTAGGAGCACTCCATCGTGCGGCTCACGCTCTCGCTCTCCACCTTGTCAGTGGGGAAGTAGCCATACCGCGTGTAGAGTTCCCAGTCGCTCTTGGGCTCGTGGCTCACGGTGAGGGTCTGCCTCACGGCCTTGTAGGCGCGCAGGGCGTCGGCCTGGGAGAGCAGGCCTTTGTTGTAGGCTTCGGCAATGATGCTCACGCCGTGGTTGCCTATCATACAGAAGGTATCCTTGCCCCAGAGTCCCCAGATGGGAAGGTGGCCCAGGCGCTCGCCCTGCGTGACGAGAGAGCCCACGAGGTCGCTCACGCGCTCGGGGAAGGCGAGGGTATAGAAGGGGTGCAGGGCGCGGTAGGTGTCCCAGCACGAGAAGGTGCTGTATTCAGGCGTCTCGCCGCAGTCGGCAATGTTGTTGGGCTGGATAAGGGCGTGATAGAGGGCGGTGTAGAAGCTCACCTTCTGCTCCTCCGTACCGGTGAGTTGGAAGCGTTCGAAGAGCTGCTGCCATTCGCCGCGGGCCTGTTCCTCCACTTGCCGGAAGGTCTTGCCGCCCTCCGCCATCAGATTCTTGCGGGCTCCCTCTATGCTGCGGCTGCTCAAGGCCACCTGCACCTCCAGGGGCTCACCGCCGGGGGCGAAGCTCACGAGCACCTTGCGGCCGCGCTCGTCCTTGCGCAGGGGGCGCTCCTTCATGCCCGTCATGGGCTTGGAGAAGTGGATGACGAAATACACGTCCTGCTCCGTCCAGATGTTGCTCTGCGTGTGGCCGCTCAGCGTCTGCGTGTCGTCCCAGTTGAGTTCACTGGCGGTGATATGCGTAAAGTACTGCTTGTCGCACCACGCGGGGTTGTGCTGCAAATCTACGTAGATATTCTGCTCCAGCGTGGCGGAGGGGAAGGTGAAACGGTAGCAACCGATGTGCTCCGTGGCCGTGGCGTCGCAGTGGATACCGTTCTGGTAGGTCACACCGTAATAGCCGGGCCAGGCCTTCTCGCTCTTCTTGTCGTAGGCAGCGGGGAAGGCTCCGGTGCGGGGCTCCTTCTCCGTAGCGGCCTCCAGTTTGATGTCCTCCTGCTGCACGGGCTGGATAAGCACGTCGCCCAGGTCGGCGCAACCGGTGCCGTTGAGGCAGGTCTGGGCGAAGCCCCATACGGTGGGGTCGTCATACACGTAGCCCGTGCAGTACTGCCACCCCACACTGCCTGTCCAGGGCGAGGCTTGCACCAGTCCGAAGGGACAACAGGCGCCCGGGAAGGTATGCCCTGTGGCGGCGGTACCGATGAAGGGGTTGGCATAGTGGGTGAGGTCTTCGGCGGCATGGCCCGAGGGGGCGGCGCAGAAGAGCAGCACGAGGGCTGCGAGTGATGAAATAAAGTGCTTCATGTAGTTATGAGACAAGGGTTATGGTAATAATAATTTCTTCTTATTTTTAAGACAACAGATACAACAAAAACTACGCTTTGCCTGTAATGTCCGTAATGTTGAAAAAGTAGTAAAAGTTGTCTTTAATAGTCGGATTCATCTCTATATTTGCGCTACAAAGTTACGAAAAAACGCCAAGACAGACCACTCTTTACAAAGAAAAAGCACAAAATATTTGGCCGTGCCGCAAATTCTTTGTACTTTTGCACCCGCAAAACGCCGATATGGCTCAGTTGGTAGAGCAACGCATTCGTAATGCGTGGGTCGCCGGTTCGAGTCCGGCTATCGGCTCCACGAGGCAGGTACCGCAAGGTTCCTGCCTCTTTTGTTGAAAGTGCCACACACATTATATTTATATACACGCGCGCGCATAAGCCTACATAGGGATGAACCGATTTCACTACATTCTTATTTTTCGGCGCATCATTTTATCAGCACTTCTACTCATCCCCGCTTTCCTTCCTCTCTCTTCGGAAGTTGTAAAAAATTGTGACAAAATTTTGCAGAGATTTTTGACCGTTTTCGCGACTCGCAACGGCGCAAACCCGCATTAAGCCCGAAAACTCCAGTTTTTCAAAATTTAGAATCAGTACAAATTTTTCCAAATTTCCATCAAATTTTTCCAAATTTCCATTTATTTTTCCCTACACCATACCTTAGCAAAAATTAAAAGGGACATCGGACAAATTAAATGGGAGATATTTTCAATTAAAAAGGAGATAATTTCAATTAAAAGGGGGATAATTCGAATTAAAAGGGGGATAATTTCAATTAAAAGGGACATCGGTACGACCCCCTCCCCGCTCCCCCGAGGGGGGAGGGCACAACAAGGGTCCTCAACGCGCGTTGAAAGTCCCCCCAAAGGGGGGATTGAGGGGGGCTTGGGGTCACGTTTTACCTCTTGCAAGTGTTAAGTGTAAGGGTATCAGCGATATAGCAAACTCTCGTAGAATCGCGTAGAAGTAAACGAAAAAAATTTTTTTGAAAATACAGCCCGTTTTTGAGGGTAAAAAATGTAAAAAATTTTGACAAAGAACGCACGGTTTCGCAGACTGACGCTCTACTCTCAACTCGTAACATTTTTGAAACATTGGCGGAGTGTTTTTAATAGAAAAAGACTGCGCGCAGTGCAAAAAATGCAGAAAATCAACAAAAAACGATAAAAAACTTTGCCCCCCCCCTTTTTTTTTGTAAATTTGCGCCCGAAATATGTATTTCTCTTTGAAAAGTTTATAAAAAGAAATATCTAACACAACATTAATTCACTTTATTAACCAAAACAATTCACAAATGAAAAAGATTCTTTTTCTTGCCGTGGCACTGATCATGAGTGTCACGAGCGCGTGGGCCGGTGTTACATCGGTAAAAACCAGTCCGCAGGAAGTTGGCGGAGTGCAGACTTATTATGTCTACACATTCCTCAACAAGGCTGCTGCCAACACCTATTGGTCAGCACCCAATGGCACGCTGAACGGCCAATGTTCAACAGCCACAACGTGGTTCTTCGAGGCTACCGGTACTGACGGTCAATATTACGTCGGTGACTATGCCACGAAGAAGTATCTCTCCTACAATGAGGTCGGTGCAGATAAGCCCGTCACTCTTGGTACTGCCAAGTCTCCTTGGAAGGTTGAAACCGATGGCACTTATGTAAAAATCTGCCCAGCCTCTAATACGGGCTTTGGTATCAACTGTAACACCAATCAGTACATGTACACTGCAGGCCCCAGCAACGGCCGTTCTTGGTGGACGCTGACTGAAAGCACGGAGCAAGTTGTTGAGCAGACCTACAATGTAACCGTAACGGGTCATACCGACGGCCGTCTCATCTTTGACGGTAACGAGTATGCCAATGGCACAACCCTCTCCGCCACAGGTTTAACCGCCACCCAGCTCTCCGCCAAGGATGTTACTGGCTATACTGGCGAGGTCGTTCTCTCCGGCACCGATATCACCGTTGAATACGTCAATATCCTCAATGCTTCTATCAACTACACTCCTCTCACCACCGATTGCTGGAGTGAATGGAGCGGTAATGTTCCCGCTGGCATCACAGAACTTGACGCCACTAACTATACAGCAGAAAACCTGTACGTGATTGAGAAGACAGTCATCGTTGAAGAAAACGGTAACCTTCAGTCCACCTTCAACTATCTTGACGGCAACCACCGTATTGACATCGTAGGCCTCGAAATCCTTGATGGTACCACGGTCATTAAGCATGACTACCACACTGGCTATTGCGGTGGTCAGAAATCAAAAAATGTTTATACCGTAAACAACATTCCCGCCGGTACCTACACCCTGCGCTACATTGCTACCAAAAAATCAAATGATGGCAGCAACTACAACACCTACGGCCGTATTGACAACGTATTCACTCCTGCTCCTAATAAGGAATACACCGTAAACATCTCTGGTGCGGACGGTGCTACGATTACCTACAACGGCAACACTTATAGCAACGGCGAAACTTTCGAGGCCGGCACCGTAACTCCCGAAGAAATCATTCCCGCAGAAGTTGAAGGTTACGTAGCCACCGTTACCATCGTAGATAACAACGTCAACGTTACTTACAAGGAATACCAAGCCAGAGAAGCCGTAGTTGGCAATGACGACAGTGTATTCACTCCCGGTTGGTATCAGATTCAGATTGGCAACGGCGTAAGCCAGATTCATCCCAACTCCAAGGGCTACTATCTCGCTGCTTATCCCCGTACCGTCAGTGGTAATAACTGGGGCATCGGTCTCGTAGAGGACGGCAACGACCTCAAAACCTATGTATATATCTCTGGCAGTCACAATGCCTTCAATATTCAGTTCAATAAGGGTGGCAGTGGCACCACCGCCAACATTGCCCAATACTATGCAGGCCTTAATTGTCTCTATGCCACTTCCGCTCCCAACAACCTCTACTTCATCCCCAGCACCGACGGCACTGAATGGAGAATCCAGGGCAATGGTACCCAGAACTGGGCAGCTTGGGATCTCGGTGGTCCTGCCGTCGGTAGCTCCTCCAATGCTGGCTATGCTGAGAACTACTTCGTATTCACTCGCATCAACGAACTTCCCGAAGCCGTAGCTCCCGAGGTAGGCAAGTCCTACAGGATTGCTATCCTGAAGTCCGACGGCACGAAGATGTACATCAGCGGCACTGGCGTTACCGCCTCTGTTGCCGATGCCGATGTGCTCACCGTTGAAAGTTCTGGCGACACTGAATATCCCTTCACCTTCGTCAACGCCGAGGGCAACTACCTCACCTCTCACGGTGTTCAGGCCACTGCAACAAAGGGCAACAAGGTTATATTCAAGGGTGGCACTCTTGGCAGTGCTGGCTCCAGCAATGTAACATGCTCCGAAGTTATCAAAAACGCTACCTATTACCTTACTGCCAAGGAACGTTGGGTAAATTCTTACAAAGGTAATATCCTTATCCAGGAGTCCAATAACACCTTCAATAATTCTGAAGCTCCTTTTATGAACGGTTCGTACTCTTCCGCCCTTCTTCTTGAAGAGGTAGAGCAGGAGACCTACACCATACGTATCACTGGCAACACCTCCGATGCAAAAGTAACCTACAAAGGCAAAGAGTATGCTGACGGCGAGACCTTCGATGCCATCGGCCTGCAGGAAACCGAACTCACCGCTACCGAAATCACAAACCTTGACTACAGCATCACCATCAGTGGCACGAACGTAAACGTAACCTACGTTCCCGCCCTTATCGACGTTACCAAGACCTACTTTATACTGAGCTACGACGCACCCACCAATATGTATCTCACCATGACTTCCACTTCTGGCAACGTGGCTCTCTCCACCACAGATAAGTCTGAAATCCAGTTTGAGAAGATGAGCAACGGCGTATATGCTATCAAGGGTGACGACAAATATGTAGGCGTAGATTCCTGGAATGCCGTTCCCGCTACTTCTTCCTTCGGCTGGACCGTTGCCAAGGCAGAAGACGATATCTACACCTTCTATCAGAACACCGCCTCCTATACCGGTTTCCTTGGTACCGATGCTGCCAAACTCTTAACAGAGGAAGCCAAGCTCTACAACAACAAGGGCGCTGCCGATCCTCACAGCTTCATCCTCGTTGCAGCAAAGCAGACTTGTCCCCAGTGCTTTGAGATTGTGGATGCAGACGCCACGGTATGTCCTAAGTGCGGCTATGACCTCACGCCCAGCATTGAAATCACCATCGGCACCGCCGGCTATGCCACCATCGCTTACGAGGAGGACCTTGTTAAGCCCGAAGGCGTTAAGGCATACTACTGCATATATGAAGGCGAAGAGGGTCACCTCACTCCCGTAGAATGGGAGAAGAGCTACCTCCCCGGCTGTCATGCCTACATCCTTGAAGGCAACCCCGGCACCTACAGCTTCAAGGTTACCAATGACTATGAAGAGGACTATCCCTCAGAGGACTACGAAGCCTTGGGTGGTCTCTTCTTCGAAAACCTCCTCTATGGCAACTTTGACGATGATGATTATGATGTTGAAGATGCCAAGGCAGACATCTACTGCGATAATATCTACGTCTTCTCCGTTGCCGGTACGCCCGCTAAGCCTGGCTTCTACAGATATGTAGGCACTACCCTCGCTGCCCACAAGGCCTTCTATGCCACCGCTACTGCCCTCGTCAGCGGCTTCATCGTTGACTTCGAAGGCACCGAAGGCATCAACGCCGTGATGAGCGCCACCAACCTCAAGGCTGGCTACGACATCCAGGGCCGCCGCATCAACAAGGTGCAGAAGGGCATCAATATCCTGAGCGGTAAGAAGATCATCAAGTAATATCCACCAATGATTAACAATTAAATTCAAACCCTTCCTGTATGCCTCCCCTTAGGGGGAGGATGGAGGGAGCCTACGATTATGAAAAAATATATCATTCCCGCAGTGGACGTTACTGCTCTTCACGTTGAA
>JAZRYH010000004.1:0-144117 GCA_045600685.1 Alloprevotella sp. | reverse complement strand
GGGATTTGAATAAAAAGACCCCCCTAAATCCCCCCGTAGGGGGCTCTTCAACTCGCGCTGAAAGTCCCCCCCTACGGGGGGATTTAGGGGGGGCTTCAACGCGCTCTGAAAGTCCCCCCCCTACGGGGGGATTTAGGGGGGTCTTCAACGCGCGCTGAAAGTCCCCCCCTACGGGGGGATTTAGGGGGGTCTTCCACCAACTCTCAAACCTCTCCGTCACCATGGGCAACAGCCGCACGGCCGTCTGGCGGCTGCTCAGGCGGCGGATAGTGGCCAGTTGCTCATCGGAGGGCAGGAGGCGGTCGGGGCATCCGCGGCGCCGCAACAGGTGCACGAGGCGCGCGTCCCATCCCCATGGCTCAATGCGCTCCACCTCGTCCCAGGGCGGAAGGGAGTCGGCGAGGCAGTGCCAGCCGGGCAGGCGGACGGCGTCCATGGCCTGTGCCGTGCGGCTCGGTGTGTAGTAGGGCGAGCCGGAGGCCAGACATTCGTCGTGGGAAGGATTGAAGATGCGCAGAAGCATGGTGAAGAGGTAAATCTGGCGCGAAAATACAAAGAAACGCGCGGCCGACCAAAAATATCAGGCTCTTTTTTGCTTTTTTCGCCTTTTCTTCCCCTTCGCGCCATGATTATTGCACCGCCGACCCGCGTCCCTGTGCCGTGTCGCCGTCCCCGTCGGCTAAAAGCGGCTCAAAATTTATCCCTCCTTTTATATTGCAAGGGAACAAAACGCATTTTTTGTAACGATTTTCTGCGATTTTACCCTCAAAAACAGGCCGTATTTTCAAAAAAAAAATTGCCGTTTACTTCTGTGCGATTCTGGGAGAGTTTGCTATATCGCTGATTCTCTTGTGTTTAACGCAAGGGTGAGCGAAAACGCCCCCCTAAAACCCTCTCTACACCCCCTTATAGGCGAAAATCCAATCGCATTTTTGTCCCAACTCGCAGCACTCCCCCCTCGGGGGAGCGGGGAGGGGGTCCCTCCTAAAGCCCTTTTAGTCGCAACTAATGCCCTTTTAGTTGAAATTATCCCCCTTTTAATTTGAACAATCGCCCTTTCATTTTTTCCGATGTCCCTTTTAGTTTTTACTAAAATAGGGTATCGGGAAAAATGGATTAAACCTTGAAAAAAACGGGACTGTTTTCGTTTTTCGGAAAACAGGCGTTTTTTTGCTTAATGCAGGTTTAGGTCGTCGCGGCCCTCGAAAACGGCCAAAAATCCTTGCAAAAATTTTATCGCAATTTTCTGCAATTTTTTGAAGAGGGTATAGCCGTAAAGGCGCTTTTGTAAAAAATAAAAAGGAATGCGCCAGCGCGCGCGTGGAAGCGCATTATGCGCCCGCGTTAATAAAGAAAATGGTACGCTAAAGGAAAATTGTAATGCGAGTTTTGCAAAAGGAGCTGGCTTAAACAGAGAGGCTTTTAAGGAAAATAAGCCTATTTAAGATTATTTAACAATTCGGGGGGGGTGAATCTTAAAAAATGTTGTAAATTCGCAAGCGAAAACACAACCCCCTTTTATTAACTTAATCAATAAAACTTATGAAAAAAGCGATTAAGACATTCAACTTAATGCTGCTGCTTGCAGGCCTCTGCAGTGGTGCAGCATTCGCTGCCTCCGCTCCGGCTCCCGCAGCCGCTCAGCAGCAGCAAAACGATGTCGCTACGGGTGTGGTGCTCGATGCTACGGGCATGCCTCTCGCTGGTGCTACAGTATCCGTCAAGGGCACCGGACGCGGCGCAACGACCGACGCCAATGGTCGTTTCTCCATCACAGGCGTGAAGGCCGGAGAGACCATCCACGTGAGCTACATCGGCTATGCAGCTCAGGACGTGCAGTGGACCGGCGGCGCTATGGACTTCGTGCTGAATGAGGACAACACAGCCCTTCAGGAAGCCGTAGTCGTGGGTTTCGGCACGCAGAAGAAGGTCAACCTGACCGGTGCCGTGAGCCAGGTGAAGATGGAAGACGTGCTGGGCGACCGTCCTGTGACGAACGCAGCAGCAGCCCTCCAGGGTGCCATCCCCGGCCTTACGCTCGGCGGCGGCTCCAGCATTGACGGCAGCAAGAGTTTCCAGATTCGCGGCGCGCTGTCTATCAACGGCGGCAGCCCCCTCGTGCTGATTGACAACGTTGAGGGCGACCTCGATATGATCAATCCTGAGGACATCGAGAGCGTCAGCGTGTTGAAGGACGCAGCCTCCGCTGCCATCTACGGTGCACGCGCTGCCGGCGGTGTGATTCTGGTGACGACCAAGCACCCCAAGGCTGATGCCAAGTTCAAGCTGAACTACAATTTCAATGCCGGCTTCGACCAGCGTCTCGGCACGTTGGAGCAGGCCAGCCTGGGCGACTTCATCCATGCCTTCCAGGAGGCAGACTACAGCCAGACCTATTGGGCCGGCAACGGCAACGTGGGCAAATGGGCCGACTACCTGGCTCAGTATAAGGCTAACCCCGGCAGCCTCGCCACCGTGGGCGACGGTATCTTTAAGGATGCCGACGGCGCCGTGTATTGGCTGAGCGAAAAGAATCTGAGCAAGCAGATCTTCGAGAACGGCGTGATGAACAAGCACAACCTGACCGCCAGCGGCGGCACAGACCGCATCCAGTTCCGCATTGGCGCAGGCTACACGCATCGTAACGGTGCCCTTATCACCAACAAGGATAAGTTCATGCGCAAGAACATCAGCACCTTCATCAGCGGTAAGGTGACCAAGTGGTTCACCTCCGAGGCCAATATCTCCTACAGCAACGCCAACAAGAAGATGCCCGAGAACATCGGCATGATGAACGGTTTCTATACCACCCGCCTGCTGAACTACTATCCCGAAGGCAACATGCCCGGCAGCATCCTCGGCACCGCCGAAGACTATCCCAGCCAGGCCCCCGACAACATGATTCTCTATGCTCCCGTGAGCAACAAGGACATTGCCGTGGCCCGTATCAACCTGCGTGAGATCTTCACCATCCTTCCCGGCTGGACCGTGACGGGTGAGTACACCTTCGACCGCAAGGATGTGAACCAGAACTTCTACAGCAGCAACTTCACTTTCGCCGACTGCCAGTTGGCCACCAAGAACGTGGTGAACGCCGGTCAGGACTACTATCAGAAGAGCGACGCTATCACGAAGTACAACGCCATCAACGTTTACTCCAACTACAACCACACCTGGGGCAAGCACGAACTCAAGCTCATGGGCGGCTTCAACCAGGAAAGCTCCGACTATAAGTATTTCTACGGTCAGGTGAAGGGCCAGAGCGTGCCCAGCGTGCCCAGCTTCGGCGGCGGCACCGGTGAGAAGGTCATCCAGGACACTTACTCACAGTACACCATCCGCAGCGGCTTTGGCCGTATCAACTACGTCTATGACAACCGCTACCTCTTCGAGCTCAGCGGACGTTACGACGGTTCTTCCAAGTTCCCCACCGACAGCCGCTTCGGCTTCTTCCCCAGCGGTTCTATTGGCTGGCGTGTTGACCAGGAAGCCTTTATGGCCAAGACCAAGAACTGGCTCGACGAGTTCAAACTCCGTGCCAGCTACGGCGCTCTGGGCAACCAGAACATCTCTCCCTATCAGTTCTCTCCCTCCATGGCTCTCAACACAATGAGCACCGCTTGGCTCGACGGCTACGGCTACGTAGCAGTAATCGGCACCCCCGACCTCGTGAACTCCGCATTCACATGGGAGAAGGTTCGCTCCTTCGACTTCGGTGTTGACCTCGCCTTCCTGAAGAACCGCCTGACCGCCACCTTCGACGTGTTCAAGCGCACCACCAAGGGCATGCTTGCCGCCGGTGTTGAAATCCCCGCCGTCGTTGGCGCTGCTGCTCCTCTGCAGAACGTGGCCGACATGAAGACCAAGGGCTGGGAACTCGACCTCCGCTGGCGCGACCACCACGGTGACTGGACCTACTATGTAGGCTTCAACGTATATGACCAGATCTCCGAGATTACGAAGTACAACAACGAGTCCGGCCTGCTCTCCGACTACTATGTAGGCCAGAAGCTCGGCGAAATCTGGGGCTATCGTGCCGACGGTTACTACACCATCGACGATTTCGACCATGAAAAGGCTTTGGCCGGCACATGGGAACTCAAGCCCGGCGTGACTTCCATCCAGGGTTACATCGTACAGCCCGGTGACGTGAAGTTTAAGGATCTCAATGGCGACGGCACCATCAACAGCGGCAGCAATACCGTTGAAGATGCCGGCGACCGCGAAATCATCGGCAACAACATCGCTCGCTATCAGTTCGGCGGCAACTTCGGCGTAAGCTGGAAGGGCCTCAGCCTCGACGTTCAGTTCCAGGGCGTAGGCAAGCGCGACTACTGGCTCGGCGGCGCAGCCATCTTCCCCTTCGGCGGCGCAGGCTCTGCCGACGCTGTGTTCCAGCCCCTCTATTACAACCAGACCGACTACTGGACGGCAAAGAGCTACGACCCCGCCAGCCCCGACTACATGGTCGCTGCCAACCCCGACGCTGCTCTCTTCCGTATCTATGACAAGGGTTCCTGCGTAGGCAGCAACACCCGCGTCAGCGACAAGTACATGACCAACGCTGCTTATATGCGTGTCAAGAACCTCACCCTCGGCTACACCTTCAACGAGAACCTCATCAGCAAGATTCATCTCTCTGCAGCCAAGGTATTCATGAGCATCGACAACCTTGCCACCATCAAGCACACTCCTAAGGGCTACGATCCCGAAGGCAACAGCAGCAACGGCATTGATTACAACTATCCCTTCTATCGTACAATTTCCTTCGGTGTTAACCTCACCTTCTAAAAACTACGACGATCATGAAAACAAAAGTTATGCTTTCAGCCCTCTTGGCTACCGTTGCCTTGGGCTTTACTTCCTGTAACGATGAGTTCATGGAGCGTTATCCAGTGACAGACCTCACCGAAGAGAACGCTTTCTTGGCTTACGACAACTATGTGTCTTTCCTGTATCCCTGCTATCAGATGTTCAGCAACAGCGCTGTACGCAACAGCACCGTGGGCACAGGTTCCTACTACACCAGTGGCCAGTTCACCAGCGACTTCTATGCCGGCCTCGTGACCGACCGCGACCAGCGTCAGAACCCCTACGCTTATCGCACCCTCACCGCCAGTTCCTCCGATGGAGCTTGGGACTTTGAATATATCCGCCGCATCAATATCGCCCTGCGCCACATTGACGAAGGCGAGAAGAGTGGCGTCCTTAACGCGACCCAGGCCAAGCACCTGCGCGGCGTGGCCAAGTTCTTCCATGCCTTCTGGTACATGGAACTCGTTGACCGCTTCGGCGACGTGCCCTACATCGAAGAGGAAATCACTGACCTCAGCGGCGGTGGCCCCGCTTACGGTCCACGCACCCCCCGTGCAACAGTCGTGGAGAAGATCATCGCCAACCTTGAGTATGCCGTGGCCAACATCGGTACCCCCGATGGCGAGAACGGCCTGACCGCCGACGCTGCCAGCGCCGCCCTCAGCCGCTTCCTCCTGCGCGAAGGCACATGGGCCAAGTATCACAACCTCAATGAACCTTGGCAGGATTATCTCAAGAAGTGCCTCACCGTAAGTGAAGGCCTCATGGGTAAATATACCACTCTCTACACCGGCAACGGCTCCGAGAGTGAACCCGCTGCAGGCTATGGTGAACTCCTCACCTCTCCCAGCCTCAAGAGCGTGCCCGGCATTATCTATTACAAGCAATATGCCAACGGCATCCTCATGCACCGCGCCAATGACTACGAGCACATCGCTGCCCATGCTGCCGACGTGCCCCAGCACATCGTTGACCTCTTCCTCATGAAGAACGGCAAGCCCGTCGCCAATGCTGCCTCCGGCTATCAGGGCGGTAAGGAAAAAGATATGTGGGCCACCTTCGCCGACCGCGATCCCCGCCTCTATCAGTGCATCCAGCCCCCCTATGCCGTACTGGCCAACTCCGGCGACGTTGACGGCGTGAACAAGTTCCCCACATGGCGCTTCATTCAGGAAGGCGACGTAGTGGGCAACCACACTGCCACTGCTGAAGACGTAGCCAAGTATCGCTTCTACATCGACTATATGGGTGCCAACGCCCAGTGCGTGCGTGGCAGCGAGACCAACACCTTCGATGCCAGCCTCGGCATGAAGCGCTGCCCCGGTCAGAACTGGGGTGCAGCCCTCACGCCCACCAGCCCCAACCTCACCACCAACAACCCCGTGGCTTACATGCGTTGTCGCACCGGTTACTACCTCTGGAAAAACTACGACATGTGGGAGTTTGCCACCGGTTCCTCCAACAACTGCGCCGCCGACAAGCCTATCTTCCGCATAGAGGAAGTCCTTCTCAACTATGCAGAAGCAAGCTTCGAACTCGGTCAGTTCACCCAGGCCGTGGCCGACAAGACCATCAACCTCCTCCGCGACCGTGCAGGCGTAGAGCGCATGACCGTGGCCGAAATCACCGCTGACTTCGACCCCAACCGCGACCGCGGTGCCGCAGGTCCCAGCCACAAGTGGTGGACCGGCAATATGGAGGACTACGAAGTAGCCCCCGTGCTCTGGGAAATCCGTCGTGAGCGCATCATCGAACTCTTCGCAGAAGGTTATGGCTGGTATGACGTGCGTCGTTGGGCTAAGGCTCCTTACTTCATCAACCGCCAGCCGTGCGGCATGTGGATTAAGGCTACCGACAACCTCTATGCCACTTCCAACAATGCCTACTCCGGCAACTTCGTCAACTACGAGGAAATCGCAGCTACCGGTCAGTCCGCCACTCAGGACAACGGCGCAGGCAGCGGCTGGATATACAACATGCCCGCACCTCTGCAGTACGGCGGTTGGCAGGATGCCTACTATCTCAGCATGGTTCCCACCGACCAGATCGTGCTCAATCCCGCTATTACGCAGAACCCCGGCTACGAAGAACTCTTCGGTGCCGTCGGTGCTGAATAAATCTCTCGACCCTACATCATTTACAATCCCGCCGGCTGCATCTGCAGTCGGCGGGATTGCTTTTAGGACAGCAACTCCCCCTTTCTCTTTGCTCTCAAGGCGAAATAAACATTTTGCACCCCTGTAGGCAATTTTTTGCCATCCCTTTGCAAAAAATTGCCAAGGGGGTGCAAAAAAATGCCAAGGGGGTGCAAAAATCTGCAAGGGGGGTGCAAAAATCTGCGACGGGGTATCGCCCTGCGCGGAGGCGGTGTGGTCAGGACGAAAAAAGCCCCCTCCTTATATAAAGGAAGGGGCTGAATGCGTTATCGTCGTGGGGCTGTATGTGGAAGCCGAGGTTGTTCCTGGTGTGGCGTGCTTTGGCGTGGAAGCCTCGCCCGTCCCCCCCTTGGGAAGTCGTGCATGAAGCATCGGCAGGGGGTGGGGTCACTTTTTCTTCGGCCCATTGTAATGCTCCCAGAGGAAGGGGATGGACAGCATGAAGATCCAAATGAGGAGACCGACCAGCCCGCCTGCTGCATACGATAGGATTGCAATAAATATAATTAATACGAGGTAAAACAGGCAACCGAAATCCATAGTATTGGGGGGATTAGCAACGTTAGAGTTTGATTTTTTTCTTGGCGGGTTTGCTCTCGTTCTGCAGACGGTCGAGGGCAGTGACGACGTAGGTGTACTTCTGCTGGCCGTGCTCGAAGGGGAGGCGGAGCATAGGCTCGGAGGTGACGGCTACGATGCGGGAGGCGTCGTCGAGGTTTATCTTTTCACCCTTGGCAAAGGCATAGACGGCATACTGGCGGGCGCGCTGCATCTCGTCCTTGCCTTTGGGGGCGGTCCAGAAGAGGTAGTAGCCGTCGGGCATCCAGATGGCCTTGAGTTTCTTGGGCTTGCCGGGGGCTTCGTCGTCGATGAAGGGCATAAGGGGCTGGAGGGCAGGTGTCTGGTGGTAACCCTCGCGAAGAGCGGTGGCGTAATTGCCGGTGTTGGCGGCCAGGGCGGCGGAATACCACATGCAAGAGCCGCTGATGCCCTTGAGGGAGCGCTGGAGGTCAAGTTTCTGCCGGAAGTCGCCGTACTGCACGGTGCGGTCGATGTCCTGACCTATGGCGAGGGGGCGCCGGGAGGCGTAGCGGGCCCACCAGCGGCAGAGACGGTCGTAGTCGGCTGTGGAGTGGCCGATTTGCCAATAGACTTGCGGCACGGTGTAATCTACCCAGCCCTGGTTTATCCAGTAGATGACGTCGGCGTAGAGGTCGTCGTAGTTCTGCAGGCCGCCGGTGTCGGAGCCGGGGATGGGGCCGCCGTTCTTCTTGTTGTGGTAGATGCCGAAGGGGCTGACCCCGAACTTCACCCAGGGCTTGGTGTCGCGGATGGTGCGGTGGAGCATCTCGATGAGGAGGTTGACGTTGTAGCGCCGCCAGTCGCCGCGGTCGGTGAGGCCGTTGTTGTAGAGGCGGAAGGTTTCGTCATCGGGGATGGGCTGTCCGGCGGCGGGGTAGGGGTAGAAGTAGTCGTCGATGTGGAGGCCGTCCACGTCGTAGCGGCTGACGATGTCGCGCACTATCTGGCAGATGTACTCGCGGTTCTCATGCAGGCCTGGGTCGAAGATGAGGAGTCCGTCGTAGGCGAAGAATCGTTCGGGCCACTGCACGTAGGGATGGGTGACGGCGAGCTCGGTGGTGCCCTTGGTCTTGGCGCGATAGGGGTTTATCCAGGCGTGGAGTTCCATGTTTCGCTTGTGGCACTCGCGTATCATCCACTCGAGGGGGTCCCAATAGGGCGAGGGGGCTTGACCTTGCTTGCCGGTGAGGAAGCGACTCCAAGGCTCGTAGGGGGAGGGGTACATGGCGTCGGCCTCGCCGCGCACCTGGAACATGACGGTGTTGATGCCGCACTGCTGCATGGCATCGAGCTGCTCGGTGAGGCGGCGTTGCGTGCCTTCGGTGCCGAGGCCTTGGAACTGCCCGTTGATAATCTGCACCCATGCGCCGCGGAACTCGCGCTTGGGGGCTGAGAAGGAGGGGAGGGTGATGAGGATGGTGAGGAGGAGGAAGAGCCCCCCTCTTATCCCCCCAAGGGGGGAGGATGTGGTTTGGGACATAGGGGTTATCTGGTGTTCTGGCGTTTGGGTGTTACGGTTACTGTTCATTGTTTTTATTGTTCATTCTATTCTTGTTCACTGTTCACTCTTACAGCTTGGAGATGGTCTGGATAATCTTCTCGCCGATTCCGATGGTGTAGCCCTGGGAGCAGAAAACGACGCGGTTGAAGGTGTCGCCGATGATGATGATGGGGAGTGAGGGCTCCTTGGTGAGTACGCCGTCGGTGAGGTCGGGGGCAAGCTGGCCCTCGGTGTCAATGCCGAAGGAGAGGGTGGAGGGCAGGCTGGTGAACTCGGAACTGTTGGCCATGAAGCGCCGGTACTCGTCGGCGCTGGGGAAACAGAGGACGATGGGTCGGCCCCAGGCTTCGAGGGCTTCGCGTTGCTTCTCAAGGTCGTGGAGGATGTGGTTGGTGGGTTCGTGGTTTGCACGTATGAGGCCAGTGACGAAGTAGCCGCGGCCGGTGTGGGAGAGAAGGCTGCAGGGAGCCGGTGTGGGGATGGGAAAACCTTCGGGAGATGCCGAAGGAACGGGGGCCGGGGTGTAGAGGTTCTCGGAGTTGAAGCTGCCGATGACCTGCACTCCGCTGTCGTCCTTGCGCATGGTGAGGGGCACGGTGGTGGGGCCGCTGACGGAGAAGGCCTCCAGATGGGCCAGCACGCTGCCGTCGGCCATGCGGGTGCCGCTGATGAGGACGTAGTCGCCGGTATCGATGGGGCGGGGGGCGGCGAAGTTGTCCTTCCAGGTGTCCTCCTCACCGTATTCGAGGAGGCGGGGGCTGCCGTCGTGGAGAGCGGAGAGGGTGAAGTGGTAGTAGTAGGCAGGGTTCTCCATATACTGGCGCGGCTCGTAGGTGAGGGTGAGGGTGCCCTGGCTGTTCTTGGCCGGTGTGGCGGAAGGCTGCGGGTCGTTCATATCAACGGTAACCCATTTCGGTTCACCGCCGAAGGGAGGCACGGCGGGGTCGGCGTACTGCACCTGCCCCGTGACCTCGTCGATGCGGGACATGATGCCCATGCTGCGGGCGGCGGCCACGAAGAGAAGACCCTTGTTGCGGACGTCGCAGAAGGCGAGGGCCCGCTCGGGGGATGTCCATAAGCCGTTGGGGTTCCACTCTGTGTCGGTCTGCACGTTCTGACGAATCCAGCCGGCCAGTTGTTCGGGGTTTTCACGGAAATTATTCGTCTGCCGCTTGGTAAATTTCTTGGCGAGGGGCTGGCGCCAGGCGGAGAGTTGCTCGGTAGCGATGCGGGGGCATGCTACGTATTTGGCGTATAGCGGCTCTTCAACGAGGAGCGTCCGGTCTATGGCCTTCATGTGGGCGTCGAGCACGTCGTAGTCAAAGTCGCGGATATCCTTCTCGGAGAGGGTAAGGAGAAGCGTGCGGCCGGCCTTGCCGTAGGTGGTGAGGAAGCGGGAGAGGTTGGCGTGGTTGCCGCGGCTCTTCTGCATGAGTTCGTCGCCCTGCGGGAATGTGGCGACGTAGGCCGTGCGGATACTGTCCTCATGGGCCTTGCGCTGTTCGTTGAGGGCAGCGGCCTCGGGGGAGACGTAGGGGAGGTTGTTGCCGCCGACGGGAGGCGTGATGTTGAAGTCGGCCGCCCAGCGGTCGCCCTGCTTATGGTCGAGGGAAACGGGGAGCGGCTTTTCCTTGTTGTAGGCATCAGGGGAGGCGGAGGCCTTCTGCAAACCGTAGCGGCCGGCCTTGCTGCACCATATTATCATATCGCCGAGGCCGGACTGTATCGAGGCGAGGCCCTGACTGTCCGCCGTGGTGCGATAGACGGTGTAGAATTCGCCGTAGTTGTAGAGTTTGAACTCCACGATGGCGCCGGGTTCCGTCTTGACCCATGAGCGGGTGGTCTCGGCGTAGTTGGAGGTGACGTTAATCTCCGTGAAGGTGGGGGCGAAACTGATTTTATCCTCCGGCCCGTCGTATTCGCCGAAGACGCGGGTGTGCATCAGCATGCCGCGGGAGGCGGGTTGGTTGAACCATGCGAGGTTTAGTACGGCTTCGGGCTCGCATGCGCCGAGGAAGTACCACTGGCCGTCCACCCACACTTCCACCCAGGCGTGGTTGTCGTCGGTATGGGCCCAGCGGGGCGTATAGACCTGACGGGCCGGAATACCCACGGCGCGCAGGGCGCTCACGGTGAAGGTGCTCTCCTCGCCGCAGCGGCCGTATGCCGTGCGCATCGAGGCCAGGGGCGAAGAGGTGCGGGCGTCGGAGGGCTTATAGGTCACGTACTCGTGGCACCAGTGGTTAACCTCCAGCGCGGCTTCACGCATGGAGAGACCTTTCACGCGGGTGGCCAGTTCGTCGTAGCAAACGGTGCGGAAGGAGTCCAGGTATTCGTTGTTGACGCGGATGGGGAGCACGAAGTGACGCCATTCGCGGTCGGGCACCTTCTCTCCCCACGGCATTTCGTGGCGAGCCCTGACGGTGGCACGGACCTGTGCGACGTAGAACGACGGGTCGTAGTTGAGCGCGTCGGGCTCGGGCATATATTTATAAAGGAAAGTGAGGGCCTCGCGCTCTTCTTGACCTTGGGAAAGGGATAGCGCTTTGTCGCGAAGTTGCTGACGGTGCTCCTGAGCACTGGCAGTCATGCACACCATGCCGCACAGGAGGAGGGCGAGGATAGAAAGGAGGCGTTTCATAATGGGATGTTTACTGATGAGTCTGGAATTATGCTGCGAATTTACGAATAAGTGCGGAGAAAACCAAGAATAAGTTCCGTTTTCTCACTATTCTTCCTTCTTCACATGCCTCTTTCGCAAAGAAACAACACATTATTTATATATCGCGCGCGAAAGGATAAAGAAATCCCCTGCAAAGAGGAGTGCTCTTGCAGGGGAGATAATAAATATTTGAAATGGTCTTATTCATCAATGGAGTATTCCCATGCGACGCTAACATTTGTGAGTAGCGTGTTGGCAGGAATAGTAGCCTCACCGCCTTTCTTGCAAAGGATAAACAGGCAAGGCCATACAAAACAGCCAAGCCCCACGCCTAAGCCGATAGTAGAGCCTTTTTTGTTGGCTCCTTCTGTGGATTTGGTGCCTTCCAAAGCGATGCGCTGACCATCTACGCTTTGCGTGGAAACACATTTAACGGTGACGCTGCCAGGACGGCCGCAGCCGCGGGCTTTCTGAGCTTCAATCTCCAGTTGGACGGGTGTGCCTTTAGCGATAAGTACTTTTCCATCACGCGTAGCGACATCTTGCTCAACAATAGCTGTAGGCGTGTCGCCAGTCTTGCTGTTAGCATCGTTCGTTAGTCTGACAGGGACTTGAGTGCCGCGTGTAAGAGGTACTCCGGCGAACATTGTAAGGTTGAGCGTGAGCGCAGCCATTACGATACAAAATACTTTTTTCATAGTTTTGTGAATTGTTTTTTTTCTTCTGACACCCAAGTGAAGAGTTGACTGTTTTGTGTAAAGAAAACGTGGGCATCCACTCTTTGCTCGCCTGTGAATTGAGGCCTACCACAGCCCTGTATGCTGGCGAACAATGTGAATCCCACGTGTTGGTATATTACGCACCCATAAGGGTGTGCAGTAGGGGTAAACCCTCTGCACACTCGCCGGGATACAATAATAACGTACCCGTAGCATCCCTTTGCATTGTCTTTGGCATACAGTCGAAAGTGGTAGTTTCAATTCACCAATTGACAAAGCATCGTGTGACGCTTTCTGTTTAATAAAAGTTTGTCTCTTCTTTACGCCCGAGGCTTGGCGGCCCTGACCTTGCTCGCTTGCAAAGGCTTTCCGCAGGGTGACGGTTGATATAGAGGAAAGGCGTTCTTGACTATGCTTAAGAGTGGCAAAACTGTTTCTAAAACGAATCGTTATGAGTACCTGTCGCCATAGTTCAAGACCGTTTCTGCTGCAAAAGTACTACTTTCGCGCCTAACAGCCAAAGGTTTTCGGGGGAAAGTTGCTGTTTATCTTATTAGAACAAGAAAGAGAGGGCGCGTGTGTTGCGCTTTTTCTGTTCAAGTTCTTCCTGCATGTGGCGGGTGGCGATGGTGATGAAGAAGGCGATGAGGTGCTCGTCGGTGTTTTCCGTGCGTATCTGACGCAGGGCGGCGATGTACTCCTGCCGTTCTTCCAGGCGCACGACCAGCAAGGGATGACCGCAGCGGCACAGGATGTAGTTGCTCAACAGGCGTCCGGTGCGGCCGTTGCCGTCGCGGAAGGGGTGGAGGTATTCATAGTAGCCGTGAAAGCGTGCCGCCAATATCAGCGGATGCACCGTGCCGCGCTGCAAGGCCTCCTCCGTGCTGGCAAGTAGCTGTGGCACGCGGGCGATGAGCGTCTCATGGTCGCCGAATACGGTGTCGCCGGCGGCCATGTCAGTGTGGGTGTATTCTCCCGCCACGGCTTCGGGGGCGGTGTAGGAAAGGGTGTGCTCCACGAGGCGGCGGTTCACTTCCCGCAGGAAGTCTTCGTCCAGCGGATGCTGGAGGTTGTCCATTACATACTCGTAGGCATTGAAATGGTCGGCCATCTCCACGCACTCTTGCAGTTTCCTGCCGTGGGGTATCATGCCGAGCCCCATCTCTTTGAGGGCTTTTGAGTCATCGAGCGTGAAGGAGTTGCCCTCTATGGCGCACGAATGGGTGGAGAACAGTATTTCGCTGTACTCCTTGTAGTGCGCAGTGTCCATGCGGCTTACGATTTCTTCCTCGTACTGCCGCCGCACGTCCTCATAGTGTTGCAATTCCTTCTCGAACATCGTTTGTAGTTGTTGCGGAGCTGTTTATTGCAAGAGCTCTTTGATGTGGTTAATCAAAGCTTCAGCTGCAGGCTTGAAACCCTGCACGTCCTCCTCGCTTACCTTGAAGAAACAGTCATAGTCGGCACGTTCACGCAAGGATTCCAATTGAGCATACAGCCTTCCTTCTTCGGCGGAGGCTATTCCCGTCTGGACGTAGTGCTGTCCAAAAGATATTTTCGCCCCTAAATGTGAGCGCACGGGGTGCTGGTCGTGAACCAACAGCGCACTCACGGCTTGGAATACGGCGTAATATAACCTGTTGGCGGCCATTGGCCATAGTTGTGCTTCTGTGGCCGTGAGGAATTCCTCCCAAGTAAGTTCGGCCTTCTCTAAATATAATTTGACGAGGGTGTTTCTGTCTTCTTCGTTCAGGCTCATAGTATTACAATCTTATCGCGCTCCACATTTTGCTGGTAGGGCGCGAAGTGGTGTAAGCTCCACTCTTTCGTAGTGTAGATTTGCGGATTTACAGCTGTTGCACATTGCCAACCAAGTTCCACGAAAGGATAGGCGATGTCTCTAAAGTCATCTGCCTCTTCCTTTTCCTTGTCGAGCAGTATAAGGATATCCCAGTCGGAGTCCTCCCTATAATCGCCTCTGGCACGTGAGCCGTAGAGCCACACATGACCTCCTGCAGGCACCACGCGACGTGCTGTCTGCAGGAGTTGTTGTATGGTCAGTGTGTGGCCTTTCATGTCAGTGTTGTGGTTTGAGGAACGTCAGTCTTACCCCTCGTTGAGCAGTCTCTCTCTTATTTCAGCACCTTATTCCCTTGTCTCACCATTACGCCGCGGGTGTTGGAGGCGGCGAGAGGACGGCCCTGGAGGTCGTAGGTAGTTGTTAGTTGACAGTTGACAGTTGACAGTGGACTCTCCACACCGTCGGGGCGCTTTACGAGTTCCATCGTGTAGAAGGAGGCGCCGTTGGAGGTGGCGTGGGCGAAGAGGCGCACCTTGGTGGTGTTGCTCACGTTGTTGTTGAGGGCCACGTCCTTGTTGCTGGCGTGGCAGATGGCTACGTACTTGGGCATCGTCTCCCAGTCGAAGGTCCAGGCGGTCTTCTTGGTGCTGAGTTCCACCATCGTGCCGCTGGAGGAATTGGCAGCGTAGAGGTATTTGCCGCTGACGGTGCTCTTGATGTAGTACTGCTCGTCCTTGGGGCCGGGCTCCAGCACGAAGGTGGTGCACTCGGCGCCCTGACCGTTGAGCTGGCCGTTGTCGTCGCGCAGGTGGGTGCCGCGGTCCTTGGACTGGTTGTCGAAGGTGTATTCCGTCAGGCCATCGGCGATGATTTCGCAGGTCTCAATCTTTGGGGGCTCGTAGTCGGGCATCCAATGCTTGCCGTAGTAGTAGCCGCCGTAGTCCAGGATTTTGGTGTCGAGAATCATGCGGTCCACGAAGTTCGGCCAGTTCTTCTTGCTCTCGGGGGTCCATCCGGCTTCGGCCACGCAGATGAGGCGGGGAAGGGCGAGGTATTCCAGGTATTCGGGCACGCCCACCCATTCACACCAGAAGGTGCCTTGCACGCCGATGACTGTAGGCGTGCTCGTGGCGTTGGGCTGGGGCACATACTTGTAGCATCCTTCCACGGTGTCGTCGCCGGCACCGGCGCCGTCGGGTTCGGTGGGGTGATTGTACTGCTTGCGGTTGATATAGTAGCCGCCGGCACCAGAGGCGGCGCTGCTGCCGCCGTGATACTCGGTGATGATTGCGTCGAGGCCCAACTGGGCAGCCTTCTGGGCTCCGCCCTGGCAAGGACTCCAGCACATAATCACGGGGTCATACTCCTTCACCATGTTAAGGTCGCTGCCGCCGGCCGTGATGCTCTCGTTCCACACGATGGTGCGCTTGCCCTTGGAGGCGATGTACTTGCTGATTTCATTCGTGAACCACGACTGAATCTGGCGGTAGTCGGTGAAGCCCTTTTCCTTGTACATCTGCTGGCAGAGGCTGTTGCTCTTCCAGGCGTCGGTGGGGCACTCGTCGCCGCCGATGTGGAAGTAGCGGCCGGGGAAGATTTCGCAGAGTTCATCCACGATGTCCTTGTAGAACTGCACGGCCTTCGGGTTGGCCACGTTCACCACGTCGGTGCTCACGCCGCCGTTGGTCCATACCTGGCGGTTGGCGTTGGGATTGCAGCTGAATTCGGGATAGGCGCAGAGGGCAGCCACGCTGTGGCCCAGCATTTCAATTTCGGGAATCACCTCAATGTGGCGCTCGGCGGCGTAGCGCACGATTTCGCGCATGTCGTCCTGCGAATAGGAGTAGGGACCGTAGGTGTGGCCCAGCCAGTAGGTGCCGTGCTCGAAATCGGTGATGCGGCTGTCGGAGGCCGTGGCGCCCACGGTGGTCAGTTTGGGGTATTTCTTAATCTCTGCGCGCCAGCCCTGGTCGTCGGTGAGGTGCCAGTGGAAGGTGTTCATCTTGTAGATGGCCATCACGTCCAGCATACGCTTGATTTCCTTCACGTCGAAGAAGTGGCGCGAGCAGTCAAGCATGAAGGAGCGGTACTCCCAGCGGGGAAGGTCGGCAATGGTGCAGCAGGGAATGCTGTATTCCGTCACGTTCTCGTCCATGACGCCGGCACACACGTTGGCGGGCAGCATCTTCTTCACGCTTTGCATGGCATAGTAAAGACCGGCCTCGTAGAGCGCGTTGATGCGGATGTTTTCGGCAGAAACCGTGAGGTTGTAGCCCTCCTTGCCTACGGCGGCGGCGCGTCCGCCGTTGGAAATCTGGATGAAGGCGCCGTCAATGCTGTGTGCGAGGGTGGCTTTGTAGCCTTTCATCGTGGCGTTGAGCTGATCCACGAAGGCCTGGGCCTCCTTCATCGTGCTGTCGCCCAGCGCTACATCCACGCCCACGATAAATTCCTTGGGGAAGGTGCAAACGCCTGTCTTCTTCGTGATAGATTTGGGGTAGGGCGTGATGTTGTAGAACGCCTCCTGCGCCGTAGCGGTCAGCAGGCAGCCGCAAGCCATCAGGAGTGCGGCGAGTGAAAGAAGTCTCTTCATTGTGTTTTGGTGTTTTATGAGTGAATAATAGAGTTTTGCATACTTTACGCCGCAAAGTTACGCATTTTTTTGGAAACAATATACAATTTGGCACAAAAAAATAATTTAACAAGAATAAAAGAATAATTCTTGCTCTGGCAAGCAGTAATCCTATGACGGCCTTTAGGCGCACGCTTCGCCGGCAGCGTCGTCTTGGCCACAGCTGTGGCCAAGAGTCCGTCACAACTGTGACCGACGTCGGTCACAGCTGTGGCTATGTGTCGGTCACAGCTGTGGCCATGATGACTAAATGCCGATTAAGAATATTTACATGCCTCATACAGAGATAAGCTTCCGGCCTTTGACGCCTTAAAGCGCAAACAAATGGTTGGGATTTCAGATTTGCCGGTCACAATTAATCATAAATTCTTTTTACAGCACTGGAGGCTTACATTTCAGTAGGATTGCGACGACCGTAATCAACGTGAAAAGGAGCATATTGAGCGATGTGCGGCCCAGAATGCCGTTGAGGGCGCGCCCGGTGCGGATGGAGCACATCTTGCGCCACGTGCGCGCGTGTACATATATATATATAATGTATAGCACAGCTGCCTTCGGGGCGACACATGCTGCCAGTATTGCGCCGGCGAGGCCTTGAAGGAGATAAAAATACGCGCCGAAGCGCTCGCCGAACACTACGATGAGCGTGCGCTTGCCCGAGCGGCGGTCGCCGTCGCGGTCGCGGTAGTTGTTGACGACGAGCAGGGTGTCTGTCACCAGGCCTGTGGCCGCGGCCAGGAGCCAGGCATCGGGCGTGAGGGAGCCGGTGAGCACGTAGTAGGTGCCCAGCACGGGCACGAAGCCGAAGAATACCCACACGAGCACGTCGCCGCCGCCGCAGTAGCTGAGGAGCGTGGTGTAGAGAAAGGCGAAGACGATGCAAGCCGCGCCGATGGCGAAGAGAAAGCCCCCCTCTAACTCCCCCCTAGGGGGGAGGACAGCGGGGTGGAGGCACGTGAGATAGAGGATGGTGAGGCCGGTGGCGGCGGCCAGAGTGAGGGTGACGGCGATGGCGATTTTCATGGCGCGGGGCGTCACCCATCCTTGCTGACAGGCGCGTTCGGGCCCCAGACGCTCCTCATTGTCCGTGCCGCGGCGGAAATCAAAAAAGTCGTTGATGAAATTGGCCGCTATCTGCATGAGGGCGGCGAAGAGAAGGCAGAGAAAAGCAATAAGACCCCCCTCAATCCCCCCGAAGGGGGGAGTTACAAGCGCGTTGGAGGGGCCGAAGGGGCTGTCGCTGCCGGCGGGGTGGAGGAGGGTGGGGACTGCCAATGCCGTAGCGATGAGTACGGGTGACAAGGCTGCCGTCAAAGTCTTCGGACGGGCGGCAAGAAGCCACGCTTTGGGGCTGTTGGGAACAATTTTCGTCATAATTTGATGCAAAAGTAGGAAAAAAACGGCAATAAATGCCGAGAATTGCGCAGAAATAGGTAAATTTGCATGCAGAAGTAACAATTAAACCCTTTTCTATAATGAAACCAACCCTTTTCCTCCTTGCTGCAGGTATGGGAAGCCGCTACGGTGGCCTCAAGCAGCTCGACACGCTCGGCCCTCACGGCGAGACCATCATGGACTATAGCATCTACGACGCCATCAAGGCCGGATTCGGCAAGATAGTATGGGTCATCCGCAAAGACTTTGAGGAGCAGTTCCGCGCCCAGGTGCTGGCCAAATACGAAGGCCACGTGCCCTGCGAACTCTGCTTCCAGTCCATTGACGCCCTGCCCGAAGGCTTCACCTGCCCTCCCGAGCGCACCAAGCCCTGGGGCACCAACCATGCCGTGATGATGGGTAAGGACGTCATCAAGGAGCCCTTCGCTGTGCTGAACTGCGACGACTTCTACGACCGCGACGCTTTCCAGGTAATGGGTAAGTTCCTCAGCGAACTGCCCGAAGGCTGCACCGGCCGCTATGCCATGGTGGGCTTCCGCGTGGACAATACTCTGACCGACCACGGCGCTGTGAGCCGCGGCATTTGCGAGAACGACGAACAGACCCACCTCCTCACCTCCGTGGTAGAGCGCACGAAGATTGCCCGTCACGACGGCGTGGTGCAGTATCTCGACGAGAACGAAGAGTGGGTGAGCATCCCCGACACAACCCCCGTGAGCATGAACTTCTGGGGCTTTACCCCCGACTACTTCCAGCACTCCGAGGAATACTTCAAGACTTTCCTGTCCGACCCCAAGAACATGGCCAACCCCAAGAGCGAGTTCTTCATCCCTCTGATGGTGGACCATCTCATCCGTGCGGGCAAGGCTACCTGCGAGGTGCTCGACACCACCTCAAAGTGGTTCGGCGTGACCTATCCCGAGGACCGTCCCGGCGTAGTGGAGAAGTTCGCCCAACTGCATGCCCAGGGTCAGTATCCCGACAAGATGTTTTAATCTTTGAAACAGACATATACGCGAGTCGCTGGGCAGACATCTGCTTGGCGACTTCGTGTAATTATGAACCTTAACTTTAACCTTAATCTTAACCCTGAAGAAAGATGAACGTTGGAGATAAAATACCCGAAGTGCTCGGCATCGACCAGAACGGCAACGAAATCAAGGCCAGCCAGTATCGCGGCCGCAAAATTATCCTATACAGTTATCCTAAAGCCAATACGAGCGGCTGTACTGCCGAGGCCTGTTCGCTGCAAGCCCACAAGGCCGAACTGGAAGCCAAAGGCTATGCCATTATCGGCGTGAGCAAGGACAAGCAAGCCGCCCAGGCCAAGTTCGCCGAACAGCACGGACTGGAGTTTCCTCTTATTGCCGACACCGAGACCACGCTCTTGCAGGCCCTCGGCTGCTGGGGCGAGAAGGTGGCCTGTGGTCGCCGCACGATAGGCACGCTCCGCACCACATATCTGGTCGATGAAGAGGGCGTCATAGAGCGCGTCATGGGCCCGAAGGAGATAAAGACGAAGATACACGCCGAGCAGATTCTGGAATACATGAATAAGGAGTAAATCGAAAGATACCTTATGAACAACAGCAACACTAACATCAGCCAAACGGCGAGCAGAATGATGTGATTATCTATCGTTCAAAAGACGGTAAGATTTCTGTCGCCCTTATGACTAAGGACGGCAACGTATGGCTTACACAGATGCAAATTGCCACCTTGTTTGGAACCTCAGTTCCAAACGTCTGTATGCATATAGCAAATATACTGAAAGAAGAAGAATTAGATGCAAGTTCAGTTATTAAGAATTACTTAACAACTGCCGCTGACGGTAAGCCTTACAACACAATGTGTTACTCCCTGTAGATGATTATTGCCGTAGGTTTTCGTGTGCGTGGATATGGAAACATACGTACGAGAGGTTTATGCCCGTTTTGATGACAAGCGCAAACATTACGAAGCAGTTCTTGCAGACGAGGAAGACATCAAGTATCTAGAGATTCTGGAAAATGTAATATAAAAGAAAGGGAAATAACCAATGAGGTGTTCCATAAATTCCTTAATTCAAATAATTCTTGATAAAAGAACAAACCTATGACCTATCTTGACATCTTTCGCCAACTGAACAAGGTGCCGCGCCCATCTCATCACGAGGAGCGCGTGGCCGACTTTCTGTGCGCCTTCGCCGAAGAGCACGGCTTGAAATACCGCCGCGACGCGCAGAACTGCGTAGTCATAGAAAAGGACGCCACGCCGGGATGTGAGGCGGCCGAGCCCGTGGTAATCCTCAACCACATGGACATGGTGTGCGTGGCCCGTGAGGGCTACGAGCGCGACGGCCGGCCGTTCAATCCGCTGACGGACGAGATACGCGCCTACGAGGAGACCGTCACCAACGCCGACGGCACCACGAGCCGCTGGATGAAGGCCGAGGGTACCTCGCTCGGCGCCGACAACGGTATGGGCCTCTCCATGGCATTGGCCATACTGGCTGACAACAGTATTGTGCACCCCGCCCTCGAAGTGCTCACCACTACCAACGAGGAGGACGGCATGAGCGGCGCGGAGGCCCTCTCCACCGACTTCATCAAGGGGCGCCGCGTCATCAACCTCGACTCCGAGGCTTATGACGAAATGACCGTGGGCGCCGCCGGTGCCTGTCTGCAACAGGCCGTGTGGGAGAGCAAGAAGTCGGCGGTGCCCGCCGGTAGAGTGTTCCGCCGCTTGGCAGTGGAAGGCGGGCTCGGCGGTCATTCCGGCGTCGATATCAATAAGGGGCGCTGCAATTGCATCCAGCGGCTTTGCCAGTTGCTGATGGGAGGCCCGGGTGATACTCTCGTATGTCGCATAGATGGGGGGACGGCTAACGCCTCCATCGCCTCGCGTGCTGAAGCCGTGGTGGCCATACAGCCGGAGGCGGAAGCGGAATGGCAAGCCTTCGTGGATAAGGCCAGGCAGCAGATGGCCGCCGAATATGGAGAGACTGATTCTGCCGTAACCGTGCGCTTTGACGCGGCCCCCGCCGTGCAGTATGCCCAGAGCAACGCCGCCGACGTCGTGGCGTGTGTCTGCGCCCTGCCTTGCGGCGTGCAGACCATGCGCGAAGATATGCCCGGAACGGTGATGACGAGTAGCAATATCGGTGTGCTGGCCACGACGACCGACGGCATCACCCTCACCACCCATACCCGCAGTTTCGACAACGCTGTGCAGACAGCCTTCAGCGACGATATCCGTGCCTTGATGTTGAAGCACGGAGCCAAGAACGTGGAGCGCCTGATGAACACCGGCGCGTGGATGGAGCGCCCCGACTCCTCGTTGCTGGCCCTCACCTGTGAGACCTTCCGCGACGTATTGGGCTTTGAACCCAAGAAAGTAGCGATGCACTTCGTACTGGAGGCCGCCTACTACGTGGAGAAATACCCCGGCGTAGAGATAGCCTCCATAGGGCCGCTCATCATTGAGCCGCACTCCACCTCGGAGCGCGTCAACCTCGACACGGCCGACGATATATGGAAAGTGACCGTGGAACTATTGAGGAGGTTGGCGACCTACAAGGACGCGGAATAAGTATTTACGAGCGAGAACGGCAAATAATAACCTTAACTTTAACCTTAACCCTGACGGAAAGCCCCCTTAAAGGGGGTTGGGGGGGCTTCGTATGAAAATCCTTGCTAACATTCTTTGGCTGATTCTTGGTGGCTTGGAAGCCGCCGTCGGCTATTTCACAGGAGCCTTGGCCCTGTGTGTGACAATTATCGGTATCCCCTGGGGCATACAAGTGTTTAAGATAGGCCTGTTGTGCCTCTGGCCCTTCGGCGCTACGGTGCAGAAAACCGACGAACTGCACGGCTGCATTCGCGTGCCGATGAATGTGGTGTGGTTCCTCTTCGGCGGCTTGCTGGCCTGGCTGTGCCATATATTCTTCGGCCTGTTGCTGTGCCTTATAATCGTCGGCATACCCTGGGGTAAACAGCACTTTAAGATGGCACGCCTCTCGCTCGCACCTTTTGGAAAGGAAGTGACGCTCGGGTTTTAAAAGAAACTAAACATGGTACTTTTCGTTTGTCAGAAGGCCGTGAGCCTACTTGGCACGGAGCACACGGAAACCGCCTTTGATATATGATGGAACATATTTTCGGCGCCAGTATCGTAGAGCGCGACATGGACTTGCTCTTCTTGGAAGAGTTTGCGGCATCGCAAGAGTTTGCGGCGCTGTTTCTCAATAAATGCGGCGTGGAAGAATTCGAGGTAGAGCGCGTGATACACTCTCTGCATCAAGATGGCGAAGGCTGTGCAATAGCGCAGATGAAAGGAGAGACAAGCCGTGGCGAGTCCGACATGACAGTCATCTATCGCTGTCATAGCGAGCGTCGCGCCTTGCTGATAGAGGATAAGATAGACGCATGCGTGCAGCCTCACCAGCGGCAGCGCTATGAGAAGCGCGGTCTTGAGGCCGTTGAGTCAGGCGAATATGTTGCCTTTGATGTCTTTCTGGTAGCCCCTGAAGGGTATCTTGGAACAAGTGCGGCGGCGGGTTATGAAAACGTCGTGTCGTACGAGAGTATTTGCGACTATTTTCTACGGCAGGGCACGGTCCGGAGTTTGTTTAAGGCCGCTATGGTAGCCCGCGCTATAGACAAACAGAAAGCAAGGAGCGCAATAAAGATACCCAATGAACAAGTGACGGATTTCTTTGACAGTTACGTCCACTATGTCACGGCCAACTACCCTTCGTACAGTCTTGAAACCCCGTCGGGCCGCCAGCGTGGTAGCAAATCCTCGTGGATGGTCTATGCCACGCGGCTGCAGGGTGTAAAGATAAAGCACAAGGTGCGTGGCTGTGTTGATTTGGTTTTCAAGAAAGCCGAAGGAGAAACCTTGCAGCAACAGATAGAGTTGCTGACGGCAAGATTGCAGGATTGTTCCGCTATGCTTGCCCATGTCGAAATGATGAAGACCGAAGTTGTGGTGCGCATTCCTACCCAGCCATTGGAACGCGACCGCTCCGTTTATGACCAACTGGAGGAAATGAGCCAGGCCATGCAGGCCGTGGAAGCATTATACCAGATAGTGGGCGGAATAAACTCATAGACCCTCCATCCCCTTCTTAAAGGGCGAGGTGTAAATACTTATGAGCGATAACGACAAATAATAACCTTAACTTTAACCTTAACCTTAACTCTTGTTCCCATTCTATTCCCCGCCCTTTATGGGAGGGGTTAGGGGAGGGTCTCCTATTATGACTTTCAAAGAACTTTCAGAAAAGCGCTATTCCGTGCGCAGTTACACCGACGAGCCGGTGAGTGAGGAGCAACTGGCCTACATTCTGGAGTGTGCCCGCCTGGCACCCTCCGCAGTCAATTTCCAGCCTTGGCAATTCTATGTGGTCAGTAGCAAGGAGGGCAGGGAAGCCCTCGCATCGTGCTACAACCGTGAGTGGTTTCGCACGGCACCGCTCTGCATCGTCTGCTGCATCCGCCACGATGAGGCCTGGGTGCGCCAGGCAGACGGCAAGGCCCACGGCGATATAGACATCGCCATTGCCACTGAGCATATCTGCCTCGCCGCTGCCGAACAAGGCCTTGGCACGTGCTGGGTGTGCAACTTCGATGCCCGCCGTTGCAGCGAACTGCTCCGTCTCCCCCAAAACGAGGAGCCCGCCGTGCTCATCCCGCTCGGTAATATCGCTCCCGATGCCGCTCCGAAGCCCAAACAACGTAAGGCCGTGGAAGAAATCGTTACGCGAAGATAAAACGTATAAACAAACGGCAAACAATGAATATCGAACAAGTACGCGACTATGCCCTGACACTTCCCGGCGTGACGGAGGATATGCCTTTCGGCGAGGACTGCCTCGTGTTCCGTATCGAGGGCAAGATATTCCTGTGCCTGAATCTCGATAGTAATCCGCCGCGCTTGGCTTTGAAACTGGCTCCTGAGCGTGGTGAGGAGTTGCGCGAGAAGTATTCCGGCGTCACTCCGGCGTGGCACTGGAACAAGCGCCACTGGAATGATATCTACTACGAACAGGGCTTCACCGACACCCAAATACAGGCGTGGATAGAGGAGGCCTACCGCCTCGTGTTGTCCGCGCTCCCCAAATCCCTGCAAAAGAAGTACTCATAATGACTATCCGCCTTACAACTCCCGCCGACCTGCCCCGTCTGCACGACATCTTCGCCATTGCCCGCCGCTTTATGGCTGCCACGGGTAATCCGCACCAATGGGTGGAGGGCTACCCACGAGAAGAATTCTTGCTGGATGATATTCGGCGTGGCGACAGTTTCGTGTGCTGCGAGGACGGCAGGGTAGTAGGCACCTTCGTCCTGCGAGGAGGGGAAGACCCTACCTATAATATTATATACGCGGGCGTGTGGCCCCATAACCGCCCCTACGCCACCATCCACCGCATCGCCAGCAGCGGCGAGGTGAAGGGAGTGTTTGCCGCCGCAGTGGCTTTCGCCCTCACCCGTTACGACACCCTGCGTATTGATACCCACCGAGACAACAGCGTGATGCAGCACCTCGTCCAGAAGGCCGGCTTCAAGTATTGCGGCATCATTCATTGCTGGAACGGCGACGAGCGTCTGGCCTACCAGCACGGATAGAAAGAAAAAACACAAATAAAATTACCCCATACAATTCTCCCCCTGGGGGAGTTAGAAGGGGCTCATATCATGGCTACTTTACTTACAGTTTGCAACAACAACTTTGAGGCCGAGTTCCTCAAAGGCCGTCTTGAATCCGAAGGTATCCCTTGCGTCATGCAAGGCGAAACAATGAACCTCGTCTATGGCGGAATCTGCGCCATGCCCATCAATATCCTCGTCAGGGAGGAAGATTTGGAGAAGGCACGTGAGGTGATAAATAGTGATGAAAGTTAAATACTTCCATGAGAAACAATGAATCTTCAATAGTACTTTATACGGCTTCCGACGGCAGAACGCAGATAGACGTTAAGTTGGAGGGTGAAACCGTGTGGCTGACGCAGCAGCAGATGGCTGTGCTGTTCAGTGCAGAAAGAACATCAATATTGCGTCATATTGCTAATATCTATAGGACAGCAGAACTTGAAGAGACGGCAACATGTGTAAAAATTGCACAGGTTCGCAAGGAGGGCACCCGCGAGGTGACGCGTGAAATGAGATACTATAATCTTGATATGATAATATCAGTAGGTTATAGGGTTAACTCCAAAAATGCAACAATGTTTCGCCGCTGGGCAACGTCTGTTCTCAAAGACTACCTTGTCAAGGGCTATGTTCTCAACGACCGCATCAAATTAGAGCGCTATGAAGAATTAAAAGGTGTTGTTCGGTTGATGGCTCGCACTTTGGAAAACCAGCAACTGCTGCCTACCGATGAGGCAGAAGGCATCTTTCGCATGGTGCAGGATTATGTCTATGCCCTCGACACCCTTGACCGCTACGACTATCAATCGCTGGTGGTGGATAAGACAACGCAAGAGGAACCTTTCCATGCCACCTACGACAATGCCATTGAAGCTATCAACCGTTTGAAGGAAAAGTTCGGAGGCTCTGCGCTCTTTGCCAATGAAAAAGACGAATCCTTTAAGAGCAGTATCGGACAAATCTATCAGACTTTTGGCGGCAAAGAACTCTATCCGTCGGTGGAAGAGAAGGCAGCAATGCTTCTTTATCTTGTCGTGAAGAATCATTCGTTCAGTGACGGCAACAAGCGTATTGCAGCGATGCTTTTCCTTTGGTTCCTCAGTAAGAACGGAATACTGTATGCCGAAGACGGGCATAAGCGTATCGCGGACAACACACTCGTGGCCCTCACACTTATGATAGCCGAGAGCAGAGTGGAGGAGAAAGATACGATGGTAAAGGTCGTGGTCAACCTTATCAATAAAGACAACCAATAAGCATTCCTTCCGTATGAAAAGGACTTTCAAAATCATATCCATCATCCTCATCGTCCTCCTTCTCGCCCTCATCGGCGGAGCATTCTATATGCTCGACTATTCGCTCAACCCCGATGGCAAGGAACAGCGCGACGCGGAGTCGATGAACTACCTGCGCGAGCATTACGACGGCGTGGCCGAGTGGGTGGACAGTATGCAGGCAGCGGGTGCCTTGCGCGATACTTTCATCGTCAGCGACAAAGGCCTGCGCCTCCACGCCCTCTACGCCCCCTGTGACTCTGCAGAGGGCACCGCCGTCCTCGTGCACGGCTACACCGACAACGCCCTGCGCATGATGATGCTCGGCAAGGTCTATCACGATTCCCTCCGCTTCAACATCCTCGCCCCCGACCATGAGCGCCACGGCCGCAGCGAGGGACGCGCCATACAGATGGGATGGCTCGACCGCCTCAACATAGAGCACTGGATAAGCGTAGCAGATAGCCTCTGGCCCGACGCTCCCATCTATCTCCACGGCATCTCCATGGGCGGCGCCACCGTGATGATGTGCTCCGGCGACAGCCTTCCGCCCTCCGTGCGTGGCATCATTGAGGACTGCGGCTATACTTCCGTATGGGACGAGTTCGCCGGCGAGATAAAGAATCAGTTCCACCTGCCGCCCCATCCCCTGATGGACGTCGCTTCCCTCCTTTGCCAGTGGCGCTACGGCTGGAACTTCCGCGAAGCCTCCGCACTGGAGCAAGTGCGTCGTTCTACGCTCCCCATCCTCTTCATCCACGGCGACAACGACACCTTTGTACCCACCGCCATGGTCCACCCGCTCTACGAAGCCAAGACCCAGGGCTGTAAACGCCTCTGGCTCGCCCCCGGCTCCGACCACGCCCACGCCTTCCGCGACCATCCGCAGGAGTACTATAAGGAGATGAAGAACTTTATCAATAAGACAAAGCCATAATCCCCGTCAATGAAAAGAACATTCGCCCTCTCGCTCACCTTCTTGCTTTTCTGCCTTGTTGGAATGGCGCAGAAGTTTGAGGCCAAGGACTACATCGTGCAGACAGGTCCCCTCTCACTGCCCGCCACCCTCCTTGCGAACGGCGACAAGGCCGCGCCCATCGTTGTCTTCGTCCACGGCAGCGGCCCCAATGACCGCGACGAGACGCTCGGCCCCAACAAGTTCTTCCGCAGCCTTGCCGATTCCCTCACCGCCCGTGGCATCGCCTCCCTGCGTTACGACAAGCGCACCATGCTCTACAAGGGCGGTGCCGACACCCTCACCTATCGCGAGGAAACCGTCGATGACGCCGTGCAGGCCGTGCGGCAGTTGCACGAGGCGGGATACATGCACATCTTCCTGGCGGGCCACAGCCTCGGCGGCCACCTCGCGCCCCTCATCGCCGAGGCCGCAGCCCCTATGCTCTCCGGCGTAATCATCCTCTCCGGCAACGTAGGCAATATCCAGAGTGCCATTGAAAGCCAACTCCACTACCTCGGCCGTCAGCAAGGTGCCTCCGAGGCGATGATACGCCAGAGTATCGACCAGATGCTGGCCGTGCTCCCCGCCCGATACAGGCAGTATGACGAGGCCTACACCCCGCAGCCCGTCGTGCGGCGTCTCCTTGCCGAGCATCCTTCTCTCCGCTGGCTCGTCGTGCAGGGCGGCCACGACTATCAGGTCACGATGGCCGACTACTACATGTGGCAGCGTATGTTCGGCCCTCATGCCACCTACTGTTACGGCCCCACGCTCGACCATATCCTCCGCTCTCTCCCCGCCATGGCCACGCCGCAGGACTATATGCAACCCGGCGAGACAGACACCAAGGTAATAACCGCCCTTTCAGAGTTTATTAACGAGAAGTAATTCTCGAAATATCGATTCATCGAATCATCGCCACATTATGCTCCATTTTGATTGCGACTACATGGCCGGTGCCCATCCCGAGGTGCTTGCCGCCCTCGTTGAGAACAACGCCGTCCAGACCGTAGGCTACGGCAACGACCCCTTCTGCTCCCGAGCCAAAGACCTCATCCGTCAGGCTTGTGCCGCCCCCGATGCTGCCGTTCATTTCCTCGTCGGCGGCACGCAGACCAACTGCATCCTCATCGATGCCCTCCTACGCCGTACCGACGGCGTGCTGGCTGCCGAGACGGCCCATATCAACGTCCACGAGTCAGGTGCCGTGGAACTGGGTGGCCACAAGGTGCTCGCCCTTCCCTCCCACGACGGCAAACTCTGCGTCGCCGAGGTGGAGGCCTTCCTCCGCGACTTCTATGCCGACGACACCCACGACCACATGGTGGCGCCCGGCATGGTGTATATCTCCTTCCCCACCGAGCTAGGCACGCTCTACACCCTTCCCGAGCTGGAGGCCCTCCATCGTGTGTGCCGCTCCTACGGCATACCGCTCTACATCGACGGCGCCCGCCTCGGCTACGGCCTTGCCGCCTCGCCCGACGTCACCCTCGCCGACGTTGCCCGCCTTGCCGACGTCTTCTATATCGGCGGCACGAAGATGGGCGCCCTCTGCGGTGAGGCCGTCGTATGCACGCGCCCCGAGCTCCTCCCCCGCTTCTTCCCCTTGCAGAAAGCCCACGGCGCCGTGCTCGCCAAAGGCCGCGTGCTCGGCATACAGTTCGGCGCCCTCTTCACGGACGACCTCTACCTCCGCATCGGCCGTCACGGCGTAGCGCTGGCCCGTCGGCTGCGCGCCCTCTTTGAGAGCCGCGGCTATGAGCCATTCATTGACTCCCCCACCAACCAGCAGTTCTTTACCCTTCCCAACGCCGTCATTGACCGCCTCCTGCCCCACGCCACCTTCGAATACTGGGGCCCGCGCGGCGACGAAGAATCCAAGGTGCGCTTCGTCACCTCGTGGGAAACCGCCGACGCCGACATAGAAGAATTGGAAAAGATACTGAAAAATTAACAAATTACAATACCCATAACCTTCGCCCATACCCCATCCTATTCCCCGCCCTTTAAGGGAGGGGGTAGGGGAGGGTCTCCCCTTTAAGGGGGTTGGGGGGCTTCCTATTCTATGAATACCTGCCTACTACTCATCGATTGCCAGAACGACTTCATTGAGGGAGGAACCCTCCCCGTGACTGGTGCCAAGGCCAAGATGGAGGCCTTGTGCGACTATCTGAAAACCAACGCGGCCTACTATGACCACATCTTCGTCACGCAGGACTGGCACCCTGCTGATCATTGCAGTTTCACCCCGCAGGGCGGACAGTGGCCCGTGCACTGCGTGGCCCACACCCCCGGTGCCGCACTCTTCCCGCCTCTACGGGAACTGCTCGACACCTTTCCCGACAAAGTCACCCTTTGCCGCAAAGGCCAGAATGCCGGCAGCGAAGAATACTCCATCTTCAACCTCGACTGCGAAAACCGGCCCCGCAATCCCGACGGACGGAAAATCCTTGACTATATCAATGCCCACGACACCCGTCAGATAGACATCTGCGGCATAGCCGGCGATATCTGCGTGCACGACATCGTCAGCGACCTCCGCCGTCTCGTCAGCACCGACACTTTCATCAAAGTTCTCTCCTCCTACTGCCCCTCCCTGGACGGCGGCACGAAGTTGCAGGCCCTGAAACGGCAACTCTCGCCTTTCGGCCATCGCCAGATTATCACCCATTTCACCGACGACGACCTCTACACCTTCACCGTGATGTACTACATCCTCATGAACTACCCCACGGCCGAGGTGCGCTATAACTTCTTCGACCGCAACCACGAGGTTTATCCCCCCGGCTTTGCCGCCGAACTTCAGCGCCAGGTCAACAACATGCGCGACGTGGTCATCACCGATGAAGAGATAGCCTTCATGCAAAGCAAATGCTACTATCTCCCCGAATACTTCTTCGTTTTCCTCCGCGGCTTCCGCTACAACCCCGCCGAAGTGCACATCAGTCAGGACGCCGAGGGACACCTCGACATCGTCATCGAGGGCAAGTGGTACTCCGCCGTCAAGTGGGAAATGATGCTTCTGGCCACCATCTCCGAACTCTGCCACGATGCTAACGGCGACACCGACCTCTTCCTGCCTGCCAAGGAATATGCCCGCGCCAGGGACAAGGCCACGATGCTCCTCTCCGAGGGCCTCCTCGTGGCCGACATGGGCACGCGCCGCCGCTTGAGCTTCAGCATGCAGGATGTCGTCATCCGCGCCTTCGTCGATGCCAATGCCGAGGGGCACGAAGGCCGTTTTACCGGCACCAGCAACGTGTGGTTCGCCATGAAGTACGGCATCACCCCCATAGGCACCATGTCCCACCAGATTATAGAAGCCGAGGAGGTGATGAGCGGAGTCTTCGAATGCAACTATCAGGTCATGAAGAAGTGGAACGACACCTACAATGGCTACCTCGGCACCTTCCTCTGCGACTGCTTCGGCGAGAATGCCTACTTCCGCAACGTCAACCGTCAGGCCCTCATGCTCTTCGACGGCATACGCATCGACAGCGGCGACGAAATAGACCAGATGAACAAGCACATCGCCAAATACCGCGAATACGCCATCGACCCTGCCACCAAGACCATCATCTTCAGCAACGCTCTCACGGGCGAGAAGGCCATCAGCATCCACCGGCAGGTAAACGGCCAGATGAAGGACTCCTACGGCATAGGCACATGGCTCATGTGCAATTTCGACGCCACGGCCCATGCCGAAGCCCTGCCCATCAAGAACAAAAACATCGTCGTGAAACTCGTCGGTTTCCGCTATTCCCTGAAGCACGACTGGTGCGACTGCGTCAAGCTCTCCTGCGACGAGGGCAAAACCCTCGGCAACAGCGCCAAGTGCGCCTACCTGATGAGCATCTTGAAATAGGAACAACAAAGCGGCCCCGCCAAATTCTGGCGGGGCCGCTTATGTTCAGTACGAAGTTATTCGTTAGAGGCCAAAGCCGATTACGGGATAAAATTCTATGCCAATTTGTACAACGGAAGCCGACGTGGGTACTTTTTCACACGTGTGAAAACGCATTTGCACACGTGTCGAAATGCATTTGCACACGTGTGCAAATCAATTTTCACACGTGTGAAAACGAAACAGGAAGAGCGAACGTTTGTTTTTATTGGGCAACAACAAAACGCAACAAGCCCGCCAGTGGTGCTGGCGGGCTTGCTTGTTAAGTTTACAGTTAACAGTGAAAAAGTGACAATATAGGTAGGTTCTATAAATTAGCTCGTGCCGGTTTTGCGACTCTTACGAAGTATATTTCTTTCTTTCATGCAGGAGCGTAGCGGGCTACGTGACTAAATGAAAGAAAGGAAGATACGAGAGAAGAGGCCAAAAGCGGCCGAGCATAGAATGCTACCATGAATGAATTGAAAACTAATTTATAGAACCTACCTATAATGTTGGGGGAAAGAGCAAAGGGGAAACTTTTATTGTTCTCTTTTCACTCTCTCATTGTTCACTTTCATTTAGATTTCGCTGGGGCCGAGCATGGTGGTGGGGTCGAGCCATGCCTTGATGTCCTTCTTGCTGAGGCCTTGCTCCTCGGCGACTTTAGCCACGGACTTACCGCTCTCGAGGGCTTCCTTGGCTATCTTCGTGCTGGCCTTGTAGCCGATGTGGGGGTTGAAGGCGGTGACGATGCCGATGGAGTTCATTACCATCTCCTTGTTGTGGGCAGCATTTACGGTGATGCCGTCAACGCACTTGGTGCGGAGGGTGTTCATGGCGTTGATGAGCCACTCGATGCTCTCCATGATGCACTGGGCGATAACGGGCTCCATCACGTTGAGCTGGAGCTGGCCGGCTTCGGCGGCGAAGCTGACGGCGGTGTCGTTGCCGATGACCTTGAAGCATACCTGGTTGGTGACTTCGGGGATAACGGGGTTCACCTTGCCGGGCATGATGCTGCTGCCGGGGGCCATGGGGGGCAGGTTGATTTCGTGCAGACCGCAGCGGGGGCCGGAGGCCATGAGGCGGAGGTCGTTGCAGATCTTGCTCAACTTAACGGCGAGACGCTTGAGGGCGCCGCTGTAGGCCACGTAGTCGGCGGTGTCGGGGGTGGCGGCGATGAGGTCGGAAGCGAGGTAGAGCTCTTCGCCGAAGGCCTCGGTCATGCGGCGGGTGCAGAGTTCTGCGTAGCCCTTCACGGCGTTGAGGCCGGTGCCGATGGCGGTGGCGCCCATGTTGATGGTGTGGAGGAGGTCGGCGTTGCGATGGAGGTTGGTGACTTCGTCAGCGAGGGTGTTGGCGAAGGCGGTGAACTCCTGTCCGCAGGTCATGGGCACGGCGTCCTGCAGCTGGGTGCGACCCATCTTGATGATACCGTCGAACTCTACGCCCTTCTGGCGGAAGCTCTTGACGAGGGTCTTGAGGGCGCGCTCCAGACGCTTGTTCATGAGGATGAGGCCCAGGCGGATGGCGCAGGGATAGGCGTCGTTGGTGCTCTGGGCGCAGTTTACGTGGTCGTTGGGGGAGCAATACTTATATTCGCCGCGCTTCTTGCCCATGATTTCGAGGGCACGGTTGGCGATTACCTCGTTGGCGTTCATGTTGACGCTGGTACCGGCGCCGCCCTGCATCATATCCACGGGGAACTCGCGGCGATGCTTGCCGGCGATAATCTCGCGGGAAGCGGCGATGATGGCATCGGCAATCTTGGCGGGGAGTACGCCGAGCTCCTTGTTGGCCTGTGCGGCACCGAGCTTGACGTAACCCATGGCCTTGATGTAGTCAGGGTAGTCGTACATGTGTACGTGGGAAATCTTGTAGTTGTTGCAGGCGCGCTGCGTCTGTACACCGTAGAGGCGTTCTGCGGGTACCTGAAGTTCGCCGAGGAGGTCGGACTCCAGACGGTAGTTTTTCTTTTCAGCCATGTTGTTTAATGGTTTTTAAGGTTAAAAAAGTTGAATGTTTATGAAGTGGATTTTATTGATTATACAGCATTACTCTTGTTTTCGCTGTGCGAAGGTAGTAATAAAAGGTAAGAGAAACAAATTTTTTTGTGTTTTTTCGTTTTTTTGTGTCAGCTTTGTATTTTTTCGGCCGGTAATGAGCCTAAACATCGTGCTGAGCCGTGCTATCGGGCACCGCAGGGGTGGTGTTTTTCGGCACGGGCGTGTAGCCCTTGGAGTGCTCCACGCGATATTGCGTCATGCTCTCGTTGGAGCGGAACTGGTTGCCCTCGAGTTGCTGGGTGGGCGTGGTGACGCGCATGGGGGCTGAGGAGTAGAACTCGTGGCGGTCCATGTCCCAGAAGAGGAGGGAGGTGACGAACTCCGTCTGTTGGGCAATGTTCTCCACCCGCACGTGGCCGTGCAGCTCCCAGAGGCTTTGGTTATACCAGTATGCCGTGTCGGCGGTGATGAAGAGGTCGGTGTTGTGCTGGCGGTCGAAGCGCTGGAGGAAGATGCCTTTTATGAATTCCTGGCGCGGGGGATTCGTGCGGTCATACACGCGCCAGTCCTCCGCTATTATTTTATAGCGCACGTAGCCGCTGTCGGTGATGACCTTCGAGCAGCCGGCCGTGGCCATGACGGCCATGGAGTCACGCTGGTTGAGGGCCGCGCCTTCGGGCGGTGCCTGGTTGGAACATGAGGTGAGGACGGGAGAGGAAAGGAGACAGCAGACAAGCGACAGCAGTCCATACAGCGCAGCGGCCCAAGCCAGAGAGCGCATGCTTAATTCCTTTATAAAAATTCTCATCTGCTACCTATTGTGCGGGGCCTTGCACCGCCCCCTGAACTGTTAACTGTTAACTCTTAACTGTCAACTGTTAACTGTTAACTGTCAACTCTTCACTTTTTATCTCACCTTCCACTTGGTGAACCATTCCTCGTTGAAGTTCACGCCGATGCAGAGGCGGAAATAGTTCTCCTTAATCTGTCCGGCGAAGGCGGGCTGCACGCGTTCGTATTGCAGGGCGGCATTCACGGAGCAACGGCCACCGAATACGTTCATGATGGGCAGGTTGACGCCGGCCGTGGCGAGATAGGAGGTGGGGCCCTTGTCAAGAGCCGTGGTGCCGGGCTTCACGACATCGGCATAAGGCGTGGTAAGGGCAAAGCCGCAGCGGTAGGTGACGTATTCGTGCCAGGTTGTGCCCTTCTTCATGGGGCGGTATTCAAAGCCGAGGGCGATGCGGTGGCTGTTGCGCAGATAGCCTTTATTGGAAGCGAAGGTCTCACGGCCCTGAGCGTCGATGCTGAGCCACGGACTGCGGCAGTCGCCCCATTTCTGCAGCTCATAGTCGGCAGCGAGGCGTAAACGGCCCTTGTGCTCCCAGCTCAGGCCAGCGCCAATGGTGTGGGGCAACTGGTAGGCGTCCTCCACCGTCGTGGAGTCGCTACCTACGACCATGAGAGCATCGCAATTGACGTTGTGGCCCAGGGAGTAGTTGGCGCCCAACGTCAGGCGGTCGGTCTTGCCAAGGGGAATATAGGCCTGCAGACCGGCTTCCACGCTGTAGGAGCGCACTTTGCTGTTGTAGTTGCGCATGCTGGAGGTCACGGAGGCATCGCTATAGGTGATGGAAGATACATGTCCCATGTTGCCCCAGAGGAATCCTACGTTGGCACCCACGCTGATGTAGCGCCAGGGCTGCCAGCCGGCACCGATATACACCTTGTGCAGACCGCCGGTGCCTTTGTAGGAAGAGGTGGCGCTGACGTCCTCGGCGTGGCTGTAGTTTTCGCTGATGGTCTTCGTGGCCGCCGTGTTGTAGCCCACGCTGCTGAAGGGCATGACGCCGATGCTCATGCCCAGATGGCGGGCCGCCTTCCAACCGATGGTGGCATAGTCCAGCGTGGCGGTGGTGGCGTTCACGTGGGCCTTGCCGCTCGTGTAGCGGCTTTGCTGGAGCGAGGCACCGATGTCGAAGATAAAGGAGAGAGAGTCGATCTGCCCGTAGGAGGCGGGGTTGATGGGATTTACCTCGTTGCCGCGCGCCGTGCCGATGCCGACGCCGGCCATGGCGGAATTGAATCCGGTCTGTCCGTGTCCCAAAAGGCCGAGGCCGTAGCGTGAGTAGGGCGAAGTGATGCCGGTCTCCTGTGCCGTGGCGCTGCAGAAAGGCAGCACGAGGGCGAGGGCGGCGATGAAGGCTTTCTTAATAGTCATCAGGAAAGGGTGTAAAGGGAGTTGTTTCGTGGCATAATTCCCCGGCTTGTCAGGTCTGGGGAGTATGCCTGGGCATATTTTCGCTGCAAATTTACGCAAAAGGCGCGAGATAGCCAAGTATGTGCTATAAATTTCTCTTTTATTTAAGATTTAGTAAGAGATTGGGGCTGATTCAGTAAGACTTTGGGGCGTAGGAAACCCACCTGCTGCGACCTGACCTGTGTTTGTCTTTTACGTAGCGTCATTCGGCGGGCGTCAGGGCAGCACGCACGGCCACGGTGCCGTCCTGCAGGCGGATTTCATAGTTATTGTCCTCGCGGAAGATGTAGAGCATGTCGCCGAAACGGGCCTCGCGGGCATAGGAGATGTCAATGCGGCGCATGGACAGGGCAGGGTCGGGCGTGGCAGCGTCCAGGAGGATGTCGATGTAACGGATGGAGTTCATGTGGCCGTTGCGGTCGAGGTCGGAGAAGGCCACGCGGTGGGTGGCGACAGGCTCTGTGCTCTTCACTCGGATGCGGGCCGGCGGCGCAATGGGCACGGTGCGGTCGGTGACAAGAGCTGCCATCAGGGCAAAGACGGGAGTGTCGAGTGGGACAGGCAGTCGCGTGTCGTAGTTGATGACGGCCCATGTGGAGAAGGCGTAGCCGTAAATCGTGTCCTCGCCGCGGATGATGAACATGCGGTCGGTGAATTGCCTGTAGATGCGATTGATAAATGTCTCAATGCTATAGGGCTCGCCGGTGGAGGGGCGGGCGTTCAGTTCCATGACGATGCGCGAGACGACCCACACCCTGTGGTCGCGGGCAAGGGCTTGGTAGCCGAAGCCGTGGGCTGTAGCGTGGCGGCCGGCGCAGTCGAGGAGCTGGTGGCCGAGTGTGTGCCAACTCAAGCGGCGGCTCACGTCGTCGGTCATCGGTTCGGTGATGAAAGGGAAGTTCATAGAAAGTTCTGACATAGGGCAGAGGTGAGGGTTAATACGGTGCAAAGGTACATAATTTTGCATCGCGTGTGGCGATGGCGGGTACAAATATATATATACAATGAGTGTGGCGTCATAAAGTAGGGTGAAGGCTTGGTCATGTCGGGGCTTTTTTGTATTTTTGCAGCGCTTTGTATATCAAATCCCAAACAACGATATGTTTGAAAACTTAAGCGAACGGCTGGAACGGTCGTTCAAGATACTGAAAGGTGAAGGCCACATCACCGAAATCAATGTGGCCGAAACGCTGAAGGACGTGCGTCGCGCCCTTCTCGATGCTGACGTAAACTACAAGGTGGCCAAGACGTTCACCGACACCGTGAAGCAGAAGGCTCTCGGCCAGAATGTGCTCACAGCCGTGAAGCCCAGCCAGTTGATGGTGAAGATTGTGCACGATGAACTGACGGCCCTGATGGGCGGCACCGCCACCGAACTCCAACTCACCAGTCGCCCGAGCGTAATCCTTATGGCTGGCCTCAATGGTGCCGGTAAGACGACGCTGAGCGGCAAGTTGGCACTCTTCCTCAAGAAGCAGAAGCACCGCCGCCCCCTTCTCGTGGCCTGTGACACCTACCGTCCCGCCGCCATCGAGCAACTCCGCGTGCTGGCTGAGCAGATAGAAGTGCCCATCTACCTTGACCTGAACGAAAAAGACCCCGTAAAGATAGCCCTCGCCGGCATACAGGAGGCCAAGGCGAAGAGTTACGACACGGTCATCGTCGATACCGCCGGCCGTCTGGCCGTGGATGAGACGCTGATGCAGGAGATTGCCGCCATCAAGAGTGCCACACAGCCCGATGAGACTCTCTTCGTGGTGGATGCCATGACGGGTCAGGACGCCGTGAACACCGCCAAGACCTTCAACGAGCGCCTTGACTTCGACGGCGTAGTGCTGACGAAACTCGACGGCGACACTCGCGGCGGTGCGGCCCTCAGTATCCGCAGCGTGGTGGACAAACCCATCAAGTTCGTAGGTACGGGCGAGAAGATGGAGGCCCTCGACGTGTTCCATCCCGAGCGCATGGCCGACCGCATCCTCGGCATGGGCGACATCGTCAGCCTCGTGGAACGTGCCCAGCAGCAGTATGACGAAGAGGAGGCTCGCCGCCTGAGCAAGAAACTGGCAAAGAATCAGTTCGACCTGGATGACTTCTACAAGCAAATCCAGCAAATCAAGAAGATGGGCAACATCAAGGACCTCGCCTCGATGATTCCCGGCGTGGGCAAGGCCCTCAAAGATATCGATATTCCCGACGATGCCTTCAAGCACATCGAAGCTCTCATCCAGAGTATGACGCCCTACGAGCGCCACAATCCGCAGGTGCTCAACCAGAGCCGCAAAGTGCGCATCAGCAAGGGCAGCGGCGTGGACATCCAGGAACTCAACCGCCTGCTCAAGCAGTTCGATCAGATGAAGAAAATGATGAAGATGATGAACGGTAAGAAATTGCCGGGAATGAAATTTTAATTATTCACTCTCTATAATTTTGTATTGTTCATTGTTCACTGTTTAATTGTTCATTTTATATGATTATTGACGGAAAAGCAACCGCAAAAGCCATCAAGGCTGAGATTAAGGCAGAAGTTGAGAAAATGCTCGCCGCAGGGCAGCGTCGGCCCCATCTGGCCGCCGTACTCGTGGGCCACGACGGTGGCAGCGAGACCTACGTGAAGAATAAGGTGTTGGCCTGCGAGGAGTGCGGATTCGAGAGCACCCTCCTGCGCTTCGAGGATGACCTCACGGAAGAAGCCCTCCTCAAAGTCGTAGATGACCTCAACGGTGATGCAAACATTGACGGCTTCATCGTGCAACTGCCCCTGCCGCGCCATATCGACGAGCAGAAAGTCATCGAGGCCATCGACCCGCGCAAAGACGTGGACGGCTTCCATCCCCAGAACGTAGGACGCATGGCCATCGGCCTGCCCTGTTTCATAAGTGCCACGCCCCTCGGCATCCTCACGCTCCTGCAACGCTACAACGTGGAGACGCGCGGCAAGAAAGTGGCCGTGCTCGGTCGCAGCAACATCGTGGGCAAGCCTATGGCGCAACTGATGCTGCAGAAGCAGTATGGCGATGCCACCGTCACCGTGCTACACTCTCACAGTCAGAACCTTGCAGAAGAATGCCGCCAGGCTGATATCCTCATCGCCGCCATCGGTCAGCCCGCCTTCGTGAAGGAGGAAATGGTGAAGGAAGGCGCCGTAGTCATCGACGTCGGCACCACCCGCGTGCCCGATGCCACCCGCAAGAGCGGCTACCGTCTGCAGGGCGACGTGGATTACGAAGCCGTGGCTCCCAAGTGTGCCGCCATCACCCCCGTGCCCGGTGGGGTAGGGCCTATGACCATCTGTATGCTGATGCAGAACACGCTGCAAGCTGCCAGAAACCGTTGATAAAAGAAACCATTAATAAGAACTTTGCGCCCCGGCCGGAAAGGGCACGGCGCGACATAGAAAAAACCGCCTCCGAGGGTTTGTCCTTGGGGGCGGTTTGCTGTGTTATTACGGTGCTTCCGGGAGAAATGACAAGCAAGTGAGCGGGGCTTGCTGCCTGCCCTCCGCTATGCCGTCCTGCTAATAGAACGTAGTGCTTATGCCGGGATTGTCTTCTTTAACGCTGCATGTCGAGATGAACCTGCTCCCGTAGGTGGAGAGGAAGGTGCCTATACTCATATCAATTCTCTGGACTTTAATACCTTCGGGATCGTTCGTTTCCGTTTCCGAAGGTCTGGTGGAGTTGAATAATATTCTGGGGTAAATGTAGGGTTTCGGGACAATGTAGGAGAACGACACCACAAGGTCCGCAGAAACTTTCGGAACCATCTCAACTTCGCATCTGCATATTACCGGCAACGAACGATACTGAAAGGTTCTCTTGTGATAGATGTATGGGCCCTGTGCGTCTGGCAGTATGCCTTCCTGAATGGTGTCGCGATATTCCGTCCCGTTGTTGTCCGTATAGCAGATGTTGTAATCGAAATACTTCAACGATGAAGGGTGGACGGGAGTGATGACAGTCATATCGACTTGCCTCACTGCCGTTGAATTACTATTGCCGTTGCCATTGCTGGCGCCGTTGTCGTTACCGTTAGCGTTGTCGCTGATTTCACTGATATCGCTAATTTCAGGTTCCTCCTGACATCCTTGAAAGAGGGAGCAAGCCATCAGCCCTGCCACCCAGAGAATTGCTTTGAATTTTATGGTTTTCATAATCTTAGTTGTTTATGGGCGTGCGTCCGAATGCGCTCACCTTGAAATCTTGCGGGCAAAAATACGAAAGATTTCCGTAATGACCAAATAAAGCGGGAGAAAGTAGCCCTCTTGAGCCTGTTTTGCCATTTTTGGAGGGCAGTGCGCACAGTTTGAGTGTTACTTCATATAAACGCACATAACTGAATTTTATTTGTCAAAATTTTTTACATTTTTCGTGCGTTTTCTTGGCAAAATCAGGCCGTGAAAGGCAGCGGACGGCGCCTCGGACGGAAAAAAACGAAAATGGAGCATATTGCTATACGCCTCATTTACACGCGGTTAATTTTGCGAAGATTTGGGCGGTGATTCCATCGGGCGCTTTACACCCGCTTTTAAGTGGGGAAAATCGCCGTCGGGCGACGACTTTTTTGTGATTGTTTTCAGAAAACGGCGGGCAGAAATGAAAAATAAAGCCCTTTCAGTTGAAATTATCCCCCTTTTAATTGCGCCGATGTCCCTTTTATTTTGACGGATGTCCTTTTTATTTTTCCCGATGTCCCTTTTATTTTTCCCGATGTCCCTTTTACGCGGAATTAAAGGGGCTATCGGAAAAAGTGAGGGAGGGCGGGGGAGAAAAAAATGACGGGCCGGCGCGCGCTTTTCGTCTAAAGGAAGGTTTAGGTCTCGCATCGGCGCGTTTTCTCCTTTTTTCGTTTTGTCAAAATATTTTACACTTTCAGAAAAACCGTTATGGATTTAAACTTTGTTATTCCTGTCGTCCGGTGGAGCCTTTTTTTTGAAAACCGAAGGCGCTTTGCCGGGAAAATGGAGGGGGGGGAATGGAGGGGGAAGAATGTCGCGTGCGTAAGAAATGCTCGCGAATGTGAGCCTGTACGCGCAAAATCCTATGCAAAGTGTTGATTTTTGTTAAAATATTTGGTTGATTTAGTTTTTTTTTACAACTTTGCGGGCGAAAAGTAGATGGCTGGCGTTGTGAAGAGCCGGCACCAGCACAGAAAACGACAATTAACCCGATATAATAACCAATTAAAAACTTTATGAGAAGACTTACAATCCTCCTCGTGGCGATGTGTTTTACGGCAATTGCCTATGCACAGTCGCTTAGCGGCACAGTGAAGGATGAGACCGGTGAATGGCTCACCGGCGCTTCCGTGTCGGTAGTAGGCACCACCAATGGTGTCAATGTTGACCTGGACGGTCGCTACACATTGAAGAATGTGAAGAAAGGCCAGAAGGTAAAATTCTCCTTTATCGGTTACCAGAGCCAGACCGTGGACTACAACGGCGAAGAAGTTCTGGACGTCGTGCTGAAGGAAGAGAGCCACAACCTGGAAGAGGCCGTCGTGACGGCCATGGGTATCGTGCGCAAGGCCACCTCGCTGACCTACTCCACGCAGCAACTGAAGAGCGACGACCTGATGAAGGTGCAGGACGCAAACCCTATCAACAACATTGAAGGTAAGGTGAGCGGCGTGACCATCACGCCCAGTGCCGGCGGCGCCGGCGGTGCCACCAAGATTCTGCTCCGCGGCAACAAGTCCATTATGGGCAGCAACGACCCGCTCATCGTAGTAGATGGTGTGCCTATGAGCAACGACCACGGCAGCGTGAACGCCATGAACCTCGCTACGACCAGCGTGGCAGAAGGCGGCGACGCCCTCTCCATGATTAACCCCGACGACATCGAGAGCATGAACGTGCTGAAAGGTGCCAACGCTGCCGCCCTGTACGGCTCGAAGGCTGCCAACGGCGTTATCATGATTACCACGAAGAAGGGTAAGGAAGGTCGTCTGGACGTAAACTTCAACAGCAACGTTACGTTCGACACGCCGCTGTGCCTCCCCAAGATACAGAATGTTTACGGCATGACTGTCGTGCCTAACCAGTATGATGAAAATGGCGTTCTCCTCGTTCCCGGTTCCATGAGCGAAGCCAGTTGGGGTCCCCGCATGAGTGGCGAGAACACGAAGTACTCCGTAGAAGTTCCCTCCGCCACCGACTTCAAGAGCGGCGTGAACACCGTATATCTGCGCAACAAGGCCGTGAACGATGCCAAGGAATTCCTGAAGACCGGCGTGACGACCAACAACTCCATCTCTCTCTCCGGCGGTACGGAAAAGATTAAGACCTATTTCTCCTATGCCAATGCCCACAGCAACGGCATGATAGAGAGCAACAAGTACAACCGTAACACCCTGGGCCTGCACCAGAACTACACCTTCTGGAAGCGCCTGAACATCGACGTTAACGCCAACTACGTGAGCACCCGCACCAAGCACCGTGTGGGCGGCGGCACCGTGGGCAACCCCCTCTACGACGTTTACACGATGGGCCGTAACGTGGACCTCGACTACTATCGCAACGCCTACACCACGAACGGTGAATGGTGGACCGCCCAGCAGAAATACTACATCCTCGACGGTGGTGGCTATGTAGAACAGATGGGTCAGGGCCTCTTGAAGGGTCAGATGCAGAACTGGGCCTACCAGCAGCCTATGAAGAACAACCCCTACTGGCTGGCCAACATGAACGGCGGCGAGCAGAAGGAAGACCGCTTCTACGGCAACCTGCAGGCCAAGATTGACATCTGGGACGGCCTCGCCTTCCAGGCCCGCGTCAGCATCGACCACGACAAGCACAACAGCGAGAGCCGCAAGACGGCCACCACGTGGGATCCTGCCGATATGAACGAATACGGCCGCTATTGGCTCAGCGACAGCCGCACGAATGAGGTTTATACCGACTACCTCCTTTCTTATAACAAAGTGTTCAAGGAAGACTGGAGCGTAAGCGCCACCGCCGGTTGGGTGGGCCACACCATCAAGGGCACGACCTACAGCACCGACGCTACCGCTACCATCGACCGCACGGGTGCCATCGTGAAGGATGAGACCCTCGGCATCACCACGATGTCCCCCATCTCCACCGACTTCAACATCTTCGACCCCCAGGCCGGCGGTCCCCGCATCACCAGCAAGAGCAAGAGCTCAAACTGGGATAAGGCAGCCCTCTTCACCGCACAGCTCGGCTGGAAGGACATGATCTACATCGACGGCTCCTATCGTCGTGACTGGTATCGCGCCTTCCGTCAGCCCCAGTTCATCGCACAGGGCGCTCCCGACAACTACGGCTACTTCGGCGTGGGCGGCACGGCCGTGCTCTCCGAGCTCTTCAAACTTGCCGAACCCGTGAGCTACCTGAAGTATCGCGTCAGCTACTCCGAGGTGGGTAACTCTATCCCCAACGTGCTCTTCAACAAGGTGGGCTACAACGTCATCACCGGCGCAGCCAACACCAACTCCTACAACTCCTTCTATCCCTATCCTGAAAAGAACAAGTCGTTCGAGACCGGCTTCGAGAGCCAGTTCTTCCACAACACGCTGAACTTCGACGTGACCTACTACAACGCTGCACTCTGCCACTCCTACCTCACCGTGGCCCAGGGCGGCCGCGCCCAGGTGGTGAACACCGGTAAGGTGCGCAACCAGGGTATTGAAATCACCGCCGGCTACGACTGGATGATTGGCGGCGGCTGGCGTTGGAAGACCAGCGTGAACTTCAGCTTCAACGCCAACAAGGTGGTGAAGACCTACACCGACAAGACCGGCCGCGCCAAGGAAATGGATACCTCCGTGGCCAACGGCGTTCACGTGCGCTACATCGAAGGTGGTAAGTATGGCGATATGTACGTCAATGACTACGACCGTTGGATGGGCGACGTTTACCAGTACATCGTAGAAGGTCAGGACCTTGAAGGCAATCCCACCTACACTCCCGTGCTCACCAACGACCCCAACGACCCCGCTGCCGGCAGTGCCCCCATCAGCCTCCTGCACAAGGACGGCGACGTTGTCGTAAACAACGGCGTGCCCTCCTTCAACGGCAACTTCAAGTATGTCAACGAGACGGGTCAGGTACTTACCAAGCTGGGCAACAGCTACGGCCGTTACCTCGGCAATATGAACAGCGCCTATCAGCTCTCATGGAGCAACACCTTCGCTTATAAGAACTTCACGCTCTACTTCCTCATCAACGGCCGTATCGGCGGTAAGGTTATCAGCCTCACCGAAAGCTATCTTGACCGCCTCGGTGTAAGCCAGCGCACCGCTGACGCCCGTATGCAGGCAGAGGCCAATGGCCTTCAGTATGCCATGCTTGATGCAGAAGGCAATCCCACAGGTGAAATGGTGCCCGGCATGTACGTCAACGAAGGCCGCGACCTCGTTCCCGTACAGGGCTGGTATGAGACCCTCGGTGGCGGTGCCAATGCAGCCGACTACGTTTACAGCGCCACCAACTTCCGTCTGCGTGAACTGAGCTTCGGTTACACCTGGCGAGACCTCTTCGGTAACGGCAAGAGCCTCTCCCTCTCCGCCATCGGCCGCAACCTCTTCTTTATCTATAAGAAGGCCCCCGTTGATCCTGACGTAAGCCTCTCCTCCGGCAACGGCCTCGGCGGCTTTGAAATGTTCAACCTGCCCTCCAGCCGTTCCTTCGGTATAAACCTTAAACTCAACTTCTAAAAACCAGCAGTCATGAAAAAGACAATATTCTATATGGCGCTTGCTTGCGCCGCAAGTTTCAGCCTTCAGTCCTGCCTTGACTTTGACGAGCCTGGCGACGAACTGGGTGCCAACGAGGTCATCACGGACGGCGACGTATTCCAGAACCGTGCCGACAGCCTCAACTATAGAAGAGAAATCAGTGGCGAGACCGCCCAGAAAGCCTACACCGAACTGGAGACCGCCCTGCAGCAGTGCAAGACCGGTATCTATGGTATGCGCGGCGGTAAGGACGGCGGTGTGCCTGAGGCTCACTCCTATCAGTACCAGTATAGTCTGGAGACCGATGCCTACGCCGGTTATCTCGTGGTGAGCCATAAGGACTTCCCCTATGCCAACGCCACGCAACTCTCTGCCTATAACTATTGCGAGCAGTTCAATGCCGGTCCTCTGGGCGGCTACGGCATAGCCAAGAACGCCTTCGCTCCCTTTATCAACAACCCCAAGGCAGAGGACATCCCCGAGATTAAGGCCATCTATCTGCTTTATTACAGCATAATGGCTCAGGAGTGTGCCGACCTTTCCGGCCCCTTCACCTATACCGAGGATAAGAACAACTCCGAGGATCCTACCGTTTATGAGCCCGTGCGTGACATCTATTATGATATAGAGGCTACGATTGACACTTGCATCAACTGCTTCCGTTACTATGAGAACCGCCCCGAAGAGTACAAGGCCGTCATCGACCAGATACTCATGACCAACGAGGCCGACGGTCTGGGTATGTACTTCTACGGTACCACGGGCTTTGAAAACTACATCCGTCTGGCCAACTCCCTCAAGCTGCGCCTCGCCATGCACATGGTGAAGGTGGAGCCTGAGACCGCCAAGAAATGGGCCGAAGAGGCCGTGGCCGGTGGCGTAGTGGAGAAAGTGGAACAGCAGCAGGGTATCTTCCCCACCGTTATCGGCTTCACTCATCCTCTCGTAGAAATCGCCAACACTTGGAATGATACGCGCCTCTGCGCTTCCTTCGAGTCTATGCTGATGAGCCTTGACCACCCCTACACCAAGTACCTCTTTAAGAAGAACGGCAACCCCATCCCCGATCCTACGACTGGCGTGACCATCCCCACCGACAGTATGATTGTAGGTATGCGAGCCGGTGTGCGTGTCGGTACGGGTCAGGCCTACTCCGGCAACACCCAGTTGGCATACTCTTCAATGAGCACCGACGTCATCAGCAGCTCACCCCTCTATTTCATAAGCCTTGCCGAGGTTAACTTCCTCCGCGCCGAGGGTGCCCTTCGTGGCTGGAATATGGGTGGCGACGCCAAGACCTTCTATGAGGAAGGCATCCGCTATTCCTATATTGAGGACCCCTACTACGCACAGGAAGGCTACTACTCTCCCGAGAATACTCTGGCCTACTACCTTGACGCCTACATGAATGTTGAGACAGCCAAGCCCTATGTTCAGCACGATCCTCTCGGTCAGGGTTCCGATTGGCCGAGCCTCACCAAGATTGGCGTGAAGTGGAACGACGGTGACTCTCAGGAGACCAAACTTGAGAAGATTATCACGCAGAAGTACATCGCCCTCTTCCCCAACTCACAGGAAGCCTGGACCGAACTCCGCCGTACGGGTTATCCCAAGATATTCCCCGTGCTCAACGCAGCTGATGGCGACGGTTCCATCCGTCAGGGCGACCTCATCCGCCGTATCCCCTGGGCCAGCACCGATCCCCAGCAGCAGCAGTACATCAAGGAGACCGGCCTTCCCGCTCTCGGCGGTGACGACTTCCAGGCTACGCGCCTCTGGTGGGATGTTGACGGCCCCAACTTCTAGAAGATAAAAATTAATAATTAAAAATTAAGAGTGCGGATTGGCAAGGACAAGTTTAGCATTGAGCCTCTCCATCTTTTATCTTTTAATTTTTAATTATTAATTCTTAATTCTTAATCCTTAACAAACAACCACACATTATTAATATATTATATATATCATGAAGAAACTATTACTTCTTGTGAGCCTCTTCTGCATGACGATGGCTCCCGCTCTGGCCTTTTCTCCCACGGCCTCCACGGACGTGTATGACCTGAGCATGTTCAACGAGAAGATGCTTGACATCTTCTATGACGCCCTCCAGAAGGGCCGCGCCTATCCCACCGATGCCGAGTTTGAGGCAGCCGGTGTGAACCTTATGGACATCGCCTTCGTGCGTTCCCATGTACGTCCTCACGCTATCCTTCTCGATCACAGCAAGGACATCAACCAGGACGTTACCCCCGGCCGTAAACTTTGGATGAACCTGCCTATCGGTATCGGTAAGTACAACGGTGGCTATCCCAACAACAACTTTGGCGACGACACCTTCACCGGTTGGAACTACACTGCCGTCTTCGGTTCCTGGAACCACGGCCTCTTCCACGCTCCCGGCGTTGTGACCGACGCTGGCCACAAACACGGCACCGACGTTTATTCCGGTATCAAGTTCTTCGACACCACCGGCAACCCCGGCGGCGTGGGTGCTGGCGACTGGATGAACGTGCTGAAGACCAAGGATGCTAACGGCTATGCCGGTTATAAGTATGTAGAGCCCCTCATCAACTGCCTGATGTACTTCGGTCAGGACGGTATCAACTATAACTGGGAAGACTCCGGCTTTACCGACAGCAACATCGTAGGCTTCCACCAGGCTTGCTACAAGCTCGCCAAGGAAAAGGGCTTCGACAACTTCCACATCGGTATCTACACCTCCTACTCGCAGTTGACCGCCGGTAACTGCGCCGGCCTCTTTGGCTCCAATGGCGTGAAGACTGCTGACGCATTCCTTAACTACTCTGCCAGCGACTTTGCTTCCGGCACCTCCATTATGCAGTCGGTAAGAACGGCCGAGCAGCAGATGGGCACCGCCGACGGTGTCTATCAGGGTGCCTGGATAGTTTCCCTCGCTCGCACCTGGAGCAACCTCGTGGCCAATAACGATGCCAAGAAGATTGGTATCGTCCTCTGGGGCGAACACGCTGAGAGCCGCCTCCACAGCTACTGCACCGGCAACGACGCTATCTCCTATCACGAGAACTACCAGAAGCTTCAGGATCGCGTATTCAGCGGTGGTAACCGTAACCCCGCAAAGCGTCCTGCAGCCAACAATCGCACATCCTACGACGACCTGACTCCTTTCCAGGGTCTTGCCGAATATGTGCCCGAGCGCACCGCTATCGACCAGAACCTCCCCTTCACCACCTTCTTCAACACCGGTTCCGGTGAACGTTACAACTATAAAGGCAAGAAGACTGCCGGCTCCTGGTACAACCTCGGCACGCAGGACATCGTGCCCACCTACCGCTGGCTCGTTTACCAGAAGGGCACCACTACTCCTCTCACCACGGGTGTTCCTGAACTGACCGGCGCTGACGCCTACATCGGCGGCAACTGCCTCCGTCTGCTCGGCACCGAAGCTCAGGACATCGTCCTCTATCGTGCTAAGCTCACCGTCAGCGGTGCCAACCCCAAGGCCACCATCGCTCTGAAGAGCGTCAGCGGCCCCACCAAGGGCACTGTCTCCGTTATCGTTAAGAAGCAGGGCAGCAACACCTGGGAAGAAACCGCTTTCGCCAACGTGAAGGGCAACACCTGGGAAGAGCAGACCCTCGCTCTCCAGGGCATCGCCCAGGGCGACGTGATTGAATACGTAGGTCTCCGCACCAGCGGCGACGTGAACGGCCTCTTCGTCGGCGAACTCTCCCTCAACGACGACAGCAAGGTTGAGCCCGCTGCCATTAAGGACCTCGTAGTTGACGTAAAGGAAGAGTGCAAGGTAAGTATGTCCTTCAAGCTCCGCTGGGCTGTTGACGCCGCTGCCAAAACGCGTGTTGCCAACGACCTCCTCTACAACGACGAAGCCAATATCGACCACTTCGAAATTCTCTACAAGAACGGTGAAGAAGGCCGCGTAAGCGAAGTAGGCCGCACCTCCTCCTGGAGCACCTATCTCGGCAACAAGCCCATGGCTGAAGATGAAGACCCCTACATCGGTGTTCGTGCTGTCAGCGTTGACGGCAAGACCTACAGCAATGTCCTTTGGGTAAATGTTCCCCGTTCCGAGGACGTGCCTGAGACCAATCCTTCCACTGGCCTCTATCCTTCCATCACCATCAACACCAGTTCCGAAGGCCTTGAAAAGGCGTATGCTTCCCGTTGGTTCAAGAAAGTCGTAGCCGGTGTCGGCAAGCTTGACATCAGCGACGTGGCCTCTATGGAGGTTATCCACACTGCCACCGCTTGCCCCGAAGACAAGAGCAACTACGCTCTCGCTGAGAATACCTTCAAGTGCAAGCAGGGTGACGACGTTACCTTCATCTGGACAGAAGGCAGTGCTACCGATGGCTTGAAGTATTGCACCGCCCGCGGTTATGCCGACTGGGATCGCGACTGCAACTTCAACGCTGGCAACGACGAACTCGTTTGGAAGTTCGGTGAGGACAAGTGCGAATCTAAGATCCTCAACGAGGCTTATTCTTCTCCCTACACCCTCACCTTCCACATTCCCGAGGATGCTGTCGTAGGTGAAACCCGCCTCCGTCTCGTTTACTCCGACGCATGGTTCCCCCATCCCGGTCCCACCGGTCAGACCACCAAGGGCTTTGCCATCGACTTCCCCCTCGAAATCTCCGGTACCAATCCTGGCCGTCAGCCCGCCGTTGACATCCACGACCAAGGCGAAGCTCCCCAGCCCATTGGCTTCGGTGGCGAGACCGAAGGCATCCAGACCGTTCAGAAGGCCGGTGCCAGCAAGGCCGTGGCCGCAGAAGGCGTTATCCGTTTCGAGAACACCGACAAGGCTTGGGTGATCAGCGCCGAAGGTAAACTCATGAAGTTCGCCAAGGATGGTGTTGAGAGCATAAGCACACAAGGCTACGCGCCGGGCACCTACTTCATTCGCATGCAGTGCGGTCCTGTAGTACGTACCCAGAAAGTAGTCATCAGATAATTCCCCTTTCATATTAGAAAGCCTAGGTGTCTGTCCGCAGGCATCTAGGCTTTCAAATTTTAGTTTGGGCTTTGTGCCTTAGGAAAGTCCTTGTAAAATATCGGAGCCCTTAAAATAACCACAGTCCTCCCCCTTAGGACTGTAATCCTTAGGGCGAGGACTGTAATCCTTAGGGCGAGGACTCCAGTCCTAAGGGGGAGGACTGCAGTCCTTAGGCGGAAAGATGCTTACCCGACACTTGCTCAACAGACATAGGGCGGGATTAGCCTTAACTTTCCCCGACATAAAATGTGCACAGCCTTAATAATTCCCCATTCAATCTGCAACGTTATGAAAAAATCACTTATTCTATCTTGCCTCGTAATAACTTTGGGTGCCCAAGCCCAGAGTTTCCAGGAAGGGTATATTAACTGGGGTGCCGGCAGTCAGGAGTTCGCCACGATGGTGAACAACTGGAAGCCCGGCCAGCAGATAACCGAGGATGACAACTTCTTCATCTCCCGCGTGAAGCCTCATCAGCACTTCCGCAATGCCGCCACGCAGGTGCGGCCCTCTCTCACTGCTGATAACGATAAGCGCCTCATCTGCTGGCTGCCTATCAATAACCCCCTCAACAGCGCACTCCCCGACGGCGTGTATGACTCCGAGGTGTTCACCATGTGGAACTACGTTTCCCACTGGGGCAGTTGGCGCAGCGCCATAGGCCGCATCCCGGGCGGCTTCATGGACGTGGCCCACAAGAATGGCGTGGCCGTCAGCGGCGTGGCCTCCATCCCCAACGCCTCCCTCAACACGCAGGCCGACTGGCGCAACGCCCTCACCGCCTACGGCAATCTTGATGCCACGAAGGCCGCCCAATACTTCCGCTATGTGGGCATCAACGGCATGGGCTACAATTCCGAGTTCTCGGGCGGTCAGACCGTCTGCCCCAAACTGCGCACCTTCCACGCCAACCTCGTCAAGGCCGCCCGCGAGAAAGACCCTCTCTTTGAGAATATCTGGTACGACGGCACCAACGACAACGGCATCATCTCCTTCGACCAGGGCCTCGGCACCCACAATGACGACACCTTCGGCGACGGCGACAACGTGCGCACCTCCCTCTTCCTCAACTACAACTGGAACCGCGCCACGCTCCTCTCCTCTTCCGCCGACTATGCCAAGAAGATAGGGCGCTCGCCCCTCGACCTCTATGCCGGCGTGAATATGCAGGGCAGCGAGCCCAACAGCAACAACTGGCCCCTCATCAAGGACTATCCCATCAGCATCGGCCTCTGGGGTGCCCACGATGATAATATGTTCTGGGAGGGCCGCGGCGAGAAGGGGTCTGCCGCCGCCATCAAGCAGCGCAGTTACCTTCTCCGCACGGAGCGCTGGTTCACCGGTGGCACGCGCAACCCCGCCAACTGCCCTTCTATCACCGAGTCCAACAAGTGCATCGTAGATAACTACTCCTATCACGGTATGTCCACCTTTATGACGGCCCGCAGTGCCCTCAAGTGGAACCTTTCCGAGGAGCCCTTCATCACTTACTTCAACCTTGGCAACGGCACCTTCTTCAACTATCAGGGCCAGCGCCAGCACTCCCGCGAATGGTACAACATTGCTGCGCAGGACTACCTCCCCACCTGGCACTTCTGGTTCTCTTCCCGTCTTCTCGGCGGCAATGCCAGCGACGTGCCCGCCTCCGGCCTCGATGCCGAATTCACTTGGGACGATGCCTGGCTCGGCGGTTCCACGCTCCGCATCTTCGGCACCACCGCCGACGAGTATCTGCATCTCTTCAAGACCGAATACGGCCTTGCCAAGGGCGATGTCATCACCTTCCGCTACAAGCTCCGCAAGGGTAGCGGCGCTATGAATCTCGTACTTACCGCTAAGGGCAGCGAGAAGCAGGCCGTGGGTGAGTCCACCTTCACTCTCCTCGCTGCCTCTCAGGAGGCCGACGAGGACGTGTGGGAAACCCGCCAGTTTGTCGTCGGTGATGACCTCGCAGGTAAGGACCTCGCCCTCGTAGCCCTCCACTTCCAGAACGCCAAAGACCTTGACCTTCTGCTCGGCGAGTTCAGCATCGTCCGCGGTACCGCCGCCACGCCCGCCACGCCCCAACTCGCTGTGGCCAGGACGCTCAGTTATTCCCGCCAGGGCCTTGACGCCAAAATCATCTGGAACATGCCCAACAGCATTCCCGCCGGCGAGCCTTGCTACAACACTGACGTCAACACCGCCTTCTTCAAAGTCTATGCACAGCAGGACGGCCACGACCCCATCCTCATGGGCGTCACCACCTCGTGGGCACACCTTATATATAATATACCCGTCGATGTCACCGCTCCCCAGATGCGCGTCCGCTACGGCGTGAGCGCCGTCTCCCTCGACCATAAGACCGAGAGCGCTGTCGCTTGGAGCGACTATCAGACCGTAGAGAACTATGTCTATTCCGATGACGTCGCTATTTCCAAGACCACCATCAAGCCTGGTGAGGACTTCTCCATCGCCTATATCGACCCGCGCCACGAGAGCGGCTCCTGGACCATCAAGGACCAGAGCGGCAAGACCGTCTTCTCCGGTGAAGGCACCTCCATTACCGTTGCCGACGGCTTCGCAGAGATAGGTTCTTACGACCTCACCCTCAACGGCTACGTCGATAACAATGGCAAACGCACGCAACAGAGCCGCACCTTCGGCGCCTTCGTCCAGATAACCGGCGAAGGCGTAGGCGCTCTGCCCCGCATCCTCTCCCTCACCGCCAATGGTAAGGAGGCCGACATCACTGTGGAGGCCGGCGACGAGGTATCCCTCGCCTATACGGGCCGCAAGGCCGACGGTGCAGGTTCGCAGGGCATCGACCTCAAGGAAGAGCGCTTCGGCGCCAAATGTGCCGACCTCGGCATCACAGGCACCAAGAGTTTCTCCGTGGCCTTCTGGCTCAAAATCAACAAACTCGCCGAAGGCACCACGCAGCTCCTCTCCGTGGCCAACAAACTCGACTCCTGGCCCAAGACCGACTGGGGTTGGATTTGGTGTAACATTGAGCAGGACGGCTCCATGGGTAACTACACCTTCCGCGGCACCGATGCCTCCAACAACAACGAGCTCCGCTACCGCTTCGACCAGACCAAACTCCCCATAGGCAACTGGGTGCACGTCGGCTTCGCCTTTGAGTACAGCGGTGCCAAGTTCCGCTCACGCCTCTTCGTCAATGGCGTAGAGCAGAAACTCACCGCCTGGAACCGCACCAACGATGGCGACGTGCAGACCCCCGGCCAGTTCAAGACCACCGACCCTGGCTTCCAGTCCAATGTCTATAACATCACCAATGGTCAGGTTCTCGCCGTAGGTGGCTCCGCCCACGGCCGCAATGGCATCGACGGCACCATCGATAACCTCATCGTATGGGACGGCGCCGTGGATGCCGCCACGATGAAGGCCGCTATGAACGATATCAACGCCGCCAGCCTCGCCTCCAACGTCATCTCATACTGGGGCTTTGAGGACAAGGCCTCCTCGGCCAATACCTTCACCGCCGCCGGCACCAAGAAGGCTGCCGCCGGTACCCATTCCTATGCCGCCACGGGCGGTGAAGGTCAGGGTAAGTTCAGTTGGATTCCCTCCGAGTACACCAGCGGCTGTCCTTTCGTCAGCGGTACGGCATATCCTGTCGTTACCACTCCCGTATGGACGGCGAAGAAAGCCACGCTTACCCCTGCCGACGGCACCGACCGCCAGGGCACTGCCACCGCTTCCTGGCGTAAGGGCGGCGACTATCAGGTCACCCTCACCCTCCAGAACTCTCTCGGCTCCGATACCCGCACCTTCAGCGTCATTACCGTGGGCGGCGGCACAGAGGAAGGCATCGCCTCGCTCGTAGCCGACAACGGCCAGCAGTCTGCCACCGCCTACGCCGTCGATGGCGAGGCTGTCTTGCAGTTTGCCCAGGCCGGCCACTACAATGTTGAGGTCTTCAACGCCCAGGGCCAGTGTGTAGCCCAGCGTGCAGCCCTTATCAGCGGCCGTGAGACCATGCGCATCGCCCTCGGTCAGTCCGGCACTTATGTCGTGCGCCTCACCAAGGACGGCCAGCCCCTCCGCGGTCTGAAACTTCTCAATAAGTAAAGCCTCAGAGCACATCCTCTATACGATATGCCCCCGCAGCGGAAAGTCTGCGGGGGCTTATTATTTTTGATATTAGTGTCTGTCGGACGTAATGTAGTATGTGTCGTGCACAGCCGCTTTTCTCATCCCTTCACTCTCATGATAGCCTTTTGCTTGAGGCGGAAAAGCGGGTAGGGCAGGCGATGCTTGCCGAGGCGGTCGAGGCGGAGGGCCTCGTAGGCCTCGCGCAGTGTTTCGTTAATCTCTTCCTCCTGTTCGTCGGAGAGGAACGTCTCCTTGCGTAGCCGTTGCATCTGGCGGTAGATGCCCACGTAGAGCGGCCAGCAGTGCGACTCACACACGCGAAGGCCCTCCTCGTCAATGCCGTATTCCTCCAGTTGCGAGCGCAGTTGCATATTGGCACGCAGGAACTGCAGACGGTTGTATGTGGCGGAGTGTGTGCACGACTCCGAGTGCTGGCGGTAATAGTAAATGCCGTCGGAGAGGGCTACCTTGCGCGAGAAGAGGTAGTGATACCGGCACGTGTTGTCGTCGGAGTATATGCGGCACGACGTGTCGTAGGGAATACGCTTGTGTAGCTCGGTGCGCACGGCATAGTAGCCGTGCAGACGCCAGTCTATGGCGTAGAGACACGCCTCATAGCCCGTCATCAGCGCAGGGATGGGAGTGCCGGAGGGATGGGCGTAGCCCCACTCGCGGCCGTTCTCGGTCATAATCACCTTGTTCACCACACAGTCTATGTCGTCGGCCTGTTTGTAGGCCGCCCACATCTTTTCCAGACAGTCGGGAGCCAGCCAGTCGTCGGCATCCACCATCATGGTGAGTTCGCCGGCGGCGTATTGCAGTCCGAGGTTGCGGGCTTCCGCCTGGCCTGAGTTATGGGGCGTGTGAAGAAGCAACACGCAGTTGTCGCGCACCTTCGTATAAGCCGTACCCAGCGCCACGGAATTGTCGGTGGAGCAGTCGTCAATCACAATCACCTGCACGCTCTTCTCCGTCTGGTTGAAGAGCGAGTCAAGGCATTGCTCCAGATACTTTTGGGCGTTGTAGGCCGCCACGAGAATGGTGAACTTCATGGGTCTTCTGCTGATGCTTTCCAACATCTTAACGTCGTTACCGGCTTTTTATTGTATTCCGCGTACAATAATAATAAATATTTTGCGTTTTTAGTGCAGAATGATAAAAAAGATTTCCAACCGCATTGAGCGCGAACTCCTGCGCAACAGCCGTTACCGCTGGTATTTCTTCACGCCCCGCATCAGCCGCGAGACGATGCAGCCCCTGCTTTGCCGTTACGGCATGTATGCCGCCGGAGGTCATTACAAGAAGGCCACAGGGAAGGACGGCAAATACGCCTCCGTGCCCCATGCGCAGCTCCGTGCCAATCGCGAACTGACTGTCAAGCGCGTCATCTATCTTTGCGACGGCCAGACCATCTACGGCGGCCTTGCCGACCGCTTTAAGGGCATGATAAGCCTTTTTGCGCTCTGTCAGGAATTGGGCTATGACTTCCGCATTCATTTCGTCTCCCCGTGCCGTCTGGAGGACTACCTCATTCCTGCCGCCTACGACTGGCGCATCTCCGCCGATGACCTGCATTACGACCAGGCGGCCATGCTTGTGCTTGAAAACACCGACGATGCCCGCTATCAGACGCGCAAACAGACGCAATGGCTACGCAACCGCCTGCAGGAAGGTCCGGCGGAAATCCACGTCATCACCAATTCCAACTACGCCTACGAACTCAACTACGCCGGTCTCTTCAAGCAACTTTTCCGTCCCTCGCCCCTCTTGGAAAGTGCCCTGCACAACGAGCAGTCTGCCCTCTCGCCCCATTATGTAAGCGTGAGTGCCCGATTCCTCACCCTTCTCGGTGATTTCCGTGAGACATCGGGCTTCACTGTGCTTCCCGACGACGAAGCCGAGGAACTCATCCGGCGAACTCTGGAGCAGGTTGAGCACCTTCACCTTCACCATCCCGACAGCACCCTCCTCGTCAATTCGGACAGCACCCGCTTCCTCTCCCACGCGGCCGAGTTGCCCTACGTCCACGTCGTGGAGGGTGGCGTGGCCCACACCGATCTCATGGAGGAAGAAGGCGCCGGGCAGATGCACCTCAAGCTTTTCCTTGATTTCCTTCTCATCTCGCGTGCCGACTATGTCTATCTGCTCCGCACGGGACTTATGCGCGAGAGCGGATACCCCTATGCCGCTTCCCGAATAGAGAATAAGTATTTCGAGGTTGTGGAGTTCTGAAAATTATTTACTCACTTTTCACTTTTCACTCTTCACTTTTAACTTTTAACTTTTAACTTTTAACTTTTCACTTTTTCTTGTCCCCCACCCACACATACCGCAGCATAATGAAGGGCACGGCCCTCTTCGGTGGCACGCAGATAGTCAATATTCTTGTCAATATCCTGCGTGGCAAACTCGTGGCCATCCTTCTCGGTACGTTGGGTATGGGTATCACTGCCCTATATATGAGCACGTTGCTGCCTTTGCAGCAACTCTTCTCACTCGGTCTGCCTCTGGCCGTGGTGAGTGTCATAGCCGCTGCCGATGCCTCGTCGGCCGGTGGTCGCCATCTTATGCGCGCCAAGGTGGAGGCCTATCGCCGCTGCCTCATCGTCCTGGCCGTACTCGGTGCCGCCGTCATGTTGATAGGCGCCCCCCTTTTCAGCCGTTCCGCCTTTGGTGACACGGGTCATACGCGCGCTTTTATGTGCCTCTCCGTAGGTCTCGTGTTCCTCGTGCTGGAGGCTGGTGAGACGGCCATCCTCCAGGCTCGCCGCCAGATGCGCCAGGTGGCTGTGCGCACCGTTGTCAATGCCGTGGGAAGCCTCGTCATCGGCGTTCCCCTCTACTATTTCTTCGGCGTGCGCGGCATCGTGCCAGCCATCGTGCTGACGGCCGCCGTCGTGTGGGTCTATTCCCGTTGGCAGACCCGCCGGCTGCATCTCTGCCAGCGCTCCCAGAGTTGGAGTGCCACGTGGTACCTCGGCCGCGGCATTATGGCCCTCGGCTTTTTCATGATGCTCGCCGCCCTTTTCGGCAACCTCACCAACTACGCCCTCAACGCCCTCATCCGCAGCCTCGGCGGCGTGTCGGACGTGGGCCTTTATCAGGCAGCCAACAGCATCACCTCGCAATATGTCGGCCTTGTCTTCGCCGCCATGGCGACGGACTATTACCCGCGCCTGGCTTCTCTCAAGGACAACCGCGAGGGCTTCCACGCCCTTGTGCATAAAGAGTATGAACTCGTGATGCTCATCGTCGCTCCCCTCGTGGCGCTTCTCATTCTCACGGCTCCGCTCCTCATTCGCATCCTTCTCACCACCGAGTTTCTCCCTCTCACGGGCGTTATCCGCCTTATGGGCCTCGCCATTCTCTGCAAAGCCGCCTGTTTCCCCCTCGACTACGTCAGCATGGCCCATGGGTGCAAGCGTTATTTCTTCTGGATGGAAGGCGTGTGGTGCAACGCGAAGACCTTCGCCGTCATGGCCGCGTGTTATTACTTTTGGGGTCTTCAGGGACTGGGTTGGGGCGCGCTCATCAGCGGTCTTATCGACGTGTGTGTCACTACGTTGATGACGCGCTGGTTTTTCGGCATCACCACCGGCCGCTTGCAACTGCGCTTCTTTCTTCCCCTCATGCTCGCTCTCGGAGGGTGTGCGGCTTTCTCGCTGTGCCCCAGTACGATAGTGGCCTACGCTGGCATGGCAGTCCTCACCTTACTCCTTACTGCGGTTTGCCTGCGCCTCCTTGCCCGCCGTGTGGACCTTAAGGAGTGGCTGCAAGGGAAACTGCATTTCGGTGCTCGCCGATAAGAAAAGGACGTTTCCTAAGTGCTCATTTACTTCGGAAAAATCAAGTTTCTTGTTCGCCTACTCCTGCATTTAATTGGCCGAAGATCCCTTTTGTTTTCACCAAAGTCCCCTTTTAGTGCGGTGAAAAATCATAAAAATCATACTTTATCATGTAAATCTTTATCGCGCCGCAGGCTTTAGGCGCTGCGCGGCTATGATGATCGGTACGATGGCTTATGATTTTTATGATTTTTTTCTTTAGTATGGTCCTTCATACCTTTTATTTCCACTGAAGTCCCTTTTATTTCCACCGATGTCCCTTTTAGTTCGTCCGATGTCCCTTTTAATTTTACCGATGTCCCTTTTAATTTTTCCGATGCCCCTTTTAATTTTACCGATGTCCCTTTTAATTTTTTCGATGTCCCTTTTAGTTTTTTCGTAAAATAGGGTGTAGAGAAAAATAAAAGGGGGGATAGCGCAGGGCGAAAGGGCAAAAAAAATCCTGGCTTGGGGGCCAGGATTCAAGGCATGCCGGCACATTTTCGCGTTGTGCGGCATGCAGTGTAATATGTCAGGGCGAAAGCGGGACTACTTCACGCCCGAATGGCCGAAACCGCCGGCTCCGCGCTCCGATTCGGGGAGTACTTCCACGGGTTCCCACTCCACTTGTTCGTGGCGGGCCACTACCATTTGGGCGATGCGCTCGCCGTCCTCCACGATGAAGGGCTCTTGGGAGAGGTTCACGAGTATGACGCCCACCTCGCCGCGGTAGTCGGCGTCGATGGTGCCGGGCGTGTTGAGCACGGTGATACCTTTCTTCAGGGCCAGTCCGGAGCGGGGGCGCACCTGAGCTTCATAACCGGCAGGGAGGGCCAGGAAGAGGCCTGTGGGAATGAGGCGGCGCTCCAGGGGCTGGAGCGTGACGGGAGCGTCGAGATTGGCGCGCAGGTCGAGGCCGGCACTCAGAGGAGTGGCGTACTGGGGTAGGGGATGGTGGGAACGGTTGATGACGAGGAGATTCATAAGATTTGAAGCCTCACCCCGTCGCGGCTGCCTCTGGCACCGCGCCACCCCTCCCCCATAGGGAGGGGATTATAGCCTAAAGAGAGGACAGGGAGAGAGAATTTTGAGATTAATATTGAGCGAAGGAGAAAAGGGAAGGCGGCGGCGAAAAGTTTTGCAAAGATAATAAAAAAAAATAATATCGCGCCAAAAAAATATAAAAATGTGTCGCGCGCGTTCTTTTTTGAAAAAAAAGACGGAAATGTGCTGGGAATTTCGTAATTTTGTAGGCTCAAAGTATTATTACAAGATATGAACTGGCAACAACTGATATCCTCCAAACGTCTGGGCAAGGACGGCGTGAAGGTGAGCGCCTTTGAGCGCCGCTCCGAGTTTCAGCGTGAATACGACCGCCTTATCTTCTCCTCGGCCTTCCGCCGGATGCAAAACAAGACGCAGGTGTTTCCCCTGCCCGGCAGTGTGTTCGTACACAACAGGCTGACGCACTCGCTGGAAGTGAGCAGCGTGGGCCGCTCGCTGGGCAGCGACGTGGCAAGCGAACTGTTGCGCGTGCATCCTGAGCTGGCCGAAACCTCGGAAGTGCAGAGCATCGGCTCAATAGTGAGTGCCGCGTGCCTGGCGCATGACATGGGCAACCCGCCCTTCGGCCATAGTGGCGAGCGCGCCATTCGCAGTTATTTCCGCGAGGGCAAGGGGCAGATGCTCAAGGGTATGCTGCCGCCGAGCGTGTGGAGCGATATTATCAATTTCGACGGAAATGCCAACACCTTCCGCCTTCTTACGCATCAGTTTGCGGGGCGCAGAAAGGGCGGCTTCGTACTGACCTACAGCACCCTGGCCAGCGTGGTGAAATACCCGTATAGCAGCAGCCTGTGCGGAAGGAAGAGCAAGTTTGGCTTCTTCACTTCCGAACGCGAGGACTATCTGCATATCGCCAGGGAACTGGGTCTTGTGGAACAGCAGTGCGATGGCGACGGCATACGCTTTGCGCGCCACCCGTTGGTCTATCTCGTGGAGGCAGCCGACGATATCTGCTACGAGATAATGGACATAGAGGATGCCTTCAAACTTCGCCTGCTCTCCTTTGAGGAAGCCAGCGAACTGCTCCTCAACTTCTTCCCCGAGGATGACCGCGACAAGATGCGGAACGCCTATCCGGGATGCACCGACCGGAATGACCAAATGGTGTATTACCGTTCGTGCGTCATCGGCGCACTGGAGAGGGCCTGCGTGAAACTCTTCATCGACAACGAGGCCGCCATCCTGGCCGGAAAGTACGAAGGCTCGCTCATCGACCACGTGCCCGAGCGCCTGAACCGGGCCTATAAGCACTGCCAGGAGGTGGCCGTGAAACGGATTTACAACTGCAAGGAAGTGACCGACATCGACCTGGCCGGCTATCATATCATCTACACGCTTCTCGACCTCGTGACGGAAGCCGTGACCCACCCCGACAAAGCCTATTCCCAGTTGTTGCTGGGGCAGGCCAGCAGCCAGTATGAACTGCGGGCCGACGACCTCGCCACACGCATCATGGCCGTGCTGGACTACCTGAGCGGCATGACGGACGTGTATGCCCTCGACCTGTATCGTAAGATAAACGGCCATTCTCTGCCCATGGTATAGTGCCCACGGACAGAAAAACCATCCAAAGCCCCTCCCTCCGCACATGAAAAAGCTCCTCCCGCTGATACTCTGCGCCTTGTTGCTGCCGGTCCTCGCATCACTCAATGCAGAGGCCCGCAAGAAGCCGCGCAAAGAGGTGACGGAGGCACCGACACTGGCCGACACGCTCTTCACGGAGGCCATGCGTCATTATATGGCGGGACGCTATGATGCCCAATACGAACTGCTGGACGAATGTCTGCGACAGCGGCCCGACATGCCTGAAGCCCTCTACTTCATGGCGCGGCAGAAACTGCAGGCTTCGGCACTCCTCGACAGTGCCACCGTGGAAGCCGGCGACTCGTTGCTGAGGCGCGCCTACGCCCTGGACTCCACCAACGCCGACATCCGCGACTATCTCATCACGCGCCTCTTTTCGCGCCAGCGCTATGCCGAGGCCACCGCGCTCATGGAGAAGCGCTGCGCACGGCCGCAGCCGAATTATGACGAACTGGGCGTGCTGATGCAACTCTACGAGATACAGGGACGCTACAATGACGCCCTGAACACCCTGGAGCGCATGGACCAGATAGAAGGTCCCTGTGGCGACACGGCATGGGAGCGCTACCAACTCTATGAGTGCACAGGGCAGAGAGAAAAGGCGGAACAGACCATCGACTCTCTCATTGAGAAAGCACTGCCTGACCCTGCCACGTCGGAATATCTGCGCGAAAAACTCCTGAGCCATCCGCGCTGCAGCGTGATACTCGACACGATACAAAACCAACTTGACGCCGCCCTTGACTCTGCCGACTGCCCGAAACTGATAGAGGTGTGCAAGAGAGGAGAACTGTATCGTCCAGAATTTCTGCCGTGCTACTATTATGAGGTGGTAAGCTGGTTAGCCCAGGAGGATACATTGCGCGCCATAGAGGCTTGTCAGCGCGGTATGAATCACGTCACGGTGCCGTGCGAAGACAAGACGGCTGTCACGTTCTGCACTTTGTGTGGCGACGTTTACTCAGCCGTAGAAAACTATGAGGCCTCGGTGGAATGTTATGAGATATCGCTGCAACTGGACTCCACGCAGACGATGGTGCTCAATAACTATGCCTACCAACTGGCCCTTCTGGGGCGCGACCTGGAGCGTGCCGAGAAAATGAGCAGGGCCACATTGGAAGAAGAGCCTGACAGTCCGACATTCCTCGACACCTACGCCTGGATACTCTACCGCAGCGGACGCGCCAAAGAGGCCCGGCGCTACATAGACAAGGCCATACGCCTCAACAAGGAGCCCGACGAAACGCTGACAGAGCATCGCCGCGCCATTTATAGGAAATTGCGCAAATAAAATAAAGAATAGCACCAGATAAGATAAAGATATGAAGAAAATACTCCTCCTCCTGACAACCATACTCCTGCTTGCCTCGTGCTCGGCAGGGCGCCACACCGCAACAGACGGCACAACCGCCAACTTAGGCTCCGCCACGCCGCAGGCCGAGGCCATCACCGCCCGCATAGGAATGAGTATATACGACAGCGACCTGACATGCTCGGGAAAACTGCGGATGCTGCGCGACGATGTGGTGCAAATCAATCTCGTATTCCTCGGTATGAATATCGGGACGCTGGAATTCATGCCCGACACCGTGCTGCTCATCGACCGCATCAACAAACAGTATGTGCGGGCCCGCTATGCCGACATCGACATGCTGCGTGAGCGCCACATAGCCTTCCCTGAACTGCAGGGACTCTTCTGGGGCGCCAGCATGAATGGACGGGAGGACGCAGAGCTCAGCTGGACATATCCCTCGTTCGGCAAGGTGAACAAAAGAAAGATACCCTCGGCCCATAAGGTGCGCTTCAAAAGTGGAAAGGTGGAGGATGGCTTCGATATGGAACTGACCGAACTCAGCGGAGACCGCAACTGGCCCGCACGAACCCAGTTTGACGAGAGCGAATATACACGCCGCAATGCCAATGCTCTGTTCAAGGCGTTGCTCAATATGCAATAAGACTTATGATACAACGCATTCTGAAATATAGCCTGGCCATCTGCTTGCTAATGGGGCCTCTTTTTACAGCGCCGGCGCAAAAGAAAACGACGACGACTGCTAAAACGACGGCTACCACCGCCAAGAAGACCTCTTCCCAGAAGACTACGAAGGGTAAAACCGCCATTCCTAAGGTGACAAACAGCAGTATACAAAAATTGCAGAAGGAGCAGGCCGCCGTACAGTCGAAGATAAAAGAGTCAGAGAAGCAACTGAAGGCCACGAAGAAGAGTGTGCAGACACAGCTTTCCAATCTCATGGAAATAAACTCCCAGATTACGGAGAAAAAGAATTATGTGGCCGGCATCCAGCAGCAAGTGGATACATTAAACCAGAAAGTAAGTTTGCTGGAACAGGAACTGGCAAAGCTGGAACATGATTTAGATCTGTGTAAGGCCCGCTTCCAAAAAGGTGCAATGTTTATGTTTCGCAATAAGACGAAACAAAGCAAACTGATGTTTATATTCTCGGCGAAGGACTACCGACAGGCCTTCCGCCGCATGAGATATACGCAGGAATATGCCAAGTATCAGCGTGCCCAAGGCCTCATAATAAAGGAAAAAGAAACGGCTGTGAAGGCTAAACGCGAGGAACTGACCGCCGCCAAGAACGAAAAAGAAAAAATGGCCGCCCAGGGCCGTGAAGAACAAAGGCAACTGGAGGGCAAGCAGGTGGAACGCCAGAAAGTGGTGGACGAACTTAACAAAAAGAGTAAGCAGTTGCAGAGCGCCATTGCCGAGAATAAGAAGAAGAGCGCCAATCTTAATGCCAAGATAGACCAACTCATTCAAGAGGAAATCCGACGCCAGGAGGCTATCCGCAAGGCTGAGGAAGCCAAACGTAAGGCAGAGGAAGAACGTCGCAAGGCTGCCGAGGCCGCTGCTGCGAGCAAAAACAACAAGGGCGGCAAGACGAGCGGTAAAGACAAGGCCTACAAAAATGGAAACAGCAACAGCGGCGGCAACTTGCGTCCTGCGGACAATGCAGACCGGCAATTGTCTTCCAATTTCGTGAATAACAAGGGCCGTCTGCCTGTTCCCATTACAGGACTGTACAGGATAACGGGCCGCTTCGGCACCAATTCCATCGAGGGCCTCAGTGGTGTGAGCATCCCCAACAATGGCACGAACTACACAGGCCAGGCCGGTGCTCAGGCCCGCGCCGTCTTCGATGGCGAAGTGACGGCCGTGTTCTCCTATGGCGGCATGACCAACGTGATTATCCGTCATGGCAGTTACATGAGCGTATATTGCAACCTCTCTGGCGTGAGCGTGAGAAAGGGACAGAAGGTAACGACGAAGCAAACCATAGGTACTGTGGCGCGTGACGCGGCTGGCAATTACACCCTCCAGTTCCAGCTCCGTAAGGAGACGAGTAAACTCAACCCGGAGAGTTGGATTGGCCGATGAAAAACAATATCTAAGAACAATCTCACGATACAATTCATAGTTGAAAACAATAAGAAAATAGGAACTAAATAATTAGTATTATGAAAAAAGTTTTATTCCCGATGATTGCCCTGGCAGTGATGCTTACTTCATGCCGCGGTACAAGCGATTCAGAAATAGAGGCTGTCCCTTTCAAGGAAACAGAAAGCAGTCTCTGGAGTATGATAACCCTTGAAGGTAAAGTCCTTTTTGAAGAAGAATTCAAGAATGAGCCTACGATGGTGAAGGAAGGCCTATTTATGGTAAAGAACAGTGAAGGTCTGTGGGAAATATATACCGCGGATGAAAAACCGAAGAAAATAGGCTCAGAATATGTGAGTGCGACTTTGTTTAATAACGGTAAGGCCTTGGTGGCAGAACAAAATAAGCATGTCTCCATAATAAACACCGAAGGAAAGGTTCTTAAAGAATTAAATAAAATAGATGGCAAAGAAGTAGGACAAGTCAGAGCTTTTTCTGAAGGATATGCTGTTTACAAGACCGGAGATTATTATGGCGTAATAAATGGTGATGGTAAGAGTGTGATAAAGGCAGAGTACGCCTGTATTACAGACTGCTCGGATGGAAAGTTTATAGCCATTGATAAGAAATACGAGAAGGAGTATAAGGCAGATTCTCTGGAGGCAGTGAAATTCTTTGTTTTGGATAATTCAGGAAAGAAACTCTTCGAAATCAGCGGCAATAAATACTGCGCAGTAGGTTCTTTCAAAGACGGCTTACTTCCAGTTGGCACAAAAAGTGAAGGTGAAATGATATACGGACTTATTAATGATAAAAATGAGGTTGTTGTTAAACCTTCTAAAAAAATACAGGGAATTTCATCTGTCAGCGGAAATAAGTTTGTATATAACAATGGGGATGCATGGGGGTTAATGAATACAGAGGGCGAAACTCTAATCCGTGCAAAATACGATTATCTTATATATGACGGTGATGAGCGTCTTGTCGCAGTAACCAAGAAGGGGAAAGATGATTTATCATGGAAGTATATTGATGAATCAGACACCAAACTTTTTGATGAAGAGTATCTTACGACATCGGGATTCGACAGTTTTGACGGGGAACACACCATTGTAAAAGTTTCCGATAAGCAATATGCTATTATTGATACCAAAGGCAAGCAAATAGAAAAACTGCCCGATATGATAGAAGTCGGCGAAAAACGTGGCGATGATGTTGTGAAAAGCGATTACGTAGATATGGATGCACTGTTGAAACAATTAAACCTGTCAAAAGAAGGTGTAGACAAAATAAGTTTTGCAACGAAACCCAAAGATGCGGTAGATACGTTGCAAGAGCATCTTTACTGGGGGGACGACAAGCATAAGGTGACTGATCCTTATTGGTATGACTATCAGTCAAACTTGACTTATTTTCCGAATTTTGACAATATCATTCCACGGATAGATGTAGAATATACAGGTAATTTAAGTCGTCAGACCTATAGCACCAAGCGTGTCATAGACTACACCTTTGGAGATTATTATTGGTATCACGATGAACGAATTCCTCAAGGATATGTATGGAATGACGTATCTGTAAAATCATTTACAGTATCGTTTGACCATGATGGTATTTTGAAAGGGAAGTTACGCATGCTATTTGATGCTATGGCTAGGAAGGTTAGAACAATGGGAACTGTGGTTAAGGAAAACCGAGGTGCTATCGTAGTTAATATTAATGATTCGCGCACAGCATTCGTTTTTCTGGAAGAAGACAAGGTGACATTGCGACTGGGCTCTTTGGGAAATGCCGAGAGCATAGACATAGATAAATATGAAAATAATAAGGAAAACCTAAAAGTTCCTGAAGAAGATATAGCCATAGAGGATTCAACCGTAGTTGACACTATTGCTTAACATATAGGATAGTTCGGATTTAAATAAAGTAATAATGACAAAAAAACGTTTCAACATGCTGGGCGTTCTGCTCCTGCTGGTTTGCGCCGTGCAGGCCCAGGCTCCCACCGGCTACTACTCCGCCGCTGATGGCGCAAAGGGGGCCGCTCTGAAGACAGCGCTCTTCAACATCATCAAGAACCACACTAATCTTGGTTATGACGGTCTTTGGGCGGCCTACAAGACCACCGACTGCCGCCCGGACGGCAAACTGTGGGACATGTACTCCAATACGACGAACTACGATATAGGCGGCTCCGCCCAGGGCAAGAACTACAAAAAGGAAGGCGACGCCTACAACCGCGAACACTCCGTGCCGCAGAGCTGGTTCAACGAGGCTTCACCCATGAAGGCCGATATCTTCCACGTATATCCCACAGACGGCTACGTGAACAACCGCCGCAGCAACTATCCCTTCGGTGAGAACGCTGGAGAGGAATATAAGAGCAACGGCGGCTTCTGCAAACTCGGCAAATGTACCACTCCGGGCTACAGCGGCCGCGTCTTCGAGCCCGCCGACGAGTATAAGGGCGACTTCGCCCGCTCCTATTTCTATATGGCCACCTGTTACGAGGACAAAATCAACGGCTGGGACGGCGTATTCGGCTGTGGCAAATATCCCGGCATCGCTGACTGGAGCCTGAAGATGTTCCTGCGCTGGGCAGAACAGGATCCCGTGAGCCAGAAGGAGATTGACCGCAACAACGCCGCCTATAAATTGCAGAAAAACCGCAACCCGTTCATCGACTACCCCGGTCTGGAGCAGTATGTCTGGGGTACGAAGACTGGCACGGCCTTCAGCGTCACGGCTTACGTCAATCCGTTTGACGGCACCCAGGGCGGTGGCGGCGAAGACGGCGATGATGGTGGCGAAGGCACCGGCGGCGAAGGCATTGGCGGCGAAGACGGCGGCGGTGGCGGCACTATTGACCCCGTGATACCGCCTGTGCAGGGCGAGAACGAGTATGTTATGCTGACTTCCGCCTCACAACTCGTTGACGGCGCTTCTATCCTCATCGTTTGCGGCGAGAAGAGCGTGGCTCTCGCCGAGAAGGGCAACGATATTCGCGGATATGCCGAAGTAACGGTCGCCGACGGCAAGATTGTCACCGAGACCGGTCGCTCCGGAAAGCCTTATGCTCTCACCCTCGGCGCCAGCGGCAGCCACTACACGCTCTACGACGCCGTGGAAAAGGGCTACCTCGGCCTGACGGGCAGTCAAAACAAAATTTACTTGCTGGAAACCGTCACGGATGAGGCCCTCTGGAACATCAGTATCGAGAGTAGCGGCGAGGCAACCATACAGAGCAACGCCCGCTCCAACTACTGGATACAATACAACAGCGGCGCACCCCGCTTCTGCTGCTATAAGAGCGCACAGACTGCCGTGCAGATTTATCAGGGCAACGTCCCGAGCCATGGCGGCGACGAGACGGGCATCTGCAGCCCCGGCACGACGTCCGCTTCTGCCGTTCTGTATGACGTGCAGGGCCGTGCCGTAAAGGGTAACGCCACCCGCAGCGGTCTCTACATCCTCAACGGTAAAAAGATTCTACGCTAAAAACAAACAGAACCTCTTTTAGATGACAACTCTTTTAGAAAAACTCGACGGCCTCCGCTCACGCTTTGCCGAGGTCAGCACGCTCATCACCGACCCTGCCGTTATCGCCGACCAGCAGCGCTATGTGCGCCTTACCAAGGAGTACAAAGACCTGGAAGAACTGATGGCCGTACGCAAGGAGTACGCCGATCTCCTCGGTAATCTTGAAGAAGGCAAGGACATGCTCATCAACGAGACCGACCCCGACCTTAAGGAAATGGCCCGCGAGCAGGTGGCGGAGTGCGAGCAGCGCCTCCCCGAACTGGAGGAGCAAATAAAAATCCTTCTCATCCCTAAGGACCCCGAAGACAGCAAAAACGCCATCCTTGAGATACGCGGCGGCACCGGCGGCGACGAAGCCGCACTCTTTGCCGGCGACCTCTTCCGCATGTACACCAAATACTGCGAACAGAAGGGCTGGCACCTTGAAGTAAGCAGCTATTCCGAAGGCGCCGCCGGCGGTTACAAGGAAATAGTGTGCAGCGTGACGGGCGTAGATGTCTATGGCACGCTGAAATACGAGAGTGGCGTGCATCGTGTCCAGCGTGTGCCCGTCACCGAGACGCAAGGCCGCGTACACACCTCCGCTGCCACCGTTGCCGTCCTCCCCGAGGCGGAAGCCTTCGACGTTGTTATCAACGAGGGAGAGATAAAGTGGGACACATTCCGCTCCTCCGGTGCCGGCGGTCAGAATGTAAATAAAGTGGAGTCCGGTGTGCGTCTGCGTTACAACTGGAAAAATCCCAACACGGGCGAAGTGCAGGAAATTCTCATAGAGTGTACCGAGACGCGTGACCAGCCCAAGAACAAGGAACGTGCCCTTGCGCGCCTGCGTACCTTTATTTATGATAATGAACACCGCAAATATACGGAGGACATCGCCAACCGCCGCAAGTCCCTCGTCAGCACGGGCGACCGCTCGGCCAAGATTCGCACCTACAACTACCCCCAGGGCCGCATAACCGACCATCGCATCAACTACACCATCTACAACCTCGGCGCCTTTATGGACGGCGACATCCAGGACTGCATCGACCACCTCATTGTGGCGGAGAATGCAAATAAGTTGATGGAGGCGGAATTATAGAAAGCCCCACCCCGTCAAAGATTCCTACGGAACTTTGCCACCCCTCCCCCATAGGGAGGGGGATATACCCTAAAGTTTGTATGCGTGGCGTAGAATTGATGCGGGTGAAGTACCATAAGCTATAAATACTGCGGAATATTTTGGGAAACAAAAGCTTTTATTGCACAACTCTCCGGATAGGTATGAAATCTTAAAGGAGTATGCGAAGCGAAATAGGGCGCAGTCCACGATTGCGGAGGAATACATTTGGAGTGAGTTGAAAGACCAGGCTCTGGGTGTGAGATTCCGGCGTCAATGCATCATAGGCGATTACATCGTGGACTTTGTGTGCCTCTCCAAACAACTCGTCATAGAAGTAGATGGCGCTTACCATTTTGAACTTGAGCAACAAGAGCGCGACCTTGCCCGCACGGAATCTCTTGAAAGGATGGGCTTCACTGTAGTGCGCTATACAAATGAGGAAGTTCTCAACAATCTTTCTTCAGTCGTCAATCAAATTCAATCAATTATACACAATATCAAATAAAAATTCTTTTATCCTCGTCAGTTCCCCCTTCACCTTTAGGGTAATTCCCTTCCCCTATGGGGGGGAAGGTGGCGCGGTGCGAAGCAGCCGCGACGGAAAGGGGCTGAGAGGGGGCTCTTTATCTTATGACCTACCTACAACTTGTCAATCAAATTCGCGCTAAGAAATCTTTTCTCTGCGTAGGGCTCGACACCGACCTGAAAAAGATTCCGCAGCACCTGCTGGCGGAAGACGATCCCATTTTTGCCTTCAACAAGGCCATCATTGATGCCACCGCACCCTACTGCGTGGCCTACAAACCCAACCTCGCCTTCTACGAATGCTTTGGCGTGAAGGGCTGGAAGGCCTTTGAAAAGACCATTAAGTACATACGCGAGAACTATCCCGAGCAATTCATCATCGCCGATGCCAAGCGCGGCGATATCGGCAATACTTCCGCCATGTACGCCCGCGCATTCTTTGAGGACCTCGACGTAGATGCCCTCACCGTGGCCCCCTATATGGGCGAGGACTCCGTCAGTCCCTTCCTCACCTACGAGGGCAAGTGGGTCATCCTCCTGGCCCTCACCAGCAACAAGGGCTCCCACGATTTCCAACTCACCAAGGACGACCGTGGCGACCGCCTCTTCGAGCGCGTTCTCGACCTCAGTCAGCTCTGGGGCGACAAGACGCAGATGATGTACGTCGTCGGCGCCACGCAGGGCACCCTTCTAGCCGAAGTGCGCAAGCACGTGCCCACGCATTTCCTCCTCGTCCCCGGCGTAGGCGCCCAGGGCGGAAGTCTGGAGGAGGTGTGCAAATACGGCATGACGCGCGACTGCGGACTTATCGTCAATTCCTCGCGCGGCATCATCTATGCCGACAGCACCGAGCGCTTTGCCGAAGTGGCCGGCGAGAAGGCCCGCGAGCTGCAGCAGCAGATGGCGGCCCTGTTGCCCTTCAGAGAATAATAAAAGCCCCGCCCCGTCAAAGATTCCTACGGAACTTTGCCACCCCTCCCCCATAGGGAGGGGAATATACCCCTAAAGGCTGCATAACCAGGAACTTCGGTGAGCGTTTTTAGGGGCGTATTCTTTTGTGGCGAGGGAAAAACATCGGTGAGTTACAACGCAATGGCAAGAAAAGGGATTTTTTCTGTAGCAAATACTTTTCTTCTTGCGTCTAACGGGTAAAGGCTTTTCAAAAACAAAGTATGTGATACGAACAATGAACGATCAAGAACGCGAATTCACCGCTTTCGTCAAAAAACACAAGGGGACGATTTACACCGTGTGCCTTATGTTCTCCGACGACCAGCCGGAAGTGGACGACCTCGTGCAGCAAGTCCTCATCAATCTCTGGCAAGGATTTTCTTCCTTCCGCCGCGACAGCAGCGAGCGCACCTGGGTGTGGCGCGTGGCCATGAACACCTGCATCAGTGCCGACCGCAAAAACCGCCGTCGCACCGACACTACCTCCCTCGACGTCATCGGTCTCGCACAGACCGATACCGCTACCGACACGGCCGACGACAAGCAGATACGTCTGCTCCACGACCGCATCCATCGCCTCGGCTATTTCGACCGCGCCATCGTGCTCCTATGGCTCGAGGACCTCTCCTACGAAGAGATAGGCCACATCGTGGGCATCTCCGCTAAAAACGTCAGCGTGCGCCTCGTACGCATCCGTGAACAACTTAAAAATATGTAGAGCAATGAATAACACTCCCCTTACCCCCGCCCCCGATACCCTTGACGAGATGCGCCAGCAACTATCCCTGCTTCAAAACCGCCTCGACCATCAGGTGGAAATCTCCGACCGCCAGATGCGCCGCGCCGTCACCTCCCGCGTGGCCTCACTCCGCTCCTTCCATAACGTGGGCATCGTTTTCAGCATTGTCTGTGCCTTTATCGTGACATTCGGCGTCTATGAGCAAGGTGTGCGCCTCCCGTTCCTCGTGGCCACCATCGTGTTTTTCACTCTCAACACCGTCTCCGGCTTCTTCCTCCAGGCTCGCAAGCAAGACTGCCGCACCGCCGGCGATATGATAGCTGCAGCACGCAGCATGAAGCGCTATAAGACGCTCAACAACCGCTACCTCGCGTGCGGCATCCCCGTAGTTATCATGTGGGCCATCTGGTATGTGTACGAGATATGCCTCGTGGCCGGCTACACCACGCCGAAGGCCTTCCTCGGCCTCCTCGTGTGCTGCACCGTGGGCGGCGTCATTGGCGGCCTCATCGGCTACTACACCTTCCATCGCCCCGCCATGCGCCGCGCCGACAAGATTATCGAACAGGTGGAGGAATACACCGCCGCCGAAGGCCTCGAAGAGAAGGCGTAGGCGCTGATACTTTTAGCCAGAAAGGGGCGAGCCAATCAAGGCTCGCCTTTTTTTGTCGTATTATAAAAAAAGAGCTTTGGAAACCCGCTGATTTTCGCGTGAAAATTACCCCATCCTTCTCATGATTAGTAAATGCGGGGTTCGCCTTTTTTGCTATTCACGAAAAAAGGAGTAAAAGCAGATGTAATTTTTGCACGGATTTTGGACCGTTTTCGAGACTCGCGACGACCTAAACCCGCTTTCGGCCCGAAAACGGCCGTTTTTCAAAAATTGGAATCATTCCAAATTTTTTCCAAAATGTCATTCATTTTTTCCTAAAATCCATCCGTTTTTCCCGATACCCTATTTGAGAAAAAACTAAAAGGGACATCGGAAAAATTAAAAGGGAGATATTTTGAATTAAAAGGGGGATAATTCCAACTAAAAGGGAGATAATTTCAATTAAAAGGGAGATAATTTCAATTAAAAGGGACATCGGTACGACCCCCTCCCCGCTCCCCCGAGGGGGGAGGGCACAACAAGGGTCCTCAACGCGCGTTGAAAGTCCCCCCAAAGGGGGGATTGAGGGGGGCTTGGGGGCGCGTTTTTATTCACTCTTGCGTTAAACACAAGAGAATCAACTACATAGAAACTTCTCTCAGAATCGCACAGAAGTAAACGCAAAAATTTTTTTTGAAAATACGGCCAAATTTCGAGGAAAAACGGTGAAAATATCTTGACAAAAAGTGTGCATTTTTTTATATAATAATATAAGTCTCCCCCCAAAAGAAATCCAGCGGCCCGCGGGGGTGATGCCGCGGGCCGCTGGATGGAGTTATGGGATGGGGAGGGGTTACTGCTGGATGGGGAGGGGCTGGAAGAACTCGGGACGATGGTAATCGGGAGAGGGGGTCTGGATGGGGAAGAGTGTGACGAAGTGGGGCTGAGGAAGGAGGTCGCCACACTTATAGACGTTGCCGAGGTAGTCGGTGCGCTGGCCGTCGTCGTGGAGTTCGGGAAGGAGGGAGAAGGGTACTTCGAGGGTGAGTTCCCATTCGGTGGTTTCCTCGCGCAGTCCGAAGGCGGTGCGGCCGAGGGAGGCGGTGCGCTGCACGGGGGCGAGTTGCTCAGGGGTGTAGCGCTTGCGGTTATCACGGCCTGCTCCGAGGCCGATGAGGAGGGTGCCCACGCAGTTGCACTCTATGTTGTAGTAGAGGTCGCTCTCGGGCGCCTTGATGAAGCACTCGCAGCAGGAGTCTTCCCACACGCTGCCGTTGTCGATGGCTTCCTGTGCACGCACGGCGGGCTCAAGGACGCGGTAGTTGAGGATGAGGTGTGTGGATGTGCGCCTAATGCTGGCGCTTACTTCGGGCCGGAGGGGAAATTCGGGCCAGTTGATGTGTGTGAGGGTCATACTTGTAGAGGGTTGGGGGCCTGGAGGCCGTGGAACGTTATTTTTTCTTGTTGTGTGTGCGGAAGCCGAAGAGGTAGCCCTTGCCGTCGGTGTGGCGGCGGGTGGTGGGGGATTGGGGTGTGGGCGGCGTGGCTTCGGGATAGGAGATGCGTGTGTGGTAAACCATTTTCAGGTTGTCCACAAACACTTTCTCGGCTTTCTTGATGTCGGCGAATGATATGGGGCACTGCTTGAAGAGTCCGGCTTGCAGCTGGGAATCGATGATGCGGTGGACGAGTTGCTGGATGTTCTCCTCGGTGTATTCCTTGAGGGAGCGGCTTGCAGCCTCCACGGCGTCGGCCATGGTGAGGATGGCCTGTTCGCGGGTGTGGGCGGGGCGTCCGGGATAGGTGTACTTGTCTTTGTCCACTTGGTTCTCGCCGCGGCGGTTTACGGCCTGCTGATAGAAATAGCGCACGAGGGATTTGCCGTGGTGGGTGAGGATAAACTCACGTATCTCTTCGGGAAGGCGGTGCTTTTCGGCCAGCCGGAGGCCGTCGGTGACGTGGGCGATGATGATGGCGGCGGAACGTTCTTCCTCAAGGTTGTCATGGGGATTCTGTCCGGCCTGATTTTCGGTGAAGAAGGCGGGAGCCTGCAGCTTGCCTATGTCATGGTAGAGCGCGCCGGTACGGACGAGGAGTGTTTTTGCATCTATGGCCTGTGCCACTTCGGCGGCGAGGTTGGCCACTTGCATTGAATGCTGGAATGTGCCCTGGGCTTCGCGCGACATACGGCGGAGCAGTGGGTGGTTGATGTTGGTAAGTTCGATGAGGGTGACGTCGCTGGTGAAGTTGAAGAGGCGCTCGATGAGGTACATCAGCGGATAGGTGAAGAGAAGGAGCACGCCGCTGACGAGCTTGTAGTATATGAGTTTGAGGTCGAGGCTCTGGAAGGTGGCACCCTGGAGAAAGTCGATGAACACGCCCACGAGGCAACTGCAAAGGGTGACGACGAGCGCTGTCTTGAAGATTTGGGCGCGCGCCGTGAGAGACCGCAGGGAATAGACGGCCACCAGTCCGGCCACAAACTGCGTGAGTATGAAGGGATAGGGCTGCTGGAGGCAGATGCTGGAGAGTACCGTCATGGCTATGAGCTGCATGGCGGCGGTGCGGCTGTCTATGAAGATGCGGATGAAGATTGGGGCCATGGCGTAGGGCAGGAGATACACGTTGAGGAACTCGTGCCTTACCATGAGGGCGGTGAGAACGGGGAAGAGGGTGAGGAGGACGAAGATGAGGGACACATGGTGGGAGCTGAGCATGACGTCGCGGCGGTAAAGGCGCAAATAAAACACCACGAGGAATATTACGCCGCACACTAGGCCCGCCTGTCCGGCCAAAAGGAAGAAGCCCTTGTTGGAGGTGTCGTCGCGCTGCTCCCTCTCGCGCTTGAAGGAGTCGAGGATGGCGAGTGTTTCTTCGTCAACTATCTCTCCGCGGTCCACAATCTTCTGCCCGCTCTGCACCATGCCGGTCGTGATGCTCACACTGCCCAATGCGTCCTGCAAAGCGGCACGTGTACGCACGGAATCGTAGGAAAGGTTGGGCTTGAGGTACTCATTGAGATGCAGTTGCACGAGTTCGCTGCGCTGAAGGCCGGCGGGGGCAGCCTGCATGATATGCCGGTAGGCGGAAAGCGGCGTAAAGGTTTCGCCGAGGGGAATGACGCTGGCCTTTGTGCCGCTTATGACGCAGAGGTTGCCCACATACCCGTCGTGCATCAGGACAGAGTCGGCGTTGCTCAGCAGTCCGTGGCCGTAAATCTCATCCAGCATGTTCTTTACGTGCTGTACATACTCATAAGGCACGTTCCCGAAGCGCTTGCTCTGCCAGTCGGCAATGATTTTGCGGCTCTGGAGCAAGGCCATGGAGTCTGTGAGATTGAAGAACGGCGCTACCGAAGACGCGGCGCTGTCGCGGTCGGCCTTAAGGCGTGCTTCGCTCTTGTAGATGGGGAAGTCGTAGGTGGCAATGAGCGACGGGTAGAGCCAGGGGCGGCCCTCCTCGTAACTGTAGCCGAATTTGCTCCCACGGGGCAGCACCAGGATGATGATAACTATGCTGCAGATGGTGCAGAGCAGTAAGGTGAGTGAAAAGCGACGCATGTTTTTTTGAGTTAACAGTTAATAGTTAACAGTGAACGGTTAAGAGTTAACAGTTAATAGTGAGGCCGGCTGTGCTCCTACTTGCTGAGTTCCAACATTCGCCGGATGGGTTTCAGGGCCTTGGCGGCTACGGCGGCGTCCACCTCAATGGCGGGGGCGCCGTGTAGGAGGCAGTCGCGCAACTTCTGGAGTGTGATCTGCCGCATGTAGTTGCATTCGTTGCAACCGGGACCTTCGGTGGAAGGCACGGGGATAAAGCGCTTCCGGGGGGCGCTGCGCTGCATCTCGTGGAGGATGCCGCTCTCCGTGACCACGAGAAATTCTTCGGCATCGGAGGCCAGTGCGTATTTCAGCAGGGCGGCGGTGGAGCCAACCTCGTCGGCGAGACGCACAAGGGGCTCGGGGCACTCGGGATGGACGAGTACTTTGGCCTCGGGGTGCTCCCGCTTCAACTGTTGAAGGGCGGCGAGCGAGAAACGCTGATGCACGTGGCAGCAACCATCCCATAGGACCATCTGCCGCCCGGTTACGCTGTTGAGATAAGCGCCCAGGTTGCGGTCGGGGCCGAAGATGAGGGGCTGATTCTTAGGAAATGATTCCACGATGCGACGGGCATTGCCGGAGGTGACGACCACGTCGGTCACGGCCTTGGTGGCGGCCGACGTATTGACGTATGAGAGCACTTTATGCCCGGGACGTGCCTTCACAAACGCCTCAAAATCCTCGGCGGGGCAACTTTCGGCCAACGAACAGGTGGCCGTGGCGTCGGGGATGAGGACAAGTTTGTCGGGACAGAGGATTTTGCAGGTCTCTCCCATGAAGTGGACGCCGCACATCACGATTACTTCGGCGTCGGTCTGCGCGGCTTGCTGCGCCAGGGCGAGACTATCGCCCACGAAGTCGGCTACGTCCTGCACAGCGCCCTCCGTGTAGTAGTGGGCGAGGATTACGGCCTTTTTCTCCTGGGCCAGTTGTCGAATCTGTTGGCTAAGGGTCTGCATTTCGTCAAGAAAAAAAAGCGACCGGAGGCAGGGGCCACCTGCCCCCGGCCTTTGATTGCGTGTAAACGGGGAATGTTTGTTTCTTACTTCGTCATCTGCAGACCTACATACATACCGTTGTAGTTCTTGATGAGGCTGCTGAGGCTGCTGGCCACACTGTTGCCGGTGAGAGCGCCTACGCCCTGAGCGAGGGTGAGGAGTTTGCTGCTCTCAAAGAGGAGGCTGAGCGTGCCGCCGTTGAAAGAGACCTTCGGTGTGAGGGTGCCGAGGCCGGCGAGGTAGGTCATTTGCAGCTGGGAGTTCTTTGTGTCGAGCGCCCACTGGCCGGAGAGGTTCTTTCCGCCGAATGTGGCCTTCCAGGTGTGGTCGGCGTTGAAGGTAAATGACGTTACGCCGGGCTTGATGCCAATCTTCTGCACGTAGCCGTCAATCTTGTTTTCCAGAGCGCTGGCTGCCACTTCACCGCCCAGCTTGCTGAGCACGTTTTCGCTCTCGAAGACGCAGTCAACGCCTTTGTAGTTCCATGTTCCCACGAGATTTTTCTCGCTTACGGTGTTGGTGCCGAGCAGGTTGCCCAGCAAGGAGCCGAGAACGTTGGTACCACTCTTGGCAAGAGCACTTGTGGCGGTGGAACCGAGGCTACTGCCGGCGCCGTTGCCCAGAAGGCCGCCGAGGGCACTGCTTCCGGCGGTGGTGTTACCGAGACCTGTGCAGCCTGTAAGGATGATGGTGGCTGCTACCATTGAAAAGAAAAACTTTTTCATTGCTGTTGGTTATATTTGTTTGTAAATTCGTGGCTGATGAAGGGGGAGGACCGGCGGCTTCCGCCACCGGCACCGAACCTGGAGGGGCTACTATCTCTTGCGGAGGGGCTGCTATCTCTCGCGGAGGGGCTACTATCTCTCGCAGAGAAGGAACTATCGCTGGCGAAGAAGGAGCTATCTCTCGCAAAGGGGCTGCTATCACTCTCTGCCGGCACGCTTGCGGGCCAGATGGTCGAGGATGGTCTTGCGCATACGCATTGATTTCGGCGTCACCTCTACGTATTCGTCCTCCTTGATATATTCCAGCGCCTCTTCCAGGGAGAAAATCGTCGGGGGGATGATGCGTGCCTTGTCATCGGCGCCTGAGGCGCGCATGTTGGTCAGCTGTTTGGCTTTGGTGACGTTTATGACGAGGTCGTTGTCGTGTACGTGCTCGCCCACCACCTGTCCGGCATACACCTCGTCCTGCGGCGAGATGAAGAAGCGTCCGCGGTCCTGCAGGTGGTCGATGGAGTAGGCGTAAGCCGTGCCGCTTTCCAGAGCAATCATTGATCCGTTCTGGCGACGCAGGATTTCGCCTTTGTAAGGCTGGTATTCCTTGTAGCGGTGTGCCATGATGGCCTCGCCCTGGCTGGCAGTGAGCACATTTGTGCGCAGACCGATGATGCCGCGCGAGGGGATGAGGAATTCTATATCGGTGCGCTGCCCTATGGTCTGCATATTGATGAGTTCGCCGCGGCGGCGCGTCACCATGTCCACCATTTTGGAGGCAAATTCCTCCGGGACGTTTATGGTGAGTTCCTCAATGGGTTCGCAGCGCTGGCCATCAATTTCCTTGAAGATTACCTGCGGCTGTCCCACCTGCAGTTCGTAGCCCTCGCGACGCATAGTCTCGATAAGGATACTCAGGTGCAGCACGCCGCGTCCGCTTACTGTCCAGCGGTCGGTGTCCTCCCCTTGCTCCACGCGCAGGGCGAGGTCTTTCTCCAGTTCCTTCTGCAGGCGGTCATTGATATGTCGTGAGGTGCAATACTTGCCTTCCTTGCCGAAGAAGGGGCTGTCGTTGATGCAGAAGAGCATCGACATCGTGGGCTCGTCAATGGCGATGGTGGGCAGGGGTTCGGGCGTCTCGGCGTCGCAGATTGTGTCGCCTATTTCGAAATTCTCGAGGCCCACTACGGCGCATATGTCGCCGCTCTCCACCTTGTCCGTCTCCTGACGGCCCAGACCGGTGAAGGTGTGCACCTCTTTGATTTTCGTTTTCTCCTCCGTGCCGTCGCGATGGCAGATAACGACCTGCTGGCCCTTGCTTATGCTGCCGCGATGCACGCGCCCCACGGCTATACGGCCGGTGTAGTTACTGTAGTCGAGCGACGTGATGAGCATCTGGGTGGGGCCTTCCAGCTGTGTGGGAGCCGGGATGTCCTCCACGATTTTCTCCAGCAGATATTCGATATTGTCGGTGGGCGTCTGCCAGTCCTCGCCCATCCAGCCCTGCTTGGCCGAACCATAAATCACGGGGAAGTCCAATTGTTCCTCTGTGGCGCCGAGTTCAAACATAAGGTCGAACACCATTTCATAGACTTCCTCGGGCCTACAGTTGGGTTTGTCCACCTTGTTCACCACCACGACGGGCTTCAGTCCGATTTCCAGTGCCTTCTGGAGCACGAAGCGCGTCTGGGGCATAGGTCCCTCGAAGGCATCGACGAGGAGGATACAGCCGTCGGCCATATTCAGCACGCGCTCCACCTCACCGCCGAAGTCGGCGTGGCCCGGAGTGTCGATAATGTTGATTTTCGTGCCTTTATAGTTGATGGACACGTTTTTGGAGAGGATTGTTATGCCGCGTTCGCGCTCCAAGTCGTTGTTGTCGAGCATAAGTTCGCCCGTAGGCTGGTTTTGGCGGAAGAGGTTGCCCGCCATGAGCATCTTGTCCACGAGAGTCGTCTTGCCGTGGTCCACGTGGGCGATGATGGCTATGTTTCTGATGTCCTGCATTGAGGTCTTTAAGTATGATTATAACGTCTAAAAGAAATTCATTGTGCGCTCCCGCACAAAATTGCGCTGCGAAGTTACAAAATAACTCCCACAACGCCAAACAATTCTCCCTTAAAGCCGCATCCGTCCCCTCTCACACGCTTTCCATAGCCCGAAATGCTCTCTACAGTTACCCTTTTTGCATCCTCGTCTCCCTATAAGGGCACTTCATACGGGTTTTCCTCTAAGTTTATAGGGTCCAGGGGGCGATTTTCAATACAAAAGTAGCATTTAATGGCAAAAAAGAGGAAAAAGATTTGGTTGCGTAAAATATTGTTCGTATTTTTGCGAACAAATACCCAAACTAATATTTATGGCTTCAAAAGAATACACTATTAAACAAGATTTGTTGGCACGCTTTGCCAAGGCCTTGGGACATCCAGCCCGCATAGCCATCTGCAACTTCCTGGCAAAGCGCGATACATGTTATTTCGGGGCTATCCACGAGGAATTGCCCATAGCCAAGGCCACAGTGAGCCAGCATCTTTCCGCTCTTAAAGAGGCGGGGCTCATACAGGGCGAGATTGAAATGCCGAAGGTGCGCTACTGCATCAACAAGGAAAACTGGCAAATGGCGCGCGAACTGTTTGAGGAGTTCCTTGGGCAGTGCGTGTGTAAGGAAAGCGATGACTGCTGCGGGAAATAAACGCCGATAACGCGGGGCGTTCCTTTTTTTATATCTTTCGTTCGTGACTATACGAACTTCTTTTGAGAAAAAAGACGTATCAAGAAGAGAGATGCAAGGCTTGGCGCCTTGCCTGTTTGAAGTATTTTTCTGAAATATCAACCAAAAAACTGTATGAAGCAGATTAAGATTCTCGGCACGGGCTGTGCGAGTTGCAAGGCCTTGTTTGCCACAGTGGAAAAAGTGGTGGCCGACCTCGGTATTGACGCTTGCGTCGTGAAAGAGGAGGACATCGTGAAAATTATGGCCTACAATGTGATGACACTGCCCGCTCTGGTGGTGGACGAAGAGGTTGTGGCGAAAGGTAAACTCTCTTACGAACAGGTGAAAGACATTCTCACTGGTGCGAATGCCAAATAAAAAAAAGATGATGAGAAGAATCGTGATTTTACTGGTGTGTGCCGTCCTGTCGGCCTTCACATTTTGCGCCTGCAACGGTGAAAAGGGGCGCGAAGCAAGCACTGAAACTACCGTAAAGAAGCCTGTAGCCACCGCAAAGGTGGAGGTGGTTTACCTTCACAAGAAAAAGCGCTGCAAAACGTGCATGGCCATTGAGCAGGAGACGCGCGCCGTGGTGCTGGACGAACTGTCGGAGATGGTGAAGCAGGGCAAGTTGAGGCTGCGCGTGGTGGACATCTCCACTGAGGCCGGCAAGGCCGTGGCGAAGAAGTACGGGGTGACATACTCCTCGCTCTTCGTGGTGGCAAGCCCTGGTGCGCACGAGCGGGCAGAGGATCTCACACGCTTTGCCTTTGCCAAAGCACGGAGCGATGCCGAAACCTTCCGCAAGGAACTGAAATCGAAAATAATGGAGGGGCTTCAATAGCCGCTGGCCTATGGAGTTTCTTCCCGATATCCTCGGCAGCGACCAGTTGCCCGTCGTTACGGCATTGCTGCTGGGCCTTCTCACGGCCATAAGCCCGTGTCCGCTGGCCACGAACGTCACAGCCATAGGCTTTATCTCGCGCGGCGTGTCAGAAAAGGGGCGCGTGTTGTGGAGCGGCGTGCTCTATGCGCTCGGCCGCACGATGGCCTACAGCGTACTGGGAGGCATACTTATATATATACTACGCACGGGCGCGGAGAGTTTCGACCTGGAACAGGCTGTCAGCGAATGGGGCGAGCGCCTCATCGGACCGGTCCTTACTATCGTGGGCATACTGATGCTTGTGGGTGAGCACATCAGCCTGGGCGGGAAGTTCGGTTTTCAGGGCGGGCCGTGGGCTGAGAGACTCAGCGGTCCTGCGGGAGCCTTTGTGCTGGGTGTGCTCTTTGCGCTGGCCTTCTGTCCCACGAGTGGCCTTTTGTACTTCGGCATGCTCATCCCGCTGGCGGTAAGTTCGGCCGGCGGATATTTGCTGCCCGTAGCGTATGCCATAGCCACGGCTCTGCCTGTGCTGTTGGTGGCTTGGCTATTGGCTTTCAGCATCCGGTGTCTTGGAGCCTTCATGGGCGGCGTGGCGAAGGTGCAGAAGTGGCTCAACCGCCTGGTGGCCGTGCTCTTTATTGCCGTTGGCATTTATTACATTTACGTATTTTTTATCGCATAACCACCTCGTAATTATGCTACAACAGTTTGCCGACTGGTTTATCTTCAAAGTGATGGGTTTGGCTGCCGGTTCGCCTTTGGGACAGGCCGTCAACTTCTTCGTTTACGACGCGCTGAAAATCGTATTGCTGCTTCTGGCCATCAGCATTCTGATGGGCATTGTCAACGCATACCTTCCGATTGAGCGTCTGCGCCATTTCCTGTCCTCGCGCCACCTTTATGGTTTGCAGTACCTTATGGCCAGCATCTTTGGTGCCATAACTCCGTTTTGTTCATGCTCAAGCATTCCGCTTTTCATCGGTTTTGTAAAGGGCGGCATCCCGCTGGGCGTGACCTTTGCCTTCCTTATCACTTCGCCCTTGGTGAATGAGGTGGCCGTAGCCCTTTTCCTCGGCACTTTCGGGCTGAAGGTGACGGCGGTTTACGTGACATGCGGTCTCCTGCTCGGCACGCTGGGCGGCGTGCTGCTCGGACGGTTGCATCTGGAGCGTTATCTCTCGCCCTGGATACTGCAGATGCAGCGCCAGCAGGCGGAGAACGACGAAGCGATGGAGACCCAGCACATCGGTTTCCTGAAGCGCCTGCCCACAATCGTGACTGATGCGCTGGGCATTGTGAGGGGCGTCATCCTCTACGTCCTTCTTGGCCTCGCCATCGGTGCCGGCATGCACGGCTATGTGCCCGAGGATTTCTTCGCATCCTTTATGCAGAAAGCCGGCGTGCTGGGCGTGCCGGCCGGTGTGCTTTTGTCCGTCCCGATGTATGCCAACGCTGCCGGCATCGTGCCCGTGGTGGAAGTATTCGTGGCCAAGGGTGTACCCCTCGGCACCGCCCTGGCCTTTATGATGGGAGTCGTGGGCTTGTCACTACCTGAGGCCACAATGCTGAAGAAGGTGATGGCATGGCGTCTGATAGGCATTTTCTTCGGCACCGTGGCTCTGATGATAACAGCGCTTGGCTGGGCATTTAATGTGGTGTTGTAAGGAGAGACAACCTCTAACAGTTCCCCGAAATGAAGAAAAAGGCGATTTTATTCTTATGCAGGGATAGCGCTCATTCTATTAAAGATTTTTAACAATCCTTACACTCAAAAACAGGCCGTATTTTCAAAAAAATTTTTTGCGTTTACTTCTGTGCGATTCTGAGATAAGTTTCTATGTAGTTGATTCTCTTGCGTTTAATACCTACACGAACAAAAACGAAGCCCCCAAGCCCCCCTCAATCCCCCCTTTGGGGGGACTTTCAACGCGCGTTGAGGACCCTTGTTGCGCTCTCCCCCTTCGGGGGAGCGGGGAGGGGGTCGTACCGATGTCCCTTTTAATTGAAATTATCTCCCTTTTAGTTGAAACTATCGCCCTTTTAATTTGGCCAATGCCCCTTTCATTTTTTCCGATAGCCCTTTTAGTTTTTTCTAAAATAGGGTGTAGGGAAAAATTGATGGATTCTTGATAAAATTTGTATTGTTTTCAATTTTCGGAAAACACGCGTTTTTAAGCGGAAAGCGGGTTTAGATTGTCGCAAGGCGCGAAAACGGCCAAAATCTTTGCAAAAAATTTTCACACTTCTTTGCAATTTCCCGGTGGAATGGGGGGTTACGACAGCCGCATTGACGCAAAAAAAATGGGGGGGATGATATACTTTTTGGCACAAGCCATCATTATTATCCTGAATTAGCGAGTGTGCCTGATTGTATATTGACACCAAAATGTAGGTGCTCGGAAAAACTTGCAAGTTGCAGAAGGACAACCGCCCCAGCGGGACAATACGGCACGAGGGCTGATGTATTGCCCCGCCGGGGCGGGATTGGTTTTCGTGTTTTTACGGAAGAGAGGATCGGGGGCTAATGCCACGCCGTGAGGTTGCACTGGCGTTCGAGGCGGTCCTCAAGAGGGTCGGCGACGTTGACGAAGAAGTTGTAGCCGGTAAGTTCTTCCACCTTGTCCACGGTGGTGGCGCAGTGCTTCATGTCCTGGTCGGCGCGGTTGTTCTGATAAATGAAGGCTATGGCCTTCTCCTGGCCCTTGCGGAGGGAGAGCACACACTTGAAAAAGGCGTCGGGCACGCGCACCTTGTGCTTGCGGCCGATGGTCTTCTTCTTGCGGTCGGGGTTGAAGATGGGGCCGCAGACTATCAGCACCTTACCCTCCTTGCGGGCCCAGCGTCGGCAGGCGCGCTCCAGGGCTTCCCAACTGTAGCGGTTGAGTTCCTCCGTCTGGGGGCACATGTTGCTCATAAGGAAGCAGTCGTGGAGGGCCTGTGCGCCCCATTCCATATCGGCGGCGGGGCACATGTGGCCACGGGTGTAGCCTGAGCCGGAGTAGTCGCTGGTGGTGACGCGCTGGGCAGAGGGCACGGCGTCGTCGGGGAAGAAGTCGCGCGAGCGATCCAGGTGGCCGCGCGTCTCGCTGGCGGTGAGTTCCCACGCCACCCAGTTGGGACAGAGGGTGGTGGTGTTGTAGGAAAGGGTGTAGCCCGTGTGGGAAATGACGCGTTCGCCTTCAGAGGTGGCAGGGAGTTCCATGAGGCGAGGCACACCTGCTGGCCCCCTCCCCGCTCCCCCTTTGGGGGAGAGCCCCGCTAACTGATTGAGGGAGGGCTGCGGCGCGTCCTCATCGCTCTCCGGGCTCTCCCCCAAGGGGGGAGCGGGGAGGGGGCTCTGAGAAGCCATGGTGTCTTTGCCGTCCTCATTTTCTTGTCCCTGCGGCTGCATTACGCACGCGGTGAGCCCGCACGCGAGTATATATAATAATGTGCGGACACAAATATCCTTCTTCATAATTTTATATATGGCCCTAATTGAAAGTCCCCCCAAAGGGGGGATTTAGGGGGGCCTACTTAAATATATTCTTGAGCACCTCTTCGGAGATTTTGCGCGTGGCGGTGGTGGTGGCACTCTTGGCGGCCTTGCCAAGGATGTCGCTGCCCGTGGATTTCTTGCTGCTGCCACCGGTGACGGCCTTGCCTACGCTACTGCCTACGCTGCGGGCCAGACTGCCGAGGATGGCACTGATGATGGCACCGAGGATGCCTTTCTTCCACCACGACGACTTCTTGGCGGCTTCCTTCTCAGCCTTGGCCTGTTCCTTGGCCTGGCGGGCAGCCTCCTTCTCGGCCTCTTTCTGGGCCTTGGCCTCTTCTTTCGCCTGGCGCTCGGCCTCCTGGCGGGCGGCCTCCTCGGCGTTGGCGGCAGAGAGTTTCTCATAGGCGCTCTCGTTGTCGATGAGTTGCTCATAGGCCTTGATGCGGGCGGGGGCGGCGTTCTTGATGTCGAGACGCTGGCCGTCGGTGATGGCACCTATCTGTGAGAGCGGGAAAAGCATGCGGGCGCGCTCCACCATGGCGGGTGCGCCCTTCTCATCGAGGAAGGAGACGAGGGCCTCGCCCGTTTCGAGGTTCATGATGGCCTCGTCGGTCTTGAAGTCGGGATTGGTGCGGAAAGTATCGGCGGCGGCGCGCACGTCCTTCTGGTCCTTGGGCGTGAAGGCGCGGAGAGCGTGCTGCACGCGGTTGGAGAGTTGGGCGAGGATGGTGTCGGGGATGTCGGTGGGCGACTGTGTGATGAAGTATATGCCGACACCCTTGGAACGGATGAGGCGGATGACCTGCTCAATCTTATCGACGAGGGCCTTGGAGGTGCCGTTGAAGAGCATGTGGGCCTCGTCGAAGAAGAAGATGAGCTTGGGGAGAGGGAGGTCGCCCACTTCGGGGAGGCGCTCGTAGAGTTCGGTCATGAGCCAGAGGAGGAAGGTGCTGTAGAGTTTGGGGTTGAGCATCAGTTTGTCGGCAGCCAGCACGCTCATGACGCCCTTGCCGCCCTCGGTGTCGAGGAGGTCGTTGATGTCGAAGGCGGGCTGTCCGAAGAATTTGTCGCCGCCCTCGCTCTCAATGGCGAGGATGGAGCGCTGGATGGCACCTACGCTGGGGGCCGTGACGTTGCCGTACTGCGTAGTGAACTTCGCGGCGTTCTTGCCGACGAAATCAAGCATCATACGGAGGTCTTTGAGGTCTTCAAGGAGGAGGTCGTTGTCCTGGGCAATCTTAAAGACGATATTGAGCACGCCGGTCTGCGTCTCGTTGAGGTCCATGAGGCGCGAAAGGAGCTGCGGCCCCATGGAAGAAATGGTAGCGCGCATGGGGAAGCCCTGTTCGCCGAAGACATCGTAGAAGCGCACGGGGCAAGGCTGGAACGCGGGATTCTCTATGCCGAACTCCTGACAGCGCTTCTCGATGAATGAGGACATCGTGCCGGTCTGGGAAATGCCGGAGAGGTCGCCTTTCATGTCGGCCATAAAACAAGGCACGCCAGCCTGACTGAATGTTTCGGCAAGCACTTGGAGGGACACAGTCTTGCCCGTGCCGGTGGCACCGGCGATAAGGCCGTGGCGGTTACACATCTTGCCGGTGAGGCAAAGGGGGCCCTTGGAACAGTGGGCCACGTAGAGTTTGTCGTTGAGGTACATGTTTTCAGATTATATGATTATTAGTTACTGTCGCGTTAGGAACGGGGCGTCGCAAGGTCCTTCAGCACAAGGCCGGCGAGAGTGAGGCCGAACTGCGCCGTGACGTGCATCATCGTGCCGCCGTTTTCGGAGGTTTCGAGCACGCCGGGGGCATAGACGCAGCGGAACTTGCGACGGGGGAACTGGCCCTCCTTCTTCATCTTCGTGCGGAGGGCGCGGGCCAGAGGACAACCCTCCACCTTCCAGAACTCTGCCACACGCGGGGCGGCGGGCTCTATCTTCCGGGCGGCACCCATACTGCTGAGGAATACGGGACGTGATGGCAGGGCGGTGGCGGTGAGGATGAGGTGGAGCTTGTGGGGGAGGGAGTCGATGCAGTCGATGATGAAGTCGTAGGAATCAAGGGAGAAGTCCGCGCTCGTCTCGGCAGTGTAGAGGCGCTGGAGGGGAAGGATATCGGCCTGCGGATTGAGGGTGAGGAGATGCCGGCGCAGGGCCTCCACCTTCGGTTGGCCGAGGGTGTCGATGGTGGCCATGAGTTGGCGGTTGAGATTGGAAGGCTCCACACAGTCGCTATCGACGATGGTGAGATGGTTCACGCCGCTCCTTATCAGGGCCTCGGCACACCAGGATCCCACGCCGCCCACACCGAAAAGAATGATGCGGGCCTCACGTATGCGCTCCATCGCCGGCTGTCCCACAAGGCGCTGCGTGCGCTGGTAGAGACCGCTGGCGGCGGCGAGTTTGTGGTAGCTGTGGCAGAAAATAAAGATATCACCCGCGGGCTCAAAGCCTAACGAAGAGTAGAGGCGTTGAGCCCGCGGGTTGTCGGGATCCACGGTGAGGGTGATGCGGGGAATACCCAGCACGGCGGCCTGCTGCATGGCCTGCTGCAAGAGCGCGCGGCCGATGCCCTGACCACGGTAGGCGGGAAGGACGGCGAGGGAGTCGATATAGTATTCTCCGGCGGCGGCTTCGTCGTCCATGTCCAGGAAGTCCTCGCCGAAGATTTCCTTCACGAGGGTGAAAGTCTGCACCTTCATCTCGCGGTAGTACCGCCCGTCGTAGGCCGTTACCATTCCCACGGGCTCTCCCTCCGGAGAGAGCGCCAGGAGAGTATTTCGTGCACAATAGAGCACGTCGTCGCGCGAGCATATCTTCTCGGCGAAGATGCAGATGCGCTCCTCGGGGACATTCTCCATCAGCATTGCAGCGTGGAAACCGCGGGCAATGAAAAGCGCATCGGCCGGTGTGGCCTGTCGGAAGGTGATGGGCATTATTCGGGAAGGTTTTTATTGTCGGGATTGCGGGACAAACTCTCGGCCGCGCTCCTTTTGCTGATGACAGAACGTCCGAGCTTACTTTCCAACTGCGAACGAGCGGCCTGTGCTACGGAGCCACCCTCGCGAGCTACCTTGGCATTCTGCTGAAAACCTTGCGGCTGCTGCTGACGGGCCAGTTCCGTGGTAGAGGCTTCTGCCAGAGTGTTGAGAGCCAACTCTATGTTGGTCATGTTGTCGCGCAGATTCTCTTTGTGCAAGCCCTTATGATCTTTATACTGCCTTGTCGTCATCCCACTCCAGGTCTTTGTGATAATATCCGTGAGGGAGGCATACTGCTGCCCCTCCACGCCACCTTTCTGCCATTCATCAGTCAGTTCTTTGCGTACTTCAATACTGCGAATGCGCTGGTTTATCCAAGCCTCTGAATATCCCAAACGGCGATAGTCAGCCACGGCCTGCTCAATGCTGAGCTCTGGGTCTTGCAGCTGTTCAATGCGCTTGGCTGCCACCTGAGCCATCCACACCTTGAAAGGCTCTGCCTTGGGCGAGGGTACGGACTGTATGATGCGGAAGACACCTTTCATCGTGGCAACATCAGTCAGTCGCATCTTTCCGTCATCAGCTTTCATTCTCAACTGGCTACAAATTGTAGCCGTTTGATTCCCTTCTTTATTAAGGCGTGTCTTCAGAACACTCCAATACTTGCGAGGGTTTTCGCTGTCGGTTAAAACGCCTATTACATCCACAATGGAAAAATACCACTCCTCCGTCTGGTCATCCCATACGGTGCGGACTTTCTTTTCTTGAAACAACTGTAAGGCTTGTCGTTTAGTCATAACGCCGGAGAATAATAGTCCCTTTGCTTAGCACACCTCGCTGCCGGGTTGCACCTTACGGGTCGTGGTGATGACGCTCAGCTGGCCATCGTAGTTGAGTGCGGAGAGTATCATGCCCTGGCTCTGCAGTTCCTCGTTGCCTATCTTGAAGGTGCGGGCGGGGAGGTTGGCGACATACACCACCTGCTTGCCGACGAGTTCCTCGGGGTCGTATTGCAGGGCGATGCCGGAGAGTATCTGGCGCGTGGCCTTGCCGCCGGGCTCGTGGGCGTCGAGAATGTCGAAGCGCAGGAGTTTCTTGTTCTTCTTCAGGCGTTCACAGCGGAGCACGGTGCCCACGCGGAGGTCGAGCTTCTGGAAATCGTCGATGCTGATGTTTTCCTTCACGGGCTTGGCCACGTAGTTTTCCTCCTCGTTCTTGCGCTTGATTTCGGCGAGTTTGTCGAGTTGGGCCTGAATGGTGGCGTCCTCTATCTTCTGGAAGAGAAGTTCGGGCTCGCCGAGTCGGTGACCGGCGGGCAGGAGGTCGGTGCTGCCGAGACGCTCCCACTCCAGTTTGTCCATACCCAGCATCTGGCGCAGACGTTCGCTGCTGAACGGCAGGAAGGGCTCAAAGGCGATGGCCAGGTTTGCGGTGAGTTGGAGAGAGAGATTGAGGATGGTCTTTACGCGTTCGGGGTCGGTCTTTATAACCTTCCACGGCTCGGCGTCGGCCAGGTATTTGTTGCCGATGCGGGCGAGGTTCATGGCCTCCTTCTGCGCGTCGCGGAAGTGGAAGGTGTCGAGGAGTTTCTCCACTTCGGTCTTCACGCCGCAGAACTCCTCAATGGTGCGGCGGTCCTCGTCGGTGAGCGCTCCACAGGCGGGCACCACGCCGTCGTAGTATTTCTTCGTGAGCTGCAAGGCGCGGTTGACGAAGTTGCCGTACACGGCCACGAGTTCGTTGTTGTTGCGGGCCTGGAAGTCGGCCCACGTGAAGTTGTTGTCCTTCGTCTCGGGAGCGTTGGCGGTGAGCACATAGCGCATCACGTCCTGTTTGCCGGGAAACTCATCAAGGTATTCGTGCAGCCACACGGCCCAGTTGCGCGAGGTGCTTATCTTGTCATCCTCCAGGTTGAGGAACTCGTTGGCAGGCACATTCTCCGGCATGATGTAGCCGCCGTGGGCGTGCATCATCACGGGGAAGATGAGGCAGTGGAACACGATATTGTCCTTACCGATGAAGTGCAAGAGGCGTGTGTCCTCTTCCTGCCACCACTGCTGCCACGTGCCGTACTTCTCAGGCTGTGCGTCGCAGAGTTCCTTCGTGTTGCTGATATATCCGATGGGAGCGTCGAACCACACGTAGAGCACCTTGCCGTCAGCCCCTTCCACGGGCACGGGGATGCCCCATTCCAGGTCGCGGGTCATGGCGCGGGGCTGAAGGTCCATGTCCAGCCACGACTTGCACTGGCCGTACACGTTGGTCTTCCATTCCGGGTGGCCCTCCAGAATCCATTCCTTCAGCCACTGCTGGTATTCACCCAGAGGCAGATACCAGTTCTTCGTGGCGCGCTTCGTCAGGCCGTGGCCGGGGTTGTTCTTGTTCGTGGGGTTGATGAGTTCTTCGGGGGAGAGCGTGCGGCCGCACTTCTCGCACTGGTCGCCGTAGGCACCCTGGGCGTGGCAGTAGGGGCACTCGCCCACGATGTTGCGGTCCGTGAGGAACTCGCCCGTCACCTCGTCGCAGAACTGTTCCTCCGTTATCTCCTGCAACTTACCGTCGTCATAGAGCTTGCGGAAAAAGTTGGAGGCGAACTTATGATGGATGTCGCTCGTCGTGCGGCTATATACATCAAAACTGATGCCGAAGCGCTCGAAACTGTCCTTGATAAGCGCGTGGTAGCGGTCCACCACCTCCTGCGTGGTGATGCCCTCCTTACGGGCACGGATGGTGACGGGCACGCCGTGCTCGTCAGAGCCGCAGACATACATCACCTCGCGCCCCTTCAGTCGGAGGTAGCGGGCATAGATATCGGCAGGTACATATACTCCGGCCAGATGGCCAATGTGCACGCCGCCATTGGCGTAAGGCAAGGCGGCAGTGATGAGCGTTCTCTTGTAGTTTTTCTGTTCCATATTATTATATTATTGTGTACGTGTAAAGCCAATAGGGCATATTCCGTGGCAAAATTACAAAAAAAAGCCCAAAAACACAAAAACAACGCCATAGATTTGCCCAAACAAGAAGATTTTCTTAATTTTGCACCCGCTAACAAAGCCAGGAGAGATGGCAGAGTGGTCGATTGCAACGGTCTTGAAAACCGTCGTACTGAGAGGTACCGGGGGTTCGAATCCCTCTCTCTCCGCAAAAGCTTGTTCCCAAGAAGGGAGCAAGCTTTTTTAATTGTACCTTGAACCTCTATTAGGAATAAGTTCGCCGACAGCGTCGTCTTGGCCACAGCTGTGGCCAAGTATGCGTCACAACTGTGACCGATATCCGTCACAGCTGTGGCCAAGTATGCGTCACAACTGTGGCCATGATGACTAAATGCCGACTAAGAACAACTACTTACCTCAGGCAGAGATAAACATCTCGTCTTTTTACGAATTAATACGCAAATAATTGGTTGATTCCCCACGACTTTCTCCACTTTTTTGTATCTTTGCACCACAATTTATCAGCACGGGATATGAAAAACTTTTGTTTGGCCTTGCTTATGGCCTTGTTGCTTATGGTGCCTTCGGCTCAGGCGCAGGTGAAACTCCATTTCGCCACGCAGCAAGAGGCGCAAGAGATGATTGCCCAGAGCGATGCCTACACCGAAGGCTGGGGACAGTTCGACATTGACTGCCGCGCCCTGCATCCTCACGCTACGCGGGAGCAACTGCTCTCGTTCATGCAGGACCAATGCCTGGATTTTACCCCCGCAGAGGAGGATAGCGTGCGGAGTAGCCTCAACCGCATTCTGGCGCGTGCCGAGAGGGAGGGCTATTACCTTCCCCTGCCCGATGAAATCGTGTTTGTCAAGACCACAATGCACGAGGAGGGCGACGCGCTTGGCTATACGCGACGCAACCGCATCTACCTTTGCCCGAATCTCTGCGAAGTGAAAAACCTCGACCGCCTCGTCTCCCACGAACTCTTCCACATCCTCACGCGAAGCAGCCTGGCCTTCAAGAAGAGGATGTATAAGACTATCGACTTCAAACTCCTGAAGGAGTCCATTACTTTCCATCAGGATATTATAGACAAACGTATCAGCAATCCCGACATCAGCAAGTACGATGCCTACGCCCGCCTGACGTTGGCCGGGAAGGAACGCCCGTGCACGATGATGATATACACGGACAAGTGCTACATGGGAGGCTCATTCTTCGATTATATCAAGATAGGGTTCATTCCTCTCGACAGGCACCACCGGCCCGTCGTCAAGGACGGTCATACCGTCATCTACCCCATGAAGGCCTGCCGCGATTTCTATAAAAAGGTGGGGTTCAACACCGGCTACGTCATCAATCCTGAGGAATGCCTGGCCGACAATTTCAGTATCGTAATGACCCGGCAGGAAGGCACCCCTTTGATGCCCACGCCCGCCCTCATAGAAGCCATCAAAAAGGCTCTGAGAAAGCATTAGGCCGGGCGGCATCATAGCACAGCAAGGGGGCTTCTGATAGGAAGCCCCCTTGCTTATTTGCTGGGCCCTTAATTGTAGTGCCCGTAGAGAGTATTAAGTCTTGCTTCAGAAGTACTCCCTCACTGCAAATTCAAACTGTTCTATAAAAATCTGCTTGAATGCATAGAGGTTGTTCTGCTCGTAGAAAATAAGCATGGCTTTTTTGTAATCAATAGAATCAACGGACCGGAAACTGAGTGGACAATAGCCGTTGGCAATGAGGATGGCATTGCTTGTGATGCGTGCAGTGCGTTTATTTCCGTCGGAGAAAGCCTGAATGTACGAGAGAAGGACAAGAGTCAGCAATGCTTTTTCAAACACATCATTCTTACTGTTGATAAGATTGCAAGTGTCATGCAACGCCTCACGAATCTGAAACTCATTATCCAGTGGGTGATAGTTTGTTCCAGTGATACCTACACGGCGATGGCGTATGCCTTTATCAACAGAAAGCCCTTTCGTCAGAAGTAAATGAATATCTTCAATATGGCTTATCGTCAATTCTTGCAAATAATCAGGATTGTCCAGAATGAAACGAAGCGCATACTTGTGATTGAGCAACATAGTCGCCTCTTCCTGGGTCTTTCCGTCTGCTGTCTTACTTTCACGAAGCAATCGCTCTGTCTCCAGCAAGGAGTATGTATTTCCTTCTATCTGTGATGATTTCCAACTAAGATCAATACCAAGTCGTTCCATCTCCTTGTTATATTCATTCGGTGACATCTCATCAATGTGCAGACGGAACACCTTTTGAAGTTTTTGAAGATGCGTTCTCTCTTCATCAGAGAAAAGAGACAGTTCTGGTATCTGTTCACGAATCAACTTAAAATTGAAAGATGTCTGCACCTTGCGCTCATCAACATCTTGGGAAAAATACGTGCTAAGGTCAAGAGGCATGAGCAGATGCGCCTGGTTAGACAGACGATAGCGGGTGGCACGGGCTTTTCCCTCAACAACTATGTCTTCATTTTTCGCCAATCTTGCAATAAGACGTTTGAGCGTAGTATCACTGCCCTTAAAAGCAATTCCTTTTGCAATTTCATCACGTGAAGACAGCGGATTAAAATGAAGGAATTGAAGTATTTCTCTTGAATTGTCCATATTTATATTAAGGAAATCGGTGCAAAAATAACGAATATATTTGAAATATCGGCTCATTTTGAGCCCAAAAATGGTTAATTATTCAATATTTTGAGCCGATTCTCCACTTTTTTATACTCTTATTGGCCTCCAAAGGGCTACTTCTCACCCAGTAAAACGAATACAGAATTGAAGAGTTAATTAAATAAAAAAGTAAACGCTGAATGTCAAACAAAAAGGGAACCAGCAGGCTCCCTTTTCGTTTTGTCTGAAAGGATATCTTACTTCATCACTTTGCGGCCATTCCTTATATACAACCCCCGCGTGGGCTTCACGGCGCGGCCGGTGATGTCGTAGTAGTGGGTCATGGGTAAGGGGTCATGGGTCATAGGGGGGAGGGCTATGGCGGAGGGGTCGAGGGGCGTGAGGCGCACGTCCTTGTAGAGTTCCAGGTGGAAGACGCGGGTGGGGTCGGCATTGATGGCGAGGTAGTTGACGTCGGGCTGGGTGAAGGTGCCCTTGGCATGGTCGTAGGCGAGGAGGAAGTCGCCGTAGAGCATCTCGCCGCTCATGATGTCGCCGCCGCCGAGGTAGATGTTGTAGCCCTCAAGGGTGCCGAAGTACTGGTTGCGGGGGAAACGCACGATGCCGCCCTGACCGATAATGCCGTGGGCCCACGTGCCGGGGAGTTGTACGGAGAGGCCGTGGATATAGACGTCATTACCGCTGACGGCCACGCTGACGGCATGCTCCACAGTGCTGTTGTCGTCGGCATCGGTGCCGGTGAAGATATATTCCACAGCGTTGTCTATGACTCCGGCGGGAGGTGTGAGCAAGGTGTTGTCGGGCTGCACGAAGGTGTAGGGGCTGATGACGACGCCGTCGAGGAGCATCATCGGGGTGGCCTCGCCTTCGCCGCACTGGACGATAAACCAGTTGTCGGAGGTGGAGGTGAAGGTGCGGGAGGAGGCGTCGTAGCCGAGGACGAGGGTGCCCAACTGCTCGGTGGCAGGGTCCACGCCGGCCACATAGGTGTTATAGAGGCCGTGGTAGTTACCTACGAACTGGGGCGTCTTCAGCGCATAGTGGCGGTCGTCGGTCTTACTTCCCTTCACCCAGGCGGTGGGCATGGCTGGATAGAGGCCCTGCATATAGACGTCGTCGCCGTCGAAGCCCACCTGCAGCGTGTAGTCGGTAGGTACGAAGGTGTAGGGGTTGTGGCCCGCGAGGCTGTAGGTGGCGGTAGTGAGCGTGGCGGGCGGGGTGACGGAGGGGTCGTCGGGGGCCACGCTGGAGGGAATGATGCTGATGTCGGAGTAGAGGTGGTCGTAGTAGAAGCCCACCTGCGTGGGGTCGGACGTCAGTAGTATCCAGTTGTTGGCGTAGGAGAGGAAGGAGTGTGTCTCGGCATCGTAGTACATCGTGAGTTCGCTCACGTCGCCGGTGTCGGTGCTGGCGCCGGTGATATACTGCTTCTGCGCGCCGTAGTTCGTGGCGTGCGTGCCGAGGAGCAGGGGCACTTCAAACTCGGCCACGTCGGTCTTTATCGTGGCGTGGGCCCATCCGTCGGGCACTTCTTCGGAGAGGCCCTTGATGTAGGCCTCGCCGTTCTGGAAGCGCACGGTGACGTCGCGGCGCACGGAGCCTGTGCCGTAGTCGGTGCAGGTGAATACGTAGGGCAGGTCCTGACCGTCGGGCACGTCGGGCGAAGGAGGCGTGGGAGGCGTGGGCGTGTCCTTATCGCTGACGGCGAGGAGGTAGTCGTATGTCGTCTCGTCGGTGCGGAGCATAGGGCTGTAGTCATAGTTATAGCCCAGCGTCTCGTAGGCCACGCAGAAATGGTAGTTGCCCTTCTCGGCGGGCAGGGCGTAGGTGAAGGCCACGTCGGCCTGGCCGTTGGCGGGCACGAGGCAGAGTTGGTAGTCGGTGTAGCCCACGAGCGCACCGTCGGCGTCGTACACCATAAGGTAGAGCGGGGCGAAGTATTCGTAGCGGCTCGTGTTCTTCACCTTGGCGTGGAAGGTGGCGGTCCGTCCGGCGAGCAGCGTGCCGTCAGCCGTGAGGTCGGCGAGGCGCATCTGGAAGGTCTCGTCGGGGTCGGTGCGCAGGTCAATGCTGCCGCCGGAGGTCTGATAGGACACGAGGCTGTGGGGCGAACCGAGGCGCGAGCCGGCCACAGTCCATTCCGTTTCGCCGTCGCGCTGATAGATTACTTCGAAGCGCAGCCCGGGCACGCCTCCCAGTGCCTTGAGGTCCACGTACCATCCGCGTTCTCCGCCACGGCCGGCAGTGCAGGAAGCCTTGAGGGCCGTGGCCATCGGGTCGTTCAGCACGGTGCCGGTGGGCGAGGTGATGCGCAGGGCCATCAGGCCGTTGAAGTCGGTGGCGGAGGGGTTGGCGATGTAGAAGTTGACGGAGGTGCCCTTCTCATCGCGCTCCATCCATATCTGGTCGTAGATGAGGCGCAGCGTGGCGGGAGCCTCTGCGCCGCCCTTGTCGGGCTGGATGCCCACTATGGCATTCTGCATAAAGGCATACCCTGCCGCAGAGCCGCCCGCACCCTGACTACCCGGCGTGAGGTCGGTGAGGAGGAAATAACCGTTGCTCTTGCCGTTCCATCCCCAGTTCACGTGGAAATAGCCGCGGCTGTCGTAGCCGTCCACCACGAAGGCGTGGCCCTGCGTCTGGCTGCCCCCGCCGATATTCACGCCGCTGACGTACACCGGGCGTCTGGCATCAATCTCCGCAGCGATGATGGAGGCCCACTCGCCGGTGGAGTAGTTGGCGTGGTCGAGGAGTTGGAGGGAGGCATCGTAGCCGAAGTTATACTTCAGCGCCTTGGCGGCGTTGCAATCCTCCGTGCTACTGCCGCCGGGGCCGAAGTCCGTGTGGCAGGCGGCAGCCACGTCATACACAAACTGCGCCACGGCCTGGCGGTCCGTCTCCGTGGGCTCGGTGTAGAGGTAGTTGGCGAGGATATGGTTCCAGTCGTAGGAGTGGGCGCCCATATCGGTCTGCACGTTCAGGAAATAGGAGTCCGTGCTGTAGGCTACGGAGCCTTTTCCCTTGGCAGGGTGCTTGTAGTATCGCATAATCTGCGCAATGGCGATGGGTGCGCAACCCGCATAAGTGGGGTAGTTATAGCCTTCGAAGCCATATTTCGGGCAGAGGTTGTTCATAGGCGCCTCTTGCGTCCAGGCGATGTCGCCAAGGAGGTAAGAGCCGTCCTCACTACTGCTGGCCCCCTCCCCGCTCCCCCTTTGGGGGAGAGCCACAGCGCCTTTGGATTGCGTCACTTCCTTCAGCCAGGCGTTGAAGGCGGGAGGCATCTTGCCAGCCTCGTATTTCCCGTCGGGGACATAGGCCAGCACGGCGGGAAGTTCGTCATTGGCGGCGGCAATGATGAAGCCCGCGCCCGACGTAGCACTGAAGACGTAAGCCTTGTCCAGCGTCTGCGTCAGACGAAGGCGCTGTGCGCTGGGGGCGCGGTGGCCTTTTGCAGGGGTGAACTTATTCACGCGGCTCAGGGCCTCATCGGCCGTCAGCGTGCGGGCGGATAAGTGAAGAGTGAAAAGTGAAAAGAGAAAAATAAAAAGGAGGGTTATCTTTTTCATATTATTCTGATGGCTTTTCTTCCTATTTATTCAATACTTTCTTTTTATCGCGCACGATGATGCCGCGCTCACCGCCGGCCACGCGCCCGTCAAGCCCGTACACCCCATCCTGGGCTCTCCCCCAAAGGGGGAGCGGGGAGGGGGCCACACCTTCCGTCCCCTTCTTCACCATAACGCCGTCAAGGGCATCGTACCAATTAGTAAAGTCGGGCGTATAACAGAAATAATTGTCGCTCACCAGTCGGCCGGACGCATCAAAATGGAAGCCCACGCGGCACTCTCCCACGATGCTTCCCAGGTAGTAGGTGTAGTAGCCCGAGCCGTTCACGTCCACCGTCTTCTCCACATACACGCCCCTGCCGTCGGCCTCGAAACGCATCTCGTGCTCCTTCTTGTCGCCCAGCAGGCCCGTGACATAATAGTGTCCGCCACGCTCGCTTATTGTCACGTCGAAGGTCTGCTGTTGTCCGTCGAAGTCCTTGCAAGTCAGCGTGTAGGCACCCGGAAGCGTGGCCGCCGTCACCGTGGCGTAGGTATCCACCTTCTCCGCCGTCAGAGCGCCGGGATAGTCAATGGCATACTCCCATTGCTGGTTCACGTTGACGTAGAACCCCACGCAGTTCTCCAGCGTGGAAAGCGTAATGCGGCCGCCGGCATCCTTCTTCACGATAAAATATATCATGGGGTCGGCGGGGTTCTTGCGGTACGGGTCCATAAAGATGCCCATATAATCGTCCCACATCCACTCCGCGGAATACACATACAGCAACTGCTCCTGCGCATTGAACTCCGCCGTGGCGCTATACGGCAAGGGCACCCAGTTAGCATCCATTCCGCTGTAGAAAAACGACGAGAGCGTAAACGTGCCGTTCTCCTGCGCGGTGAGCGAGAAGGTAAAATCGTCGTGAGGGGTCACCAGCCCCTCATATTGCGGGGCCCAAATCTCGGGCGTAGCCGTAAGATGATACTTACCTGCCAGTTCACTGCTGCGCACCTGAGCCGTGGCCTTCACGCCGACGGATAAAAAGACAATGGCGAGCACTGCGGCCCATCCGGGAATAGGAGTATTCTGCCTCATATCAAAAGAGAAAATAGTTTTGCGCGGCAAAGGTAATAAAAAATTTCTACTTATCGGCGGGCGTGAGGGGAAAAACCATTAACCGCTCGGCAGTCCCGCCAGAAAATGCCGCTCGCCAAAGCGAGAACATTAACAACAAAGCGGAGGCCGGTTGTGGCCGGAGCGTGAAGATGTTCTCGCTTTGGCAAGCGTCATCCCCTGACGGGGCTGCCGAGCGGTTTTTGTTGTATCTGTTGTCTTTATAAACAGTGAAAATGCTGATAGATTTGTATGTATTCTCTTCCACTTTTCGCTTCATAACGATTTTTTCCAAAGTGTACAAAATCTTGACAAAACGAAAAAAGGAGAAATCGCGACGCCTTGCGACCTAAACGCGCCATTAGGCGAAAAACGCGCGCCGCTCCGTCATTTTTTTCTCCCCCACTCCCCCTCATTTTTTCCGATAGCCCTTTTACGCGCGACTAAAAGGGACATCGGAAAAATTAAAAGGGACGTCGGACAAACTGAAAGGGCGATAGTTTCAACTGAAAAGGGGATAATTTCAACTAAAAGGGCTTTAGTTTTTGCTAAAAGGGACAAATTTCCGAAAAAATCGCAAAAAACGACACCGCGCGGCGGCCTTTTTTCGCACTTAAAAGCGGGTGTAGCGCGCCCAAAGGAATCTCCGCCAAAATTCTTGCAAACATAAGCGTTTGTAAATGAGCCATGTAACGGCGTCTTAAAAACAGCGTTTTTCCCGTCCGAACCTCCGCGCGCTGTCCTCCACGCCCAAATTTTGCCAAGAAAACGCACGAAAAAGGTAAAAAATCTTGACATTTTATCCAACGTTATATCCGTTCAGTTAAAGTAAAGGTTCAACTGCGCGAGGCCCCCGCCTCTGGCTCGGCACCCAGGGCATCTGGCTCGCCGTTCCACTGGCCGAGGCCCTCACCCTCGCCGCCATACTCCTCGCGCGCGTAAAAAATAAATAAGGAGCGAAGGCAGCGCGCCTGCATCTCCTTCCGCCACATAATAAAAAGCGAGAGCCCGCATGGGTTCTCGCTTTTACGTTACGGGAAGTCTAAGATGGTGCTAATTGTTGGACTCTTCTGCGTCTTCTGACATCTCATCCATATCTTCTGCCACCTCGCCTGCAACATTCAGGATAGAGCCCATAGCATTAGCGGCCTTTTCGGCAGCCTTCTCAATCTCGGCTTCATACTTCTGTGTGGCTGCGCGGAAGGCTTCGTCGTATGTAGCCTTGTCCTTGTCAGAGAGAGACTCGTAGTACTCAGTAGCCTCTTCATCTATGGCTTTTGCTTTTTCAAAATCTAAACTTACGGCTGCCTCGTATTCCTTCTTGGCATATTCCTCCGCTTTTGATGATACAGAATTGCAGCTGACGCAAAACAAGCCCACTAGAGCCAAAAAGCTCAACTTCTTTACATTCAATTTCATTGTCTTAATCTTTATTTCTTTCTACATGAAAATAGCATAGATTGCATACACGAACACAACAAGCTTTAACAACGTATCGGCCAAATAGGCACAAGTGGCGGAGGTTGCACTCTTTAAGGTCTCCTGAGTTCCTTTCTTGTTTTTGAGCTCAAGCAAAAATGCAAATACAAAAGGAAGGCCTATCAGACAGATTACAAGCAGCAGAATTATTACAGCCGCAGAATCCGTCCCACTGCCTCCCGTTAAACCTGCTAAGCCTAACAAAGAGCCGATAGTAGTTCCCCTGCTGCCGCGCTTGCTGAACTCATGCATTTTCTTCACAACGCTTACAAGAATCTTGGAAAGTACCATGCTGGCCACGGCCAGTGCAGCAACAATGGCAACCTTGTCCCAACCAAAATCAAGATCAAGGCCGAACATTGCTATCAGCATAGCCACCAGGACGGCAATAGGACCAGGAACCTTATTGATAAAGCATCCCAAGAAACCGAATAAAAGACAAAGAGCCACAAGGGCCCAAATTACAATTACAAATGTTCCCATAATTTTTTTTTTAAAAGTTAATAATTAAAGGTTATTTTGAAACGATTTCAGAAACAGTTTTCAACACTTCAGTAGATGCGTCTATTACCTCCAGGCCCTTATCGATACCATCCTTAACTTCATCGAGGTCGGCGTCTGCATTATCAATAGTGTCCATCGCCTGAGCATCCATCTTGAACGAACTGCCGAAACGGGCGCTGGCTACAGTTGACACATCATCCACATAGCATGTGAAGCTCGTACTTTCACCTACGCCAAGGGCAAATAGTTCATCAGTGTCCACACTCGTATTTTTCTTGTTAAGCACATTGCCGTCAGCATCCAAAAACTCTACGGAAATATCAGATTCAATGTCATACATTCCGCTATTGGCAAGTTCTGCACTCCAAGGTTCGGGAAGCCCTTCTGCTATACGCTTTATCTCAAAGTTTACTTCATTAGAGTACTTCTTGCTCATAATCTTGTAATCCTTCGGCACAACCTCAAAATAAGGACTCAAAGGGCCACTGATTTTCGCTGTTTTTACTGACACTTTGTTTTCCTCGTTTTCCTTCTTTTCCTCACTGCAACTTACAGCGAAAAAAATGGCCAACAAAATCAAAGAGAGATACTTGATGGTTTTCATAATGTAAATAATTTAGAAGTTAATAAAGTTAATATAAGTAAGAGGGTGATTTTTCGCATCCGGCAATATTTGAGGCATTCGCTCGGTTTGTGAGTGCAAAAGTAATACTTTCTCATCTTACCCCGCTGGTTCATTTTGGTTCACTTTTGTTTCTTTTTGGTTCAATCCTCTTTTGTACGTCATTTTTTCCTGAAAACCGCACCTTAATGAAATATTTAGGTTGCGGGTCACACCACTTCCCGCACTGCTCCCAGTCCTCTCCGCCCCCACTCTTTTTACAAAGAACCAATATGAACCACATACAAACAAATAGAATTGCTTAATTTCGCACCGAAATACAATTTTATGCACGAAAATCCGGAGACGGCAGCCCAAAATGAAAAGCTGCGCAGTATGATTGAAAAGAAAATCGGCGTACAGATTCATACGCCAAAAGACTTTATGCTGTGCCGCAACGCCATCTTCGAGGAATTACACGTAAACGTTAGTATTAGCACGCTGAAAAGGTATTGGGGATACGTCTCCACGGGTAGCAACTACCTTCCTAACCGTTACACACTGAACATCTTTGCTAAATTCGCAGGTTATAAGGACTGGGACGATTTCTCGGGCACAAGTTTCTCCGAGCGCCAAAAGGAACCCTCTAAAGAAGAAATAAGAGACGCACTGGACCGTCTGGACCATTGCGTCTCTCACCTTCAGGAAAATATTCGTTCTCTCCGCGCCTTATTCCTGCAAGAAGAATAACACGCCATTCTCTCTCCCACACACATAATTCACAGGCTGAGCCCCTTGCATCACGACACTTTCGAGATACAGGGGCTCGCCTTTTATAAAGAGGTGGCAGGCGAACGTGTCGCCCACGCTCAGTTTGCTGCCACGACTCTTCTCCACCACGAAATGGTGGGGGCCGGTGCAGCGGAACACACACTCTCGATCGGGCAGCCACGTCACGACTATACGGTCGTCTTCACACAGCATGTCGGCACTCAGACTTTCGGCAAGCAAGGGGTTGCTCTCCGATGCCCTTCCCTCTTCTTCACGAACGCAGAAGGCTGCCCACGACTGATAGCCTACGTACTGGCACAGGATGTCCAGCGTAGTGCGGCGCAGCGAGCCTTCGGCACTCACATAGCCATAGAGCCTCTTCAGCGTGCTCACACTGATGCTCTGCTGCGTCTTTCCCAATATCTTTGCGGCCAGGAAGTCAAAGTCCTGTGGTGTCTGTATCCTGCGCCCGCTGACTTTCTCCATCTCCTGGCAAAGGGCTTGCTGCGGCTTGTTCTCGTTTGTCATATTCGTGAAGGGCGTTTTCTATATTATTTATATATGTGGTTTGTGCATAGTCCATCAAAGCGGTGTAGAGCGCTGCCAACTTCTCGGCAGTGAGACGGGTGCGCTGGCTATCCCTGATGTTCTCCAACTCTTTCCAAGTGGTTTCATATAGGTGTCCTCTTTTCTTAACCTGTTCTTGCCTCCACTGGGAATGTCCGTCTTTCTGAAGGGCGTGGGGCGGCGCTTCCCGAAAGGAGGCGAGCAGGGCTGTGTAGCCCATTTCTTTCATCAGCCGGTCTATGCGCTTCTTGCCGGCCTCGAAGGCTTGCGGGAAGGGGTCAGCGGCAGGCAGAGTATCGGCGGCGGCAGGCGGGGACATTACGGGGACCTGCACCTCTACGGTGTCGGCAACTACGGCGGGCGGCACAGGGGCGGCGTATTCCTTCACGAGAAGTACTGAAGGACATACCACCAGACAGAGCAACAGCAAGGTTCCTCCTATCTGCCGAATGCGGTCGGCCCGCTTCATGGCGGCAAGCAATTCGCCTGCGCCGTTGTAGCGTTTTTCCTTGCGTCCCGTGCAGCGCCGCAGTATGCAGCCGTAGCGCCAGCCGAGACGGAGGTTGCGCAGCACAAGGCCGAGGCTATAGACATCATTGCGCACGTCGGGCAGGCTCTCCGTCTGCTGTTCGGGAGAGGCATAGGCGGGAGTGCCGGCTGGCTGCTTGAGGACGGCGTAGTTGTCGGCATCGGAGAGCCCGAAGTCTATGAGTTTGATTTGGGCTCCGTTGTCCGTCACGAGGATATTGGTGGGCTTAAGGTCGCGATGCACGACCTGCCGCCCGTGGACGTATGCCATGGCTTCCACGAGCTGCCTCGCCAATCGGCATCTTTCCTTACGGCTTCCTTTATACTTATCAAGCGTCTGCCCCTGCACGTATTCCATCACGAGGCACTCTCCTTCCCCGCAGGCCTTCTCCATTCCTATGGCTCGCACCACTGCGGTGTGCTGCAGGCGCGTCAGCACGTCATACTCCTTCTGTAGCAGGCTTTCATAGAAGGGCTGACCTGCGTATTCTTCCTTCAGTGTCTTCAGCACCCACCACTGTCCCTGGCGCCGGGCCTTCAGCAAACGGCAGTAGCTCCCTTCTGCCATCTCTTCTATTTCAGAAAAGACGCGTTCGTCCACCACCGCGGTACACGCGGCGGGAGGGGACAGGATGCCGGAAGGCAAGATTATTGGGTTATGGGTCAAGGGTAATTACCTATAAAAGCGAGAGCCTGATGAGGGGGCTCTCGCTTTTTGCTATTCAGGGGGAGGGGTTACCTCACGTTGAACTTGGTGCTGACCTTCTCGCCCTCGCTGTCGGTGGCTGTGGCCACGTAGGTGCCGGGGGTGAGGCGGGCTGTGCTCTGGGAGGCGCGCCCCTGGCTCATATCGAGGTCGGCACGGAGGACTTCCACTCCGTCGGCACGATAGACGCGGAGGGCAGTGGGGAGGAAGTACTCGTTGGTGACGTTTATCTGGCCGCGGCTGTAGTTGATGCCGAGCTCGTTGCTCTGGGAAATAAGGCGGATGCCTACGGGGTCAACGGGGTCAACCTTGCCGCCAGGGCCTACGATGCTCTGCTCATAGAGGTCGGCATACATGGTGAGGCGGTTGGGGTTGGCGATGGTGGGTATCTGCATGATGTAGGAGCCGGCGGTGCCGTCGGGGTAGCGGCCGCAGGTCTCGTCGCCGTTCATGGGCTGATAGGTGAGGGTGTCGGCCCAGGTCAGCTCGGGATTGGAGAGGATGACGTAGGCGCCCTCGTCGTTGGCGAGCTTGAAGTTGGCGTGGATTTCCTTACCGGTGCGGCCGAGCTTGCTGCACCACACGAGGCGGAAGCCGTGGGCGGGCAGGATGTTGCCGTTCTTCACGTCGGTCTCGTCGATGCGGAACTTGGTGAGGTTCTCCACGTTGTCGGTGAGGTAGTAGCCGGTGAGGTCTATGTCCTTGTCGGTGGTGTTGTAGAGTTCCACCCAGTCGTCCTTCTTGTAGTAGTCGTTGATGTAGATGCTGTTGGCGGCGCTGACTTCGTTGAGCTTGACGGGGTAGTTCTTGTTTTCGTCAGCGTCTTCGCTTTCGTTATCGACATAGACGGCTTCCACTTCCAGTTTACTGCCTTCGGGCACGGTGTATTCGGGCTCGGTGGAGAGGAAGTGGGCTTCTTCGGGAGTGGTCTCCTCGTTGGCGGGGAGATAGGAGAGGGTGGCGTCCCACACGATGTCGGAGGACGTGGCGCTGCTGTTGTGCACCTCTATGGCAATGACGTTGCTGCCCTTCACGAGGAGGGCGGGGTCGATGGTGAGCTCACCGCTGAAGAAGTCGCCGGCGTAAGTGTCGGCGTAGGTGTCATAGGTGGCGTCGCTCTTGAGGTCGTAGCGGCCGGCCTCCTGCCCGTTGACATACACGGCGAAGCCGTCGTCGGCCTTATAGGTGAGGGAGGCGGAGGCGGGTGCGTCCTTGAGGTTGAAGTACTTGCGGAAATAGGTGGTGACGACGTTCTTGCTGGTCTCGGTGGCTATCTCCACGTTCTTGCTGTAACCCAAGGGGGCGGAGCCCGTCTGCCAGGCGGCGTCGGAGTAGGTCTTGGCGGTCCAGTTCTCGTTGTCGAGGGACCCCTGGTCGTAGTAGTACCAGTCCTTGTCGTTCATGGGGAAGGCAGTCTGTGCTTCGGGCTTATCTTCTTCCCCGCCCAGGCCTTTCCATCCTGCGAACACCTTGCCGGCAGGGGCTTCGGCGCGGAGCACGGCAGGGGTGAACACGCGGCCTGTCAGATAGCCAGTGGGGATGCTGATACCGTTGAGGTAGAGGCGTCCGCGGGGGTCGCTCTGTGTGAGGGCGACGGTGGTCTTGCTGCCGCGTGTCTCTTCGCGCACGGCACTGAAGTTGGCGAGGCCATTGATGGCGGTGTTGATGCGGCTCTCGCTGAAGTAACTGTTCTTGAGGGTGGAGGCCACGCTCTCGGGATAGAGGCTCTGGCTGGTGAGGAGGCCTTCGATGGCGGCGGCGTCCTCCACGTTGGCGAGCAGGCTGTCGATGACGGCGGCGGCACGCTTCGGCTCGAAGACGGAGCCGCAGAGGATGCATACCTGATCGACAAACTGCTTGCGGAACTCGCCGGAATTTTTGAGCATATTGCCGAAGATGCTGAAGAACTCCACCTCGCCCTTCACGGAGGTGCCGGTCTGGCCGTCGGTGCCTTCATACTGGTTGTTCCAGGAGCGGTAGTTGCCCACGGAGGCGAGGCCGGAGTAGTTGCAGGAAGAGCCGGAGGCGCTGTCGAGGTCGAAGAGCACCATGCGGAACTTGCCGTGGTCCACGCGGGGGCGGTAGCCCTTCACGTTGTTGTAGCCGTAGTCGCCGAGGGAGAGGTAGCAGTTCACGGCCATGTAGTAGGCAAACTCCTCTACGTCGCATATCTGCTTGAGTTCCTCATACACGGCGGGGTCGGCGCAGCGCTCGGCCAGGTCGTACCAGCGCTCGAAGGCCTCGCGGTCGCCGCTGGACTGCACATAGGCAGAGTCGCAGTCCATCTCCCACTGGTCCACCTCGGTGTCGTCGTAGCCGAAGTTGGCATAGACGAAGTCGCGGTTGTTGGGCTCGCGGAGGTTGATGAGGCCGGCGTACTTACCATTGCGGTAGATGTGTATGGGCTCGTAGCTCTGGGCGTCGAGGTTGAGGCCGGAGGAGATAATGACGGTCTGTATGGCGGGATCCTTGAAGCGGCCGGTACCGCCGTTGCTGGGGTTGTCGTTGCCGCCGTTGCGCATGTGGAGCGTCTTGTTCTTGTTGTAAGGCTTGTTGGTGTAGAAGGCGTAGGGCAGGTAGTTCATGTGCTCATACTGCTTCTTGCCCTTCACCTTGAAGGAGTAGGGCTCGTAGGCACGGCTCCAGCCTCCGCAGATGGCGATGTTGGCTTCCTGGTTGAATACCATCGCGCCGCTCTTGTCGAAGTACTCGATATTGGCGGGGCGGTCCCAGTCCATGTTCCAGTTGCATCGACCTCCCTGCCCCAGGCCGGGACGGCCGTTGCTGCCGCGCGTCATGATGCCGTACTGGCTGTCGTAGAGGTTGCCATCCTCCGTGACGAGGCTCATCACGGGCAGCGTCTCGTCATACTCGCTGTAGAGATAGGAGCGCGTCACCACGGGCGAACTCATCAGTCCGTTCTGCACGGCGCAGAGGCGCAGGATGGTGGTGTTGCTCACGTTGAAGCGGCCGTCCTTGGAAGTCTCGCCGTTGGTGGCTGTCGGCGTGGAGCCGTCGGTGGTGTAGCGCAGCGTGGAGCCCTGCGGCCAGGTGACGTTCACGGAGAAGTAGCCGCCCCTTACTATCTTCGAGTCGGTGTCCACCACGGGGGCCTCGAGCCTCTGCGTGGCCACTGCGATGCCGTTGTTGCTCTCGCCGGGCGTGGGCGTGCCGGTCCAGCCCCAGGTGGAGCCGCCGTCGCTGGTGCGGGCCCAGGAGGCGCGGGTGATGCTCTCGGGATAGGTGCACTCGGCCAGCACCGTGCTGCCGTCGGTGATGTAGAGCGAGCCGCCGTCCTGGTCGAGCTTGAAGGGGCACATCATGGGGTAGCGCCAGTCGTTGTGGTCGAACCATATCTTGCAGAAGCCCTTGGCGGGCACGCTGCTGCTCGTCTCCTCGTAGGGGGGATACTTGGCACTCACGTGGCTGTAGTCCTTGTAGGTGAGGTCGAGACTGGCGAGGCCCCACTGCTGCGGCTTGCTCACGTCGTCGGTGAGGAAGAGGCCGCGCAGGCTGACAGGCTTGCTGCCGCCGTTGTAGAGTTCCACCCAACTGCCGTAGTTGTAGCTGGGGTCCATATACTGGTCCACGTTGGAGGCCTGCACCTCGTTGAAGCACAGTCCCTCGGTGTTCACGTTGAGCGTCACCCTCACCGACACCTCGGCCGTCGGGCCGTCGTGCGACGTGGCGGTGATGATGGCGTCGCCGGCACTCTTGGCGGTGATGAGGCCGTTGGCATCTACGCTGGCCACTGCGGGGTTGTTGCTCTCCCACGTTACTTTTTTATACGTGGCGTTCGCAGGCAGTATGGTGGCTATCACCTGCTGCGTATCGCCGGCAGCCAGTTCCAGCGTGCTGTTGTCCAGCAGGAGGCTCGTGACTGCCACCACTTCGCCAAGGGGCACACCGCCGTAGTCCAGCGGATCCACCTCCACGATTTCTATGGAGGCACCGTCGTCGCTGATATTGTTCTTCGAGTCCCAGATGCGCAGTTCGCCGTGACCGCCGTGGTCGTTGATGCTGGCGTACTCCTGGCCCATCACGGTGAACATGATGCCGCCGTGGTTGTTGCGCGTCAGCGACCATGTGCAGTCCTTGTCGGCAGCCTCGCCGCTCTTGTAGAGGCGCACATATACGCCCTCGTAGGTCTTGTAGTTCTCGGGGGCATACTCGTCGTCGTAGGCTTCGGGTATCACACCCCAGCACGCCGTGGCGCCCGTCGTGTAGTTATACACCTTGTAGCCGCTCTTCTCGTCGCCCGAGAAGGCCCAGAGGTATTCCGGCGTGTCGCCGGCCTGGAAATCGCAGTTGATAACATCCTCGCCGGCGTGAATGTTCTTGCCGGAGCGGATGCTCATCACATACCAGTGCGTGTTGTCGGCCAGTTTGCCGTTCTTCACCGTCGTAGGGATGAAGGGCAGTTCGCTGGCGGGTATATTGCCGCCGCCACCCTTCTTCACCGTCACGGTAATGGAGCTTGAGATGTTCTGCCAACCGGAGGACGCGGAGGCCGTCACCGTTGTCGTGCCTTCGCCCACGGCTTCCACGTAAGCATTGAGGCCGGAGCCGGTCACCTGAACCACCTTATGGTTCTTACTGCTCCATGTCACGTCGGAGGACTTGCCACTGTAGGTACACGACACCGTTGTCTTCTCGTCAACGCTCATCGTGAGGTCTCCGCCGTTAATCTTAATGGTACTGCCACCTTGGGCGCTGCCCGTCATGCACAGCATCAGGCCGCACAGCATCAGGCAAAGAGTGTGAAGAAATTGCTTCATATTTTTGTTTGTTTCGTTATCGGGTGGTTTTTATTCTATTATTATGCACGCAAATAAGTATGCGTGCACAAAATGCGCAGCAAAGTTACCACAATTCGCCCACAAGTCACCCCTTAAAGCGTTCCAAACCGCCCCAACTTTGCCATTTTTAACCTTATTTGCTATCCCCGACTGCCAATTTCCCGTCCCATAATCTCCCCCGCCCTCACATTCCACTTAAAGTTTTACTTTAACTCACCGAATTTGCCAATAATTTCCAAGTGTAAAAAATCTTGACAAAACAAAAAAAGAAGAAAGCGCCGCGCCATGCGACCTAAACCTTACTTTAGCCGAAAAGCGCGCACCAACCCGTCATTCTTTTCGCCCTCGCCCCCCTTCATTTTTCCCGATGTCCCTTTTACGCGAAACTAAAAGGGACATCGGAAAAATTAAAAGGGACATATTTCAAATTAAAGGGAGGATAATTTCAACTGAAAGGGGGATAATTTCAACTAAAAGGGCTTTAGTTTTTGCTAAAAGGGACAAATTTCCGAAAAAAATCGCAAAAAAATCATCGCGCGGCGCCCTTTTTTCGCACTTAAAGGCGGGTGTAGCGCCCCCGAAGGTATCTCCGCAAAAACAGCCCTAAACATAAGCGCCTATAAATGAGCCGTGTAACGGCGTCTTAAAAATGGCGTTTTTTCCGCTCGAACCTCCGCGCGCTCGCTTCCACGCCCCATTTTTGGCAAAAAAACGCACGAAAAGTGTAAAATATCTTGACATCTTTTCTTCACTTACGCTCGCACGCACGACATAACGGACAAAAAAATCCCCATTACTTCTCTGCCAAATTACAAAACGCGGGGGATTTTGGAAAGAGGATGACAAAATTCGCCCTTTTTTACTTTTAACTGCTGATTTTTATGTAATTTTGCTCGCAGAAACTTTACTGACCGACACACGGACGCCTCTCGTCCGGAATTAACGCTCTATTTCAACGATGACTATGCGTAAACGTATTTCCTTCCTTTTCGGCCTGCTGGCCCTCTGCCTCGCCACGGTGCAGGCCCAGACTCAGTATGAGAACTTCACCCTCGGCGAGAACCAGCACCTGCTGGGAAACAGCACGAGCGACACGGGTTACACCTCGGGCTCCTCTGCCAACAAGGGCGACGTCACCTGCGCCTCCTACATCAAAAGCAGCCTCTACAAAAAACTGAAAAACTGCAAGGCCGTGGGCATTCGCTTCTGCCTGCCCTCCAATGTGAAGGTGAAAAAGGTCACGCTCCACCGCAACAACAAGGCTGAAGCCTACAGCCAGGTGCCTGCAAAGACGGCAGCGGGCTGGAACTACGTGCCCTTCGACACGCCGCAGAAACTTGACGCCACGGGTGTGTATATCTCCTACACTTACGTGCAGGACTTGATGAGCCTCGGCATCTGCCACTGGCCCGACATCGTGGATGGCGGCTACTGGACGTGCTTCGAAGGGCAGTGGTTTGACTGGAGCCAGTACTACGGCGCGCTGTGCATACAGCTCGTGGTGGAGGCTGACCCCTTGCCCGACTACGGACTGGAATTCAACAGCGTGGTAAACGACCCCGTCATCCAGGATGAGGAGGGACAGCTCAAGGTAAACCTCGTGAGCAACAGCAAGAAGAGCATCAGCAGTTTTGACTATAGCCTGACGGTGGGCGAGGGGGTGAGCACCGGCACGGTGGTGCTGGACAAGACTCTGGAAGCCGGCCTCGACAGGCAGACATCGGCCTTCGTGCCCGTGCCGGCACAGAACGCCTATGGCAACTACGCCTCCACGCTGAGCATCACCGGCGTTAATGGTGAGGCGATGGAGGAGGTGCTGGCCAAGAAGAGCTTCACGCTGCCCGTCTATACGCGCCGCGCCGGCCACCGCACCGTGATGGAGGAATACACCGGCACGGCCTGCGGCAACTGCCCCCGCGGATGGTCCGCCATGGAATATCTGGGCGAGACATACCCCGACCGCTTCATCGGCATAGCCCTGCACCAGTACAACTCCTCCGACCCTATGTACAACAACCGCTACGCCAGCCTCGGCTTCAGCGCGGCTCCCATGTGTAAGATAGACCGTAAAATCACCACCGACCCTTACTACGGCACGACCAACCTGGGCATCGACCTCGACGTGGAAGAACAGAGCCAGATAGCACCGCCCGTGGACGTGAGCGTTAGCGGCATGATCTCCGACAACCATGCGAAAGTGACATGCACCGCCGACCTGGAATTTCTCTGCGACGCGGGAAAATACACCGTCGCCTACGTCCTCACGGCCGACAGCCTGGCCGGCGAAGGTAGCCTCTGGCAACAGACAAACTCCTACAAGATTGCCAAAGCCGGCCCGCTCTACGTCTTGCCGCAGATGCCTGACTTCGCCGACTTCTTCTCTGGCGAAAAATACGGACAGGAGGCCGTAAGCCTCGTCTTCAACGACGTGATGATAGGCTCCTCCTACAGCACCTCAGGCACTAACGGCGCCAAGAGCATCGGCACGTCCCACAAGGCCGGCGATAAGGTCAACAGCACCTACTCCTGCACCATCACCGCCGCCGCCAAGGCCAAGGCTGCCCTGCGCTACGACAAAATATATGTCATTGCCCTCGTGATGGATACCAAGGGCAATATCGTCAATGCCGCCAAGGCCCTCGTCACACCTATTCCCGAGGGCATCAGCGAGAAGAACCTTGACCTTGACCTTAACCTTAACCATGCGACCTACGACCTCTGTGGCCGTCCCGTAACCTCCGCCACCACCTCCGCCGCCCCTAATCTCCTGATAGAGCGCCGCGCCGACGGCAGCGTGCGCAAAGTCCTTGCGAGATAAGTCACAAGGGAAACGACATCGGCCAAAGGAATTAACGATATTGGCCAAAGGTACGACAGAGCCCTATAATAAAGCAATGGCCGCCGCTCAATCGTTGAGCGGCGGCCACTTTTTATCGAAGTTAAACTTTCGCGGAATGTCGGGTGAAGAGGGTTATTTCACGAGGAACTTGCTGCCCTTCTGCACCTTGATGCTGCCCTTCTGGGAAACGTAGGGCTGGCCCATGAGATTGTAGGACGCAGCCTTGAGGACGGGCTTCTGGACGTCGGCAACGCCGGCCGTGGGGTCGTAGGGCTGGGTGTAGTCCACCGTGATGACGTCGCCGGGCTGGGTCTGTATGGTATAGACGTCGCTCTGGCCCTCCTGACGGGTAACCTCGACGGCCTGACCGTTCTGGTTGACAACCTTGACGGTGGTGAGGTCGGTGGCGCTCTGGATGTTGATGGGCTTACCTATGACGCTCTTGATGATAACGTCGGTGGCCTTGCCGTTCTTCCACGTGGCATCTACCTCGAAGTTGCCTACGGCCTTGAGGCCTTTGAAGCTGCCGTTCTTCCATACGCTGGGCAGGGCGGGCAGGACGTGTATGTTGCCGTCGTAGCTCTGCAGGAGCATCTCGGCCACGCCGGCGGTGTAGCCGAAGTTGCCGTCAATCTGGAAAGGTGAGTGGGCGTCCCAGAGGTTGTAGTAGCAACCGCCCTGGCCTGCCATATCTATCTTATAGGAACCCGTGTGGTGCAGCATGAGGCCGAAGTAGCTGTGAGCCTCATCGCCCTCGAGGGCACGGGCGTGGAGGTTGACCTTCCAGCCGCCGCTCCAACCGGTAACGGAGGTGGCATTGCGCACGTGGAGGGAGTTGACGGCGGCCTGCCAGAGTTTCTTCTGCTCGGCATCGGAAGTGAAGGCGCTCACCTGTCCGTAGGGATAGAGGGCCATAAGGTGGGAGAGGTGGCGGTGGCCGGCGGCGTCGCCCTGGGAGTTGAGGCCGAGGTCATACCATTCCTTCAGGCAGGTCTTACCGCCGTAGGATTCGGTGTGGAGGCCCTTATCGAGGACGGCGTAGAAGTCGGTCATTTCCTTCAGGTCGGTGCTGCTGACGGGGCTGTCGCTGCCCAGTTCTTCTGCGCCGGCGATGATGCTGGCCACGAGTTCGGCGGTGTTCTGCTGGGCGAAGGCTGTGGAGTGGCCGCCCTGGGGACCGTGCTCGGGGGAGTACTCATCATCCACGTAATAGGTGCCGTCGGGGTTCTTATGGGTGCTTATGTCCTTCAGGAACTGCGCGGCACGCAGCATGCCGGGGAGGGCTCGCTTGAGGAAGTCCTTATCGCCGGTGTAGCGGTAGTGCTGCCACAGGTGGGAGCAGTACCACGCGGCGAGGGTCTTTATCTGGAAGGCCATCCACTGCGAGCAGCCGCCGTAGATGTTGTTCTCCGTGGGGAGCATCCAGCCGCGCACGCCGTTGCGGTACTTCTGGGCCACGCTGTGGTAGTTGAACTTATCCTGCGACACGGTGATGATATTCTCGAGGAAGGGCAGGTGGCACTCGCTCAGGTTGGTGGGCTCGGCGGGCCAGTAGTTCATCTGCACGTTCACGTCGGCATGCACGTCGCAATGCCAGAAGTCGGTCTGCGAGTCGTTGTTCCAGATGCCCTGGAGATTGCTGGGGGCAGCCACCAGGAGGTTGTTGCAGGCAATCTCCAGGTAGCGGCCATACTGGAAGTAGAGCGTTTCGAGGAAGAGGCCGTCGGGGGTGTTGCGGTTGCTTGCCGTGGCATAGTAGTCGATGAGCTTGTCGGTGCTCTTCGTGCTGGCTCCGCCCAGGTTGAGGTCCACGCGGCCCATCAGGTTGGCAAAGTTGCTCTCGTGGTCGGCCAGGAGTTTTTCGTAGCCGCAGGCCACGGCAGCCTCCAGCGTGCTGGCAGCATTGGCCTTCACTGTGCTCACCGTGCCCTTTACCCAAGTGGGAGTGCTGTTGTCGAAGTTGGTGGCAGCCGTCATATAGAAGGTGGCATACGTTGCGCCGCTCACCTCTATACCCTTGTCGGTGACCACGGCCGTGCCGTCGGTATCCACGCAGAACTGATTGGCGTAGCTCACCGTGGTGCTCTTGCCGGAGAAGCTTCCGCCGTTGTCCGTATAGGTCACGGCGCTGGCACCGATGGCATTATCGGGTGTGACGCTGAAGAGGAGGTGGAGCTTGTCGGCCCCTTCTGCCGTGTAGCGGGCCACAACCACGTTGTTGGGGGCGCTGACGAAGTAGCGGCGCGTGTAGGAGGTGGCGTCGCTGCGGAAGTTCACGCCTGCCACGGCATTTTCAATGTCGAGGTAGCGCACATAGTCCTGCACGGGCTTGCCTTCGCCAAATACTTTGCTGAGGTCCTTCACGAACACGGAGCCGAAATTGGCATAGCGGCCGTGGTCGCCAAAAGCCGTGGGAGAGCCGTTGTACAAAGTCTTCTCGTTGAACTGTATCTCATCGCTCAGAATGCCGCCTTGCAGCACGGCGCCCAGACGGCCGTTGCCCAGAGGCAGACCGTATTCCATCCAGGGATTTTCCACCATGGAGGCCGTGGCAGGGAAGTTGTACCACAGGGTCAGGGGATGCACGGGAGCGAAGGATGCTACGCCCTGCACGGTAAATTCGCCAGTGCTGACGTCGTCGATGTCCTCAAAGACGAAGGCATTGTTCGGATCGCTGTTGTCCCAAAGGCCTATCGTCTTGCCGGTGCCGTTGCCGCCCCACACGTTGAAGCCGTAATTGCGGGTGTCATCGGTAGGGGTAATGGTGAAGCAGTTGGCCTTGTTGGGGTGTGCAGCCAGCTTGAAGCCGTTGCTCCATGCCGTTTCCTGCGTGCGGAGGGGCTTGTCGTTGTTGCCGCCGCCCGAGCCGGCCTCCTCGCTGTCGCCGGAAGCGGAGATGGCCTTGCCGCCTAGCCACATATAGTGACCCTCGCCGTTAACAATCTGGCAGTCGTCCTTAGTGCCTACAAACTTCCACTGCATGGAAGGTTCCAGCTTCAGATTAGCCGTGCGCACGGCCTTTCCCGTGCCCTGGTCGGCCAGATAAATCTTGCCCAGATTGGACTTGATGTAGTAGTAGTGGTCTTCTCCGCCGTTGCTGAACTGCGGTAACTGTGCCGACAGCGCCGTGGCCAGACACAGGAGAACAGAAAGGATAAAGTATTTACGCATAATGTATAGATTAAGAGTTTTTACGTCAGATTCTGTGTTTCAGTTTGCAAATTTATGAAAATCCGCAACAACGGCCAAATTATGCCTTCCCTTTTTGCACCTAAAGGTGCATTTCTTAACATTTCAGACCTCTCCGGGCTTTCGCGCCAAGCCGTTATCGGTATTTATTACAGGGTATGCAATAACATTTTTTACTTTTGCCGTTCCATAAATACTTTAACCTACGGCGGCGGTTGCCGGCACCGATGCACCTATCCCCCTTCTTTTTTCTCCGACTCCCTCTTTCATTTTTTCCGATAGCCCTTTTACGCAAAACTAAAAGGGACATCGGAAAAACTAAAAGGGACATCGGACGAACTGAAAGGGCGATAATTCAAATTAAAAGGGAGATAATTTCAATTAAAAGGGCTATCGGTTTTGCTAAAAGGGACAAAAAAAATACCCCGCGCCATCACGACGCGGGGTATTTCGGATATTGTGGTGTAGAATTTATTCGGCAATTTCCTCAGCTGCTGCCTCTTCGGCGGGAGCTTCGGTTGCGGGGGCCTCGGCGGGAACTTCCTCGGCGGGAGTCTCTACGGGAGCAGCAGGAGCCTCGGTGGCTGCGGCCTTGCGGCTGCGGCGCGTGCGGGTCTTCTTCTGAACCTTTGCCATGTTCTCATCATAGTCCACGAGCTCAATGAAGCACATGGGGGCGGCGTCGTCCTTGCGGAAACCGGTCTTGATGATGCGGGTGTAGCCACCGGGACGGTCGGCCACCTTCTGGCTAATCTCCTTGAAGAGCTCGGTGACGGCTTTCTTGTCCTGCAGGTAGCTGAACACTACGCGACGATGGTTGGTGGTGTCTTCCTTAGACTTGGTGATAAGGGGCTCTACATACTTCTTAAGAGCCTTGGCCTTGGCGACAGTCGTAGTGATTCTTTTGTGCGTAATCAGGGCAACGGCCATGTTGGACAGCATAGCAGCGCGGTGACTGGCAGTACGACTGAGATGGTTGAATTTCTTATTGTGTCTCATTTTTTGTTTTAAGTTGAAGTGTGGGGACTAAGCGTGTCTTAGTCTAACTTGTACTTTGAAATGTCGGTTCCAAACGACAGATTCTGACTCGCGAGCAAATCATCAAGCTCGGTGAGCGATTTCTTGCCGAAGTTGCGGAACTTCAAGAGGTCGGCCTTGTTGAGCTGAACGAGGTCGCCGAGGGTCTCTACGTTGGCTGCCTTGAGGCAGTTGAGAGCGCGTACGGAGAGGTTCAGGTCGGTGAGCTTGGTCTTGAGTTGCTGACGCATGCGGAGCACTTCCTCGTCGAACTCCTGGGGATGGGAGTCGAGCACGTTGTCGAGCGTGATGCGGTCGTCGGAGAAGAGGGCAAAATGCTGGATGAGTACTTTGGCGGCTTCGCGCAGGGCGTCCTTCGGGTGGATGGAACCGTCCGTGGTGATTTCCAGCACGAGGCAGTCGTAGTCGGTCTTTTGCTCGACACGGCAGGGCTCAACGCTGTACTTCACGTTGCGGATGGGTGTGTAAATAGAATCGATTGGCAGCTGGTTAACAGCGGTGCAGAAGATGCGGTTTTCCTCAGCGGGAACCCATCCACGGCCTTTGTTGATAGTCAGCTCAATCTGCATCGTGGCTTTAGAGTCTAAATGACAAATCACCAGTTCGGGATTCAACACTTCAAACCCTGTGAGATACTTGCCGAGGTCACCTGCGCGGAACTCTGTGGTGTTGCTCAGGGTGACGGCAATTTTCTCTTCCGCGAATTCTTCTACTATTTGCCTGAAGCGTACTTGCTTCAGATTGAGTATCATGTTCGTCACGTCTTCCCGCACGCCGGGCACGGAGGCAAACTCGTGGTCAACGCCGTCAATCTTGATGGTGTTGATAGCGAAACCTTCGATGGAGGTGGAGAGCAGGATGCGGCGGAGGGCGTTGCCAATAGTGTGGCCAAAGCCAGGCTCCAAGGGACGGAATTCAAACTTTCCGAACTTGGGGTCGTCTTCCACCATGATAACTCTATCGGGCTTTTGAAATGCTAATATCGCCATGAATGTAAATTCTATTTTTTTAATTAGTTCTTAGAGTAGAGCTCGACGATGAGCTGCTCCTTGATGTTCTCGGGGATGTCCTCACGCTCGGGCTTGTGGAGAAGCTTTCCGCTCTTGGATGCTTCGTCCCACTCAATCCATGCATACTTGCTGTGATTGAAGCCTGCGAGGGCGTCGGCGATAACTTCAAGGCTCTTGCTGCGCTCGCGAACACCGACGATCTGGCCGGGCTTTACGCTGTAGGAGGCGATGTTGACCACCTGACCATCTACAACGATGTGCTTGTGGTTGACAAGCTGACGGGCAGCAGCACGGGTGGGAGCGATGCCGAGACGATAAACGACGTTGTCGAGGCGGCACTCAAGACCCTGAAGGAGGAGCTCACCGGTAATGCCGGTGGCGGCAGCGGCCTTGTCGAAGAGGTTGCGGAACTGCTTTTCAAGCACGCCATAGGTGTACTTAGCCTTCTGCTTTTCTGCGAGCATGACGCCGTATTCAGAGGTCTTGCGGCGACGATTGTTGCCGTGCTGGCCGGGAGGATAGTTGCGCTTTGCAAGTACCTTGTCGGGACCGAAGATGGCCTCACCGAACTTACGAGCAATACGAGATTTAGGACCTGTATATCTTGCCATAACTTTTGTTTAATGTTTAATGTTTAACGTTGAAGTGGATTATACGCGGCGACGCTTGGGAGGACGGCAGCCATTGTGGGGCAGGGGCGTAACATCGATGATTTCGATGACTTCAATGCCTGCGCCGTGGATGGCGCGGATGGCGCTTTCGCGACCGTTACCAGGACCCTTGACGTATGCCTTCACCTTGCGCAGACCGAGGTCGAAAGCGACCTTGGCGCAATCCTGTGCGGCCATCTGTGCGGCGTAAGGAGTGTTCTTCTTGCTGCCACGGAAACCCATCTTACCAGCGCTGGACCAGCTGATTACCTGGCCTTCGCTGTTGGCAAGAGATACAATGATATTGTTGAAAGAGCTGTGCACGTGAAGCTGACCCTGTGCGTCAACTTTTACTACGCGCTTCTTTGCAGAGACGGTTTTCTTTGCCATATCTTAATTATTTTTATTACTTCGTTGCCTTCTTCTTGTTTGCAACGGTCTTCTTCTTACCCTTACGGGTGCGAGCGTTGTTCTTGGTACTCTGTCCGCGGAGGGGAAGACCGATACGATGGCGGATGCCGCGATAGCAGCCGATGTCCATCAGGCGCTTGATGTTGAGCTGAATCTCACTGCGGAGGTCACCCTCAACTTTGTAGTCGGCACCGATGATTTCACGGATCTTGGCAGCCTGGTCGTCAGTCCAGTCGCAAACCTTAATGTCTCTGTTCACGCCGGCTTTGTCCAAAATTTGACCGGCACTACTGCGACCTATTCCGAAAATATAGGTCAAGGCGATTTCACCTCGTTTGTTCTGAGGTAAATCTACACCAACAATTCTTATTGCCATATAGTTGAATTTGGTTTTTTACGAAGATTTAACCCTGACGCATCTTGAACTTAGGGTTCTTCTTGTTAATCACAAACAGGCGGCCCTTGCGACGTACGATCTTGCAGTCGGGGGTGCGCTTTTTGATGGATGCTCTTGTTTTCATTTTATTTTTAGTTTATTTGTAGCGGTAGGAGATTCTGCCGTTGGTGAGGTCGTAGGGGCTCATTTCCACCTTTACCTTATCGCCAGGCAGGATCTTGATGTAATGCATACGCATCTTTCCGGAAATGCCGGCACGGATGGTGTGGCCGTTTTCCAACTCTACGCGGAACATGGCGTTGCTCAAGGCTTCTACCACGATACCGTCTTGCTCAATTGCGTTTTGCTTTGACATATTCTTTTTTTAGTATTGTTTTCCTTCAATGCGTTCTATCTCTTCGAAAGAGGAGAGGATGTCGGGCTTGCCACCATGGATGGCGATGCTGTGCTCAAAATGGGCGGCAGGCTTGCCGTCGCGAGTGGTGATGCTCCATTTGTCGGGGAGCATGGCTATCTCGCGGCTGCCCATGGTTATCATTGGTTCAATGGCGATGCAGAGTCCGTTTTTGATTTGCTTGCCGGCACCGCGCTTGCCGTAGTTGGGCACCGCAGGGTCTTCATGCATCTCTCGGCCCACACCGTGGCCGACGAATTCTCTGACTACGCCGTAGCCTTGGGCTTCGCAGTGCTGCTGAACGGCATAACCGATGTCACCGATGCGGCGGCCGGGGAGGGCGGCCTCGATGCCCTTATAAAGGGCTTCTTTGGTGGTCTTCAGCAACTGGCGCACTTCAGCTTTGACTTCGCCCACGCAGAACGTGTAGCAAGAATCTCCGCAGAAGCCTTCCAGACAGGCTCCGCAATCTACTGACAGAATGTCGCCGTCGCGAAGTTCGCGGGCATCGGGCACGCCGTGCACCACGATATTGTTGACGGAGGCACAGATGCTGGCGGGAAACTCGGGGCCGTAAGGATTGGGGAATCCCTTGAACACGGGCGTACCGCCGTTGTCCCGGATAACCTGCTCAGCCAAGGTGTCCAGCGCGAGCGTTGTGACACCTGGCTTGAGCTGGCGGGCTATCTCGGTGAGCGTCTGGCTGACCAAAAGGTTGGCACGGCGCAGAAGCTCTATCTCGTCTTCTGTCTTGAGATATATCATTGTGTGAAAAGACCTCGGCTTCGCTTAGCCGCGGTTGTTGCGAACATGACCGGCGTTGAGCAGGCCGTCATAGTGACGCACGAGCAAGTGGCTCTCAATCTGCTGCAGGGTGTCGAGAACAACACCTACGAGGATGAGGAGGCTTGTGCCGCCGAAGAACTGTGCAAAGCCCTGCTTAATGCCGAAGATGCCGGCAAATGCGGGCAGGATGGCAATAAGGGCGATGAACAGAGAACCGGGGAATGTGATGTGCGACATTACGTTATCCAAGAAGTCAGCGGTGTCCTTACCGGGCTTAACACCGGGAATGAAACCGTTGTTGCGCTTCATGTCTTCTGCCATCTGAACGGGGTTCATGGTGATGGCGGTGTAGAAGTATGTGAAGGCGATGATAAGGATAACGAATACGATGTTGTAGAGAACACTCGTGTGATCCATCAGTTGCGTCATTGCCCATCCGTGGCTACCGCTTACGTTAGCGATTGTCATAGGAATGAACATGATAGCCTGAGCAAAAATGATAGGCATAACGTTGGCAGCAAAGAGCTTCAGGGGGATGTACTGACGTGCACCACCTACCTGACGGCCACCTTCGATGCGCTTAGCATACTGCACGGGAACCTTGCGGACGGCCTTGACCAGGATGATAGCGAGGGCCATCACAAAGAGCAGGGCGATTACCTCAAAGAGGAACTTCACAAGGCCGCCGCCTTCAGCGCTATAGAGGGCAGAGGTCAGTTCCTCACCCAGTGCGGAAGGCATACGTGCAATGATACCTATCATAATAATCATGGAAACGCCGTTGCCTATGCCCTTGTCGGTGATACGCTCACCGAGCCAGAGGATAAACATACTGCCGGCTGCCAAGATGATGGTGCTTGAGAGCATAAACAGGATTCCGTCTACCCTGAAGGCCCCTGTGCCCTGTGTCTGGGCTTGGAGGTTCAACATGTAGGCCGGAGCCTGGAAGAGAAGGATGAACACTGTCAGCCAGCGTGTGTACTGGTTGATTTTGCGTCGTCCACTCTCGCCCTCGCGCTGCATCTTCTGGAAATAAGGTACGGCGACTGCCAGGAGCTGAATCACAATCGAGGCAGAGATGTAAGGCATGATTCCCAGTGCGAAAACAGAGGCATTGGAGAATGCACCACCAGAGAACATATTCAGCAAGGACATCAGGCCTTCGCTAGTCTGCGACTTCAGATTCTCTAGACCTGAGGGATCAATACCGGGGAGCACCACTTGGGAGCCGAAACGGTAGATGGCAATGAAGCCAATCGTAATGAGGATGCGAGTGCGCAGATCCTCAATACGCCAAATGTTCTTGATAGTCTCGATTATCTTCTTCATTGTAATAAGGTGTAAAGAAGGTTAGAGTTTAGTTACGGTACCACCGGCGGCAGTAATGGCTTCCTCGGCCTTCTTGGAGAAGGCGTGGGCTTCCACTTCAAGCTTGGCGGAGAGCTTGCCGTTGCCAAGAATCTTAACGAGAGCGCTCTTCTTGATGAAGCCTGCAGCAACGAGTTCGGCGATGCCAATCTTCTCCAGATTCTTGGCCTGGGCGAGTGCTTCGAGGACGCTGATGTTGATACCCTTGTACTCAACACGGTTGATATTCTTGAAACCATGCTTGGGCAGACGGCGCTGAAGGGGCATCTGGCCACCTTCGAAGCCAATCTTCTTGCTATAGCCGGAACGCTGCTTAGCACCCTTGTGACCACGAGTGGAGGTGCCGCCCATGCCGGAGCCGGGGCCGCGACCTATGCGCTTGCGGGAGGATACGGAGCCTGCAGCAGGCTGTAAGGTATTTAATTTCATAATGCAGATTTCTTTTTAGGATTATTCGGTTACGGTTACCAAGTGAGCTACCTTGCGGATCATACCGCGGAGTACAGGGCTGTCCTCCTTTTCAACAGTATGATACAACTTGGTCAGGCCAAGTGCGTCAAGTGTACGCTTCTGGTCTTTGGGAGCGTGGATGCGGCTCCTTGTTTGCTGAATTTTGATAGTTGCCATAATTGTTGAAATTTTTATTAGCCACGGAATACTTTCTCTACGCTGATGCCACGCTGCTCTGCCACCTGGCGAGCGTCGCGCATTTCACTGAGGGCCTTGATGGTGGCCTTCACGAGGTTGTGGGCGTTGGAGCTGCCCTTACTCTTGGCAAGGACGTCCTTGATGCCTACGCTCTCGAGAACGGCACGCATGGCGCCACCGGCTACTACACCGGTACCTTCAGAGGCAGGGAGGAGGAGCACCTCAGCACCGCCGAACTTGGCAATCTGCTTGTGAGGTACAGTTCCGTTGATAACGGGGACTTTAACTAAATTCTTCTTTGCGGACTCTACGCCTTTGGCAATAGCGGCGGTAACTTCGCCAGCCTTACCCAGGCCTGTACCGATGACACCCTTACCATCACCTACCACTACAATAGCGGCGAAGGTGAAAGTGCGGCCACCCTTGGTAACTTTGGTCACGCGATTGATAGCAACCAGTCTATCTTTTAATTCTTCGCTGTTTACGTTTACTCTGTTTGCCATAATCTTTTAGAATTTAAGACCCCCTTTACGGGCTCCGTCAGCAACTTCTTTTACACGACCGTGATAGAGGTAGCCGTTACGATCGAATACTACGGTCGTGATGCCAGCCTCAATGGCCTTTTGAGCAATAGCTTCACCTACCTTGGCAGCTTGTTTCTTCTTGGGCATGGTTTCCATACCCAGGCTGGAAGCGGCGACAAGCGTGGTGGCAGTCTCGTCATTGATAATCTGAACGTAAATCTGCTTATTGCTTCTGAACACGCTCATGCGGGGACGCTCAGCGGTGCCAGAAATCTTATTGCGAACGCGAAATTTGATCTTTGCGCGACGCTGTTCTTTTTGCTTTGTCATAATCTTACGGTATTAAAACTTATTTAGCACCTGCGGACTTACCGCTCTTACGACGAATCTGCTCGCCGAGGTAGAGGATACCCTTGCCCTTATAAGGTTCAGGCTTGCGGAAAGAACGGATCTTGCTGCAAACCATGCCGAGGAGCTGCTTGTCGGCGCTCTCAAGGCAGATGTAAGGGTTCTGGTTACGCTCCATTTTGGTGGTAACGGTGATTTCTTTGGGGAGCTGGACTACAATGGGGTGAGTGTAACCGAGCGTGAAGGTGATCAGGTTGCCCTGATTCTCTACGCGGTAACCTACGCCTACGAGTTCCATTTCCTTCTTGTAACCTTCGCTCACGCCGACAACCATGTTGTTGACAAGGGCGCGATACAGACCGTGAAAGGCCTGCTTCTGCTTCTGGGCAACTTCACTGTTCTCGTCGATGGCGAACTTTACCTGACCGTCTTCGATTGTGACAACGATGGAAGGATCAACAGTTTGGCTAAGTTCACCCTTCGGACCTTTGACGGTCACTACATTATCCTGGACGTTAACTGTAACGCCGGCAGGAATGTTAATCGGCAATTTACCAATTCTTGACATTCTGTGTTCCTCCTATTAATAAATGTAGCAAAGAACTTCACCGCCAATCTTGAGTTCGGCAGCCTCTTTGTCAGTCATTACACCTTTGGACGTGGAGATAATGGCTATACCCAGTCCGTTAATTACGCGGGGCATATCACGATAGCCGGTGTACTTGCGCAGACCGGGAGTGGATACGCGGGTGAGGTTCTTGATAGCATTAACCTTGGTCTGAGGATGATACTTCAGAGCAATCTTAATGGTACCCTGAGGGCCGTCGTCCTCGAACTTGTAGTTGAGGATATAGCCCTTTTCAAAAAGGATTTTGGTGATGTCCTTCTTCAAATTTGACGCGGGCACTTCCACTACACGGTGCTTGGCCATGATAGCGTTGCGCAGACGGGTCAAATAATCTGCTATAGGATCTGTCATTTGTTAATAAAGTTTTTAATTAATCGGGACGACCCCGACAATATTAAATAAAGTGAACTGTGTGTTACTCTTTTTTACCAGCTGGCCTTGCGTACGCCGGGGATGAGGCCTTGAGAGGCCATCTCGCGGAACTGGATACGGCTCAAACCGAACTGACGGATATAACCCTTGGGACGACCCGTGAGCTTGCAGCGGTTGTGCAAGCGGATGGGGTTAGCATTGCGGGGAATCTTCTGGAGCTTACGAGCAGCCTCATAGGCTTCTACGGGATCCTCGCTCTTGTTAACGATTTCCTTCAGGGCAGCACGCTTAGCGGCATACTTGGCTACCAGGCGGGCACGCTTCACTTCGCGTGCCTTCATTGACTCTTTTGCCATGTCGTATTAGTTGTTTTTAGCGTTCTTAAAAGGTAATCCGAATTCCTTGAGCAGAGCATAGCCTTCCTCGTCCGTCTTGGCGGTGGTGACGAAGGTGATGTTCATACCCAGTAGGCGATCGATAGCATCGATGTTGATTTCAGGGAAGATAATCTGCTCCTGAATACCGAGGGTGTAGTTGCCGCGGCCGTCAAACTTGCTCTCGATACCCTTGAAGTCACGGATACGGGGCAGAGCCACGCGCACGAGCTTCTCGAGGAACTCATACATGCGCTCACGACGCAGGGTTACCATGACGCCGATGGGCATCTTCTTACGGAGTTTGAACTGGGCAACGTCCTTCTTGGACACCGTTGCAACGGCCTTCTGGCCAGTGATAGCAGTAAGTTCGTTGATGGCCACCTCGATAATCTTCTTGTCGGCGGTAGCCATGCCGAGACCCTGATTGATTACAATCTTCTTCAGGGCGGGAATCTGCATGGCAGACGAGTAGTTAAACTGCTTCTGAAGAGCCGGAGCGATGCGCTCGGCATATTCTTGCTTGAGTTGTGCTGTATTTGCCATTACTTAATCTCCTCTCCTGATTTTTTTGCATAACGAACTAACTTGCCCTCCTCATTGCGCTTGCGGCCAATGCGGGTGGGCTTGCCGGTCTTGGGATCTACCACATTCAGGTTGCTGATATGGATAGGAGCCTCGATTTCCACGAAACCGCCTTGAGGATTCTTGGCGCTGGGTTTCTGGCTCTTCTTGACCATGTTGACACCTTCCACTACGGCACGCTGCTTCTCCACGAGCACGCGGGTAACCTTACCCGTCTTGCCCTTGTTCTCGCCGGCGTTTACGTAAACGGTGTCGCCTTTCTTAATATGTAATTTTGCCATTACTTTGTCTCTTTTTTAGATTAAAGTACTTCGGGTGCGAGTGAAACAACCTTCATGTTGACGGCGCGGAGTTCGCGGGCCACGGGGCCGAAGATACGGCTGCCGCGGAGTTCACCTGCATTGTTGAGCAGTACACAGGCGTTATCGTCGAAACGGATATAGGAGCCGTCGGCGCGACGGATTTCCTTCTTCGTGCGAACGATCAAAGCCTTTGATACGGCACCCTTCTTGATTTCACTGGACGGAATGACGTTCTTTACAGAAACTACAATCACGTCACCCACAGAGGCGTAACGACGCCTTGTGCCACCGAGAACACGGATGCAGAGGCATTCGCGAGCACCGCTGTTGTCGGCTACGGTTAATCTGGATTCTGTCTGTATCATGATTACTTAGCTCTTTCTACGATTTCTACTAATCTCCAGCGCTTGGTCTTGCTCAGGGGACGGGTTTCCATGATGGCAACGGTGTCGCCAACATTGCACTCGTTCTTTTCATCGTGAGCGTGATACTTCTTCGTCTTGGAGACAAACTTACCATAAATAGGGTGCTTTTCCTTGAACTTAGCAGCGACGACAATGGTCTTGTCCATCTTGTTGCTAACTACAACACCCTGGCGGGTCTTTCTAAGATTTCTTTCTTCCATGTCGTAAATTATTTGTTAAGTTCATATTCGCGGAGCACAGTCTTCAGCTGGGCAATCGTACGACGCGCGGCCTTAATCTGTGCAGGGTTCTCCAGAGGAGATACGCTGTGGTTGAGGAGGAGCTGCTGATACTTGGCTACCTCGGTCTCAACGCGCTCTGCCAGTTCGTTGGCAGGGATTTGACGGATTTCTGCAATTTTCATAATTAAGCGTTTTTGTCGTAGTCGTGTCTAACAATAAACTTGGTGGTCACAGGGAGTTTCTGTGCGGCCAGGCGGAGGGCTTCCTTTGCCACTTCGAAAGGCACGCCGTCAATCTCGAAGATGATACGACCGGGAGTGATGGGGAATACATAGCCCACGGGATCACCCTTACCTTTACCCATGCGGACGTCGGCAGGCTTCTTGGTAATGGGTTTGTCGGGGAATATGCGAATCCAGCTCTGACCTTCACGCTGCATATAACGGGTCATGGCTACACGGGCGGCCTCAATCTGGCGGCCGGTGATCCAGTGCGTGTCAAGGCTCTTTATGCCGAAGCTACCGAAAGCCAGCTGGTTGCCGCGCTGGGCGTTACCCTTGCAACGGCCTTTTTGCGGTCTGCGATATTTTGTTCTTTTTGGCTGTAACATAACTAGATTTCAATTAACGGTTGTTGTTTCTCTTGTTACGGAAACCACGTCCTCCGCGGCCATTTTCGGGGCGGCGTGTCTCCTTCTCAGGAGTGAAGTTAGGAGCAAGGTCCTTCTTGCCATACACCTCACCGCGGCAGATCCACACCTTGATGCCAAGGATACCTACCTTCGTGAGAGCTTCTGTCTGGCAGTAGTCAATGTCGGCGCGGAACGTGTGAAGGGGAGTACGACCCTCCTTGAACATTTCGCTGCGGGCAATTTCTGCGCCATTCAGACGGCCGGAAATCTGGACCTTAATACCTTCTGCACCCATGCGCATCGTGTTGGCAATAGCCATCTTGATAGCGCGGCGGTATGCAATCTTACCTTCCACTTGACGGGCGATGCTGCGACCAACGATCACAGCGTCAAGGTCAGGCTTCTTTATCTCGAAGATGTTGATCTGAACCTCCTTATCGGTGATTTTCTTCAACTCTTCCTTGAGCGTATCAACTTCCTTACCACCCTTACCAATGATCAGACCGGGGCGAGAGGTGCACACGGTAATGGTAATGAGTTTGGGAGTGCGCTCGATAACAATACGAGATACACTGGCTTTGGCAAGACGGGCGTCAAGGTACTTGCGGATCTTGGAATCCTCAAGAATGTTGTCGCCGAAGTTGCGGCCACCGTACCAATTCGAGTCCCAACCGCGGACGATGCCGAGGCGGTTACTTATCGGATTAACTTTTTGTCCCATTCTTTTTACTTTTTAATCATTAGTCTTGGTGTCAACGAACACGGTCACGTGGTTCGAGCGCTTGCGGATTCTGTAGCCGCGGCCCTGGGGTGCAGGGCGCATGCGCTTCAGCGTAGCACCTTCGTCCACGAAGATTTTAGTTACGAACAGTTCGCCTTCATCAGCCTTGCGGTCGTTTTTCACTTCCCAGTTGGCGATGGCAGAGCGAAGCAGTTTCTCGAGGTCAATAGAAGCGGCCTTCTTGCTGAAATGCAAGGTAGCCAGTGCACGATTCACCTCCATGCCGCGGATAAGGTCAGCGACGTAGCGCATCTTGCGGGGGGAAGTGGGCACGTTGCGCAGAACGGCGGTGTTCTGCGTCTTGCGGGCTTCTTTTCTAGCTTGAGCAGCTATTCTTTTTCTTGCTCCCATTATTAATTACTTTTTTTTAATTCTGGATTGATTGAGCCTGTGAACGAAGATTACTTCTTCTTCTGACCGGCATGGCCGCCGAACTTGCGGGTGGGTGCGAACTCGCCCAGCTTGTGGCCTACCATGTTCTCGGTTACATACACAGGAATGAACTTGTTACCGTTGTGCACAGCAATGGTGTGGCCCACGAAGTCGGGGCTGATCATTGAAGCGCGGGCCCATGTCTTGACAACGCTCTTCTTGCCACTTTCGTTCATGGCGAGCACCTTCTTTTCGAGGCTTACGGCGATGTAGGGACCTTTTTTAAGTGAACGACTCATAGTCTTGTGATTCTTTTAGTACTTAATTACTTTTTGCGTCTCTCGATGATGTACTTGTTGCTCTGCTTCTTCGGAGCGCGCGTCTTCAGGCCCTTAGCATAGAGACCCTTGCGGCTACGGGGATGGCCACCGCTCTGACGGCCTTCACCACCGCCCATGGGGTGATCTACAGGGTTCATAACAACACCACGGTTGTGAGGACGGCGGCCCATCCAGCGGCTGCGTCCGGCCTTGCCGGAGCTTTCGAGGGCGTGGTCGCTGTTGCCTACACTGCCTATCGTGGCTTTGCAAGCACTAAGAATCTGGCGGGTCTCACCGGAAGGAAGTTTGATGATGCAATACTTGCCTTCGCGGCTCGTCAGCTGAGCGAAGTTACCGGCACTGCGCACGAGCAGGGCACCCTGACCGGGGCGAAGCTCAATGTTGTGAATCACGGTACCTACGGGGATGTTCTGCAGGGGCAGGGCATTACCGATTTCGGGAGCTGCCTCTGCGCCGGACATCAGCTGGTCGCCAACTTTCAATCCATTAGGAGCGATAATGTAACGCTTTTCACCGTCAGCGTAGTAAAGAAGGGCGATGCGAGCGGAACGGTTAGGATCATACTCGATCGTCTTTACGACTGCGGGAACACCATCTTTCTCTCGCTTGAAGTCGATGAAGCGGAACTTGCGCTTGTGACCGCCGCCGAGATAACGCATCGTCATCTTGCCGACGTTGTTACGACCGCCAGTGCTCATCTTACCAGTTACGAGAGATTTCTCAGGTACGGATGCAGTAATCTCTTCGAACGTACCTATAATCTTGTGTCTCTGGCCCGGTGTTGTGGGCTTAAATTTACGTACTGCCATTTTGTTTATTGAATGTTACTGTAAAAGTCGATAGTTTCGCCGTCCTTGACGGTTACGATTGCCTTCTTGAAAGCGTTGGTGCGACCCTTCAGGAGACCGGCACGCGTATAGCGGCTCTTGTTCTTGCCGGCGTAAACCATAGTGTTCACGTCAACGACGGTCACGTTATACGTTGCTTCCACTTCTGCCTTAATCTGGAGCTTGTTAGCCTCAGGGCGCACGATGAAGCCGAACTTGTTCTGCTTCTCCGTGATGCTGGTCATCTTCTCGGTGATCAGGGGTTTTACTATGAATGCCATAATCTAATGTGCTTATTTGGTTAAGACAGTTTCAATATTCTGCAAGGCACTCTCTGTCATTACCACTACGCCGGCGTTCAGCACGCTGTAAGTGTTCACGTTGCTGGCAGCGCTTACCTTCGTGCAAGGAAGGTTGCGGGCAGACAGATAGATATTCTTGTTGGCACCGGGAGTTACGAGAAGCACCTTCTTGTCAGCCACCTTCAGATTGTTGAGAATCTCTATCATGGCCTTTGTGCGGGGAGCTTCCATCTCGAAGTCTTCAACGACTACGAGGGCGCCGTCATTCACTTTATACGTCAGAGCGCTGCGGCGGGCAAGAGCCTTCACCTTCTTGTTCAGCTTGAAGCTGTAATCGCGGGGCTTGGGACCGAACACGCGGGCACCACCTACGAGCACGGGTGAGTTGATGTCACCGCGGCGAGCGCCGCCGCCGCCCTTCTGGCGACCGAGCTTGCGGGTAGAACCGCTCATTTCGCTTCTCTCCTTAGACTTGGCTGTACCCTGGCGCTGGTCAGCAAGATACTGCTTCACGTCGAGGTAGATAGCGTGGTCATTGGGTTCGATGCCGAACACAGCATCGTTCAGGACAACCTTCTTGCCGGTCTCCTGACCTTTTATATTTAATACGCTGAGTTCCATTTCTTACTTCTGTACAATTACGATTGAACCATTGCATCCGGCTACGCTGCCCTTGATGAGGAGCAGGTTATGCTCGGGGATGACCTTTAACACTTTGAGGTTTTGCGTGGTCACGCGATCGCCGCCCATCTGGCCGCCCATGCGGAGACCCTTGAAAACCTTTGCGGGGTAAGAGCAGGCACCGATAGCACCCGGCTTGCGGGCACGGTCGTCCTGGCCGTGAGTGGTCTGGCCTACGCCGCCGAATCCATGACGCTTCATTACGCCCTGGAAGCCCTTACCCTTGCTCGTGCCGATGACGTCCACAAAGTTTACGTCATTGAACAGCTCAACGGTGAGGGTGTCGCCCAGGTTGTACTCCTGGTCAAAACCTGTGAACTCGGCCAAGTGGCGCTTCGGGGTCACACCAGCCTTCTTGAAGTGTCCGAGAAGGGCGTTGGAGGTGTTCTTCTCCTTTGCCTCTTGGAAGCCCAGCTGCACGGCAGCGTAGCCATCCTTCTCAACACTCTTCACCTGGGTAACCACGCAAGGACCTACTTCGATAACGGTGCACGGCACGTTCTTGCCGTCGGCACCGAAAACGGATGTCATTCCGATTTTCTTTCCAATTAATCCTGGCATTTCAGTTGATTTGAGTTGTTAATAAATGAGTTAATAATATGGTTTGGTTTGTTGATTGCTTGGTATGGTTTACATTCCGCCGCTTTTTCTTTAGCGCATTCTCCCCCAATACGCTCAGGGGCGCACACGCCGAAAGCTACCCTAAGGCAGCCAAAATCAGCGGATTACGCACAATGGCGCGCGTATTCCACACTTTTACGGGTGCAAAGTTAAGCATTATTTTCCATACCACCAACACTTTACGCTATTTTTTTTAATTTTTTTTTGCATCGCTTTGCAAAAAGCGTGAACTGCAAGCAGTAAGCCGTGCACTGTTTTAGTGCTAAACGACGGACAGTTTGCGGCACCTCCGTTTCCCGCGATGACCGATGTGATTCTTTCGCGCACGTATATATATATAATGTGTGCTATTGATAAAAGACAACAGATACAATTAAAACAACTTCTTTCAGGCTCCGGCCACAACAGGCCTACGCTTTGTTGAGAATGACGTGTTTTTACCACGAATTGCACGAATCTCTCTCTAAATGCTGATTTATTTTGTAAAAAAAAGCCGTTCACTTTTTGTCAAGATTTTTTCACCTTTTACCCTCAAAATTTGGCCGTATTTTCAAAAAAATTTTTTGCGTTTACTTCTGTGCGATTCTGAGAAGAGTTGCTATATTGTTGATTTTCTTGCGTTTAACGCAAGGATGAATAAAAACGCCTCCCTAAAACCCTCCCTACACCCCCTTATAGGCGAAAATACATACACGATTTTGTCCCAATTTGCAGCCCTCCCCCCTCGGGGGAGCGGGGAGGGGGTCCCTCCTAAAGCCCTTTTAGTCGCAACTAATGCCTTTTTAGTTGAAATTATCTCCCTTTTAATTTGAACAATCGCCCTTTCATTTTTTCCGATGTCCCTTTTAGTTTTTGCTAAAATAGGGTATCGGGGAAAATAAGTGGAATTTTGGAAAATTGTGAACTGATTACAATTTTTCGGGGACGACGTTTTTGGGCCGAATGCGGGTTTAGGCCGTCGCGAGGCTCGAAAACGGCCCAAAATCTGTGCAAAAAATACATCTGCTTTTACTCTTTTTTTCATGAAAAGGAAAAAAGGCGAAACCCGCTTTTACTGACCATGCAAAACAATGGGATAAAATTCACCCGAAAGGTAGGGGTGAAATCCGTGTAACGGGATGCCGACGGAGGGATAATTATGCCGCCTTTCATGATTGGGGCCGCCGGTTTTGCTAAATATAAAGTAGCAAAAACGGGAACGGGGAGATGACCGGCGGCAGATATGTAAGCGCTGATATTTTGTAAGCTAACTTTTTTTCTTATCTTTGTCGCGACTTTTGTATATAAAGGACAATACACAATAATTCAATACAATATGAAACGTTTACTTTCATTACTCGCCCTTCTGTGCCTTGTGTGCACGGGGGCATGGGCTATTGAAGCACTTGGCAGTGTCAAACAATATGACCAGCTAACAGCCAATATGAAGATAGCCTTGAAATGCTGCTCTAACACTAATTCCGGCTACCTTTATCTGGCCAGTAACAAGACTACGAGCAAGTCCGCGTTCGATTCTGAATGTGTCTTCATCCTTGAAAGCGCCGGCAGCAACGCCTTCTACCTCAAAAGCGAAAGCACGGGCAAGTACATTGGCAACAATGCTTCCGTCGTAGAGGTTGCTTCTGCAACGGCCTTTGCGGTTCAACAGGTCACTGAATGTGATGACAACTCTATTGTAGAACAAGACCTCACACAGGTCACCCGCTTTGTCAGCGGCAACACCTTCCTCAACTGCCAGAAACTCGGCGATACTGCCAAGTTTGCCAACGGCACGGGGGCGTGGAGTTTCTTCAAGGTTTACGAAGTGGAAGAAGTTAATTCGGCACAAGTTACCTATGTCTATAAAATTGACGGCCGCGAATGGTCGCGCAGCACACAGTTCGGTGCAATAGGACAACCCGTGCCTGCCCCCGAAGCCAAGGCCTTCGCCACGCTTTCCTACGACCAGAGCCAGACCGTGGCCAGCGACGGCAGCACCGTAGTGGAGGTGACCTGCACGCCGCAGTTGCCCTTCACGGCTTTTGAGAGTGCCGCGGCCATCACGCAGTGGTATGCCTTCAGGGCGCACAACAACTCTGCAGAGACCCGCTGGATATACGACAACGAAGGCGCGCTGGGCTTCCTTCAAGGCACCCACCCGCAGACGGCGGAGTATGCCTGGGGCTTTGTGGGCAACCTTATCGACGGCTTTGAGATTGTGAATATGAAGAACGGTCTCATCCTGTCAGATGAAAATCCCTGCACATTGAGCACTGCGCACAACAGGGTGACGCTCTGCCAGAGCGCCGCCAACAGCGCGGGCTTCGCCATGAAGACCACGGGGCAATACTACAACTACAACTCCGGCAGCAAAGCCATTTCGCGCTGGGGCGACGCCGACAACGGCTCCACCTTCTTCGTGGAAGCCATGGCGGTGGAGATTGAAGGCTACACGGTGAGCATGACGGGCCTGCCCGATGAGCTACTGCCGCTGGCCAGCGTGACTGTGGACGAAGTGACCTACCAGAACGGCGACAACATCAGCAAGACGCCGCTCACCCTTGCCGACGTGACGGTGAATCCTGTGCCCGGCTACCACGGCGAGGCAAGCATCCAGGGCTTGGCCCTTGCTGTGGCCTACACGGCTGTGTCGCCCGTGACACTGCCTGTGACATTTACGCCTACGGCAGGCTCTACGGTACAACATATCGGCGAGATACGCATGAACTTTGGGCAGGAGTTTCTCACCTTTTCCGAGGACCTCGGAGTGGAGGCAAGCACGCCTACGCTGACAAGCGGCAGCCAGAGCTTTACTCCTGATAACTTCGTGGGGGATATGGACGAGGACTACAATACCATACTCATCTATACCTTTGAGACGGTAACAACCTCGGGGCAATGGACATTCACCGTGCCTGAAGGCAACTACTATGTCTTCAACGAGGACGGCGACATGGCTCCCGTGGCAGCCCTCAGGGCCAAGTACGCCATAGGGCAGGAGGTAGAGCCCACCGTCATTACATATATCTACAAGAACGGGGAGACCGAATGGCTCCGCGAGGAACACTCCGTAGAAGCCGGTGCGAAGTACCCCGAACTCAAGGCTATGCCCAGCGGCGTGAGCATCGCTGACATGCCTGTTAAAATTTTGAACAGCACCGTGAGCACAAGCGAGGAACTGGAAATTCAGGTAAGCGTTGACGAAACTTTCGACGTGCCCTTCTCCACCAGTTACGAGAATGCCACCTGGCTCTATGCTACCGTCCATGGCAGCAACAAGTATTATTGGGGCTATGACAGCAGCAGCAAGCGCGTGAAGACAAACCAGCAAAGCTTCGGCTCCATCAAGGCCAACAATGCCTACAAGTGGGCCATCGTGGGCAACCCCATCACGGGCTTCAAACTGATGAACAAGGCCGCTGGCTCCAGCATGATTCTCACCAGCGCCTCCCCCAAGGATGACGGTAATACCGGAGGCAATACCTTCCCCGTCATGACCGCCAGTAACAACATACCCCAGGGCAACAATACCTATTGGACGATTAACGCCTACAACGGTCCTGCCTACGGCTACCTCATCTCTCGCGACGGCGAAAGCATCAACCTCAACCGCCGCGGTGCCGACCTCGCCTACTGGACAGGAACAGACGACGGTTCGCGTATAGGCTTCTTCCCCGTAGATGAAGCCATCGTCCCCGTTACCCCTCCCGCAGAAAACGGCAAGAGTTATCAGTACCGCAACTACCGCACGGGCTACATTATTACCAATGTCAGCGGCATGACTGTCAGTCAGGCACGCAATGGCCGGTACCACTTAAGTAGCACCGGCAGCATCACGAACACTCCTGCCGTGTTCTACGTTCCTACCGGCAACGAGAATTCACCTACGACCGTCTGGAGTTCCCTCTCCTCTTTCACAGAATGGATTTATGAGGAAGTGCCTGCCGGCACTGAAGAGATCGTGGAGACCCCCGTCAACAGCCTCACCAGCGGTAAATACTATCGCCTGACAAGTTACATCGAGGAGGCTCGCAGCATTACCGACAGCAACAACAAACTCTTCGCCTACCCCACAGACCCTGACAATCCCTACAACAATATCTGGCTCTTCACCAAATCCGGCAGCAACTGGACGATGAAGAACCTCTACTCCGGGAACTATGTGCAGTCAACCAGGTCTGATGCAGCTTACACCACCGGCAACACTGCCGCCAACATCGTGGTAACGGAAAAGGGCACAAAAGACGATGGCCGCAAATACTTCATGCTGGCTCCCAGCAATGCCGCCACCGGATACTTCAACAACAGTAAGGTCAACCAGAGTTTCAAGATAGTAAGTTGGGGGGACACCAACGATAACTCCAACTACTGGTATCTGGTACAGGTTGAGGTAACCTCCGAGATGATAGCCGCAGCCGCAGCCCTGAAGGTTGAAGACGATGCCAAAGCCGGTGTCATTGCACAAGCAGGAACCTACAACACCACGCTCCGCACCTATTTCTATGACAACGCATGCACCCAGTTGAGAGACAGCTACCAGACGATGACAGACGATGCTCTCCGCACCACTGTCGGATCTACCCTGCCCGATGTACTCAAGGAGATGATTGTTTGCGTAAAGAATGACAAGTGGGACAGCAACGCGGCCAAGAACTATTATGTCAAGGGCTTCCGCATCCACGACTACGACATCTATAGCGACCCTGGCGTTTGGAACAACATTACCAAAGTGGGCGGCTTCAGCAACCTCTACCACCCCACCGGTGTAACCTGCAAAAACGGCGAGCTCCTTTATATTATGGTAGGCAGCGCTCCCAAGGACTCCGACGCCAAGCTGGAACTGGGCATCACGCCTGCAACTAACAATGGCCCTGCACAGACCGTAACCCTTCAGGCTGGCCTTAACATTGTGAAGGCTACCATTGAGGGCGAGGCCTTCATCCTCTATCGCTTGACCAACTCGGAGAAGTATCTGAAGGAGTATCCCAACATCACCGTCCACATTGAAGGCGGTGAGGCCAGCGGATGCTTCGATATGCACAGAGGCATGACAAACAACGACTGGAACTTCCTCTGCTCCAACATGTTCACCAACAAGTACCTGCACCTTATGGCCGAAAACACCGCATTCTGCGTGGAGAGCGACCGTGTGCGCGGTGCTGGCAACATTACCGGCTCACTGAAAATCTGGGACTTTATCTTTATGGCACAGGAGCGCCTCATTGGCCACGACGGTCAGTGGGACGGACGCTACAATCCCGTTGTCGTTGCCCGCGACCAGTACAGTGGCAACCCCAACTGGAGCGGTGTGAGTGCCAACTACTCCGGCATCTGGAAAGACGGACTGCTCAACTACAATTCCCTCCTCAACGGCGACCGCTGGGTTATCTACCATGAAGAAGCCCACGGCCACCAGAATCCCATCAACCTGGCTGCCACCACTGAAAGTTCCAACAACGGCTTCGCTCAAATGGTCAACTTTGAGTTCGGCCTGACCTCGCGCCGCGCCGATGGCACCAAGACCCTCATGACCTTTAAGAATGACGGCCTCACTTGGGTTGATATCCTGCGTGGCGGCGAGGGTGCCAACCGTGGCAGGAAATACTACGAAGAGTCTCTTTGGTTGCAGAACCATCTCTTCTATCAGTTGTATCTCTACTTCCACGTACAAGGCCACATGCCTGACTTCTGGCCCCGCCTTTGTGACAAGATGCGTGCAAATGGAGGCTTAATAAAGAGTGCAAACGTAAATAACCCAACCCTCTATAGCAATGACTACCTCAAGTTTGCCAGAGCCTGCGCCGAGGTAAGTAAGACCGACCTCTACGAGTTCTTCGATGCCTATGGCTTCTTCGGTTACTACGACGACGTGTTTGTGGGCAACGATATTGAGACCTTCTATACACAGGATGTCGATGCCACGGCAGTTCGCTTTGTGGGCGACTATGGCAGATACTTTATGAAGATGCCCAAGAAGGGCAACCAAGCCGATGAGGATTACCTTGCAGAACTCAAGACCTTCATGCACAGCCAGCCCAACAAGGCTCCTAACATTATGTTCATCGATGACCACATCAAGGAGCGCACCGTGGCCGACTCCGCTTTCGCCGTAACCCTCGACCCCAGCCTTCTTGGCCAGCCCGTGAAGTTCTATGACAACGGTACGAAGAAACAGGGCGACATCGGCGACTTCACCGACTTCAATGGTGTGAACCAAGCCAACAACATTGACTACACCATCAGCGGCACCACAGTAACGGTGACTGGTTCAGGAATGGTGGGCATGAAGATTTACGATGAAAACGGCAATCTGAAATGTATCTACAACACCACCAGTTTCACCGTGCCCTCCTCCGACATCGCCACCAAGTTGCAGAACGGCACCTACACCCTCGTGGCTGCCCTCGGCGATGAGACCAACCTCCCGCTGGCCAAGCCCGGCGTGGCCACCTGCACCGTGGAACTATACAACGGCACGGCCGACGACCATCAGACCTATCAGGCCAGCGACACCCAGATTAACGCCAACATCCCCTACACCGCCAATAACGGTAAGGACTTCCCCACCCTCACCGAGAACGCCATCCTCCGTATCGACGCCGCCAACAACAACAGCCTGCCCCAGGCTTTCCGCTCGCGCGTGAATACTATATATAAGGTGGACGGCGAATGGGAGGCCCCCCACATCGTGCTCACCGACAAGAAGGACTACTACGCTCCCGAGGACTTCGTGGCCAACGCAGCCTACTACGAGCGTACCAACACCGCCGGCCTCAACTCCGTATGTATGCCCTTCTCCGTCACCGCCGACCTCCTGCCCACCGGCTCGAAGATTTACGTCCTCTCCAACGTGGGCGAGACCTCCCTCACCTTCACCGAGACCTCCTTCACCTATCCCGGCCAGTTCTGCCTCATCGACTGCCCCGACGACACGACCTGGGACATCAGCGTGCCGGCCGACAGCTACCTCACCGGCACCCCCGACGGCGACGCCAACAGCGTGGGCTCCTTCCAGAACACCACCGTGGGCGCAGGCCACTACAAGCTCAACGGCGACGGCACCAAGTTTGGCATCACCACTGCCAGCGGCAAGGTCACCGCCTTCCGAGGCCACATCGACGCCCCCGCCGCTGCCTCCGCCAAGAGCCTCAGCTTCCGACTGGAAGATGCCACCATAGGCATTGAAGAACAACAGACCACAGGCCAGAAGTCTCCCTTTAAGGGAGATTTAGAGGGTCTCTACGACCTCCAGGGCCATCAGCTCTCATCCTCCAAGGGGGGCCTCATCCTCCAGCGCGGCCAGACATACATTATTAACGGCAAAAAGATAATTGTACGATGAAGAAGTATATCAGTCCCCGCAGTTACCATATAAACCTGCACGGCAAGAGCGCCTTGCTTGACATGAGTATTGACATCGACCCCGATGAAAACGTTGACGACGACGACAAGACCAGCCGCCAGAACTATTCCATCTGGGACCAAGCAGATATGGACTATTAATCACCTCCCGCCCATGAAACGCACCCTCTTCCTTCTCGCCCTCCTCCTGCCCCTCGCCCTCCTTGCCCAGACGAAGGACTACACCGCCAAGGTGAAGAACACCGCCTCGGCATGGGGCGGCACCGGCACCTACGAAGCCGGCGACATCACCTGCGCCGAGTATTACGCCGCCGGCCACTTCTATCAGGGCACCTTCTCCCAGACCGTCAGCGGCCTGCCCGTCGGCGTCTATGAGGCAGAAGTCTATTTCAACGCCTCCTGCGCCGCATGGGAGTGTGCCGAAGTATGCGCCGACGGCACCACGGGCCGCACGCACTTCTTCATCAACGATGCCGAAATAGACATCCCCATCTACAACGTCAAGCAAATCACCTCCCCCACGCTCTACACCCTCCAGGGCATCCACGTCTCCGACGGCACTCTCCGCCTCGGAGCCCGCAACGACCGCGAAGGCGCCAACTGGCACCTCGTCCGCCTCAAGTCGCTCCGCTATCTCGGCCCCGACGCCCGCAGCCTCTACGACGCCCAGTTCCCCCTCATCCGTCAGGCCCGCCAAGTCCTCGACGCCTCCACCTGCCCCTCCTACGCCGAACTCCTCCAGCAAGCCATCGATGCCAGCAGCGCAGCCTCCCTCTACGACACGCAGGAAACCCTCCAGACCCTCTACGACAACCTCTCCTTCGCCATAGAGGAGGCCACAGCCTTCGAGAGCCGCAAGACCACCACGCTCAAGAACATCAACACGCGCCTCTCTTCTTTCCAGCGTACCTGGCTGGGCGGCACCCGCAGCGTCAACGCCGAGCAATGGGACATACTCCTCCCCGCCGTGCAGCAGGTCTGCATCGCCAAGGACGACGAGTGCGACCTCGACGCCATGGAGAGCGCCCGCACAGCCCTCACCCAGGCCATGACCGAAGCCACCGGCATCCTGCCTCCCGCTGCTCCCGCTGCCGAGGGTTCAGAAAACCTCTATTTCCTCGACGGCCGCCGTGCCGCCCCCGCCGCCAGGGGTATCCTCATAGGTCAGGGCAAGAAGATAGTAAAATAACGTCACACGCTATCCTCCCAGATGAAAAAGCACCTCACCATCCTTCTCCTTCTCGCCCTTCCGCTCCTTTTCTCCGCCTGCAATAAGGACGATGCCGACGATATCCTCGAAGAAGTCACCGATGCCGCCCTCGGCCCCGACTACAAGGCCAAGGCCCTCACCTGCCCTTGCGGCACGAAATACATCGTCTATCTCCAGAAAGACGCCGAAGCCGTCGCAGATGACGGCGGCGACTACATATTCATCGGTTACCGCGGCGGCATCTCCATCAGGTGGCGCCTCACGAAGGCCGAAGGCGACAGCGAGACATTCTTCCCCATGTCCATAGGCTATCGCAACGGCGCGGAAGGCTGCTGCCGCTGGACATGCGACTGTTCACGCCAGCACACCGTTTACCGCACCGACATGCAATAGTCCGCCCCCGCCCTTTCCTACACGAAGAGCACCGCAAACCCTGCGGTGCTCTTCCTCTTTTTAATGAAATAATGAAACACGGGGTCAGACCCCCTGTTTCAGTTTTTAGTCGGCATTTAGTCATCATGGCCACAGCTGTGACGCATACTTGGCCACAGCTGTGGCCATGATGACGATGTCGGAGAAAGCGTGTACCGGAAGGCCGTAACCGCCCGGCATTATCCCCCATCGCCCCATCTTGTACGTCCGTTCCTGGCCCATCGCCACCAATGCCGATGCCAGCAATATCAGTAGTATCCTGCCTCTCATTTCGCCTTTCCTGTTTCCTTGTACTATTTATTTCACAATCATCAATCCCTTCACTCGGAAAAATTACGAAAAAATCCTGACACACTCCCTCCTTTTTTTACAAAAAGCACCTTATTCGTCTTTTTTCTCCCATTTAGCACCACTGTTTAAAAAATAATTATTAGCTTTGCAGTCAGTTTACAAAAATGCACTCTTGTTATTCCCGTGTAAACCCCTCCAACTATAATCCACTACGGCAGATGATAGGAAAACAAATATACATAGCACGACAATTATTGGGTATCTCTATGGATGAGCTCGCGCAGCGCATGAACGGGGCACTCACAAAGATGGCTATATCCAAATACGAGCGCGGTCTCATCAATCCAAGTCCCGACAAATTGGAAAAGATTGCCGCAGCCCTCGCGCTGCCTCTCGACTTCTTCCATCGCCCTCCGCTGAAGATTAGCCGCAAATTCTTTCGCCAGGACAAGGGAATGACAACGGAAGAAATCCGGCAAATCACCTCCTCCGTCATGGAACAGGTGGAACTCTACTGCGCCGCCGAACAACTGGCCGCACACGCTCCAACGTTCCGCAACCCGTTCAGGACACGCACCGTCCGCACCATCCAGGAAGCCGAGGCAGCTGCCGACAAGCTCCGCACCCTATGGCACATCGGCACGCAACCCATCGTCTCCGTTTACGAACTCCTTGAAATGCACGGCATCCACGTGGTGGAAGTCAGCATCAGGGATCATCGTATTGACGGCATCTCCCTTTTCGTTGAAGGCAACATTCCTTTCATCATCATAAACACCGAGAAGAACGCCACCACAGAGCGCAAGCGCTTCACCGCGCTCCACGAGTTGGCTCACCTTCTCCTGCATATTGTCCCCGCCACCGTCCATCAGTCAGGCCACACCCCCGACGCATCGATAGACGACACCGTCGAGCGCATGGCCCACACGTTTGCCGGAGCCATGCTGTTTCCCCGCGAATGTGCCGAGTTCCGTCTGGGCACTCATCGCGACAGCCTCGACATTGACGAACTCATAAGCATCCGCAATCTCTACGGCGTCAGCATAGCCGCCACCGTACACCGTGCCCATGACATTAATATAATAACGCGCGCGTGCTACGATGACATCTACGACAATCACATCAACACAAACCGCATGGAAACCGGCTGGGGACAATATCCCATCCCCGAAACCGCCGACCGCTGCAAACGAATGGTAAGAAGATTGAAAATAAAATAACTACACAAAAAAATAAGGCGAGTTGCCCCGCCTAATAATTCACAACGGAATAATCCTTATTGTGATTTGCTTGGATTCATATCCGGGTGCAAAAGTATGAAAAAGTAATGAATAAACCAAACAAAAATAGGAAAAAATGAAGAAAATTCTTGGATTAGATCTCGGAACCAACAGTATCGGTTGGGCTTTGGTACAAATTGCAGACGATGAAGGGTGCAAGCCCTCCATCCAGCTCGGAAGCAGAATTATCCCAATGGGACAGGATGTCCTCGATAAATTCGGAAAGGGCGTTCCGCAGTCGGCAGCCGCAGAACGCACACGTTACAGAGGCATGCGCCGCCTTAACGAACGTTACCTTTTGCGCAGAGAACGTCTGTTCAGGATTCTCCACATTCTGGGCTTCCTCCCTCAGCATTTTGACCAAAGCATTGGCTGGGACAAGAATAATGCCAAGACCTATGGCAAATTTACGGGTGGCGAGCCCAAGTTGGCCTATGCGCCTACGACGCAGAAGCCTGCTTTTCTCTTCCGCACTTCCTTTGAGGAAATGTTGGCAGAGTTCTCCCGTGTTCATCCCGACATGGTTGCAGATGGGAAGAAAATCCCTTACGATTGGACGCAGTATTATCTGCGCAAGAAGGCTCTCTCTGCCCCCATCAGTAAGTACGAACTGGCTTGGCTCATCCTCCGTTTCAACCAGAAGCGCGGCTACTACCAGCTGCGTGGCGAGGAGGAAGATACGGAAGGCAAGCTCAAGGAGTATGCCGTCCTGACGGTGCAGTCCGTTGAGGATACGGGCGAGAAGCGCTCTGGAAATCCCATCTATAAAGTGACCTATACCAATGGCATGGTCCACATGCGCCCCAGCCGCACCCCTTTGGGCGACCTCGTGGGCAAAGACGTGGAACTCATCATCACTACCGACATTGATGAGCAGGGCAACCCTGTGCTCGACAGCGAAGGAGGCGTGAAGCGCACATTCCGCGCCCCTGGCGAAGACGACTGGACGCTGAAGAAAAAGCGCACGGAAAGCTTTATCAACGGCACGGGAAAGACTGTCGGTGAGTACATTTACGACTGTATTCTCAACACTCCCGACACGAAAATAAACGGTGGCTATGTGCAGACCATTGAGCGCGAATACTACAAAGATGAACTGCAAAAAATACTCAAGAAACAGGCCGAGTTCATCCCCGAACTCACCGATGCCCGTCTTCTTGAGGAATGCCTGCAAAATCTCTATGCTTCCAATGCCAAACGTCGCGACACCCTGCGCCCCAAGGGCATGATACATCTTATCCTGGAAGACACGCTCTATTACCAACGGCCGCTCAAGAGCAAGAAGTCGGAGATAGCCAACTGCCCTCACGAGCATTATCAGCACATCGACGTGACCACAGGTGAGATTAAGGAGTTCCCCATCAAGTGCATCGCCAAGAGCAGTCCCTATTATCAGGAATTCCGTCTGTGGCAGTTCGTGTGGAACATCCGCCTGTATGATGCCGGCGGAGTGAAAGAAGAAAATGTCACGGAGCGATACCTCCCCGACGCTGCTGCACGCCATAATCTTTTCCTCTGGCTCAACGACAAGAAAAGCGTCAAGCAGGACGAACTCCTCAAATACCTCGGCATCAAGAAGGCGCGAGGCCAGAAAGAAGCCCTGCCCGTGAGGTGGAACTATGTGGCCGACAAGGAATACCCCTGCAACGAGACGCGCAGCCTTATTCTCAAACATCTCAAGAAGGCTGGAGTGGATGCCTCTCTCGTCAGCGACTTCTCCACGCTCCACCACTTGTGGCACATCCTCTATTCCGTAGAGGCAAAAGCCGATGCCGAGAAGGCCCTGAAGTCTTTTGCCCACGCCTATAATCTTCCCGAAGAATTTGTTTCGGCCTTTGCCAAGTTCCCTCCCTTCAAGAAGGACTACGGTGCCTTCTCCGAGAAGGCCATCAAGCGCCTCCTCCCCATGCTGAAGGAAGGCATGCAACTGTGGCAGGCGGAGGAAAACCTCTACGGCAAGAAGACCAACGACGAGAAATGGCATACGCCCGAGGAAATGAAGGCCTTCATTGATGCTTTCAAGCATGGCTCCCTACGCAATCCCATCGTGGAGCAGTGTATCCTTGAGTCGCTTCGCACGGTGCTCGACATTTGGAAATCCTGCGGTCATATTGACGAAATTCATGTAGAGCTCGGCCGCGAGATGAAGAACCCCGCCGACAAACGTAAGAAGATGACCGAGCGCATTCAGGAGAACGAGGCCACAAACATGCGCATCAAGACCATGCTGGCCGAGTTCCAACGTGAAAACATGGCCGGCGTGCGCCCCCATTCCCCCATGCAACAGGACATCCTGCGCATCTTTGAAGAAGGAGCCCTGCAAACCTTGGACAAGAACGACCCCGAATTTAAGGATATCTATCGCATCTCCCACACGGCCTCGCCCTCTTCTGCCGACATCACGCGCTATAAACTCTGGCTGGAGCAGCGCTACAAGTCGCCCTACACGGGGCGCGTCATTCCCCTCAGCCGCCTATTCACGTCGGAGTATGAGATTGAGCACATCATCCCCCGCTCACGTTTCTTCAATGACTCTCTCCAAAATAAAGTCATCTGCGAGGCCGAGGTCAATCGCATGAAGACAAACATGCTGGCTATGGAGTTTATCAAACAGTATGGCGGGAGCAAGGTTCCAACCTCCCACGGCACCGTGCCCGTGCTCGATGAAGAAGCCTACACCCGCCTGGTGGAAGACCTCTACCATGCCAACAAGGCCAAAGCCCGCAACCTTCTGCTTGAGGACATCCCTGAGGAATTCGTGCAGCGCCAGATGAACGACAGCCGCTACATCAGCAAGGTCGTGAAGTCCCTGCTCTCTGCCATCGTGCGCTCGGAAGATGACGACACCGACACGAGCAAGCACGTAATCGTCACCACCGGTGCCCTCACCGACCGCCTCAAGAAGGACTGGGGCCTCAACGATGTGTGGAACACGCTTGTCTATCCCCGTTTCGAGCGCATGAACCGCCTGACGGGCACCTCCGCCTTCGGCCAGTGGGAAAACAAGGACGGCAAGCGCGTCTTCCAGACCAACATGCCCCTGGAACTCTCCGCCGGATTCCAGAAAAAGCGCATCGACCACCGCCACCACGCCATGGATGCCCTCGTCATTGCCTGCGCCTCACGCAGCATCGTCAATTTCCTCAGCAATGAAAATGCCCACATGAGAGCCGAGCGGGAAGACCTCAAACGCAAACTCATCAACCAGAAAGGCTATTTCATAAAGCCCTGGCCCACTTTCACGCAGGACGCACAACAAGCCCTCTCGCAGGTTGTCGTCACTTTCAAGAACACCGTGCGCGTGCTCAGTTCCACTGTGAACTATTATGAGCACTTCGATGCTGACGGCAAGAAGGTGCGTGTCCGTCAGGAAGGCAACAACAAAGCCGTTCGCAAACCTCTCCACAAGGAAACATTCTACGGCCATGTCAACCTCCGCACCATCAAGTCGGTAAACTTCAACGAGGCCATCCAGCATCCCGACGACATTCGCGACCGCGAGCTCCGCGCCTACATCAAGGGCCTCTTTGCAAAGGGCTACACCGAGAAGCAAGTAAAAGCCGCGGCAAAAGAGCGCGACTTCACCTACAATCACAAAAACCTTAAGAAACTGGAGGTCTATGTCATGACCGACGACATAGAACCCTTGGTAGCCACCCGCAAGGCTCTTGATGAGAGTTTCGACGCCAAGAGAATAGCATCTATCACCGACACCGGCATCCAACGTATCCTCCTCAATTATCTTGAAGCCAATGGCAATGATCCCAAACTGGCCTTCTCGCCCGAAGGCATCCTGCGCTTAAACAGTGACATTGCACTCTACAACAACGGACGCGACCACAAGCCTATTGTTAAAGTGAGAGTAACCGAAGTTATGGGCGTAAAGTTCCCAGTAGGGCAAAATGCCACGAAATCAAATAAATTCGTTGAGGCTCAGTCTGGCACAAATCTATATTTCGCCATATATCAGAAAGCCGACGGAGGTAGAGAATATGCCACGATACCACTCTACGATGTAATAGAAAGAATGAAGCAAGCCATATCGCCTGTGCCCGAATATGATACAGACGGCAACCCGCTGCTATTCTCTTTGTCACCGAATGATTTGGTTTATGTACCAACGGAAGATGAAATAGCAAATGACTCTTTTGATACTATAAACAGAAATCGCATTTACAAATTTGTTAGTTCCAACAAGAGACAAGCATATTTCGTTCCAAGCTCAATCGCCAATTCTATTTACAATGTCAAAAAAGATATTGCTACTGAATATTGTATAAAAGATATAGTTCTTAATGAAATCAGTATAGGTAATGGCTTAGGAAAAACCGAGAGAGCTCTGAAAACAAACAGCAATACCGAAGAGGCTCCTATGATAAAATCCGTCTGTTGGAAACTTGAGACCGACCGCTTGGGCAATATCATCCGCATCATTAAATAATCACAGATAAGGCAAAGACTGCTCCATACGGCACTCTTTGCCTTTTTTATTTCTAAACGTTATGATAAAGAAAACCCTCTGCTTCAGCAATCCCGCCTACCTCAGTCTAAGGAATGGCCAAATGCTCATCCGGCTCCCCGAAAACGAGAAGGACACCCCCGAAGGCCCGGCACCCCAAAAAGTGCCCGACCGCTCCATCGCCGTGGAAGACATCGGCGTAGTAGTCATCGACCACAAACAGGTCACCGTCACCTCCGGCATCCTTGAGGCCCTTCTCGAAAACAATGCCGCCGTCATCACTTGCGACTCCCGCAGCCTTCCCGTAGGACTTATGCTCCCACTCTGCGGAAACACCGTGCAAAGCGAGCGCTTCCGTGAACAAATCAATGCCTCGCAACCCCTGAAAAAACAACTGTGGCAACAGACCATACGCATGAAAATACATAACCAGCGCAAGACACTAGAATACGTCTATGGAAAACCCTTCAAAAACATAGAACGCTGGGAAAACGACGTCAAGAGCGGAGACCCCGACAACTACGAGGCACGCACCGCCGTCTTCTACTGGAAAAACATCTTCTTCGACCAGCCAGACTTCCTCCGCGACCGCGAAGGCCCGGCCCCCAACAACCTCCTCAACTACGGCTACGCCATACTCCGCGCCGTCATAGCCCGGGCCCTCGTATCAAGCGGACTGCTGCCCACACTCGGCATACATCACCACAACCGCTACAACGCCTACTGCCTGGCCGATGACATAATGGAACCCTACCGTCCCTACGTGGACAGAGTAGTGCTCGACATCATGGAAAAAATCGACGACTGCTCCGAAATCACACGCTATATGAAGCAGCAACTCCTCACCATACCCGTGCTGGACGTCAACATAAAAGGACAGAAACGCCCGCTTATGATAGCCGCCTCACAAACTACCGCCTCACTCTACAAATGCTTCAGCGGCGAGCAGCGCAAGATAGACTATCCCGAGATGTAAGAAAATGAAAACACAAGCCCTCAGTGAATACCGCATTATGTGGATATTTGTACTCTTCGACCTCCCCACGGAAACGAAAAAAGAACGCAAGCTCGCCGCACAGTTCCGCAAGGACATAATGGGCGACGGCTTCACAATGTTTCAGTTCTCAATCTACATCCGCCACTGTGCCAGCATGGACAATGCCGAAGTACACATGAAGCGCGTCCGCTCACTTGTTCCGGAGACGGGAAAGATATGTATGTTCACCCTCACCGACAAACAGTTTGCCAACATAGAGATGTTTTATGGGATAAAATGTAAAGACACCACAAAACCCTCATACATTCAGTTGGAACTATTCTAAACAAAAAAACCTCGCCCAAAGGCGAGGTTTTCCATAAGCGTGGCAACATTTTTTCTAATCGTAATTTTGCTTGCAACAATCAGAATGTTAGTATATTACAAACAATCAGTTGTTGCCAACGGATATATAGGATATTTTTCCAAGCAAATCACAACTGTGAATCGGAATGTCAAAGAACATTTCGCTGCAAATTTACATAATTCTTCATTAATGACAAAATTTATGGGTGACATTTCTGTTTTTTAAGACGAATCATACGAATCAAACGGGGGCCTTTACCCTCATTCGTGATATTTGTGCTGCATCTTCGCTTGAAAAGCGACCTCCTGCCCTAGGGAAGGGTCTCATTTCATCCTGAAAAATTAGTGTGATTAGTGCTATTCGTGGTTCAAAAAAAATTATCCCCCTTTCGCTCGCGCCGATAGCCCTTTTAATTCGTCCGATGCCCCTTTTAGTTGAACCAATGTCCCTTTTAATTCGTCCGATAGCCCTTTTAATTTTTCCGATGTCCCTTTTAGTTGCGCGTAAAAGGGACATCGGAAAAAGGGAAAGGGGGTGTAGGAAATTTTCAATGGGGGGTTAGCGGGAGGGATGGAGGTGCATTTTTCGGGGTATCACAAAAAAGGCTCCCGCAGGCTGTGCTGCGGGGGCCCTTCTCTTACTGACGGCCGAAGCCGGGGGGATGGGGACGGAGGCCGGTTACTCGTTGGGCTCTACGAGCTGGAAGGACATTTCGG
>JAZRYH010000003.1:0-21806 GCA_045600685.1 Alloprevotella sp. | reverse complement strand
TGGTAGCCGTCCAAACGTTTCACGTAGGCTTCGCTTCCAGCTGTTTCACGACTAATTTGCATGATTTTCTCGCGATCGAGCAACTTTAATACCTGACTATACACCGGCTGTCCGGTAAAATTACTATCTTTGCCCATGATTTGATTACTTTGGTTTTGTGGTGAAAGCAAAGATAATCAAAAGGGCTGATACTTCATGTGAGTACCAGCCCTAAATTTATCAACTCAAAAAAGTTTTACCGGACAGCAATAAAATTTTATCCAGAAATACAGTTGTCAGGGGTGCGGCTGTATTTTTTCTGGGTATCGGTATTATTGAAGGGGTCAGAGCGATTCGATGATGCGCTGTCGGTAGTTGCCGGCCTGATGGAAATTGTAGGAGAGGGTGATGAGGCCTGAGATGTTGCGAGCCGTGCCGGCCTTGAGGGAATTGAGGAGCGAGAAGTCGGCTTGCAGACCTACGGTGATGCCGTTGCTGAACTGATAGGCGGCCTGGGCCTGAAGGCCGGCGTCGAAGCGGTGGAGGGCGCCGGAGGGCGGGGAGAAGCCTTTCTCTGTATAGCCGATGCGGTCGCCGCCGGTGGCGAAGGGATCGCCCTTAATGTCGCGGCGGGCCTGAAGGCCGTAGGAGGCGAAGGGGCCGGCGGAGAAGATGAGGTAGTGAAGGGTGCCCGTGCGGAGGTAATAGTTGAAGGGGAGGGCGAGGGTGAGATAGGTGAGGGTGGTGCGCTGGCTCATCTGCCCTGTGCGGTAGGATTCGGTGTCGGGATTCCAGTCGGGGTTGTCGGCAGGAGTGGGGTAGGAGGCGGCTTGCTTGTCGTAGGTTACGGCCAGGTCGGGGGCGCGCCAGCCTTTGCTCTGGACGAAGAGGCCGGGACTTACGCCCCAGTGCTGGGAGAACTCATACTCATAGGCCACGCCGCCCATGAAGGAGGACACGGGACGCGCGGAGGAGGTGTGGGAGGCCACGCCGCCGCCTATCTTGAAAAGGACGTTCTGGGAAGCGGCTGAGAGAGTAATGAGAAAAAGGAGAAATAAAGCCTCTCCCCGTCGGAGCAGGCCCCCTCTACCTCCCCCAAGGGGGAGAATCTCCGCCACCCTTCCCCTGCGAGGGAGGGGGAATATACTTCTGCGGGATATAAGCATGGGTGTAATAAATTTAGAAAAGTGTCCGTCGCTCATAAGTATCTCCGCCGCAGGCGGACACCGGCATAGCCGGGCACTCCCCCTTGGGGGAGCGGGGAGGGGGCTTTAAAGTAAACGGAACTCATATCCCTCGCGCCTTAGGAACTCAATGGAGCGGGGGAGGGCGTAGAGGATTTTGTCGTGGGACTTGAGAGAGTCGTGGAAGGTGATGATGGAGCCGGGGCGGGCGAGGTGGCGTACGTTGCGCAGGACGTCGTGGCCGTTGAGTTGCGTGGAGTAGTCGCGCGTGACGACGTCCCACATGACGACGCGATAGCCGGCACGCTTCACGGCGGCGTAGTGTGAATGGAACATAAAGCCGTGGGGCGGGCGGAAGAGGTTGGTGTGGAGGATTTCGTTGGCTTGCTCCACGTTGCGGAGGAAACTGAAGGCGGAGTGCTTGAGGGTGCCCCAGTGGTTATAGGTGTGGTTGCCGATGCGATGGCCGGCATCCTTTACGGCCTGGAAGACTTCGGGGTGCTTCACGCAGTTCTCGCCCACCATGAAGAAGGTGGCCTTGATGTCGTAGTGGTTGAGGACATCGAGGACGAAGGGTGTGACTTCGGGTATAGGGCCGTCGTCGAAGGTAAGATAAACCGCACGTTCTGCGGGGGTGGGCCTCCACAGAGCGTGCGGGTAGAGATGGCGCAACAGTCGCGCGGGTTGTTCGATGAGCATGAAGGGAAGAGGGTGCTTCTACTCTTGATTGTATTCTTGGTACTGCTGTTGCATTTGTTCTTGCTGCAACCTCATGATGAGGGCCTGGCCCACGGGGGTTTGCTCAAGGTCAGCGAAGAATTTCTCGTATTTTCCTACCTTTGAGGAGTGGCATCGCTTGAGGCCGTCCACGGCAGAGGAGAGGAAGATGTAGTAGCGCTGGCTGTTGCCGATGATGCGGTTTATCCGGCTCTGGCTAAAATGGTTGTACCAGTTGAGATACTGCATGGCGTTCTCGGCCAGTTTGAGGAGAATGCGCTCCGACTCTTTGTCTTGGCCGAGCTGATGGTATATCTCGGGCATGTCGAAGAGGCCGGTGTCGTAGTCGTAGCCTACGGAGTTGTATTCGTAGCGCACGTTGTACTCCGGTATTTCCTTGTCGCACTTTTGCAGGGCTTTGAGGGCCTTGTCGCGCTTGCCTTCCTTGAGGAGTTGCTTGGCGAGGGTGACGAAGGATGCGCGATGGGTGAAGCACATGCGCAGGGTGGTCTCGTCGAGATAGAGACCGGGCTGGGAGAGATTGCCGTACTTGAAGCGGTTCATCATGTTGTCGTACATGCGGTCGGCATCGCAGGCTCCTTCGGGCTGGCGGAAGGGTGTGATGCGGCGGGCGAGGCCTTCGAGCTGTAGGTAGTCGGTGAGGTTGGCTTCGTTGTCCTGGCCGAGTGTGGTGGACATGAACATGGGCCGCGTCCAGTTGTGGTGGGCGAGCATTTCATAGACCATCATCTCGCTCTTCGACACTCTGTTCTTACCCTTGAGGCTGATGATCATCTTTTCGGGGATGGAGTCGGGGCCGCCGGGGAGTTTCATGCCGCTGCGTATGACGTCGTCGCGGTTGACGGTGAGGACGATGGAGTCGGTGGGGATGAAGCTGAATTCGGGATTGCGCACGAAGTTGTCGATGATGTACTTCAGTTCGAATGTCTCCTCGCCTGTCTGCTGCTTGAGGGTCTCAAGGTCTTCCTTAAAGTTCTTGACGTAGAAGACGTCGCGGCCCATGTTGTCCACGTACTCGGCACGCTTCCACGTGATGGGGAGTGCGGGAGAGTCGTAGGCGGGCCGGCGCATCTGGTCGGTGTACCAGTCGGTCTGGAGGTAGGAGAGGTTGCAGACGCGGGCATCGGTGCGGGTGCCCTCCACGTCCTGGCCGTACCAGAGGGGGAAGGAGTCGTTGTCGCCGTTGGTAAAGATGATGGGATTGCCTTCTGCGGGCAGCGAGTTGAGATAGTTGGCACCGAAGTCGCGGCAGGTGAAGCGGCCGGAGCGGTCGTGGTCGTCCCATGTCTGCGATACCATTTGGATAGGCACGATGAGGCAGAGGAGAGAGGCGATGAGGGCTGCGGGGAGTGGCTTGCGGAGAGTATTTTCGAGGAAAGAGCCGATGGCGCCCACGCCGAGGCCTATCCAGATGCAGAAGGCGTAGAAGGAGCCTGCATAGGCATAGTCACGCTCACGGGGCTGCATGGGTGTCTGGTTAAGGTAAAGCACAATGGCAAGGCCCGTCATGAAGAACAGGAAGAAGGTCACCCAGAACTGCTGCACGCCGCGCTGGCCGTGGAAACACTGCCAGAAGAGGCCGATGAGGCCAAGGATGAGAGGCAGGCAATAGAAGACGTTGTGACCCTTGTTCTCCTTGAGTTCGTCGGGGACATAATTCTGGTCGCCGAGCATGAGATGGTCGATGGGCTTGATGCCGGTAATCCAGTTGCCGTGCTCGTTGCCGCCGTTGGCCTGTATGTCGTTCTGGCGGCCGGCAAAGTTCCAGAGGAAGTAGCGCCAGTACATGAAGTTTACCTGATAGGAGAGGAAGAAGCGGATGTTGTCCCACTGTGAGGGCATGACGCCAGAGGTTGTCTGCCAGTTGCCGTTCTCATCCTGGAAATCTACGGTGACATCCCTGTAATTGATTTCGCCGAGCCAGTCCTCGTAGGCTTGGGCATGGCCTACGGAATGCATGCGGGGGAAGAGCATCTTCTCTCCGGAGGCATACTTGTAGCCGCCAAAGACTTGGACGATGTCGTATTTGTCCTTTTCGTCGGCAGATGTTTTCTCGTGGCGCTGTATCTTGTCCTCGTGGGTGATGGATACAGGCTGGCTGGTGAAGGCTTCGCCGTAAAGGAGAGGTGAGTCGCCGTACTGCTCGCGGTTGAGGTAGGAACCGAGGGTGAAGATGTCCTCGGGCGAGTTCTGATCCATCGGCGGGTTCTGCGTGGAGCGGATGACGATGAGGGCGTAGGAGGAGTAGCCTATCATCAAGACGAGCATGCAGAGGAGCGAAGTGTTGAGGAAACGACGGCTGAGGATGTACTTGTCGTTGAACTTGATGAGGAGCAGCGCTGCCAGGGCACCGATGATGAGAATGCCGAGCACGATGCTAAAGGCTCCGTGGCCGATAAACGGTATGCCGAGGAGGGCTACGCTGGCGATATAGAGCGGAATGATGAGTCCGCGACTTTTCTTCGTGGTGGCCCAGATGGCGGTAAGCACAACGGCAACGAGGACGACAAGATAAACGACCACGCCGCTGTTGAACGGCATGCCGAGGGTGTTGACGCAGAAGAGTTCAAACCATCCGCCCACCTTCACAATGCCCGGCACGAGACCGTAAAGCACAGCGGCCACCAATACGAAACTGATGGCAAGAGCAATGAGGGAACCCTTGAGGTTGGCCTCGGGACTCTTCTTATAATAATATACGAGGCAGATGGCGGGGAGGCAAAGGAGGTTGAGCAGGTGCACGCCAATGGAGAGGCCAGTGAGATAGAAGATGAGCACGAGCCAACGGTCGCTGCCGGGCTGGTCAGCGCGCTCCTCCCACTTCAGGATGAGCCAGAAGACGAGGGCAGTGAACATGCTGGAGTAGGCATATACCTCACCCTCGACGGCAGAGAACCAGAAGGTGTCGCTCCAGGTGTAAGCCAGGGCGCCGGTGATGCCGCAGCCCATGACGAGGATAATCTGCGCCAAGGAAATCTCTTCACCGTCCTTGCAGAGGAGTTTGCGTGCCAGATGGGTGACGCTCCAGAAAAGGAAGAGGATGCAGAAGGCGCTGAGCAAGGCGCTCATGATGTTCACCATGAAGGCAACTTGCGATGGGTCGCTGGTAAACTGCGAGAAAAGGTTGCCGGTGAGCATGAAGAAGGGTGCGCCGGGCGGGTGGCCTACTTCTAACTTGTATGCTGTGGTGATAAACTCGGGGCAGTCCCAGAACGAGGCGGTGGGCTCTACCGTGGAGCAATAGGTGAAGGCGGCGATGAGGAACACGAGCCAGCCCGTCACGTTGTTGATTAGGTTAAAACGCTTCATATAAAAGATAAACGGAGAACGTAGGAATATAAAAGTAGGATATGCCTAAAGCCCGCGGAGGCTTCAGGCATACCTTTCAGGAGAGGTCCTTATTCTTTTTCAGTCAAATCGGCGGGGAGCATTGTCACGCCTACCACGTTGTGCTGGCGGAGCATGATGTCGCGTACGAACTTCTGGATTTTCTCAGAGCTTACGCCCTCGATGGCCTCGCGGCGGCCCTTCTGTAGGTCGCGGCCCCACTGGTTTCTGGTGGTGATGAGGCTCTGCCAGTAACTGTTCTGGCGCTGGAGGTCCTCAAGTTGCTTGAGCTCGAAGTTCTTGTAGTCATCGATATGCTTCTGTTGCACGCCGTTCTTGGCGATTTCCTCAATGCCCTCACGCATCAGGAGCAGCACGCTGTCCACCTTGGCGGGGGTGAAGGGGGCCATAATCTGCACGACGTAGTTTTCCTTCACGTCGAAGCTGGTCTGGGCGTTGGCGCTCACGCTGTAGGCCATGCCGCCGTCCTCGCGGATGGTCTTCATCAGCATTTGGTCGAGGGCTGCACCTGTGGCTTCCACCACTGCGTCCTGGTCAAGGGTGAAGGGCAGGTCGCCGCTCCACACCTGGAGGGTGTAGGCCTGGGGGGTCTCCATCTGGCGCTCGTAGCGGATGGTGCGCTCACCGGCTTCGATGTCGGTGATGTTTGCCTTGTTGAAGGCCTCGCGCTTACCCTTGATGCCGGGCAGAGGAGCGATGTATTGCTCCACGTAGGCACGGAGGCTGTCCACGTTGAAGGCACCGGTGAAGTAGAAGTCGAAGTCGCCGGCACTCTGGAAGCGCTCCTTGTAGATGCGCTGGCATTCGGCGTAGGAAATCTTGTCGAGGTCGGCCACTTTGATGTTAATCTTGCGGGGGTTGTCGCAGTAAACACCCTTCTGTATGCTGTCCTGGAACGACTGCATGGGATTCTTCTCGGCGTTTTCCAGTTGCATGCGCAAGCCGTCCATAAGGTTGCGGTAGGCATCGGGGTCGTCCTTCAAGGGCTGGAACTTCAGGTAGGTGAGTTCGAAGAGTGTGCGGAGGTCCTTCGGTGTGGATTTGCCGCGAAGACCTTCGGTGGCCTCCGACATGGCCACGCTGACGCTGGCCTGCTTGCCGGCGAGGGCTTTTTCCAGTTCGGTGCTGGTGAAGTTGCCCCAGCCGCAGGAGTTCATCACGTTGGTGACTAAGGTGCCGTTGTAGAGGTCCTCGGTGGGCAGGAGGCTCTGGCCGCCGAAGCTGGTGGCGCTCATCAGTACCTCGGAGTCGTTAAAGTCGGTCTGCTTGTAGAACACGCGGGCACCGTTCTTCAGCGTCCAGCAGGTGTAGCCGTAGTCGGCAGCTTCTTCCTTCTTAATCTTCACGGCCTTGGGCTTATTGGGCACGAGGGGCTCGTTCTTCACGTTATCTACGAAGGCTTCCACCTGAGTGTTATGGGCCTCGTCAACGGCGGCCTTGAGTTCCTCGGCAGTAGGAACGGCCTGTCCTTCCTTCTCAGGATACATACCCAGGAGCACGAGGTTCTTGCCGGTGGCGCTGATAAGGTCTTGCTGAAGGGCCATGTTGAACACCTGTGTGGGCAGTTGCTCGGCCAGCATCTTTGTGGCCTGATATTCGGTCTCGATGTCGGGGATGGCGTCGCCTTCAAGGAAGTGGCGCACGTACTGCTGCACGTAGAAGTCGCTCTTCTGCTTGTCGCGGTTGTCGTATATCTTCTCCAACTGCGAGAGGTATTCGTCGCGGGCACGGATTACCTCCGTGTCGGTCAGTCCATGCTGGCGTGCACGCTCCAGTTCAGTCATCACCACCTTCAGGGCTTCGGCGTCCTGTCCGGCCTTGGGCAAGATTTGCAGGCTGAAGGCGTCGCAGGTCTTGGCCAGAATGTAGTTGCCGTAGCCCACTTCGGCCCCTACGAAGGGGCAGTCGGCCTTCTGGCTGAGGTCGGCCAGGCGCTCGTTGATTACGGAGCAAATGATATCGGTGAGGTAGTTCTGCATGATATAGGCCATGGTGCCGCGCAGTTCCGTGGGCAGCGGTTGCGTCTTGAAGTTGACGAGCATGACGCCCATCTGCATTTCCTTGTCCTTATCGACTACGAAGATGGGCTCTTCGTTGTCGGGCACGGGATAGAACTCATACTTGGCAGGATTCTCGGGCATCTGGATGGGGCCGAAGATATCCTTAATCTTGGCTTCAATGGCGTCCACGTCCACGTCGCCCACGATTACGAGGCCCTGCAGGTCGGGGCGGTACCACTTTTTATAGTAGGCGCGCAGGAAGTCGGGCTCGAAGTTGTCAATGACGCTCATCAGGCCGATGGGCATGCGCTTGCCGTAGCGGCTGCCGGGATAGAGGGTCTCCAGGTTACGGTTGAAGATACGCTGGCTGGCGCTGCTGCGCATACGCCATTCCTCGTGGATGACGCCGCGCTCCTTATCTATCTCTTCGGCGGTGAGCAAGAGGCCGCACGACCAGTCATGCAGGATCCACAGGCAAGTGTCGATGTTCTGCGGGTCGGTGGTGGGCACGTCGTCAATATTATACACGGTCTCGTCGGCAGCGGTGTAGGCATTGAGGTTCTGACCGAACTTCACGCCCATCTTCTCGCAGGCCTTGATGAGCTGTCCGTCGGCGGGGAAGGTCACGGAGCCGTTGAAGGCCATGTGTTCCAGGAAGTGAGCCAAGCCGCGCTGGTCTTCTTCTTCCTGCACGGCGCCCACCTTCTGGGCAATGTAGAAGTTAGCCTGGTTGCGGGGCTCTTCGTTGTGGCGGATGTAGTAGGTCATGCCGTTGGGGAGCTTACCGTAACGCACGGCGGGGTCGATAGGCAGCGGGGGCATCTGCTGAGCGCTGGCGCCGAGGGTGATAAACCCTACGAGGGCAGCGACTAAAAGTTTGAAGTGTTTCATCTTTATGTTTTTTAGGTTATTTGGTTTTTCGCTTTCAAGGATTGCGGGCTATTTCTGGCCCTAATCCGTACATTTGACTTGCATACGTGCATTTTCGCTACAAAATTACGCAAAACTTTTTACCTAACAGCAAAACTTTAGCCTCTTTTTACCTTTTTTATCATATATTAGGATTTTTGCTTGTCAGTTTTACTGCTATTTTGTACCTTTGCCCTGAAATCCAAAAAACTATTCCCCATGGCTGTAACCATTAAGAAAGTAGAGACGAAGGCCGACCTCAAGAAGTTCGCCCGCCTCAATTATCAGCTTTACAAGGACTGCGAGTATGCAGTGCCCGACCTCCTCGAGGACCTCCTTGACACCTTCAACCCCAAGAAGAACGCCGCCTACGATTTCTGCGAGGCCGAACTCTTCCTCGCCCTTCGCGGCGACGAAGTGGTAGGCCGCGTGGCCTGTATCATCAATCATAAGGCCAACAAGCGCTGGGAGACCAACAACGCACGCTTCGGATGGATAGACTTCATCGACGATCCCGAAGTGAGCGCCGCCCTTATCTCCACCGCCGAGGAGTGGGGACGCCAAAAAGGCTGCGACAAGCTCGTCGGACCCCTCGGTTTTACCGACATGGACCCCGAGGGCATGCTCATCGACGGCTTCGACCAGCTCTCAACGATGTCCACCATCTACAATTTCCCCTACTACCCCGAGCACATGGAGCGTCTCGGCCTCACGCACGAGATTGACTGGGTGGAACGCAAGGTCATGGTGCCCCACGCCGGCCACGAAGCCCATCAGGACAAGTATTTCCGCGTGGCAGAGCTCGTAAAGAAGCGCTATAAGCTCCATATCCACAAGTTCAAGAACGCCCGCGAAATCCTCAAGGGGCAGTACCAGTACCCCATCTTCGACGTCGTCAACCGCGCCTACGCCAACCTCTTCGGCTACAGCGAGATGTCAAAAAAACAGATAGACCGCTACAGCGAAATGTACCTTCGCTTCCTCGACACCCGCATGGTGTCCGTCGTAGAGACCGAGGAGGGCGAAATCATCGCCATGGGCATCACCATGGGCTCCCTTTCCCACGCCATACAGAAGGCCAAGGGCCGCCTCTTCCCCTTCGGCTGGTGGCACCTGCTCAAGGCCATGAAGATAAAGCACTCCAAGATTATCGACATGCTCCTCGTAGGCGTAGTGCCCGAGTGGCAGAACAAAGGCGTCAACGCCCTCATCTTCGCCGACCTCATCCCCACCTTCATGGAGATGGGCTTCGAGAGCGCCGAGACCCACCCGCAGCTCGAAACCAACCACCAGTCGCAGGACCAGTGGGCCTACCTCGACTGCACCATCCACAAGCGCCGCCGCTGCTACCAGAAAGCGCTGTAAACATCGCCGTCCGCAGGAATGTGCCTGGAAGGCACTACAGCCTCGCAGAGGCGGTGAGTAACCGGGTACGAAGTGCCCGGCATTTCCATCAGAGAAGGGGCTGCCTGTCTTCGCACGGCAAGTATCACGTACTCCCCCATACAACTGCCCGGAGAAACGCACAGGATTTCCATCCTCCCCGTTTCCTTCCGGGCAGTTAGAGTTTTACTTTAACTGAACGCATTTCGCGTTTTTTTGAAAGTGTAAAAAATCTTGACAAAACGAAAAAAGGAGAAATCGCCGCGCCATGCGGCCTAAACCGACTTTTAGCCGAAAAACGCGCACCGCCCCGTCATCTTTTTCTCCGTCTCCCCCCCTCATTTTTCCCGATACCCTATTTTACGCGAAACTAAAAGGGACATCGGAAAAATTAGAAGGACTATCGGACAAACTGAAAGGGCTATCGGACGAACTAAAAAGGCAATCGGCGCGACTAAAAGGGCTTTAGTTTTTGCTAAAAGGGACAAAATTCCGAAAAAAATCGCAAAAAAATCATTGCGCGGCGGCCATTTTTCGCACTTAAAGGCGGGTGTAGCGCATCCGAATAAGTCGCCGTAAAAATCCCCGCAGAGATAAGCGTTTATAAATGAGCCGTGTAGCGGCATCCTCCGTTTTTCCGTTTTTCCCGTCCGTCTCCCTTCGCGCTCGTTTCCACGGCCCAAAATCGCCAGGATAACGCCCGAAAATTGTAAAAAATCTTGACACGAAAATCAAAGTTATGCCCGTTAATACAATGCAAAGAAAGAACAGCGCACCCCGCCGCGGCAGGCTGCGCTGTTCACTGAAAATATGATTCCAAGTTAGTGGTAGGTCGATAAATAGAGCACTTATTTACTACAGAGCATTTTAAGTGCCGCATCCTCGGCCTTTTCCATTTCCGCTCGCTCCTCGGGCGTCTTGTCCTTCAGCCCGCAGAGGTGGAGGAGGCCGTGGGCAATGACGCGGTGGAGTTCGTCGTCAAAGGTCTTGGCGTAGAGCGTGGCGTTGGAGCGCACGGTGTCGAGGGAAATGTAGATGTCGCTGGAGAGAATGTCGTGGGCGCTGTAGTCGAAGCCGATGTGGTCGGTGTAGTAGTCGTGACCTATGTACTCGCGGTTGATGCGCAGTATTTCCTCGTCGCTTACGAAGATATAGTTCACGGCCCCAATCCTTTTTCCGTAGGATTGCGCCACCTCTCTCAACCACGCCGTGGTCTGCGGCTGGTTGAGGGCAGGAAGGGGGAGGTTTTGGGAAAAGTAGGAAATCATTATATAAAGCCTCACCCCGTCAGAGCCACCTTCGGTGCTCTGCCACCCCTCCCCCATAGGGAGGGGAATATACCTCTATAGGTTAAAAGGCTGTTGGATTGTGAGGGTGTGATGTTGTTTAGTTATAAGGTTGAGGGGTAATGAGATTATGAGATTGTTTGTTAATGATGTAGTGAACCTTTAGGAGTATATTCCCCTCCCTATGGGGGAGGGGTGGCGCGGTGCCGTAGGCAGCCGCGACGGAGAGGGGCTGTGGGTGAGGCTGCTGTATAGGTTTCAGAACAAACTCTGCTGCTGCGCGTCCTTATATAAGCCGGTGGGGAGCGGGCGGGCCAGGTGTGTGTAGGCCAGTTCGGTGACTTCGCGACCGCGGGGGGTGCGGCGGATGAAGCCCTCCTTGATGAGGAACGGCTCATAGACCTCCTCCACGGTGCCGGCGTCCTCACCGATAGCGGTGGCTATGGTGCTGATGCCCACGGGGCCGCCCTTGAACTTGTCAATAATGGTGGTGAGGAGTTTATTGTCAATCTCGTCGAGGCCGTAGCGGTCGATGTTGAGGGCATTGAGGGCATATTTGGCAATGTTGAGGTCAATCTGGCCCGTACCCTTCACCTGGGCAAAATCCCTAACGCGGCGCAGCAGGGCGTTGGCGATGCGGGGCGTGCCGCGGCTGCGGCCGGCAATTTCGGCTGCGGCCTTGGGGTCAATCATCACACCGAGGATGTTGGCCGAGCGGGTGACGATGGTCTCCAAGGTCTTGGCATCGTAGTATTCAAGGTGCATGTTGATGCCGAAACGGGCACGGAGGGGCGCCGTGAGGAGGCCGGAGCGCGTGGTGGCGCCGACAAGGGTGAAGGGCGCCAGGTCTATCTGGATGGAACGCGCGGCGGGGCCCTTGTCTATCATGATATCGATGCGGTAGTCCTCCATTGCGCTGTAGAGGTACTCCTCCACTACGGGCGTGAGGCGATGGATTTCATCGATGAAGAGCACGTCGTTGGGTTCCAGCGAGGTGAGTAGGCCTGCCAGGTCGCCCGGCTTGTCGAGAACGGGGCCCGAGGTGAGTTTGAAGCCCACGCCGAGTTCGTTGGCGATGATATTTGAGAGCGTAGTCTTGCCCAGTCCCGGGGGGCCGTGGAGAAGGGTGTGGTCAAGCGGCTCGCCGCGATATTTGGCGGCCTCCACGAACACGCGGAGGTTGTCCACCACCTTCTGCTGCCCGCTGAAGTCATCGAAGGAGAGGGGGCGCAGCGCCTGTTCGAAGTCTTTCTCAGAGGAAGTCTGCGCCGGTGCCTGCTGTTCGGCATGAATGTTGAAAGTATCTTGCTGCATATGAGACCCCCTCTTATCCCCCTTGAGGGGGAAGACGGAATGGGGGAGGTTTTGAGGTTATTATTTTATTGGATTCTATTATCGCTCGTAAGTATTCCTCCCCATAGAGGGGGAGGTGGCCGAAGGCCGGAGGGGGTACTTATTCCCACTCTTTCAGGGCCGCCTTCACGACATCGGACTGTGTGTTGATGAGGCGGAAGTACTCGTTGCGGTCCCACACATCGTAGGCTATGAGCGACTTGAGGAGGAAACGCAGGTCGGGGATGGACTTTTCCTTCTCCTCGTCGTCCTTGGGCAGCACCTTCTTCTGCGCGGCCTGACTGATGACGCTGTCCACGAGAGCCTGCGGCACCTCGAAGCGGGCGACGTACTGCTCAAAATCGGGGTATTCGGCCTTGAGGCCCGTGCGGTGCTCATCTACATAGCGCAGCACCTGCTCGTTGATTATGTTGTGGCGGCGTATGGCCGTCAGGTACTTGGTGTAGCGCATGGTATCCAGCGGTACGAAGATGTCGGGCATGATGCCGCCTCCGCCATAAACGGCACGGCCTTTCTTAAGGGTGCGATAGACGCGTGTGCTGTCCAGATGGATGCTGTCAATGCAAGAGAGTTCGCCATGGGTGAAGCGTGTCTCGAGATCCTCGTTGTAGGCCTTTTTGTTACCTTTCTCATAGGGTTTCTGGATGCAGCGTCCGGAGGGCGTATAGTAGTGTGAGGTGGTAAGGCGTATCATAGAGCCGTCGTTGAGGGGTATGGGGCGCTGCACGAGTCCCTTGCCGAAGGTGCGGCGGCCGATGACCTTGCCGCGGTCGTGGTCCTGGATGGCACCGGTCACGATTTCGGCGGCCGAGGCCGTGTATTCGTCGACGAGGATGATGAGGTCGCCCTTCGTAAACTCGCCGCCGGCGGTGGCATCCATCGTCTGGCGCTGCGTGCTGCGGCTTTCGGTGAACACGATGAGGTCGCCCTTCTTCAGGAACTGGCTGCCCACTTCCACGGAGGCGCCGAGATAGCCGCCACCGTTGGACTGGAGGTCGAAGATGAGGCGTTTCATGCCCTGTTTCTTCAAGTCGCGGATAGCGTCGGCCACTTCCTTGCCCGAGGTGGCGCCGAAGCGCTCAAGATGAATGTATCCGATGCCGGGGCGTATCATGTAGGCGGCATCGAGCGTGTTGACGGGAATCTTATCGCGCACCACGTCGAAATAGATGGGCTTCTCCACGCCGCGGCGCACGATGCCCAGCATCACGTGTGTGCCTTTCGGGCCGCGAAGCTTGGTCATGATGGTGTCGCGGTCCATCTTTACGCCGGCGATAGGGTTGGAATTTACCGTAACGATGCGGTCGCCGGCGAGGATGCCTACGCGTTCCGACGGGCCTTTGCGGATTGTCTGGATTACGACCAGCGTGTCCTCCATCATATTGAACTGCACGCCGATGCCTTCGAAGTTGCCCTCGAGCGGCTCGTTGAGTTTCTTCGTCTGCTCGGCGTTGGAGTAGGAGGAGTGGGGGTCGAGTTTTTCGAGCATGCCGTTTATGGCGTCCTCCACGAGTTTCTCTTGGTCCACGGAGTCAACGTAGAGGTTGGCAATGGCCATCTGTGCGATTTGCAGTTTGCGCAGTTGTTCCAGGTCGGTGACTCCGAAGTTGGGGTCCCTCTGTTGGGCGTGCAGATTGAGAAAGCAGAGCGCGAGGCTCAGGAGAAAAAGTATTTTTGTCTTATGCATTACGGTTTTTAGGGGCCTGAAAAGCCCATCTTATTGATTTTGCATGCAAAAATACACAAAATATGCAAATTAATGCCTAACTTTGCACATCAAAATCAATATTTCTGTATGAAAAACCTCCTCCGAAGCCTCATTCTGCCCCTTTTGGGCCTTTTTCTGCCCCTTTTTGCAGTGGCCGATGAGCCTTCGGACACACTTTTCAGCGGACAACTGTCAACTGATAACTCTCAACTCCACACAAAAGAGCTTCGGCTCCTCATCGATGCCGATGCCTTCATCGTAGATAACGAGTTTGACGGCCCCATGGCCAAGGGCTACACGCTGCCCGGCACATGGATAGCCCCGCGCCTGGCCTACGACCCCCATCCTGCCGTTCATCTGGAGGCCGGCCTCTATGCTATATTCTTTAACGGCGCCGACCGCTACCCGTCGTATGCCTTCCACGACATTGCCTCGTGGAAAGGAGCGCAGTATCGCAAGGGCATTCACGCCCTGCCCTGGTTCCGTGCCGACGCCCGCATAGGCCAAGCCTCCTTCACCCTCGGCACGCTCCACCGCGAGCCGAAGGACGCCTCCCAACTCGCCCCCCACGCCCTCGCCCTGCCCCTCTCCAATCCCGAGAGCCTCCACAGCGCCGACCCCGAGATGGGAGCGCAGGTGCGGCTCGCCCTGCCGCGCTACGACCTCGACCTCTGGATAGACTGGCAGAGCTTCATCTACAGACAGGACACCCATCAGGAAGCCTTCACCGCCGGCCTCGTGCAAGAAGTGGAACTTTTCTCTTCTGCCCGCCGCAACGTGAGCCTCACGCTCCCCATCCAAATCCTCACCCAGCACCGCGGCGGCGAGATTGACGCCACCCACTGCGGTGCCCAGACCCTTGCCAACGCCGCCCTCGGCCTGCGCGCCCAATGGCTTGCCGACCGCCACGTCCTCAGCGCCCTCGGCGCTGAAGCCATGGTGCTCCACTCCATGCAACTCAAGGGGACGCTCTGGCCCCAGAACAGTGGCGACGCCTTGTGGGCGCAAGCCTCCGCCCTCCTTTGGAACCGTCTTGACCTGCGCGGCGGTTATCTCTTCGGTTATCAGTACGTGAGCCTTTTCGGCACCCCTCATCTCAGTACGCTCAGCACTATCGACGGCCGCCAGTTCGGCCACGTGAACACCGCCACCTATCGCGTGGCATACCGGCAGCCTTTCTCCCACGATATGTCGCTCACGGCCAGTGTGGACGGCTTCCTCGCCCATCCTTCAGGCGAGCCCCTCAGCCATTCGCTGAGCCTCGCCCTCTGTTTCAGGGCAGGACTGGATTTTCTCCTGAAAAGGTTCTGACGCGTCGGGGCTTCTTTTCAGTACAATCCGGTATGCGCACCAGTTTTTCGCCTAAGGACTGCAGTCCTCGCCCTTAGGACTGGAGTCCTCCCCCTTAGGATTGGAGTCCTCGCCCTTAGGATTGGAGTCCTAAGGGGGAGGATTGCGACGTTTTCTCGTTTAGCAAGGGCTGAAGGCCCGTAAATGTTGTTGGAAATATACGAAATCTCCCCTGCCGCCTCCTATTTATTAATAAGGAGAGGGCAGGGGAGAAGCTGTATGCGGCACTATGCCCGGCGCGAAGGCGCGTGGCTATGCCTTGTGGGCATCAAGCGCGTGGGCAGGGTAGTCGATGGTGTAGTGCAGGCCGCGGCTCTCCTTGCGCTCCAGGGCCTGGCGCGTGATGAGGTAGCCTACGTTGATCATGTTGCGCAGTTCGCAGAGGTCGCGGGTGGCCACGGTGCGCTTGAAGAGGTGCTCCGTCTCCTCGTAGAGCAGGTCGAGGCGCTCCCAGGCGCGGTGCAGACGGAGGTCAGAGCGCACGATGCCTACATAAGTGCTCATGATGGCCTCCACCTCCTTGGCGTCCTGGGCGATGAGCACCTTCTCCTCGTTGGAGAGCATGCCGTGGTCGTTCCATTCGGGAATGTTCTCCTTGTAGGAGAGCGAATCGATGACGCTGAGGCTATGGCGCGCGGCGGCTTCGGCATATACCACGGCCTCTATGAGAGAGTTGCTGGCCAAGCGGTTGCCGCCGTGAAGGCCGGTGTGGGAACATTCGCCCACGGCGTAGAGGCGGCGGATGGAAGACTGGCCGTCGAGATCCACGTCAATGCCGCCGCACATATAGTGGGCACAGGGCACGACGGGAATGTAGTCCTTCGTGATGTCAATGCCGATGGAGAGGCATTTGGCGTAGATATTGGGGAAGTGATGGCGCGTTTCTTCGGGGTCCTTGTGGGTGACGTCGAGGTAAACGTGGTCGATGCCGTGTATCTTCATCTCTTTGTCGATGGCGCGGGCCACAATGTCGCGGGGAGCCAGCGAAAGGCGCGCGTCATACTTCTGCATGAACTCCTCGCCGGAGGGTAGGCGCAGGATACCGCCGTAGCCGCGCATGGCCTCGGTGATGAGGTAGGCGGGATGGCGCTCCTTGGGGTTGTAGAGGGCGGTGGGGTGGAACTGCACGAACTCCATGCCCTTCACGAGGCCCTTGGCGCGATAGACCATGGCGATGCCGTCGCCCGTAGCGATGTTGGGGTTGGTGGTGGTGGCATAAACGGCCCCCGTGCCGCCGGTGGCCATGAGCGTGACCTTGGAGAGATAGGTGTCGATGTGGCCTTCGGGAGTGAGGACGTAGGCCCCGAAGCACTCGATGTCGGTGGTGCGGCGGGTAACGCGCACACCGAGGTGATGCTGGGTGATGATTTCCACGGCGAAGTGGTTCTCAAGGATTTCTATCTGCGGGCATTGGCGCACAGCCTCGATGAGGCCGCGCTGAATCTCGAAGCCCGTGTCGTCGGCGTGGTGGAGAATGCGGAACTCGGAGTGGCCGCCTTCGCGATGGAGGTCGAAGGTGCCGTCGGGCTTACGGTCGAAGTTCACGCCCCACTGCACGAGGCGCTGGATACCGGCGGGAGCGCCCTCCACCACCTGGCGCACGGCCTCGGGGTCGGAGATGAAGTCGCCGGCCACCATGGTGTCGTGGATGTGTTTCTCGAAGTCGTCCACGGCGAAATCGGTGACGCTGCTCACGCCGCCCTGCGCCTTGGCCGTGTTGGCCTCCTCGATGGAAGTCTTGCAGATAAGGGCCACCTTGCCTTTGCCCGAGGCGGCCACCTGGAGGGCATAACTCATACCGGCTACGCCTGAACCGATGACGAGGAAGTCGTATTTTTTTATCATAGAAAGTAAAGCCCCACCCCGTCAGAAAAAGCCTCACCCCGTCAGGGCTGCCTACGGCACCCTGACACCCCTCCCCGAATAGGGAGGGGAAGATACATCTGAAGGTTTGAAGCCTCACCCCGTCAGGGCTGCCTATGGCACCCTGACACCCCTCCCCGAATAGGGAGGGGAAGATACATCTGAAGGTTATAAGGCTATTGGGTTGTGAAGTTGTGGGGTAATAGGGTTGTGGGGTTGTGAGTTTATATGGTTATGAGGTTGTGAACCTTTAGGAGTATATCCCCCTCCCTAATAGGGGAGGGGTGGCGCGGCACGAAGTGTCCGCGACGGGGTGAGGCTGTGGGGTGGCTCTGACGGGGTGGGGCTTTTAAAAGAACATATAACATATACCTATGGCGGCAATGATACCGGCGAGGTCGGCCAGGAGGCCGCAGGTCACGGCGTGGCGGGTGTGGCGGACGCCCACGCTGCCGAAATAGACGGCGAGGATGTAGAACGTCGTGTCGGTGCTACCCTGGAAGATACAGGAAAGGCGGCCCACGAAGGAGTCGGCACCGTAGGTCGTCATGGCATCTACCATCATGCCGCGGGCTCCGCTGCCGGAGAGCGGTTTCATCAGGGCCGTGGGGAGCGCGCCTACCCATTCGGCATCAAAACCGATGGCCTTGACGGCCCATGTGAAGCCGTCCACGAGCCAGTCCATAGCTCCCGACGCGCGGAATACGCCGATGCCCACGAGCATGGCCACGAGGTAGGGGATGATGCGCACGGCCGTATGGAAACCTTCCTTGGCGCCCTCAATGAAAGCATCGTATACGTTGACGTGCTTCCTCACGCCCGCGCACATAAATAATATAATAATAAGGAGCAGGAGGATATTGGCCACGTTGGTGCCTACGAGGTTCATCATTGTGCTGTCCAACTGGCTGAAGCCCCAGATGATGCCGGCCACGGCGAGAGCCATGCCGCCCAGGGTGAGGAGCAGCGTGCGATTGAAGAGGTTGATGCGCTGATACAGGCAGGTGATGACGATGCCGGCCAGCGTGCTGAAGAACGTGGCGAGGAGGATGGGCACGAACACGTCGGTGGGCATGGCAGCGCCCTGCTGTGCGCGGTACACCATGATGCTCACGGGAATAATCGTGAGGCCCGACGTGTTGAGCACGAGGAACATAATCTGTGCGTTGGAGGCTGTGTCCTTTTTCGGGTTGAGTTCCTGCATGCCCTCCATAGCCTTGAGGCCGAGGGGCGTGGCGGCATTGTCGAGGCCCAGCATGTTGGCCGCGATGTTCATGAAGATATTGCCCGTCACGGGGTGGCCCTTCGGAATTTCGGGGAAGAGTTTGCAGAACACGGGGGAGAGAAGGCGAGAAAGGGCATTCACCACGCCGCCTTTCTCGCCCACCTTCATCACGCCGAGCCACAGCGAGAGGACGCCCGTGAGGCCGAGACTTATCTCAAAGGCGGTCTTCGACGTCTCGAACGTAGAGTTCATGATGGCGGGGAACACGTCAGTATCGCCAAAAAACACCAGACGGATGACGGCGATGACAAAGGCGATGAAGAAGAAGGCGAGCCAAATGTAATTGAGTGCCATAGGATAGGGGAGAATGGGCAGAAGACGCGCGGCAATCCTTCACGAACGGGCCGAAAAGTCGTTGCCGCGAGTCATAATCTGCAGTTTGTAGGCGCAAAAGTATAAAAAAACGACGAGATAGCATTTAAGTATGGTGCTTTTTTTGTAATTTTGTCGGCAAATATTTAAGAATTACAAGCAAAGCAATGAAAAAACTCCTTTTTGGGCTTTCTCTTGCCCTCGTCTGCGTAGTGTTCACGTCCAGCCGTCCGGCTTCCGACGCCCAGCAGTCGCAGAAGCGCTACGCCCTCTATGGCGTGGCTTTCTACAACCTTGAGAACCTCTTCGACACCATCCATGCTCCCGGCAAGAACGACTACGAGTTTCTGCCCGAAGGCTCTTACCATTGGAACGGCCTGAAGTACAGGTCCAAGTTGGCCAACATGAGCAAGGTGCTCTCCCAAATTTGCACCGACCGCATCCCTGCCGGCCCTGCCATCATGGGCATCTCCGAATGTGAGAACCGCCATGTGCTTGAGGACCTGTTGAAGCAGCCCTCGCTCCAGGGCCGTGGCTGGCGCATCCTCCATTTTGAGTCGCAGGACCGCCGCGGCGTGGAGGCAGCCATGTTCTATAACCCGCGCTTCTTCACGCTTGAGGATTCCCTCTACGTGCCTTATATCTATCCCACGGAGGACAAGCCCAACGAGCGCCTCGGCTTCACGCAGGATGAGGACGGCACCATCCACGTGCTCCCCCTCTATGGCGACACCACCCGCATCACCCGCGGCTTCATGGTGGGCATAGGACGTCTGGCCGGTGAGCGCCTTGCCGTCATCGTCAACCACTGGCCCAGCCGCGGAGCCACCAGTCCGGCCCGTGAGCGTGCCGCCTGGCAGGTGCGCCAGCTCTGCGACGCCCTCTATAAGCGCTACGACGGCGACGTAAAGATGATTATCATGGGCGACCTCAACGACGACCCCGACAACCTTTCCATGACGGAAAATATGAAGTGTAAGTTTGAGGCCGGCAAGCTGGAAGGCCCCGCCGACTTCTTCAACCCCTGGTACTACACCCTGCGCAAGAAAGGTCAGGGCACGCTTATGTATCAGGGCAAGTGGAACCTCTTCGACCAGATACTCGTCAGCGGTAACCTCGTGGATAAGAACTACAACCTCAAGAAGCCCCAGGGCGTAGGCCAGCTCGACCTCTCCGGTGGCCTCACCTTCCTCCAGCACGCCATCTTCATGCGCGACTACCTCTTCCAGCAGGAGGGTAAATATAAGGGCACGCCCCTCCGCACCACCGCCGCCGGCGTATGGCTCAACGGCTACTCCGACCACCTGCCCACGCAAATCTATTTGGTGAAGGAGCTGTAGCAGACCCTACAGACCCTCCCCCAACCCCTCCCTTAAAGGGCGGGGAGTAGATACTCGCGAGCGATAACTATCAATTGTAAAAATTGTAAACTATAAACCATAAGCCATAAATTCTTAACCATAAACTATAAACTCTTAACTCTTAACCCACAGCCCCAATCCATTCCCCGCCCTTTATGGGAGGGGTTAGGGGAGGGTCTTCTTCTATGAAACCATCCATTCCAAAAGGTACGCGCGACTTCGGCCCCGTAGAGATGGCGCGCCGCAACTATATCTTCAACACCATCCGCGAGGTGTACGCCCTCTACGGCTACCGCCAGATAGAGACGCCCTCCATGGAACTCCTCTCCACCCTCATGGGCAAGTACGGCGAGGAGGGCGATAAACTCCTCTTCAAAATCCTCAACTCCGGCGACTTCACGCGCTCCGTCTCCACCGCCGACTACGAGGCACAGAATGCCCCGCAGCTCGCCGCCCGCTTCTGCGAGAAAGGTCTGCGCTACGACCTCACCGTACCCTTCGCCCGCTATGTCGTGCAGCACCGCGAGGAACTCCAGCTCCCCTTCAAGCGTTTCCAAATACAGCCCGTGTGGCGCGCCGACCGTCCGCAGAAAGGCCGCTACCGCGAGTTCTATCAGTGCGACGCCGACGTCGTAGGCTCCGACAGCCTCGTCAACGAAGTGGAACTCCTCCAGATAGTCGATGAGGTGTACCGCCGCTTCGGTATCCGCGTGGCCATCAAAATCAACAACCGCAAGATACTCACCGGCATCGCCGAAGTCCTCGGTGCCGCCGACCGCATCATAGACATTACCGTTGCCATCGACAAGTTCGACAAGATAGGCCTTGAAGGCGTCAATGCCGAACTCCTCTCCGACGGTCTCTCCCAGGCACAGGTGGACCAGCTCCAGCCCATCATCACCCTCTCCGGCACCAACGCCGAGAAACTCGCCACCATGCGCCAGGTCCTCGCCTCTTCCGAGGCCGGCCTCAAAGGCATCGAAGAGGTGGAGTACGTCCTCTCCCAATACGAAGGCGCAGCCGAGGCAAGCCTCGACCTCACCCTCGCTCGCGGCCTCAACTCCTACACCGGCTGCATCTTCGAGGTGAAAGCCCTCGACGTAGAAATCGGCTCCATCAACGGTGGCGGGCGCTACGACAACCTCACCGGCATCTTCGGTCTTCCCGGCCTCTCAGGTGTAGGCATCTCGTTCGGTGCCGACCGCATCTACGACGTCCTCACCCAGCTTGACCTCTTCCCTCGCGAAGCCCATGCTGGAGCACGCCTCCTCTTCATCAATTTCGGCGAGAAGGAAGGTGCCCACTGCCTCCGTCTGGCCCGCCAGGTGCGCCAGGCCGGCATACCCACCGAAGTCTATCCCGATGCCGCCAAGATGAAGAAGCAGATGCAGTATGCCAATGCCCTCCAAGTGCCCTATGTCGCCCTCGTAGGTGAACAGGAAATGCAGGAAGACCTCATTGCCCTCAAGGACATGACCACCGGCGAGCAGCAGAAACTCACAGTTGAGCAACTCATAGAGAAACTTCGCTAACTTTCCCTTCTCATTCTTGCCCCTCCCTCATTATATATATATAAGGCAGGCTGCTCTTTTCGGGCAGCCTGCTTTTTGTATGCTCGGCATGAGCATTGTCTAACAGGTGTAAGTCCCCAACGAGCCCTGATAGTGGGAATCGTATAGCCAGAGAGACAAGGGTGTCCACCGCGAGGTGGAATCTGAAAGAAGTCAGCGGCAAACATCTGGCCTAA
>JAZRYH010000002.1:0-5985 GCA_045600685.1 Alloprevotella sp. | reverse complement strand
CAGGTAAGGGACATCCTCTCGCCTACCTAAAGGCAGGCCTCCCCCTTTTGGCAACGACCAGCCATTGCGTCCTCCCTGCGGGCATCCTTATGGCTGGCTACCCTATCTCATGCCTACGGCATTTCGCGGTTCGCCATCAATTGTATTGCATGGCGGCTTCCGGCCCTGTGTTTAATCTCTATCCGTCATACCGGGCACGTTGTACCCGGCATTACTGACAGCTCGCTATGCTCGCTGTAGTGCCTTTCAGGCACAACCATCACGCGAAATGTAGGATGACCCAAAAAGTTTTGCACCCCCCTTGGCAATTTTTTGCACCCCCTTGGCAAAAAATTGCTGTCGGCTGGCAAAAAATTGCCAAGGGGGTGCAAAAATTTGCCGTCGGCTTGCAAAAAAATGCTGTCGGCTTGCAAAAAAATGCGAAAAGGTGTGGCGGCTACGGAAATAATGAGTATATTTGCAAATGCAAAAGAAACGAGAAGGAGCAGGACGCTTTAGTGTGCACGAAGCCGTATGGATACTAATTATAGTTACTCAAGTTTCGCGAGCACTGTCCTGGCTGGAATTATACCTATTGAAAAAATATGAACAAACGTCTCACCCGTTCACAAAACCGCGTTCTGGCCGGCGTATGCGGCGGCCTGGCGGAGTATTTAGACCTTGACCCGACGCTGGTGCGACTGGGGTATGCGCTGCTCAGCATCTGTTCTGCCGCATTCCCGGGATTGCTGGTCTATATCGTGTGCGCTATTGTCATTCCGAGCAAATAATGAGGGTATTATCCTCTTTTTCCGGCCGGAGAGTTGGCCGTTTCGGGAGAATTGCGTAACTTTGCCAAGAGTTTGCGCGGACAGGGCGCAACAGGACTGATAAACGACTAAAATAATAATAAAATGAAAATCCTTCTTACTGGCGGTGCTGGCTTCATCGGTAGCCACACGCTCATCGAACTCACCGAGGCCGGGCACGAGGCCGTCGTGGTGGACAATCTGTACAATTCCTGCCCCATCGCTCTGCAGCGCGTGGAGAAAATCATCGGCAAGGCCGTGCCTTTCTATAAGGTGGACATCCGCGACCGCGAGGGTCTGCAGCACGTCTTCGACGAGCACCATTTCGACGCCTGCATCCACTTCGCCGGCCTCAAGGCTGTGGGTGAGAGCTGCGCCAAGCCCCTGGAATATTATGAGAATAATATGAACGGCACCTTCGTGCTGCTCGACGTGATGCGCAAGAACGGCTGCAAGAACATCATCTTCTCCTCCAGCGCCACGGTGTATGGCGATCCTGCCATCATTCCCATCACCGAGGAGTGTCCCAAGGGCCACTGCACCAACCCTTACGGCCAGACGAAGTCCATGCTGGAAGAGGTGCTGATGGACGTGCAGAAGGCCGACCCCGAATGGAACGTCGTGCTGCTGCGCTACTTCAACCCCATCGGTGCTCACAAGAGCGGCACCATCGGCGAGAACCCCAACGGTATCCCCAACAACCTCATGCCTTACATCACGCAGACGGCCGTGGGCAAGCGTCCCGAACTCGGCGTGTTCGGCAACGACTACGACACGCACGACGGTACCGGCGTGCGCGACTACATCCACGTCGTTGACCTGGCCCGCGCCCACGTGGCCGCCCTCAAGGCCATTGAGGAGAAGAAGGGCATAGCCATCTACAACATCGGCACGGGCCACGGCTACAGTGTGCTGGACGTAGTGAACGCCTTCAAGAAGGCCAACGGGGTGGACGTGCCCTACAGTATCAAGCCCCGCCGCCCGGGCGATATCGCCACGTGCTTCTGCAACCCCGCCAAGGCCAAGGCCGAACTCGGCTGGGAGGCTCAGTACGGCATTGAGGATATGTGCCGCGACTCCTGGCACTGGCAGAAGAACAACCCTAACGGATTTGAATAACCCTCCCTTCCCCCGACTTCGGAAACACCGCGGTCGGGGTTATTAAGTATGCAACAATATCTCAATCTGCTTCAGCGCATCCTTGACGAGGGCGTGCAGAAGGGTGACCGCACCGGCACCGGGACGCTCTCCGTCTTCGGGCATCAGATGCGGTTCCGCATGTCGGAGGGTTTCCCGCTGCTCACCACTAAGAAACTCCATCTGAAGAGCATCATCCACGAGCTGCTGTGGTTCCTGCAGGGCGACACCAACGTGCGCTATCTGCAAGAGAACGGCGTGCGCATCTGGAACGAGTGGGCCGACCCCGTGACCGGCGAACTCGGCCCCGTTTACGGGCATCAGTGGCGCTCGTGGCCCGACTACAAAGGGGGAGCCATCGACCAGATTAGCCAGGCCGTGGATCTCATCAAGCACCACCCCGATTCGCGCCGCATCCTCGTCAGTGCCTGGAACCCTGCGGAGGTAGATGAGATGGCCTTGCCGCCGTGCCACTGCCTCTTCCAGTTCTACGTGGCCGACGGCCGCCTGTCGCTGCAACTCTATCAGCGCTCGGCCGACACGTTCCTGGGTGTGCCGTTCAATATTGCCTCCTACGCTCTCCTTCTCCAGATGATGGCGCAGGTGTGCGGCCTGGAATGCGGCGACTTTATCCACACCACGGGCGACACCCACCTGTATCTCGATCATCTCGAGCAGGCCCGTCTCCAACTCACCCGTGAGCCGCGGCCGCTGCCCCGTATGATTATCAACCCCGACGTGAAGGATATCTTCTCTTTCCGTTACGAGGATTTCCAACTGGAGGGCTACGACCCCCATCCTCATATCAAGGCCACCGTCAGCGTGTAAACACCCCATGCATAAGCCTTCCCTTCGCCTTTCTCTCTTGTTGCTGATGGCGCTGTTGGTCTGCGCCTGCGGCCAGTTGGACTTGGGCGGAACCGGTGCGGAGGGCAAATCAGACCATAAGGAGATAACGTACGATGAATACATCTCCGTCAGCGAGGCGCAAAGCCGGGCGGTAGGCGAGGAGGTCACCGTCATCGGCTACTACGTAGGCTTTGTGAACGGGAGCACGATAAGCAGTGCCACGGCCAGCAGAATTTACGACAAGCCCAACACCAATCTGCTGCTTTGCGAAGATTCGTTGTGTCTGTTCCCCGAGGAATGTCTTCCCGTGGAGTTGCCCAAAGGCGAAGTGCGCGATGCGCTTAACTCTTTCGACAATCCCGAATTGTTCGGCCGCCGTCTCCTTATCCGTGGCACGCTGGCCACGTATTTCAAGACGATGGGCCTCAAATCCCCTACCGCATGGAAGCTGGCCGAAGGCCTGCCCCCCGCAGTGACTCCTACTGACACCACGGAAAACGAAGAAGGCACCGACCCCATAGAGCCAGTGCCTGTCGTAAATACTTTTCCTAAAATTCTTCCGTCGGCCACCCCCGTTTCCCGCGGACGCTAAGAATATCGGGCGTGTCTTATTTCGCATAGGACACGCCCGATATTTTATTTTTTCAATCCCCCTCCACGCCTCAGAACAGACCTATCAAAAGGTAGTAGAGAATAGGCAGGAACAGTGCGGGCAATAGATTGGCCGTCTTGCAGTCCTTAATGTTCAGGATGCCGAGTCCCACGGCGGCAATCATAATGCCGCCCACGATACTCATCTCGCACACCATCTCTTCCGTGATGAAATCAGCCGAGAGTTTGGCCACGCCGTAGAAAAATCCCTGCCAGAGGAACACGATGGGGGCCGTCACAATCATGCCGATGCCATAGGACGATGCCAGCACCACCAGCGTCACGCCGTTGAGCACGGCAGCCGTCATCAAGTAGGTGTCATCGCCCTTGAGGGCCGAAAGCACGGGGCCCATCATGGAAAGTGTGCCCACGCAGCAGAGGAGCACGGCCGTCAGGATGCCCTGCGAGAGGGAGTTGGGCTTCGTTGAATCTTCCCTCGTCAGTTTCTCTATTCGCGCGTCCAATTTCAGCCAGGTACCTATCAGGCCGCCGATGCACAGACACAAGATGAAGAGGGCCGGCACCATGCTTCGCTTCATATTGTCCACGGCCACATTGATGCCCAGCACGAGGGCGCAGAGTCCCATCGCCGTGTTCATCACTGTGAGATACTTTTCGTGGATGCCGCGTTTGGCAACGGCACCGATGAGCGTACCTACGACTACAGCCAAGAAGTTGAGAAAGATGGCAAACATAGTATTAGATTTAGATTTTATTTACCTCACGCTCCGTCCGTGTCCGGGCAGGTCGCGGTAGGCCTTTTGTATGCTTTCGTTGTTGAGGATGTAATTTCTGTTCACGGGCCTGCCCTCGTCGGTGAGGCGATGCTCCAGCAGCCATTCATACATCTCGTGGCGATAGAACAGGTGTGCGGGCTTTCCGTGGTCGATGCCTGGCAGACGGGTGAAGATGAGCCTCTCGCCACCGTTGATTTGCTTGATGCGGTTCACTATGCTCTCGCTGCGGCTGATAGGCACGGGACGGTCTGCCGTGCCGTGAAGAATCCAGAGGGGCAGCGTGGCCAGCGGGTCGATGCTCTTCGTCACGCCTCCGCATATACCTATGGCCGCCGCCACGCGGTCGGCGTAGGTGGATGCGAAATCGAGCGTGCCGAATCCCCCGAGCGACATCCCGATGACGTAGATGCGCGTCGTGTCAACGCCTGCTTGCTTCATCACGCCCTCCAGGGTTTTCATTACCTTTTCGGCATTCCATCCGCCGCGACACTGCGGGGCCATGATGTATGCCGGAATATCCATTCCTTTGTGCACGGCATCCAGCGGCCCGTAGCGCTCCACGCGTTTCAGGTCGGTGCCCTGCAGGCTCGCGCCGTGGAGGAAGATGATGAGGGGTAGGGGAGCGTGGCCTTCAGTCTCCGCCTCGTCGGGCGTGTAGAGCATGAAGTCGTAGCCGCCCGTGGTGGCCGCATTGCGGTGGGGGACGATGCTCCACGCGCCTGCCGCCATAATGCTGCAAAACCATAACACGGCGGCAGCCAGTGCCGTTTTCATTACGTTCATGCTGCAAAAGTAGCAAAAAAAAGCGAAACTTGCCCTCTGTCTCGCCCCAAAGTTGTAATTTTGCACTCTCAACGCTTCTTTTTTATATGAAAGCCCTTGAAATTATCTCCTATATGGAGGCGCTGCGCAACGAAAGCCAGCGTGCCGTACTTATGCGTTTCTTCAAGACGGCTCCCGGGCAATACGGCCATGGCGACCAGTTTCTCGGCATCAAGGTGCCGCAGACGCGCGAGGTGGTGCGCCACTCTGCCGACCTTCCGCTCGAAGAAGTGCCCACGCTCCTGCTCAGCCCGTGGCACGAGGTGCGCCTGTGCGGTTTCCTCATCCTCGTCGCCCGATTTGAAGCCCACAGCAAGAAACGCCTCGTGGCCGACGACGGAGCCATCCGCCGGCGCGACGAAATCGTAAGCCTTTATCTCACTTATGCCCGCCAGGCCAACAACTGGGACCTCGTGGACCTCTCCGCGCCCCGCATCCTCGGCGCCTGGCTGCTCCTGCCCACCCGTCTCACGCCTGCCGACCTCCCCCTGCCCATCCCTGTCGGCCGCTCCGCCGACATACGTCGCACGCTCCTTGATGCCCTTGCCCAGAGCGATAGCCTGTGGCTGCAGCGCATGAGCATCGTCAGCACCTGGACGGCCACGCGCCACGGCCAGCCCTCATGGGCTCTCCGCTATGCCGAGTTCCATCTCCACCACCCCCACGACCTCATCCACAAAGCCGTAGGCTGGATGCTCCGCGACGTGGGCGAGCGCTGCGGCCTTGACCTCCTGCGCCGGTTCCTGGAGCAGCACGCCCACGAAATGCCCCGCACCGCCCTGCGCTACGCCATTGAGAAGATGTCCCCCGAAGAGAGGAAAATGTGGATGAATATACCTCGCAAATAATACCCGCCCCTATGGAGTACATATCAAAAGAGTGCTACGAGCAACTGGTAGCCGAACTGGACGAGCTGATAAACGTAGAGTTGCCGCGCGTGAAGAGCGAACTCGTGGAAGCACGTGAAAAGGGCGACCTGAGCGAAAACTTTGAGTATCACG
>JAZRYH010000001.1:0-6468 GCA_045600685.1 Alloprevotella sp. | reverse complement strand
GAAATAATAAGTTCAGAAGATTTGGATAGGATTTTTGAGCTATTTTTGTGCTGCTCTTGAAGGAGCATAGCGGGCTATGTGACTGAAAGGCAGCGCAAAAAGAGCCAAAAAGACAGCCAAAGCTGACGAATGCACTTAGTTGCGAACTTTAGGAAGTTATTTTTTTTCCATTACTTATTGAACAAGGGATAGTATTTCTTCGGGAGATGCGGTCATACGGGTTACTGCACACAGTCCTGTTCCCATGTCTTTCACGCTGGCGCCAAGGAGATAGGCTACGTCGTCTATGATTAAGAAGCGATCGTGTGTGCGGTGGGGCAACTGATGAAACAGTATTTCCGCATGTTGGGCATTGTACTTGTCAAGGTCAATAAGAAGATCTTCACCATAACGTGAGAACAAAGTGGCGGACACGCCTGCAGCCCGTTTCCCAAGGAGCGACAAGGTGCGCTCGTCTGCAAAATTATCTACAAGGACTATGCGTTGCTGCGCTTGTCTTACCAAGTCTGACAGGTATGCCCAGGCATCCCATACACACCCCGTCTGAAATAATTGTTCGGCAGGGAGAGCCATTTGTTGCGAAGACATATTTTCCAGCAAAGCCTCCACCTTCGTATCCATCGCGGTGCGCCACTCTTCTTGCTCCTTTTGCTTCTGTTCTATATGGGTCAGGCGCTGCAATGTGTAGGATTGTTGTGTAAAATAGTGGCGCATGGCAACGAAAGCACGCATGATAAGAATGTTTGTGCGAATGGCTGTTTCGCTACGGAGTAGCCCGCTCAACATGGCTATTCCCTGTTCAGTGAAAGCGTAAGGCCGAGCACGCCTGTCGCCGCCCCTTGTGTTTGAAGTGCCAAAATGGCATTTCAAGTCCGAGACCTCCTCTTTGGTGAGCTGAAACATGAAATCCTCAGGAAAACGTTCCTGATTTCTTTTGACCTGACGATTCATTTGACTCACACTTACCTGATACATTGCAGCCAAGTCACGGTCAAGAATGACAGATGTGCCTCTTATCGTTAGAATATGTGCTTTTACCTCTTCTACGGCGTATTGATCGGAAGACTGTATTTGGGTTGCTTCGGGATTCATAAGAGGAGTAATGTTTTTATTATTGGTTTTCTTTTACCAAATAAATCTTATCCGCCGGCCTTACCTTCTCGGGCACTTTCACGGCGGCATATTGTCCTTTCAAAGCCTCGGTGGCAGGTCCGTCGGTGTGGATTTCGTCGGCAGTGACGTAGAGGGCGCCCGTGGTGGGGCCGATGATGAGCAGGCGGTCGCCAAGATGAACGTCTGCGGCCTCCACCTTGAACTCGCCCACGCCGAGTTTGCTGTAGTATTTCGTCACCTTGCCCACGTATTGCTTCTTCTCCGTGGCCGAGGAACCGTAGTGCGGACTCCACTCGCCAAGACGCTGGCCTAGATAGTAGCCGTTCCAGAAGCCGCGGTTGAAGACGGTGGCCAGTCTTCGGTTCCATTCTTTCCGTTTTTCTTCGGTGAATTCGCCGTTTTCCACAGCGCGGAGGGCCTCCTTGTAGCACTGCACTGTGGTGAGCACATATTCGGCAGAGCGGGCGCGACCCTCAATCTTGAACACACTCACGCCGGCCTCTATCATTTCGTCAATGAAATCAATGGTCTTGAGGTCCTTCGGCGACATGATGTACTTGTTGTCCACCAGCAGTTCGGTGTCGCTCTCGTAGTCCTTCACGCTATAGCCGCGGCGGCACACTTGCATGCAACTTCCCCTGTTGGCAGAGCCGCCGAGGTTATGGAGCGAGAGGTAGCATTTGCCGCTCACGGCCATACACAGGGCGCCGTGGCAGAACATTTCGATGCGTATCTGTTCGCCGGAAGGGCCGCAGATGTTCTCACGGATGATGGCCTCGTGGATTTCGCGCACCTGGTTGAGGTTCAGTTCGCGGGCCAGCACCACCACGTCGGCAAACTGAGCATAGAAGCGCAGGGCCTCCACGTTGCTGATGTTCAGTTGCGTGGAGAGGTGCACCTCCTGCCCTATAGTCTTACAGTAACTCAGCACGGCCACGTCGGCGGCAATGACGGCGCTGATGCCGGCAGCCTTTGCGGCGTCGCATATCTCGCGCATCAGGGGCAGTTCCTCGCCGTAGATGATTGTGTTGACGGTGAGGTAGGACTTCACTCCGGCTGCCTCACATTGCTGGGCGATGTCATGCAGGTCGTTTATCGTGAAGTGCGAGGCGGAGTGGGCACGCATGTTGAGTTGCTCCACGCCGAAGTAGATGCTGTCGGCCCCAGCCTTCAAGGCGGCGGCGAGACACTCGCGGCTGCCGACGGGAGCCATTATTTCAAGGTTGTGCATAGAGGAATTACCAACGTTGGAAACAGATATTATTGCGGTAAAGAGAAATGTCCCGGGCTGGCCACGGTGATGGCGCGCACCTTCTGGCCCTCCTTGAGAGTGAAGGGGGCGGTGTAGAGCATGGAGTGCTCGTGGGGCATCGTGCCGTCGAGGGTGTAGCGTATCTCGGCGCCTTCCACGGGAGAGGAGAGCGTAACGCGGCCTTCTTCTACCTTGACGGCGGGCTCCGGCACGCGGTAGTGTACATCCAGTGCGTCGAGACGGGCGAAGTGCTTTCCGAGGGCACCGGCGAAGCGCTCCCACGAGCGGTCGGCCTTCTTACACCACGCCACCTCGCTCACGGCCAACAGGCGCGGATAGGTGAGATAGTCTATGTAGGCCTCGCTGCGGTTTTCGTTCAGCGGGCGCAGCTCGGGAAGTCCCTTACCGTGGATGAAGAGGTCGCTCCACATACAGGCCTGAATGCCGATGCAGGCGCCGTCGGCACTGTAGTCCTCACACGGCATACCATACAGTTTTTCCAAAGATATGGGGCCGCGCCACGTAGCGGCGGGCACCTCGCCCTCCACCACTCTTTCGGGGAAGTCCAGGTACAGGTAGGCGTTCGGCGAGAGCAGCACCTTGTGGCCCATATCCTTTATCTTTGTGCTGTCGCCCATAGCTCCGCTCCATACGGTGGCTACCACAGGTTCGTTCACCTTGCCGCGCTCCACGATTTCCTGCCAGCCCACGGCCGTGCGGCCTTTCTCCTTCAGCATCCTGGCCACCTTGTTGGTGAGCCAGCCTTGCAGTTCGCTGGCTTTCGTCAGGCCCTCGCGCTGCATCAGAGCCAAACAGTCGGGGCAGGCCTCCCAACGCTTGTACTTGGCTTCGTCGCCACCGATGTTCACATAGCGGCAGGGGAAGAGGTCACACACCTCGTCCAATACGTCGCGCAGGAAATCGAGGCTTGTCTGCTTGCCCACGCAGAGCAGTTCAGGACTGATGGAGTGTCGCGTCTGCAGCACCTGCTGCTCACCCGTGCACGACAGCCAGGGGTAAGCCACCACGGCACTCATCACATGGGCGGGGAACTCCACCTCCGGCACGATTTCCACTCCGCGCAGGGCGGCGTACTTGATAAGTTCGCGCATTTCCTCCTGCGTGTAGTAGCCGCCGAGGCGCTCACCCTCCGTGCCGGCCCATGCACCCTCCTGCGTCAGGCGGGGGTACTTCTTTATTTCCAGGCGCCAACCGCTGTCGTCGATGAGGTGCAGTTGCAGGCGGTTGAGTTTATAGTGGGCCATGCAGTCAATGTAGTGGCGTAGATAGCGCAGGTCATGGAAATAGCGGGCCACGTCGAGCATCAGTCCGCGCCACGGGCGCTGGGGAGCGTCTTCTATTTCCACGGCGGGCAGCGTCCATGCGCCGCGCTCCGTCATGCGCTTGTGCAGATGGGAATCCATAATCTCCGCCGGCAGCAACTGCAACAGCGACTGCACGCCATAGAACGCGCCAGCCGTATCAGCGCCCTTTATCAGCGCCTTCTGCGGCGTCACGTTCAGCGTGTAGCCTTCGGCCTTGAGGTCGTTGGAGAGGAAAAGTCCTATGCCGTTGTGCTTCTTATCCTTCAGGCGCAGGAATTGCTCTGCCGTCGTGGCCTTCAACTGCAGCGTAAGCCCCGTGGAGGGCTCTACAATGTCGCGCAGATAGGCAGCCAGTTCGTTCAGTTCGGGAGCGTGATACACGATGGTCGTCTCCGTCAGTGCAAACTGTCCTTCACCCCGCGTCATCTTCTGGGGTTGGGGGATGATACTCTGTGCTGTGGCGAGGGAGCAGCAGAAGCATGCTGCCACGAGGGTCAATACGTACGCGCGTAGGCGTATAAATAAATAATGTGTCATAGAAAAATAAAAACGATATACGCTGCAAAGTTACGAATAAGCGAGCGAAGAGCAAAGGAAAGCACCGCTTTTCTTTGCTTTTCCGAGCGAGAGTAACTAAAAGCGAAGCTTAAAGTTACGAATTATTGCTGTCCGGGGAAAAGTTGAAAGTCCTGAAAGGACGACATAACGGAGGGTAGGGCGCGAGCCCTACCTCACTCATAGGTTATTTTCTCTGGGAGCGCTGTAAGTGCGACATAATTACCACTTAGTTTGAAATATGTCGCACTTACAACGCTCCCACATAGGGTCAAGCACAAGAGATAGGGCTCACGCCCTATCCTCCAATATGTCGCACCTTCGGCGCTTTGTCATTACTGGTTGAAAAATAAGCCCCTCCTACTCCATAACTTCCAAATCACCTGCATCTACAAAGGAAACAAAGATTACACCTATTTTCCCCGGACAGCAACAGTTACGAATAAGCGAGCGAAAAACAAAGGACTTTTCTTAAAAACACCCCCGCAAATACCTTATATCCGAGCAAAAAATGCTAACTTTGCAACGGAAACAGAAAAAAAAGTACCAAAAAGTGTAACTTTTCCTTCCCTTGTCCGTCATAAGAGTAGAAAGCACGATGAAACAGTTGGATTTCCGCCGCGACCTCCTGTCGCAGAAAAACCGTCTCTATCGCCTCGCACTGGCCATACTGAACCATACCGCAGAGGCCGAAGACACGGTGGAAGACACACTAATAAAAGTGTGGGAGGAAAACCGGCAACACCCCGAGAAGGAAATCGCCGACCTCGCAGCCTACCTCACCATCGTGTGTCGCAACCTGGCTCTCGACCGTGCTGCCCACAACGCCCGTCAGCTCTCGCTCCACGACTCCCTGCCCGACGTCGCCGACGAAGCCCCAGCGCAGAACGAAGCCCGCACCGACCTCCAGCGCCGCTACGACAAAACGCTCTCACTCATCCACAACCTCCGCGAGCCCCAGCGCTCCTGTCTCATCCTGCGCGACGTGGAAGGCCTCTCCTATCAGGAGATAGCCAGCACACTGCAGCTCACCGAAGGACAAGTCAAGATTAACATCCACCGCGCCCGCCAAGCCGTGCGCGAAGCCTTCAATGAAAAATTAAAAAGTAATAATTAAAAATTAAAAGTTGCTCATACCCCTCACACGCGGAAACCTTACAGCCCCCAATCTCATCTTTTCTCTTTTAATTTTTAACTTTTAATTTTTAACTATTTGATACACATGAATTACTCCTATATAAACCAACTCATCGCCCGCTACTGGGACGGCCTCACCACCGCCGAGGAAGAGCAAATCCTCCGCTCTTTCTTCTCCCAGGAAGAGGTGCCCGATGAACTCAAACCCTACGCCGCCCATTTCGCCGCCCTGGAGCACCACCGCGGTCAGCACCTCGGCGCCGACTTCGACGAGCGCATCCTCGCCCGCCTCGGCGATATAAATCCCGCGCCCGTAGTGACGGCCCAGCCCCTCACGCTCTTCGACCGCGTGCGCCCCTACTTCCGCGCAGCCGCCGCCGTAGCCATCGTGGCCCTCATCGCCGGCAGCGTAAACCGCGCCATCACACAAGGCGCCGCCGAGCGACAGGCACAAATCGCCGCACAGGTCCAGCACACCGACAGCCTCTCGCCAGAACTCGAGACCCTCTCCCCCGTGCAAGACGCCACGCGCACCGCCGCCGTCGATTCCGCTGAAACAATTCTGCTCTATTAAAACAAAATACTCTCTTTTTCCGCTGCCCAGAGGCTCCGGTTCTCTCATTAAAACTTCCCCAAAGAAGGCCATTCTCACCACAACGGCGAGAATGGCCTTCTCGCTTATGAATATGCATAAGTCTTCTCACTCATAGTTGCAAGATTTGTCCGGATGGCCGTGCTTCGTTCCTATAATGACGCATCCGCCCAAGGTAAAGCCTTCAAGAGGAACGCTTTCGCCGACAATGTCATCATGGCCACAGCTGTGACCGAAACATAGCCACAGCTGTGACGGATATTTGGCCACAGCTGTGACGGATACTTAGCCACAGCTGTGGCCATGATGACACAATCGGGGAAAGCGCGTACCGAAAGGCATAACCTTGAGCGGCAACTGGCTTGCCGCTTGCCTAAGCAAGGACTTACCCCAACTTTATATTTGAAGATATTGTTGTCCGGGGAAAATAAGTGTAATCTTTCAAACCTCTTGTAAATGCAGGTGATTTGAAAGATTCCTATGCGAGGGGCTTA